>NZ_JADOTY010000001.1:5435125-6070251 GCF_015751785.1 Micromonospora vinacea | reverse complement strand
CGTGGCCAGCAACCAGGCTGCCGGCAAGAGTGCCGAGGCCATGCGTAGTGCCCCGGATTCGGCAGCGAAGACCGCGGTGATCTCGTCGACGGATGTGGCTTCGGAGGGGGTTGGGAAGCCCGCTGCGGTCAGCAGCAGGTTGGCCGCGATCAGGATGATGACGAAGCCGATGCCGGCGATGCCGGCAAGGCCGTGGAAGCGCATGGAGGTTCCCTTCGGTCGAGGCTCACGTCGACGCGTGGATCGAACGGTGAAAGGCAGGCAGGGCGTGCATTCCGTGGTCGTCGAGCGTGGCTCGCACGAAGCGGTGGAAGCTCGGCCGCGTGAGTTGCCCGAACAGGAATCGGATCGCCCCGGCGGGTATTCGCGCGTAGTTGATGAGCGCGAACGACGATGGTCCGGTGGGGCGCAGAGCGGTGGAGTTGTCGACGCCGGTCTTGGTGGTGTACCAGCCGGTGAGGGAGCGCCAAACGGCTTCGGCGTCGGTGCCCGGCACGGCGGTGAAGTGGTTGAAAAGAAAGGTGCCGTCGGTTCGAGCGTCGGTTTCGCCGATCCGGGCCACGTTGACACCGGCGAGGATCTGCTCGCCGTCGAGGGCTGAGACCTCGTCGCAGGTACGGACGGTCTCCAGGTGCTCCACACTCACAGTCCTGACGAGCATCGCCAGGTCGTACCTGGGTGCGCCCGGCAGTGGCGGGATGAACACCGCCCGGAAGACCTTGACGGACACGACGTCGGGGCGGCGTACGAGTGCGGGAACTGCCTGCACGAGCCGCGCCGCCGCGCTGCGCCGGCGTGGGGTGCGGGTGTAGACGGGCAGTCGTTGCGCGGGCGCAGCCTGGAAACCCAGATAGAGAAATCCGTACGGTTCCGGTTCGGCGAAGCGGGGCAGCGGATGGGACATCACGCATCCTCCGGTGTCGACGGACGCAGCGATACGGCGTCGCGGTGACTGTTACCGTAACGGACAATACCGTGGACGTACAATACCGAGGTGTCTGACGACTCTGCACCACCTGCGGACCGGCCGCTCGCCGACCGGGCCAACTTCCTGCTGTCACAGCTCGGGTTCCACGTTGCGCAGACGTTCGCCGCGCGGCTTGCACCGCTGGGCATCGCACCGAACCACTTCGGACTGCTCATGCACGTGGAGCGTGGCGAGGGGCGTTCCCAGCAGCAGCTCGCCGACGCGCTGGGCGTCCACCGCAAGGTCATGGTCGGCCTGCTTGACGACCTCGAACAGCGCGGCCTGGTGGAACGCCGACGGCATCCAGGCGACCGCCGAGCCCACGCCATCCACCTGACCGGCGCCGCGCGACAGCTACTCCCTCGCGCACGCGAGGTCGCCGACCAGCACGAGGACGAGGTCCTCGCCGCGCTTGACGCCGACGAGCGCGTCGCGCTCATCGCCGCCCTGCAACGAATCGCCGGCGATACCGGGAACCCGCCGGGAGTTCATCCCGGCCTGGAAACGGCCGTCCGGCCCGGAAGCGCTGCCGCCTCGGGCGAGGGCCTTTAGGGCGGTTACCGCACATCACCCCGATGCCCCAGCCCATGCTTGTACGCGGGCCAGGTGCCGCGATGAGAAGGGTGCGGTGGCGACGGCCCGTGACAGGGTCCGAACCCGGGGGGACTGCTCATGTCCGACGCCAGCCGCGCTGGGGGCGCAACGACAGGGTCCACGTCCGGCGCGGTGCGGGTCGCGTTCGCGTTCTGGATCACGCTTGTGGGCACCACAGTGCCGACCCCGCTGTACCCGCTCTACGAGCTGGAGTTCGGGTTCTCGTCGTTGACGGTGACAGTGGTCTACGCGCTGTACGCGCTGGGAGTCGTGGTCGGACTGCTGGTCTTCGGTCGGCTCTCCGACCAGATCGGCCGGCGCCCGGTCATCCTCATCGCGCTGTTGCTCTCCGTCGCCGCCGACGCCGTCTTCCTGGCCGCCGTCGACCTGGCGATGATCATCGTGGGTCGGATCCTCGCCGGGCTGTCCGCCGCACTGATCATCGGCACGGCGACAGCGGCGTTGGCGGAGCTGATCGACCCCCGGCACCCGAAGCGTGCCGCCACCGTGTCGATCTTCGCGAACCTGGGCGGCCTGGCCACCGGCACCCTGCTGTCCGGGATCGTGTCGGACGTGGCACCCGAACCGCTCCGGCTGCCCTGGGTGATCGTGTTGATCCTGGCGGTGATCGCGATCATCGCGCTGCGCGGGGTGCCGGAGACGGTCCGGGAACGTTCGCCGGTGACAGTGCGGCTGCAGCGGTTGCACGTGCCGGCGACCATCCGTGGCGCCTTCGTCCGTTCGGCGCTCACCGCCGGCGCGGGTTTCGCCGCCCTCGGGGTGCTGACGTCGGTGAGCGGGCTGTTCCTCGGCATGGTCCTGCACGAGACCTCACACACCCTGGCCGCGCTGGTGGTCTTCGTGGCTTTCACCGGCGCGGCGTTCGGTCAGCTGCTGACCCGCGTGTTGTCCTCGCGTGCCGCGCTGGCCAGCGCCTGCGCCGGCCTGGTCGTGGGGGCGGGCCTGCTCGCGTTCAGCATGTGGATGGCGTTGCTGGCGACGCTCATCATCAGCGCGGCGATCATCGGTGTCGCGTCCGGGGTGGCGGTCGGCGACGGCATCGCGACGATCACCATGAAGACCGAGCCGCAGCACCGGGCCGAGGCGGTGTCGACCTTCTTCGCCATCCTGTTCGCCATGCTCGGTGTGCCAGCGGTCGGGGTCGGTCTGCTGATCCAGACCATCGGTCTGCGCCCGGCCGGCGAGATCTTCAGCGCGGTGGTGGCGGTGCTCGCGCTCGTGGTACTGCTCAGTCTCCTGCGGAAAGACCCGGCCCCGCCCGCGCCCACGGCGAAACCCGCGGCCTGAGCTGACGGCGGTGCCGGCTGGCCGAGCGGGTCGGTAGGGGTTGGTGGTGGTCTTTGCTCTGCTTCAACGGACGCACCACCGGGTGTCCGGATATCGGACACGTGCCGTTGCGCGGGGTGAAGCAGAGCAAAGGACGCGCGGTGCAGCCGTCGGCCCCCGTGGACGCACCCCACGCGGCCCGCGGACGGGCGCCGAGAGCCATTCATGGAGGTCTTGCGGCGGTCATCGTATACAACATACGCTCCCCGAATCGCCCACTTGAGGAGCTCTCCATGACGAACCTCTCCGTCCGCGACACGAACCTGCCCCGCCGCCGGGTGCTCCGGGCCGCCGTTGCGGCGGCCGCCGTCGTCTGCACTGTCGTTGCCTGCTCACCGGTGTCGAACAACGACGGCGGCGACCCGTCCGGCGGCGACCAGTCGGCAGGCCAGGATTCCTTCGGCACGCCCGCCGACCCCGCCGCCGTGAAGCAGGGCGGCAAGCTGGTCATCGCCCTCTCCGCCGAGCCCGACGCGCTGGACCCGACGCTGTCGAGAAGCCTCTACTCCCGCTACGTCTTCCAGGCCATGTGTCAGAAGCTCTACGACGTCAACGAGCAGGCGCAGGTCGTACCGCAGCTCGCGACGGCCCTGCCCACCACGAGCGGCGACGGCCGGACGGTGACCATTCCGCTGCGGCCCGGCGTGCGCTTCGCGGACGGCACGGCGTTCGACTCGGCCGCGGTGAAGGCCACCCTGCAACGCCACCTCACCAACGCCCGGTCGGCCCGCAAGAGCGAACTGGGCCCCATCGACGGCGTCGACACCCCGGACGCGCAGACCGTCGTCCTGCGGCTGAAGCAGCCGTTCGCGCCGCTGCTCGGCGCCCTCGCCGACCGGGCCGGCATGATCATGAGTGCGCAGGCGCTGCGGTCCAAGGGCGACGATTTCGCCTCCGCGCCGGTCTGCGTCGGCCCCTTCAAGTTCGCGAAGCGGGTGCCGCAGAACTCCATCGAGGTCGTACGGGACCCGAACTACTACGACGCCAACAAGGTGCACCTGGACGCCATCTCGTGGCGGATCCTCACCGACGCCAGCATCCGCGCCGCCAACCTGCGCTCGGGCGACGCCCAGGTCGCCGACTCCATCTCCACCCAGGACGTCGCCTCGCTGCGCCAGGACGCGGCGGTCTCCGTCCTCCAGTCGCAGTCCCTCGGCTACCAGGGCCTGACCATCAACGTCGGCAACGTCGACGGCGTCGGCACCGCCCCCAAGCCCATCAACCGCCCCCTCGCCCAGAACGCCAAGGTGCGGCAGGCCTTCGAGCACGCCATCGACCGCAAGTCCCTGGTCGACGCGGTCTTCAACGGTCTGCACGCCGCCGCCTGCTCCCCGATCTCGCCAGCGAGCACGTTCTCGTCGCCGGAGGCGCAGACCTGCCCGGCGCACGACCCCGCCAAGGCCAAGCAGTTGCTGGCCGAGGCCGGCGTGCAGACGCCGTACACGGTCACGATGCTCGCCTCGAACACGCCCGACACGCTGCGCCTCGCGCAGGCGTTGCAGTCCATGGTCAAGGACGGCGGATTCGACCTGAAGATCAACCCGGTGGAGTACTCGTCGCTCCTCGACGAGCAGGACCGCGGCAACTTCGAGCTGCTGCAACTGGGGTGGAGCGGCCGGATCGACCCGGACGCCAACATCACGAACTTCGTCGGCACCAGCGCCAGCCAGAACGTCGCCGGCTACAGCAACCCCCAGCTCGACACCCTGTTGACCCAGGCCCGGCAGGCCGGCGACGTCGAGGAGCGCCGGAAGCTGTACGGGCAGGCTGTCACTCTGCTCCAGCAGGACGACGCCCTGATCTACCTCTACCGGCAGCGCAACCTGACCGCCGTCAGCAAGCAGATCCAGGGCCTTCAGGTCTACCCGGACGGCGTGATCCGGGCGGCCTTCGCCGGCTTCGGCAAGTAGGCCGCCGTGGCCCGGTATCTGCTCACCCGCGCCTGGCAGTCGGCGCTGACCCTGCTGTTGTCGACGATCGTGGTCTTCGTCGGCGTACGGGCGCTCCCCGGCGACCCGGCCCTCGCCCTGGCCGGTGAGGACCGGTCGCCGGAGGCCCTGGAGGCCATCCGTCGGCACTACGGGCTGGACCAGCCGCTGCCGGTGCAGTTCGCCCAGTACGTGGAGCGCATGGCGCAGGGCGACTTCGGGGTGTCGATCCGCACCGGTACCCCGGTGTCGTCGATGCTCACGACCGCCCTGCCGGTGACCGTCGAGCTGTCCGTCCTGGCGATCCTCATCGCGGCGGCGCTCGGCGTCGGCGCGGGGGTGATCGCGGCGGTCCGTCGTGGACGTCCGGCGGAGTGGCTCGCCAACGGCCTGGCCCTGATCGGCCTGTCGGTGCCGCACTTCTGGCTCGGGCTGCTGGCGATCCTCTACCTGTCCGTGGCGACCGGGCTCTTCCCCGCCTCCGGCTTCGTGCCGATCCTGGAGGACCCCGTGGACAACCTGCACCACATCGTCCTGCCGGCGGTGATCCTCGGCACCGGCCTCGCCGCGATCATCATGCGGCAGACCCGGTCGGCGATGTTGGACTCGCTCTCCTCCGACTACGTGCGGACGGCGAAGGCGAAGGGCCTGCGACCGCGCGCCGTCATCACCCGGCACGCCCTGCGGAACAGCCTCATCGTGGTGGTGACCGTGGTGGGTCTCCAACTCGGTGGGCTGATCTCGGGCGCTGTCGTCACCGAACAGATCTTCGGGCTGCCGGGCTTCGGCAAGATGACCATCGACGCGGTGTTCCAACGGGACTATCCGGTGATCCAGGCCGTCGTCCTGCTCACCGCGGCGGCCTACATCGTGATCAACTTTTTCGTGGACCTGCTCTACTCGGTCATCGATCCCCGCATCCGGGTGACGGGAGATCCGGCATGACCGTCCTCACCGTACCGATGGCGGAGACCGGTGCCGCCAGCGTCACCCGGCGTACCCGGGTGCTGCGGCGGCTGCGCCGCAACCCGCTCGCCGTGGTGAGCTTCGTCGTCCTCGCGCTGGCGGGCGTCATCGCGCTGCTCTCGCCCTGGCTCGCGCCCTACTCGGTCGACCAGACCGACTTCGCCCGTACGTTCGCACCTCCCGGCACCGCCGGGCACCTGCTGGGCACCGACGATCTCGGCCGGGACGTCCTCTCCCGCATCATGCTCGGTGCGCGGGCGTCGTTGCAGGTCGGGCTCCTGGCGGTGGCCACGTCGTTGGTCATCGGGGTGCCGCTCGGGCTCGCTGCCGGCTACTTCCGGGCCTGGGACGCGGTGATCTCGCGTTTCACCGACCTGCTGCTGGCGTTTCCGTTTCTGATCATGGCGGTGGGGTTGGCGGCCATCCGGGGCGCCAGCCTCGGCAACGCCGCGGTGGCCATCGGCATCGCCCAGATCCCCGGGGTGATCCGGGTCGTCCGCTCGGACACCCTGCGCCTCAAGTCGCTGGACTTCGTGGCGGCGGCCGTCGTGGACGGCGCGAGCGACCTCTGGGTGCTGGCCCGGCACATCCTGCCCAACGCGACCTCGGTGATCCTGGTGCAGGCCACTGTCGCCATCCCGGCCGCGATCCTCGGCGAGGCGGTGCTGTCCTTCCTCGGCCTCGGCATCCAGCCGCCCGCGCCCAGTCTCGGCACCATGCTGGCCACCGCCCAGCAGTTCGCCGCCCGCGCACCCTGGGCCGCCGTCTTCCCCGGCGTCGTGATCATGGGTCTGGCGCTGGCGTTCAACGTCTTCGGTGACGCCCTGCGCGACGCCCTCGACCCGAAGGGAGACCGACGATGACCACGCCCTCCGCGCCCGTGCTGGAGATCCGCGACCTGTCGGTGTCGTTCCCGACCGAGACCGGCACCGTCTCGGCGGTCGACGGGGTCAGCCTGGACCTCGCGGCCGGGGAGATCGTCGGGATGGTGGGCGAGTCGGGGTGCGGGAAGAGCGTCACCGCGATGAGCATCGCCGGACTGCTCCCGGGCAGCGCCCGAGTCACCGGGTCGGTGCGCCTGGACGGCACGCAGCTGGTCGGGGCCCGCGAGTCGGCCCTGCGTCGGGTCCGTGGCCGGGAGATCGCGTACATCTTCCAGGAGCCGATGACGTCGTTGAACCCGGTGCTCACCGTCGGGCGGCAGATCGGGGAGGTGCTCCAGGTCCACGAGCGGATGTCCCGACGGGCGGCGCGGGCGCGCGCCGTCGAACTGTTGACGCTCGTCGGGATCCCGTCCGCCGCCCAGCGGGTCGACAACTATCCGCACCAGCTATCCGGCGGCATGCGCCAGCGCGTGATGATCGCGATGGCGGTGGCCTGCGGCCCGAAGGTGCTGGTGGCCGACGAGCCGACCACCGCACTGGACGTCACCGTCCAGGCCGGCATCCTCCAGGTGCTGCGGGACCTGCGCGACCGGCTCGGCACGAGCGTCCTCATCATCACCCACGACCTCGGCGTGATCGCCGACATCGCCGACCGCGTCGTCGTCATGTACGCGGGCCGGGTGGTGGAACGGGCGCCCGTCGACGACCTGTTCGCCCACCCGCGGCACCGGTACACGGCCGGACTGCTGTCGGCGTCACCGCAGCCGGGCCGGCACGCCGGCACCGACCGGTTGACCGAAATCCCCGGACTGGTGCCCGTCCTGGCCAGCCAACCCGACGCCTGCACCTTCGCGGATCGCTGCCCAGCCGCCGATGAGCAGTGCCGAGCGGCCGCCCCGCCGCTGGAGGGCATCGGTGGCACCGACCATGTCGCGGCCTGTTGGCACCCCTGCACGACGGCACCGACGGCAGCTCAGGAGGCGAACCGATGACGCCGCACCCGAACGCCCTGGAGATCGCAGACCTCGTGATGCACTTCGGCCCGGTGCGCGCCGTGGACGGGGTGTCCCTGACCATCCCGCGGGGCCGGGTCACGGCCCTGGTGGGGGAGAGCGGTTCCGGAAAGTCGACGGTGGGCCGATGCGTGGTGCGGCTCGTCGAGCCGACCGCGGGAACGGTCCGGATCGCGGGCACCGACGTCACCCACCTGTCCCGACGGCGGCTGCGCCCCCATCGCGGCGCGGTGTCGATCGTCTTCCAGGACCCGGCCGCGTCACTGGACCCACGCATGCTGGTGGGCGAGATCGTGGCCGAGCCGTTGCGGCTGGCCGGCAAGCGGATCTCCCGGCGCGACCGGGACGCCCGCGTCGCCCCCCAACTCGAGCGGGTCGGCCTACGCGCCGAGGTGGCCCGTCGCTATCCCCACGAGCTGTCCGGCGGGCAACGTCAACGGGTCAGCATCGCGCGGGCCCTGATCTCCGAGCCCATGCTGCTCATCGCTGACGAACCCACCAGCGCGCTCGACGTGTCAGTGCAGGCGTCGGTGCTCAACCTCCTCGCCGACCTGCAACGCGACATCGGGTTCGCCTGCCTGTTCATCACCCACGACCTCTCCGCTGTCGAGTACCTGGCCGACGACATCGCGGTCATGTACCTGGGTCAACTCGTCGAGACCGGCAGCCGCGAGCGGATCTTCGCCCGGCCCGCCCACCCGTACACGCAGGCGCTGCTCTCCGCCGCGCCGGTGGCCGACCCGGTGCGTCAGCGCCACCGTCAACCGGTGCTGCTCGGCGACGACCTGCCGTCCGCGCTCGACCCGCCGTCGGGCTGCCGGTTCCGGACCCGGTGCCCGCTCGCCTTCGACAGGTGCGCGACGGAGGTCCCGGCGCAGACCGCGATCGGCGACGGCATGGCCGCCTGCCACCTGGTCCGACCGGACGGCACCGGTCCCGACGTTCGCACCACAGATCCCAGTGAGGTGTTGTCATGACGTTCACCACCCGACCCACGTTGCAGGGCACCTTCGGCATGGTGTCCTCCACCCACTGGCTCGCCAGCCAGGCCGCGATGGGCATCCTGGAACGCGGGGGAAACGCCTTCGACGCCGCGGTCACCGCCGGGTTCGTCCTGCACGTCGTCGAGCCGCACCTGAACGGGCCGGGCGGCGAGGTGCCGGCCATCGTGGCCACCGCAGCGGACCCGACGCCGAAGGTGCTGTGCGGGCAGGGGCCCGCGCCGGCAGGCGCCACCATCGCGCACTTCCGGTCGCTCGGCATGGACCTCATCCCGGGTGCCGGCCCGCTCGCGGCGGCCGTACCCGGCGCGGTGGACGCCTGGCTCCTGCTGCTGCGCGAGCACGGCACGCTCACCCTCGCCGAGGTGCTGGAGCCGGCGATCGGCTACGCCGGCGCCGGGCACCCGCTGGTGGGCCGGGTCGGTGACACGGTGGCGGCCGTCCGGTCGTTGTTCGAGGAACACTGGCCCACCTCCGCCGCGCTCTGGCTGCGCGGCGGCCGACCACCCGCCGCGGGGGAGATGGTCACCAACCCGGCGTACGCGGACACCCTGCGCCGACTCGTCGAGGCGGGACGGGCGGCCGGCGCCGACCGGGAGGCCCAGATCGAGGCCGCCCGCCGGGCCTGGAGCACCGGCTTCGTCGCCGAGGCGATCGACGCGTTCAGCCGGCGACCGTTCCAGGACTCCAGCGGCCGCCCGCACGCCGGGCTGGTCACCGGCGACGACCTCGCCGCGTACTCGGCGAGCTGGGAGACGCCCGCCACCCTCGACTGGCACGGCTACTCGGTGGCGAAGACCGGCTTCTGGGGTCAGGGCCCGGTGCTGCTGGAGTCCCTGGCCACACTGGACGCGCTCGACGACCCGGGCGCGTACGACCCGGACACCACGGCGGGCATCCACGCCCAGGTCGAGGCGCTCAAGCTCGCCTTCGCTGACCGGGAGGCCTGGTACGGCGACGATGTCGACGTGCCCGCCAAGGCGCTGCTCTCCCCGCAGTACGCGCGGGAGCGGGCCGCCCTGATCGGCGATCGCGCGTCGGCGGAGTTGCGGCCGGGGCGTCCGGACGGGGCGCAGCCGCGCCTACCCGCCCACGTCGGACCGGGTGCCGGGCGGCGTACCGGGCCGACGGACGCCACCACGGGAGAGCCGACAGTGCAGTCGGACGGGGTGACCCGGGGCGACACCTGTCACGTGGACGTGGTCGACCGCTGGGGAAACATGATCTCCGCTACGCCCAGTGGTGGTTGGTTGCAGAGTTCCCCGACGATTCCGGAGCTCGGTTTTCCGCTGGGCAGCAGGTTGCAGATGTTCTGGCTGGAGGAGGGGCTCGCCTCATCGCTGGCGCCGGGCCGCCGCCCGCGTACGACGTTGAGCCCGACGATGGTGCACCGCGACGGTGAGCCGGTGCTGGCCTGCGGCACCCCCGGTGGCGACCAGCAGGACCAGTGGCAGTTGCCGTTCCTGCTGCGGCACCTCGTCGGTGGCCAGAGCCTCCAGGAGGCCATCGACGCGCCGGCGTGGCACACGGTCAGCCTGCCGGGGTCGTTCTACCCCCGCAACATGGAGCCCGGTGTCCTGGTGGTGGAGGACCGGCTCGACGAGGGCGTGCTGGCGGCCCTGCGGGCGTACGGGCACGAGGTGCGGGTCACCGACGGGTGGAGTCTCGGTCGGCTCTGCGCGGTGACCCGTGACCCGACGACGGGCGTGCTGGCCGCCGGCGCGAACCCCCGAGGGATGCAGGGCTACGCGTGCGGCCGTTAGCGGGCGCCGTAGCCGCCTTCGGCGTTCTCGTACGCCGCGGCGGATGCCGCGTCGAGGTGGTCGAGCGCGGCCCGCTCGGCGCGGTCACCGTCGCCTGACTCGATGGCGTCGACGAGCTGGATGTGCTCGGCCCACGAGTGTGGCGCGCGTTCGGCCGCCCCGAGCCGGAAGACCCACTGGACATGGAGGTAGAGCGACTTGGCGATCGACGACAGCCAGGGGTTTCCGCTGATCTGGAGGATGCGCAGGTGCAGCGTGCTGTTCAGCTCGGCGACCCGGGCCAGGTCCTGCCGCTGGGTCGCCTCACGGCCCTGGTCGAGCAGGGCACGCAGGGACGCCACGTCGGCCGCTGTCGCCCGCTCGGCGGCCAGTCGGGCGGCCAGCGCCTCCAGACGCTCGCGCACGGCGAACATGTCGGTGATGGTCCCGCTGCTCGGTGAGGCGACGACCGCTCCCCGGCGGGGGAGGATCACGACGAACCCCTCCGCCTCGGCGACGCGCAGCGCCTCCCGGACGGGGTTGCGGGAGACGCCGAAGTCCTCGGCGAGCCGGTCCTCGGTCAGCCGTTCCCCGGGCAGGTAGTCGCCGTCGATGATGGCGGTCCGCAGCGCGGCGAGGACCTGATCGCGTAGCGGCAGGTGTTGCGCGCCGAGCTTGTCCCGTAGGTCTTCAGCCACCTGGTCGCCTCTCCGTGAACGTGTCCGGACAAAGTGTATACGAAGAACAATTACTGGAAGGTGGCCGACAGTGTCGAGCACAGCGCCCCGCGTCACCCGTCCCCGCGTCGCCCCGCGCCGAGACGAGCGCCTGCTGCGGCGACGGCAGGCGCTCGTCGTCGTCCTCACCTTCCTGACCGGGAGCGCCGACGCTCTCGGTTTCCTCGCCCTCGGCGGCGCGTTCGCGAGCGTGATGACCGGCAACATGGTGCTGCTCGGGCTCTCGGCCGGCCGAGGCGAGGCCGACCTGGCCCTGACGTCGGGCTGCGCCATCGTCAGCTTCATCGTCGGCGTCCTCGCGGGCGCCCGCGTCGTCGGCTCGGCACAGCCCGACGATCCGGTCTGGCCCCGGCGGGTCACCTGGGCGTTGGTCCTGGAGCTGGCGGTGTTCGTGGTGTTCGCCGTCGTCTGGGAGGTCACCCTGCACACCCCCGACGCGGGTGTCCACCTGGCGCTGCTCATGCTGTCCGCTGTCGCGTTGGGCGTGCAGAGCAGTGCGATCCAACGCTTCGGCGTGTCCGGCCTGTCCTCCACGTACCTGACCGGCACGCTCACCAGCCTGATCGCCGGGGTCGCCGCGCGCAGCCCGTGGGCCAGCCTGCGCCCCAAGGTTCAGGTGCTGCTGGCCCTCATGGTCGGCGCGGCGGTCGGCGCCGTGGTCGCCCTGCACCTGCCGGTCGTCGCCCCGGCCCTGCTGATCGTGCCGCTGGTGCTCGTCATCGCGGTGTCCGCGCGGATGCGGGCCTGACCGTTGTGGTGGCGTGCCGGTGTCGGTGTGGCCAACGCGGGATGGCGGAGACCCGCCATGTCCGTGCTCCGCCAGTGATCATGTGGTTCAGCCGGATGCCCGTCGCCTGAGAATCGGCGACGGCGGTGTCGGCCCTCCCGGGCGACCGCCTGAGGGAGGGGACGTACTTCATGCTCAGACCCAGACAGCGGACACGTCGAGCCATGGGTGCCGTCGGTGCGGCGCTGGCCATCGTGCTCGCACTGCCGACCGGCGCCGCCGTGGCCGCGCCCGCGCCGAGCAACGGCGCTGTCGACCCACTGCGCAAGGTGGACCCGCGCGTGCTCGGTGCGGCCCGTACCGGCACCAACGCCAGCTTCTTCGTCGAGCTGACCGACGAGGCCACGCTGAACCAGAGCGACCTGGACCGGGTCGAGCGGGCCGCCGGTGGCCGGGCCGGGCGGGTCGCCCGCACCACCCGGGTCTACGAGACCAAGCTGGCCCACGCCGAGAAGACCCAGCGCGGGCTCCGCTCCCTGCTGCGCAACCGGCACGCCGACTTCACCCCGTACTGGATCGCGAACATCATCGAGGTCACCGGCGACCTGAAGCTGATGACCGAACTGGCCGGCCGGGCTGACGTCGCGCGGATCACCGCGATCGGTGGGACCAAGCTCGCGGAGCCGGTCCGCACCGCCGGCGCCTCCGCCGACAACCCGCAGCTGCCGTGGAACCTCACCTCACTCGCCGCCGACAAGGTCTGGCGCGAGTACGGCACCCGCGGCGAGGGCATCGTCGTCGGCAGCGTCGACTCCGGTGTGCAGTACGACCACCCGGCCCTGGTCCGCCAGTATCGGGGCAACGACGGTGACGGCACCTTCACGCACGACTACAACTGGTACGACCCGACCGGGATCTGCCTGCCGTCGACGCCCTGCGACAACTACGGGCACGGCACCCACACGGTCGGCACGATGGTCGGCGACGACGGCGACGGGCGGATCACCGGTGTGGCCCCGCGTGCCAGCTGGATCGCGGCCAAGGGGTGCGAGGCCAACTACTGCAGCAACAGCGCGTTGCTCGCGGCCGGCCAGTGGATGCTCGCGCCCACCGACCGCAACGGCGAGAACCCCCGCCCGGACCTCGCGCCGGACATCATCAACAATTCCTGGGGCGGCCACGACGGTGACCCCACCTTCTACGACACCATCATCGACTCCTGGGTCGCCGCCGGCATCTTCCCGGTCTTCGCGGTCGGCAACGAGGCCAAGGAATTGCCCGAGCCGTGCGGCTCGGCGGGCCACCCGGCCACCAACCCGCTGGCGTACGCCGTCGGCGCGACCAGCGCCGCCGGTTTGATCGCCGACTTCTCCAGCCGAGGGCCGGGCCGCGAGGACACGGTACGGCCGGACATCACCGCCCCCGGGGTAGGCATCCTCTCCTCAGTGCCGGGCAGCGACTGGGGCATGAGCGACGGCACATCCATGGCCGCTCCACACGTCGCCGGTGCGGTCGCCCTGGCCTGGTCGGCCGTGCCGAACCTGCGCCGTGACCTGGCAACCACCCGCGAGCTGCTGGACCGCACCGCGCACGACGTCAACGACCTGCAGTGTGGCGGCACCCCGGCCGACAACAACGTCTACGGCGAGGGTCGGCTCGACGCGTACGACCTGGTGACCCAGGCCTCGACGGCGCAGCTCGGCGGCGTCGTGGTGCACGCGAACCTGAACGGCACCGTGCTCTCCGGGGCGAAGATCACCCTGACCTCCGCCCTGGTCACCCGCACCGCCCGCACCGACGCGCGCGGCACGGTCCAGCTGGGTCGGGTCCCGGCCGGGGAGTACACGCTGACCGCGTCGTTCTTCGCGCGGCGCACCGCACGGCAGACCATCACCGTCTCGACAAGCGGCACCACCAATCTGACGCTGGACCTGTCCGAGCCCGCCCCGTGGCAGGCGATCCAGGGCCGGGTCACCGACCCGGCGGGCAAGCCGGTCGTGGGTGCCCGGTTGGCGCTCGCCGGGGAGACGTTCCCAGCGTTCGTCACCGACGCCGAGGGTCACTACACCGGGATGCTGCCCGAGGCCGACTACGACCTGCTGGTCGAGTACGGCCGGTGGCTGGCACCGAAGACGGTCGCGCTGACCGTCGACGGGCCGGAGACGGTGGACGTGGCGCTCGCCGCGAAGACCGACCGGCACGGCTACCGGGCGGGGACGGCCACCGCGGAGTGGGCCGACGGCGGCAGCGTGCTGGCCCTCACCGGCGACACCGCGAGCCGGGCCGTCGACCTGCCGTTTCCGGTGACGTTCTACGGCAGCACCTACCGTCAGCTGACCGTGCACACCGACGGTTACCTGACCTTCGGCGTCGACGTGAGCACCTCGGTCGGCGACAACGGTCCGCTGCCCGCCCCGGCGGTCTCGGCACCGGCCGTCTACGCGTTCTGGGACGACCTGGTCCTGGACCACGCCTCGACGGTGCGTACCAGGGTGTCCGGCACCGGCACGGCCCGACAGGTCGTGGTCACCTGGAACCGGGCCGCGCTGAAGAGCGCGCCGAAGACCCGGGTCGACGTCCAGGTGCGCCTCGGCGAGAACGGCACCGTCACCATCGCGTACCGCAAGCTCGCCGCCACGGCGGCGGGGACCGGCGGCTCGGCGACCGTCGGCATCGAGGACGCCACCGGCCGCGACGCGCTGACGTACTCGCGCGACGAGCAGGTGCTCGACGCGGCCGACGCGATCACCTTCCGGGTGGCCGGTCGTGGCCTGCTGCGGGGCACGGTGCGGGATGCGAACGACCGTCAGCCGCTGGCCGGCGCGACGGTGCGGGTCGAATCGCCGGACGCACCGCAGCCGATCACCACGACCACCGACGCCGACGGCTTCTACCAGGTGGAGGCACCGGCCGGGCCGGTAACGGTGACCGCTCTGCAACCGGGCTACGACCTGCCGGCGAGCACCGTCGGCGTTGTCGAGTCGACGGTCGTCCCGCACGACCTGGCGCTGCGTACACCGCTGCTGCTGGCCAACAAGAACGCGGTCTCGGTGTCCGCCCGGGCCGGGGTGACCCGGACTGCGACGGTGACCCTGACCAACCGGGGTGACCTGCCGGCCACCTGGCTGGCCCGGGAGATCAACTCGCCCACCCCGCCGACCGGCATCCCGGGCCGGCAGCTCAGCTCGTTCCCGCTCAAGGAGCTCTACAACGCCTACGGCGTCGGCTACCGCAACGGCGAGCTGATCGTCTCCAACTCGTACCTGTTCGGGCAGATGCAGCGCTTCAGCACGGACGGCCGGTCGCTGGGCAAGGGTGTGCTGCCGATCGACGGCTGGCCCTCGGACATGGCGTACGTGCCGAGCCGGGACCTGATGTGCGCGCCGAAGATGTCGTTCATCGGGGACCTGCCGATCGTGTGCTTCGACCCGGACACCCTGGAGGTGAAGGAGACCATCACCGGGCCGTGGGCCGGCAAGCTCTACTACGGGCTCGCCTACCGCGCCTCGGACGACACCTTCTACCTCAGCGGCGACAACCGCATCCGGCACCTCGCCGGACTGTCTCACCCGCAGCCCGGTTCGGTGCTGGGGGAGTGCACCCCGCCCATCCCGTGGATGACCGGCCTTGCCCTCAACGAGGAACACAACGTGTTGTGGGGCATCAACCAGGACTCCAAAGAGTCGATCTGGGCGCTCGACCCGGCCACCTGCCAGCCGCTCGCCTCGGTGCCCGACCCCGACCCGAACCCGCTCAGCGGCGCCGGGCTGGACCTGGACGAGCAGGGCAACCTGTGGGTGCTCGGTAACGCGACCGGCCGGCCGTACGGCAGCAAGGTCTATCACGTCGACGGCTCGCTGCCGGCGTACAGCGACGTGGCGTGGCTGTCCGCCGCAACCTCCGGCGAGGTGCCGGCGGGGGCGAAGGGCGCGTTGACCATCACCGTGGACACCACCGGCCTGGCGCCGGGCCCGTACGTCGCCACGCTGCTGGTCACCAACAACGGTGCGAAGGGCGCGTCCACCCCGATCACCGTGTCGCTGACGGTCACGAAGTGAACCCCGGGGCCTGCCGACACCTCCAGTGTCGGCAGGCCCCCGTTTTCGGGTTCAGAGCCAGTCGTTGCGGGCGATGAACCAACCGAGCTGCATCCGGGTGGCGCTCCCGGTCGTGTCCATCAGCTGCCGCAACCGCCGCTGCACCGTACGCAGCGAGATGCCCAACTGGGAGGCGACCGCCTTGTCCGGCAACCCGGTCATCAGCAGCGACAGGATCTGCCGGTCGACGGGGGTGGGCGTGCTCTGCCGTTCGACGTCGTCGACCCCCTCGCTGGCCGCGGCGAGCCGCAGCGGCGTGGCCCTGTCCCACACCTCGGTGAACAGCGCCACGAGCACCTCCACCCAGGTGGTGCCACGGACCACGAGCGCCCAGGGGTCGATGCTCTCGGCGCGCGCGGGGAAGGAGATCAGCGCGACCCGGCGGTCGGCGACGGCGAGCTTACCGGGCACGTTCGCGGCGACCCGTGCCTGTTCACCTGCCGCGACGAACCGGCCGATGTGGGCCGCCGCACCCGGCCGTTCCAGCCCTCGCCGGTCGTACACGACGCGAAAGGCGACGCCCCGGCCGAGCATCTCGACCTCGGTCGGGTTGTCCTGCAACACGGCCGCGTACGGCGGGCGGTCGAAGCCGAGCACCTCCTCCTGCGCCCCGCGCAGGAACTGGTCGAACGCCTGCATGATCGCGGGAACACCGACGACAAGCTGGACATCCTGGTCCATCGGGTCCGCCGGGCGTTGCTGCCGCAGCCAGTCCCACAGGCCGACCCGCGCCTCCTGAAGCTCGCGCATCCGCTGGTTGAGCAGCGACTCGATGGCCAGGTCGGGCGGTGTGGCACCGGCGCGGCCGGCAACCATGCGTACCAGCCCGGCTCGGGCGAGAGCGTCGAGCGCGTGGTCCAGCTCGGCCACCGTGGCCGCGACCCGTGGTGCCAGCTCGGTCGCGGTCCCGGCACGGCCACGGACCAGCTCCAGGTAGACCTTCTCCTCCAGCTCGCTCAGACCGAATGCGCTCAGCAACAGACCACCACACCCGCCTCGGGCGGCCCGCCGTTCGTGCGGCTCCGCTCCAGCTGATCTTGGAGCGCTCCCAGCGGGACGTCAAGAGGCGCGACCGCACGCCTTCTGATCTTCAGACGCCGCGGGCGAACAGGGCCAGACGGACCCGGTTGGGGCTGTCGGTCTTGGTCATCAGGCTGGTGATGTGGGTCTTGACAGTGGTGACACCGATGTGGAGCTGGTCGGCGATCTCGGTGTTGGACAGGCCCTCGGCGACCAGGTTCAGCACGTCCCGTTCCCGGGCGGTCAGGCCCGACAGGGCCGGTGGTGACCCGGGGCGGGCGTGCACCGCGCGCTGCACGAGGCGGCGCAGCACCTCCGGGCTGAACGGGCTGTCACCGACGGCGGCCCGGCGGATGCCGTCCAGCAGCTCGGTCGGCGGCGCGTCCTTGAGCAGGAACCCGCACGCTCCGGCGGTCAGCGCGGGGTAGAGGTGGTCGTCGTCGCCGAACGTGGTCAGCACCAGGACCCGGGTGGCGGGACGTTCGGCGAGGATGCGGCTGGTCGCGGTGATCCCGTCGACGCCGGGCATCCGCAGGTCCATGACGACGACGTCGGGGAGGAGCCTCCCGGCCAGTGGGATCGCCTCCCGGCCGTTGTCGGCCTCCCCGACGACCTCGATGTCGGGTTGGGCGTCGCAGAGCATGCGCAGCCCGGCCCGGATGAGGTGCTGGTCGTCGACCAGCAGCACCCGGATCACGCCGGCTCCGGCGCGGGCGACCCGGCCGGGGCCTCCCGCTCGCGGGGCACCGACCCGACCGGCGCCCCGGCCGACGCGGACGCCACGGCCGGAAGGACGGTACGCACCCGCCACCCGGTGTCGGTCGGGCCCGCCTCCAGCCGACCGCCGAGGACCTCGACACGCTCCCGCATCCCGGTGATGCCGTGCCCGCCACCGGCCGGCACGCCCGCCGGCACCCCACCGTGCCCGTTGTCGGTGACCTCCCAGTGCACCGACCCGTCCCGGACGGCCACCACGAGATGCGCGAGCGCGGACGTCCCCGCGTGCTTGGCCACGTTTGTCAGCGCCTCCTGGGTCAGTCGCAGCACCGCCATGCCGCGCACCGCGTCGAGTGAACCGATCGCCGGGTCGAGATCGGCCTCCACGGTGACACCCGCCTGCCGGGCCCGGTCGATGGACGCGCCGATCGCCGCCGGCAGCGCGGCCGGTTCGATCGCGGTCAGCGCCGCGTCACCGCGTACCCCGTCGGGGTTGCGCAGCACCGCGACCAGCCGGCGCAGCTCCGCGAGGGCCGCGGTGCCGGTGCCGTGCACGTCGTCGAAGACCTCGCCCACGCGGGGATCCAGGTCGGTGAGCACGTGCCGGGCCACGCCGACCCGCAGGACCATCGACGCCACATGGTGCGCGACGACGTCGTGCAGCTCCCGGGCGATGGCGCTGCGTTCGTCGGCGCGGGCCGCGCGGCTCTCCGACTCGTGCTGGCGTTGCTCGGCCAGGGCCCGCTCGACGGCCTGCCGACTCAGCTCCCGGTTGGCGCGGATGACGAGGCCGAGCAGCACCGGCACGCCGACCTCCAGGGCCAGCCCGACGACGCCGGAGGCGAACCGGCGGAGCGGGTCGCCGATGGAGTCGGTCAGGTCGACCACGACCAGCAGCGTGGCGGCCAGCCAGATGGCCTGCGCGCGGCGCGCGCGCATGGTGACCTCGAGCAGCGCCCAGCTGGCACCAACCTGGTTGATGGTGAAGTCGTCGACCAGGCTGATCGCGACCGCCAGCAGGGCGGCCTGCGCCACCAGGTTGACCACCGGCCGACGGTGCGCCGCCAGCGCCACGGCGAACGCGAGTACCGCGAGGATCCACTGTGTCGTCGTGGGCGTGCTGGTGGAGTGCGGAACGAAGAGCAGGTAGCACAGCCCGCTGAGATCGAGCAGCACCATCCGCACGAGCGTGTCCCGCATGTCGAACAGTCGCCCCGGCCAGCTCACGGTGGTCAGCCTAGGTGCTGCGGGCCGGTGGCGACGGCCGCCGGCCGCCGCCACCGGGCCCGGACCGCGAGGTACGCGGCCAGGCCGAGCGGTCCGAGCAGGATGGTCAGCAGCAGCACCGGAGCCATCACCAGCGCCGGCACCCCCCGTTCCCGGCTGTCCAACCACGCCCACCGCCCGACGAAGAGATCGAACGCGATCATGTGCGCCCAACCCGCCGCCGCCCCGTCGGAGGTGCCGAGCAGGTCGCGCACCCCGGCCAGGGTCGGCGACGTCACGGCCGGCAGCACGTCGCCGAACGCCGGCAGCACCAGCAGCGCGTAGATCACCACGACCGGCAGCACGATCAGCGGCGAGGCGATGATCCGGGCGGTCCACGACCAGCGGGGCAGCAGGATCATCAGTGCCCAGAACGGCGCGGCCACCGCGAACGTCAGGGAGAACAGCGTCGCGGTCACGCGGCCAGCGCCAGGTCCGGGCGGCGTCCGCGGGCCAGCACCAGGCCGGTCGCGGTCGCCGTCGCGACCACCAGGGCCGCGACCGCGGCGAGCGTGACCGCGTCCGGCCGCAGCAGCGGCTGTCCGCGCAGGGCCTGCCAGGTCAACAGCACGGTGAGTACGCCGTACGCGCCGCCCGCGACGACCAGCAGCCGGGCGCGGGTGCGCTCGTCCCACCGCGTCGCGAACCGGGTCAGCAGGATCGCCAGGATCGGCAGCGCCTGCAGGGCGTGCAGCCCCACGAAGTGCCCGATCCGCAGGTCACCGCCGGTGGTGCTCCAGCCCACCACGGGCAGTCCCGGTCCGCCGTCGACGACGCCGACGCTGTGCGCCCCGGAGATCCCGTCGATCCCCGGCTCCTGCATGGGGAGCACCATCGGCACCGCCGCGAGCATGCCCAGCAGCGACAGGCCGAGCCCCCACCCGACGGCGGTCGCGGCGGCCCGATCCGGGATCCGCCGGATCAGCAGCACGATGCCGACCAGGAGGTGTGCGAGGAACAGCACCATGATCGCCGCGCCCATCACCGAGAACAGCGCGCCGTTCAACGGGGAGGTGCCGTTGAAGTGGCTGGTCTGCCCGCGTACCACCTGAATGACGATCACGATCATCTCGATCACCGCCATCGCGACGATGATCGTGACCGCCCATTCTGCCGCCCGGCTGCGTCGGGGCAGCAGGGAGAGCATCCAGGCGAGCGTCGCGCCGTACAGCACGAACGACACCGCGAACTTGAACGGCTTGAGCCAGATCGGCGCCCCCGTGAGAACGCGCGAATCGACGAGAATGCCGACGGCGGCGACGACAGCGAGCACCGCCATCGCGGCGACGAAGACCATCAGTGGGCGATTCCAGTGCGTCGCCCGGCGCAGAACGGTAGTCATGTCTGTAGATGTTCGTGGTCGTGACCGCCGATCGCGTCCGACCCCGAGCCCCGGTTGCGGCCGCTGGTCGGAGCCCGCCTCCTCCCTGGGTAGGAGACGAAATCCGTCGAAGCCGCTCGGCGGTGCTGGCACAATGGCCGCTCGGCCGACCGGACGGGGATCGATCATGACGACCAACGAGGACCGTGTCCAACCGAACGAGACCACAGTGCCGCTGCTGCACTGCGCGGCCCCGGAGGAGACCCTGGCGTTCTGGCGGGCGCTCGGCTTCGAGGTGGCTTATGAACAGCTCAGGCCATATGTGTACCTGGCCTTCACCTGGAGCGGGTTCCAGCTGCACTACGGCCCGGCGCCCAAGGACCTGGACCCGGCGAAGGAGCACTCCGGTGGGTGCCTGGTGATGGTGGACGCGGTCGCGTCGTACCACGCGGTGTTCACCGAGGCGATGCGCCGCAGCTACGGCAAGGTGCTGGTCAAGGGCCTTCCCCGGATGACCCGCTACCGGGCCGGGGCGTCGCGGTTCAGCATCATCGACCCGTCGGGCAACACCATCGTCTTCATCCAGCGGGACGAGCCGAAGGACGTGGAGTACGGCGGGTCGAAGGAGCTCGACGGGCTGGCCCGGGTGCTCGACAACGCGCGGATCCTGCGCGAGTTCAAGATGGACGACCGGGCGGCCTACCGGGCGCTCGACTCGGGGATGCGCCGTCGCGCCGAGGACG
Organism: Micromonospora vinacea; assembly: GCF_015751785.1. Taxonomy (NCBI): domain Bacteria; kingdom Bacillati; phylum Actinomycetota; class Actinomycetes; order Micromonosporales; family Micromonosporaceae; genus Micromonospora; species Micromonospora vinacea. The sequence continues at coordinate 6,049,181 of NZ_JADOTY010000001.1, read as the reverse complement.
CGCCGGTGGCCGAGCAGGCGATGGCGCTGGCCGGTCTGATCGAGCTGGCGACCGTGTTGGACAAGGCCGACCGGGTGCCCGAGTGGGGCGCCCGCCTCCAGGCGCTGCCGCTGACAGTGGAGCAGCGGACGCAGGTGGCGCAGTACGTCGCCGACCCGGCCATCCTCGAACCGTGGTGGCCCGGCCAGCGTTGACCCCGGACCTTCCCGCGCCTGGCTCGCCAAGATCCGCACAACTTCCGGGATGTAGGTGCCTCCGCGGCTGGTGAGGCAGCACTTTCCCTGTTTCTGTGCGGATCTTGGCCGAGCGGCTTTAGGCCGTACGGCTCACCGGGCATGGGCCGCGGCGCTGCGGCGGAACAGCGCCGCCACGCCGGCGAGCATGACCAGTAGCAACCCGGTGAACCAGTTCATCGCCGTGCCGGCGCTGACGGCCTGGGTGGCGACGCCGATGCCGACCGACGGCAGAATCATTCCCAGGTAGCCGATGAGGAACAGCCCGGCCAGGGCCTCGCCGCGCCGGGCGGGTGCGGCCATCTCCGCGACGGCACCGATGGCCGCCTTGAAGAGAACGCCGGCGCCGATGCCCGCTACCACCCCGCCGGCCAGGAACGCCGCCAGGTTGGCGGTGTGCATCCCCACCAGCAGGGCGGGCACACCGACGGCCTGGGTGAGCAGCCCCAGGCGCACCTTCGCCGGGGCGGAAAGCCGGCTGGTGAGGGTCTGCGCCCCGGCCGCGCCGCCGAACACGGCGAACACGATAGTGCCGGCCAGGGCCCGCGACGGGAGATGCAGGGCGCCCGCGACGAAACCCGGGGCGACCGAGGTGAACAGGCCGAACACGGCGAAGGAGGCGAACCCGGCGGCTGCCGCGGCCAGGTAGCCGGCCCGGTCCCCGTGGTCGGCGCTGATCCGCTGCGGGCGGTAGGTGGGCTTGACCAGCCGTTCCTCGACGGTTTCCGGGGTCAGGGCGACCGCCACGATGCTCACCGCCAGCAGGACGGCGAACACCAGGTACGGCGTGCGCAGCGGCGCGTCGACGTACTGGGCGAGGAGGCCCGCGACCAACGCGCCGACGCCCAGGCCGCCGATGTTGGCGGCGGTGGAGACCATCTCGAAGCGCTGGCGGGACGAGCCGGGCCGGTGCGCCGCGTGCAGCTCCTGGAGGTACGCGGTGGCGGTCGCGGTGATCATGCCGATGCCCAGCCCGCTCACCAGCCGGGCGACCAGCAGCACCGGCAGGGACGGGTCACCCAGGAACAGGGCGGCGGCCACCAGCTCCAACGCCAACGCCGGGATGAGGATCTTCTTGCGGCCGACCCAGTCCGAGACGTGACCGGCGAGCAGCAGGCTGATCACCACGCCCACCGCGTAGACCGCGAACACGATCGTGCCCATGAACGTGGTGAAACCGTCCCGCGCCATGTACAGCGGGTAGAGCGGGGCCGGCACGGTGCAGAACGCCATCGCGGTCAGGAAGGCCAGGGCGATCGCCCAGAAGCCACGGCCGTGGCGGCGCGACGAGCCGTCGCTGCGGTCGGACGTGGCGGGGCCGGGTGTCAGGGTCGACAAGGACATGGCCCCACTGTTGCCTCACTCAAGCATCAGGTCCAACGAAAGTTGATGCTCGCGACGATCGCGATCGGTGATACTTGGGGGTGTGGAACTGCGCCAACTCGAGTACTTCGTCGCCGTGGCCGAGGAACAGAACTTCACCCGTGCCGCCGCCCGCCTGCACGTCGTCCAGTCCGCCGTCTCCGCCGCGGTCAAGACCCTCGAACGCGAACTGGGCGCGTCACTGCTGGACCGCAACTCCAAACGCGTACGCCTCACTGACGCCGGCGCCGCGCTGCTGCCGCGCGCCCGGATCGCCCTCGACGCGGCCCGCGACGCCCGCGACGCGGTCGCCGAGGTGCACGGCGGCCTGCGCGGCACCCTGCGCATCGGCACGATGACCTCGATCAGGCTGCTGCACCTGCCAGCCCTGCTCGGCGAGTTCCACCGCCGGCACCCCGGAGTGCTGCTGCACACCAGCGTCGCCCCGCACGGCTCCCAGGGGCTCATCGACGCTCTCACGGAACGCCGGCTCGACCTCGCGTTCGTTTCACTGCCCGGCAAGCCCCCTGCGGAGATCCACCTCACCGAACTGGCCAGCTCGGTCCTCGACCTCGTCGTCCCGGAGGATCACCCGCTGGCCACCCTCGAGGCGGTCACCCTCGCCGACATCGCCGGGCTGGACTTCATCGACTCCCCGGTCGGCTACGGCAATCGGGCCGTGACCGATCGGGCGTTCACGGCCGCCGGCCTGTCCCGGCGCGTCACGATCGAGATCCCCGACATCGCCACCGGCGCCGACCACGTCCGGCACGGGCTCGGCATCGCCCTGCTGCCCCGCTTCGCCGTCGCCGACGACCACGGGGTGCGACTGCTGGCCGTCACCGGCGCCGACCTGAACTGGACGGCGTCGCTCGCCACCCCGGTGGACCGCCCGGTCGGGGCTGCCGCCCGTGCGCTGATCGACCTGACCGCCGAGTTCCTGCCCTGACGAGCCGGGGGTCCGGTTCGCCGTATGCCATCTCGGGGCATACGTCTCGTCGTTCCATGGAACGGCACGAAATTACCGCTTTAGGGTAAGTAAGGCGAACGCCCCTAGCTGTTCCGATAGCTTTCGAAGGAGAGGAAAATTCGGATTCCTCCCTTCGGGTGCATAAGGAGTCAGTGATGAAGCGCAGTGTCGCGTTCGCGGCAGCCCTCCTGGCAGGTCTGACCAGCATCGGATCGATCCCCGGGACCGCCTCCGCCGATGGTGGTGGCCCTGGGTACCACGACGATCGCAAGGGGGGTGATTACCACCACGGCGACGAGGGAGCGGTCTTCGTCCAGACCAACAAGGCCGAGGGCAACACCATCAAGGTGTACGACCGCGACGAGGACGGCCGTCTCTCCAAGGCGGGCGAGTACGAGACCGGCGGGCTGGGCGGCTTCACCATCGGCGCGCCGCTGGACGCACTGGCCTCGCAGGGTTCCCTGACCTACCACAAGGGACTGTTGTTCGCGGTGAACGCCGGCAGCAACACCGTCACGGTCTTCCGCGTCGACGGCACCAAGCTGCACAAGCTCCAGGTCATCTGGTCCGGCGGTCTGTTGCCGGTCAGCGTCGCGGCCCGCGGCGACCTCGTCTACGTCCTCAACGCCGGCGGCGAGGGTTCGGTGCAGGGCTTCGAGCTGCACAAGGGACGCCTGTCCCGGATCGAGGACGCCAACCGGTCGCTCGGGCTGCACAACGGCAACCCGCCCGCGTTCGGCACCGCCCCGGCCCAGGTAAAGATCGACCCGGACAGCGAGTTCGTCCTGGTGTCGACCAAGGCCGCCAACGTCATGTTCAGCTACGAGATCGGTCGTCACGGCGAACTGGCCCGGAACCCCGTCATCAGCGACGCGGGGGACGGTCCGTTCGGCTTCACCTTCGACACCGACGACTCGCTGCTGGTCACCGAGTCCAACGCGAACGCGGTCAGCCGGTTCGAGCTGGAGGACGACGGCGCGCTCGACCAGGTCGGGCCGTCGGTGCCCAACGGTCAGCAGGCGCCGTGCTGGATCCAGCGCGTCGGCGACTTCTTCTTCGTCGCCAACGCCGGCAGCTCCACCATCAGCTCCTACCGGGTCGACGACGACGGCAAGCTCCAACTCGTCAAGGCCGTCGCCGTCGACACCGGCGGCGGGTCGATCGACATGACCACCAGCGACGGCTTCCTGTACGTGCAGAACGCCACCGCCGGCAACGTGCAGGGCTACGAGGTGGGCAAGGACGGTTCCCTGAAGCTCGTCACCACAGTGGAGGGTCTGCCGAAGTTCGCCGACGGCATCGGCATGGAAGGCATCGCCGCCTCCTGAGCGCACCACCCGCTGGTCCCGGTCGCTCGTCGACCGGGACCAGCTCTCGCTCGTCTCTAGACGGCCTCCGCTGAGTCCGGACGCGTTCGCTCGCCCCATCGGACGACCGCCGGGGCGGCGAGCCCGACCACGACGAAGATGCCGCCCATCAGCAGCCAGCCGGGTGCGCCCCACGCGATACAGAGCAGGCCCAGGATGGAAGGCGCGGCGACGTTGGCCAGGCCGGTGCCAATTCCGGAGATTCCCATGTACTGCCCCTGCGCGGGGCGAGCCGGAACTGCAACTCGAGTGAGCCCGCCGCCGAGGGCCGTGATCGGGGATGAGTCCTCGGGCAACGAGCCACGAGTGGCGGCGTCAACCGGCTCGACCGCAGGGCGCTAGGACGCCAGCCGCTCGCGCGCGGTGCGGTCCGATCGGGCCAGCTCCACTCCGCCGTCCGACTTGTTGATCTCCGACCAGACGGCGTCGAGGGAGAGGCCGAGGACGTCGGCGATCGCCGCGATGGTCGGGAAGGCGGGGGTGGCTATCCGGCCGGACTCGATCTTTCGAAGGGTCTCCGGCGAGACGCCCGCGTCCAACGCGGTGAGGAGCATCGAGCGCTCTCCACGGGCGCGACGCAGGAGGGCGCCGAGGCGCTGTCCGCGTTCGAGCTCTGCGGGAGTGAGCGGCAACCTGACCATGCTCCGATTCTAGTACCGGGATAATATGGCCGGGATACTTATTGGTGGTCCGAGGAAGGCGCTGCATGATCGAGATCCTGAGCCCCACCGACGTGCTGCGAGCGAAGGACACCGGCGCGTTGGTCGCCGGCATCCTCCAGAGGCTGAAGAGCCGCTGCGTGGTCGGCACCAACCTCCTGGAGATCGACCAGTGGGCACGGGCCATGATCACCGAGGCCGGGGCGCAGTCCTGCTACGTCGACTATGAGCCGTCCTTCGGCCGCGGGCCGTTCGGCCACTACATCTGCACGTCGGTGAATGACGCCGTGCTGCACGGCTTGCCGTACGACTATCCGCTCGCCGACGGCGATCTGCTCTCGCTCGACCTCGCCGTCTCCCTTGGTGGAGTTGTCGCGGACTCGGCCATCAGCTTCATCGTGGGCGACGTGCGGCCCCCGGAGAGCGTCGCGCTGATCGACGCGACCGAGCGCGCGTTGCGGGCCGGGATCGCCGCCGCCGGTCCCGGCGTTCGCATCGGTGACATCTCCCACGCGATCGGCTCGGTCCTGACCGCGGCGGGATACTCGGTCAACACCGAGTTCGGCGGCCACGGCGTCGGGTCGACGATGCACCAGGACCCGCACGTCTCCAACACCGGACGTCCCGGTCGCGGATACCGGCTGCGCCCGGGGCTGCTGCTCGCGCTGGAGCCGTGGGTCATGGCGGACACCGCCACGCTCGTCACCGACGCCGACGGCTGGACGCTCCGCAGCGCGACGGGCTGCCGGACGGCGCACAGCGAGCACACCATCGCCATCACCGACGACGGCGCGGACGTGCTCACCCTGCCGGCGCGCTGAGCCGAACGGCACAGTCGACGTCTTCGTCGCTCAGCCGGCGACGAGCTGCCCACGGTGGACGATCAACCGGCCGCCGAAGGGGCACGTCCCTGCGTGGCACCCTGCCGGGTCGCGTTCAGAATGAACCGATCGGTCATATTTTCCGTGATGACGGTCAGGGTCACCCACCAGAGTCGCGGAGGCACGATGTCAACGGTTCGAACTGGTCCGGTCATCGGACTGCTCGTGCAGATCGTCCTGCTGGCAGTGCTGGCGGAGACAGTCGGTCTGGGCGCGGCGGGCTGGGCGGCCGGGTTGGCGTACGGGGTGGCCCTGTGCGCCCTGCTCAGCCGGGGGATGTCCCGCTCGGGCGCGGCTGCGCTGAGCCCGGCCGACCGGGTGACCCTGAGCCGGGCCGTCCTCGTCGGCGGCGTGACCGCCCTGGCCGCCGACTCGTTCGGCCGGTCGGCGCCGATCACCCTGATGGTCGTACTCACCAGCGTGGCGTTGGCCCTCGACGCCGTGGACGGGTACACGGCCCGCCGTACCGGCACCACCAGCGAACTCGGCGCGCGCTTCGACATGGAGATCGACTCCTTCCTGGTCCTGGTGCTCTGCCTGCACGTGGCCCCCTCGGTGGGTGGCTGGGTGCTCGCGATCGGCGCGATGCGGTACGTCTTCGTCGCCGCGAGCTGGGTGCTGGGGTGGATGCGCGGATCCCTGCCGCCGCGCTACTGGCGCAAGGTCGTCGCCGCCATCCAGGGCGTGGTGCTGACGGTGGCGATGGGCGACGCGCTGCCCGGGCCGCTGACGACCGTCGTGCTGCTCGCGTCACTGGCGCTGCTGGTCGAGTCGTTCGGGCGTGACGTCGCGTGGCTCTGGACGACCCGTCACCTCCGCCACACCGTCGTCCACGACGCCCCGGTCGCGATGGTCCACGCGAGCCCGGTGGGCCACAGCGCTCCGAGCGCCGCAGCGGCGCTGGGCTCGGGCCGGACGGATGCGTTGCCCTGGTCGGACCGTCCCACTGTCGCCGTGGCCCGACGCGGGATCGCCCGCGTCTGAGCCGCCCGGATCCCGCCCCCAACGAAGATCATGGAAGGATGCCCGGGTTGTCGCTCTTGACGCGCGTACGTCAGCTGCCGAGCCAGGGACGGAGACCGATGAGGGGCGAAGTCTCGGACGTCACCGCCGCCACCGAGGGCAGCGGAGCCGAGGGCCGGCCGAAGCGTTCCATCGCGTCCCGGCTGACGACAGTCCTGGCCGCGCTGCTCGTCCTGCTCGCCCTCACCGTGCCGTACGACTTCGGTCGACTCAGTCCAGCGGGGTTCGTGCGGATCCCCCTGGAGGCGCTGCTGGTGGTGGCCCTCCTGCTCGCCCTGCCGTCACGTGGCAGCCGACTGGTCGCGACGCTCGCCGGCGTGGCGCTCGGCCTGCTCGGCCTGCTCAAGCTGCTCGACCTGGGGTTCTCCGCCTCCCTGAGCCGGGCGTTCGACCCGGTGCTCGACTGGGCGCTCCTCGACGAGGGGTTCGCCTTCCTCAGCGAGTCGTACGGTCGGCCCGCCGCCATCGGCGCCGCGATCACACTGGCGCTGGTGGTCGTGGGCCTGCCCACACTTGTCACGCTGTCGATGCGGCGACTGCGACGGCTGGTGGTCCGGCACCGCACCGGGACCACCCGGATCGTGGCCGCGCTGGTGGTCGTCTGGGTGGCCTGCGCCGCGTTCAACGTGCGGGTGGTCGAGGGTGTACCGGTCGCCGACACCTCCGCGACCACCCTGGCCAACGGTCACGGCTTCCAGGTGCGCCTGCGGCTCGACGACCGCGAGACGTTCGGCGCCCTGATCGAGGCCGACAGGTTCGGCGACACCCCCGGCGACCAGCTGTTGACCGCGCTGCGCGGCAAGAACGTGGTCGTCGCCTTCGTGGAGAGCTACGGTCGTGACGCCGTCGAGGACCCGGAGTTCGCGCCGCAGGTCGGTGCGGTCCTCGACCGCGGCACCAGCGAGCTGAACGCGGCGGGTTTCGCCGCGCAGAGCGGCTTCCTCACCTCACCGACCTTCGGCGGTGGCAGTTGGCTCGCGCACGACACGTTGCTCTCCGGCCTCTGGATCGACAACGACCAACGGCACCGCACCCTGCTGGCCAGTGACCGGATGACCCTCAACGGCGCCTTCCGCCGGGCGAACTGGCAGACCGTGGGCGTGATGCCCGCCGTCACCAAGGCGTGGCCGGAGGGCTCCTTCTTCGGCTACGACCGGTTCTACAACGCCAAGACGCTCGCGTACCGTGGCCCGAAGTTCAGCTTCGGCACCCCGCCCGACCAGTACACCCTTGCCAGTTGGCAGCGCCTGGAACAGGCCAAGCGCGACGGCAACGTGATGACCGAGCTGGCGCTGGTGTCCAGCCACGCGCCCTGGACGCCCGTCCCGCCGCTGCTCGACTGGGCCGACGTCGGCGACGGCGCGGTCTACCGCGGGGCCGGCGTCCGCAGGTCCGACGACAAGCGCCGCAACACCGCCCAGATCCGGGCGGACTACCGGAAGTCCATCGAGTACACACTCGGCACGCTCACCTCCTACGTGCGGACCTACGGAGACGACGACCTCGTGTTCATCTTCCTCGGTGACCACCAGCCCGCCGCTGTCGTCACCGGCGAGAACGCCAGCCGCGACGTCCCCATCTCGATCATCACCCGGGACCGGGCCGTGCTGGACCGGATCTCCGGGTGGGGCTGGCAGGACGGGCTGAAGCCCGGTCCGCAGGCTCCGGTCTGGCGGATGGACGCCTTCCGGGACCGGTTCCTGACCGCCTTCGGACCGTAACCCCGGCCACCTCCCACGGACTGGACCCAGACAGATGACGGCTACCACCGAAACCAGGATCGCCGCGCTCCGGACCGATCCGGCCCTGTCCCTGCTGCACCGCTCGCTGGACGTCTACTACGGCGATCCCGAGCGGGACGCGAGGATGGACGCCTTCTACTCCCGCTTCGTCAGCAGCGGGGACCTCGTCTTCGACATCGGCTCGCACGTGGGCGACCACATCGGCAGTTTCCGTCGCCTCGGCGCCCGGGTCGTCGCCGTGGAACCGCAGCCGCTGTGCCTGCGTGCCCTGCGGGCGATCTACGCCGACGACAACCAGGTGACAGTGGTCGACGCCGCGTGTGGCGCGCGGCCGGGGCGCACCCGCTTGCACGTCAACTCCGCCAACCCCACCGTGTCGACCGCCTCGCCCGACTTCGTGCGGGCGGCGAAGGGCGCGGGCGGGTGGGAGAGCGAGGTGTGGGATGCCGACATCGAGGTTCCGGTGGTCACCGTCGACGCGCTGATCGAGACGTACGGCGTGCCGACCTTCGCCAAGATCGACGTTGAGGGTTTCGAGGACGAGGTGCTGGCCGGCCTGAGCCGCCCACTGCCCGCGCTGTCGTTCGAGTTCACCACCATCGCGCGTGCGGTCGCCGACCGGTGTCTCGACCGCCTGACCGCGCTCGGCTTCGACGGCTTCGACGTCGCGTTGGGCGACGACAAGTCGATGACCTTCCACCGTTGGATGCCCGCGACCGACCTGGCGACGCACCTGCACGACCTGCCGCACGCCGCGAACTCCGGCGACGTGTACTGCGTGTCCGGACACCAGGCGGTCAGCACCGACAGCTGACCTCGGCACTCGTCGCCGCCCGGTCGCGGCCGCAGCCGAGCGGCGACGATCAGATGATCGGCTGCTGGTGGTGGGACGGCGCAGCGGGGGATGATCGACGTTCGTCTCGACGCCGAGCCGAGCCACGCGATCGCGGGGAAGTGGGTGACGCCGATGACCCCGACGCAGCTGCGCGCGTACGTCGCCGTGGTCCGGTTGGGCTCGGTCAAGCAGGCCGCCGCCGAGCTTCAGGTCTCCGAGTCGGCGGTGTCGCTGCACATCGCCCAGCTGCGCAAGGAGTTCGGCGACAAGCTCTTCGCCCGGACGGCGGCGGGACTCGCGTTCACCCCGGGTGGGCTGCGGCTGGCCAGTCGCGCGGCGGAACTGCTGGGTCTTCAGGACCGCACCATGCTGGAGGTCAGCGCCGCGAAGCGAGGCCGACGGTTGCTGCGGGTCGCCGCGTCGAGCCTGTTCGCCGAGTTCGCCGCGCCAGGGCTGATCGAACTCTTCGCGAAGCGGGCCGCCGACCTCGACGTCGAGTTGAGCGTGCGCAACCCGGGGTCGTTCGGGTCGCTGTTGTTGACCCGCGCCGCGGACATCGCGATCGGGCCACAGCCGTCGATCGTCGACAGCGCCATCGGCTGCCGGCCCGTGATGAACTACCGGCTCGTGATCGCCGTCGGTCCGGGCCACCCACTGGCCGGCCTGGCGGCGTCCCCGGGGCAGCTGCGGGAGCAGACCTGGCTGCTCGGGCCGTCGGCCGCCACCGAGTGGGGCGCGGTCCCGGCGCTGCTGCGCCGGCTGGCCGTACCGGACGAGCGGCAGCAGATCTTCCAGAGCCACGCGGCCGCGCTGGGCGAGGCCAAGCGGGGCAAGGGGGTGGCACCAGCCCTGGCGTTCACCGTCGCGCCGGACGTCCGCCAGGGCCAGCTCGCGCAGGTGGTGGGACCGCACGCGACCACGGAGGCGGTGTGGCACGCACAGGTGCTCGCCACCCCCGGTTCGATGTCGGCCGCCGAGGAGCTGTCGCGATTCTCGTCGACGCCGCGGGCGATTCAGGCGATGATGCGCGGCGCGGGCGTCAGCGTCGGCCACTTCCGGCCGTCGGTGCACGTGACGCTCTGGAGCTGACGGGCGACGACCAGCAGATCCTGGAAGGTGCCGGCCGGCAGCATCCGGTCGCAGTAGGGGAGTGCGGCGGCCATGCCGCCGACCCGGGGGGCGAAGCCGGGTGCGCCGGCGCGGGGATTCAACCAGACGACCCGGTACGCGCGGCGGCTCAGCCGGGCCATCACCGCCGCCAGGTCGGCGGGGGGATCGCTGTCCCAGCCGTCCGACCCGATCACCACCACCGCCCCGCGGACGGCCTCCGCGTGGTGGGAGGTGAGCAGGGCCCGCAGGTTCGTGGCGATCCGGGTGCCCCCGTACCGGTCGGTCACGGCGACGCTGGCCTGCGCGACCGCCTCGGCCGCCGAGGTGTGCCGGAGCACCACTGTGAGCCGGGTCAGCGTCGTGGCGAACGCGAACACCTCAGCGTCGGCGACCACCGCGAACGCTCGCATCAGATGCAGGTACGCGGTCGCCTGCGTCCGCATCGACTCGCTGACGTCACAGAGCAGCACGACACGGCGGGGCCGTCGTACCGGGCGCGCGCGGACGACCTCGACGGGCTCCCAGCCGGTGCGCCGGGCCCGGGCGATGGTGGCCCGCAACGCGATTCGGGCACCGGCCGAGCCGACGGTGTGCCGCCGGGTGCGTCGGGTCGGCCAGCCAGCGACGGCCGCGCGCAGGGCGTCGCCGAGTTGCGTGACCTGCACGGCGTCGAGTTCGTCGAACGGACGGTCGGCGGGCCCGGTGTGGGCGCTCGGGCGCCGCTCGGGCAGTCGCAGCGCGGTGTCGTGTGGGGATGACTCCGCGACCGCAGGCGGCACTGTCGCCCACGGCAGGCCGCCGCCCGACCCCGCCTCGTCGGTGTCGGCCGGTACCCGGACGTACACGTCGTCGTGGCCGTCGGTCCGGGGGGCGGACCGACGCGACCGGGGCAACGGTGGGGGATCCGCGAAGATCGCCGCGAAGATCTGGTCGAACGCGGGCACGTCGGTGTGCCGTCGCACCAGGCTGATCCGGGCGGTCCAGTAGAGCGACGACATCGAGTCGGGCGGGCTGGCGGCGAGGGCCCGGACGAAGTCGTCGACGGTGGTCAGCCCGCACGGGACGCCGGCTCGGCGCAGCCGCCCGGCGAGCGCCACAGCGAACGCGGCCCGGTCGACGCCACGCAGCACGACCGGGCTCACCGGCGCGCGACCAACCAGGTGATCACCGCGCCGACCGCGACAAGACCCACGAGCACCGGTACGAGGCGTTTGGTGACCGACCCGCCGGCGATGCTGAGCAGGTCGAGCGCCTCCGGCTCGGCAGTCGGCGCAACACGCACGCCGTCGGCCGACGGCTCAACGGCCGACGCTCCGACGGCGGTCGGCGCGACCGGCGGCGGCGAAGCGGGTCGTGGCGAGACCGACGACGTTCCGTCGGGTGACGGGGTGACCGGTGACGGCTCGACGGGCGAGGGTGCGACGGCGGCGGTGCTGGGCGTGGTCGCGACCGCCGTGGCGGACGCGGCCGGAGTCGGCTCGGGTGGCGCGGCGGACGCCGCCGGGGTTGACTCGGACGTCGCCGGGGTTGGCTCGGGTTGCGCGGCGGACGTGGCCGCCACGGGGTCGGCGTTCGGGTGCGGGGCCGGCGGTTCGGCGGCCAGCTTGGCCTCCAGGTTGGCGACGAACTGGGCCAGCAGCTTGCCCGACACCTCCTTGATCATGCCGCTGCCGAACTGGGCCAGCTTGCCGGAGATCTTCAGATCGGTGTCCACACTGACCAGCGTCCGGTCGCCGTCCGGCCGCAGGTGAGCGGTGACCAGCGCGGACGCGGTGCCGGTCGAGCGGGCGTCCCGGCCCTTCGCGTCGATCACCCCGCGGTGCGCCGCGTCGTCCTTCTCGACGAACCGAGCCGTGCCCGCGAACTCCGAGACGACCGGGCCGACCTTCACCCGCACCCGGCCCTGGTAGACGTCGCCGTCGACGCCGGTCAGCTGGGCGCCCGGCAGGCACGGCGCGAGCCCTTCAAGGTCGGTGAGCACCGCCCAGGCCCGTTCGATCGGGACGGTGACAGCGAACTCGTTGGTGATCTTCATGGCTGACTCTCCTGGTAGGCGCCGAGCGCGGCGGCGACCACGGCGCGGTCGTCGGGGGTCTTGGCGATGGTGCCGACGGTGTGCGCCACGCCGTCGGCGGCCAGGTCGGTGACGCCCAGCACGGACAGCGCGCCCACCCAGTCGATGGTCTCCGCCATCCCGGGCGCCTTCTCCAACTCCCGGTGGCGTACGCCGCCGATGAACTGCACGGCCGTCTGGATCAGCGGTTCGGTCGCGCCCGGTACGGCCCGGCGGACGATCTCCACGGCGCGGGCCGGCTCGGGGAAGTCGATCCAGTGGTACAGGCAACGGCGGCGCAGCGCGTCGTGCAGTTCCCGGCTGCGGTTGGAGGTGAGCACCACGACCGGTGGGGTGCGGGCGGTGAAGGTGCCGAGTTCGGGGACCGTGATGCCGGCCTCGCCGAGGAACTCGAACAGCAGCGCCTCGAACTCGTCGTCGGCCCGGTCGATCTCGTCGATCAGCAGCACCGGCGGGACCGGCCCACTGTGGCGTACGGCCCGCAGGATCGGCCGTTCCTGGAGGTACTCAGCGCTGAACAGGTCGGCGTCGCTGAGCCGCGTGTGGTGTGCCTCGGCGAGTCGGATCGCCAGCAGTTGCCGCTGGTAGTTCCACTCGTAGAGCGCCTCGCTGGCGGTGAGCCCCTCGTAGCACTGCAACCGGATCAGCGGTGTCTCCAGCGCGCGGGCCAACGCCTTCGCGGCGGCGGTCTTGCCGACTCCCGGCTCGCCCTCCAGCAGCAGGGGCCGACCGAGGCGCAGGGCCAGGAACAGGGCCATGGCCATGCCGTCGTCGACCAGGTAGTCGACGGCGTCGAGGCGGTGCCGGACGGCCTGGGCGTCCTTCATGCGTCGCCCGCCAGCAGGCGCTCGTAGTCGGCCCGGGTGTCCACGTCGATCGGCACCGGCCCGTCGACTGTCACCTCGGTCACCGGATGGCGTCCGGAGTGCAGCAGCTTCCAGACGGCCTTGTCGCCGTGCAGGTCGTACAACTCGGGCAGCACCTCTCGGCCGAAGCGGAAGGGATGGCCCAGGCCGTCCGCGTACCGGCACACGGCCAGCGGGGTGGTCGCCGCGGCGACCCGGCGGACGTCCACGGCGCGGACGCCGGGCTGGTCGCCGAGGAGCAGCACGAGCGCGTCGGCGCGCGGGTCCACCGCGCGCGCGGCGATGCGCACCGACGACCCGCAGCCGGTGCTGAACGCCGGGTTCTGCACGACCTGGCACCCGGTCAGGTCCACCCGGTCGCGGATGTCGCCCGCCGCGCCGCCCACTGTGACGAGCAACTGGTCGAAGCCGCACGAGCGGGCCAGGTCGAGGGTGGCGTCGAGCAGCGTCCGCCCCCGGTACGGGAGCAGTTGCTTGGCCTCGCCGAGTCGCACCGATGCGCCCGCGGCGAGCACCACGCCGGTCAGGAACACCTGTCACGCCGCCGTGTAACTCGCGAGGCAGCCGGCGCAGCAGAACCAGAAGTCCTGCCCGTCCACGCGCGCGTGCGGGGTCTCCGCCCCCACCAGCACTGTCATCCCGCACACCGGGTCGACGGCCTGCTGCGGTCGGGCGGCGGGCGCGCCGGAGGCGGGGGCCAGTCCGTCCACCCGGATGGCCCGGACCACCTCACCCATGATCGCCAGAGCGATCTCCGCTGGCGTCCGCGCGCCTATCTCCAACCCGGCGGGGGTGTGGACGCGGGCGCGTTCCGCGTCGGTCAAACCCAGTTCGTCGAGCAGAGCTGCGCCACGCTTGCCGCTGGCCACCAGCGCGATGAACCCGACGCCGGCGTCGAGCGCGGCCCGGATCGCCTCCGGCTCGCCCTTGCCCAACCCGGCCACCACCACAGCGGTGCAACCGGTGCTGTCGTCGGCCGCGACGACGTCGAAGTCGAGGAACGCGGCGAGGGTCGCCACGGCAGCGCTGATCGGGGTGTCGCCGACCACGCGCAGTGCCGGGGTCGGCAGCACCGGCCGGAGGAAGACCTCGATCGCCCCACCGGAGTGGCACGGGTTGACCACCACCCGCGCCCCCGGCGTCTCCGGGAACGGGGTCGCGCCCTCCGGCAGCACCCGCAGCAGCAGGGCGGTGCCGTCGCGCAGCGCGTCGAGGGCGGCGGCCCGCACCGAACTCTCCGCACACACCCCGCCCACGAAGCCCTCGATCGAGCCGTCGGACCGGATCACCGCGTCGTCACCCGGTCGGGCCGACGTCGGGTCCTGCGCGCGGACCACTGTGGCGTGGACGAACGGTTCCCGGGTGACGGTCAACTCCCGGGCGCGTTCGGCGATGGTGGTCATCCTCGGCTCCTCAGATCGGCGGCCGGGCCTGGCCGCGCATCGCGTCCCAGACCCGCGACGGCGTCAGCGGCATGTCGGCGTGGCGGACGCCGAAGGGCTTCAGGGCGTCCACGACAGCGTTGACGATCGCGGGCGGCGACCCCACTGTGGCGGACTCGCCCACACCCTTCGCGCCGATCGGGTGGTGCGGCGATGGCGTGACGGTGAAGCCGGTCTCCCAGTCGGGAACCTCCAGCGACGTCGGGATCAGGTAGTCCATCAGGGACGCGCCGAGGCAGTTGCCGTCCTCGTCGAACGCGATCATCTCCATCAGCGCCATGCCGACGCCGTCGGTCAACCCGCCGTGCACCTGCCCCTCGATGATCATCGGGTTGATCCGGGTGCCGCAGTCGTCGACAGCGATGAACCGTCGCACCGTCACCTGCGCCGTGCCGGGATCGATGTCCACCACGCAGATGTACGCGCCGTGCGGATAGGTCAGGTTCGACGGGTTGTAGCAGATCTGCGCCTCCAGGCCACCCTCGATGCCCTCGGGCAGGTCACCCGCGCCGTGCGCGCGCAGGGCGATGTCCTGGATGGTGACGGACCTGCCCGGGTCACCGGCGACGCGGAACGCGCCCTTTTCCCACTCCAGGTCGGCGACGGACACCTCCAGCATCCCCGAGGCGATGATCCGAGCCTTGTCGCGGACCTTGCGGGCGACCAGCGCCGCGGCGGCGCCCGAGACGGGTGTCGAGCGGCTGCCGTACGTGCCGAGGCCGAACGGGGTGTTGTCGGTGTCGCCGTGCAGCACCTCGATGTCCGCCGGGGGAATCCCGATCTCCTCTGCGACGATCTGCGCGAACGTCGTCTCGTGCCCCTGACCCTGCGACTGCACGCTGAGGCGTACCACGGCCTTTCCGGTCGGGTGGACGCGCAGCTCGCAGCCATCCGCCATGCCCAGCCCGAGAATGTCCATGTCCTTGCGCGGCCCGGCGCCGACGGCCTCGGTGAAGAACGCGATGCCGATGCCCATCAGCTCGCCCCGGGCCCGCTTCTCGGCCTGCTCGCGGCGCAACTCGTCGTAGCCGGCCATCTCCATCGCCAGCCGCATCGTCGGCTCGTAGTTGCCCGAGTCGTACACCCAGCCGGTCTTCGTGGTGTACGGGAACTGCTCCGGCTGGATGAAGTTCTTCAACCGCAGCTCGGCCGGGTCCATGCCGAGTTCGTCGGCGAGGCAGTCGACGATCCGCTCGACCAGGTAGACGGCCTCGGTGATCCGGAATGAGCAGGCGTACGCGACGCCACCGGGCGCCTTGTTGGTGTAGACCGCTGTCATCTTGCAGTAGGCGGCCTCGATGTCGTAGCTGCCGGTGAAGACCCCGAAGAAGCCGGCCGGGTACTTCACCGGGGCGGCGGTGCCGTTGAACGCGCCGTGGTCGGCCAGCACGTTGGTGCGGATGCCGAGGATCCGGCCGTCGCGGGTCGCGGCGATCTCTCCGCGCATGATGTAGTCCCGGGCGAACCCCGTGCTGATCAGGTTCTCCGAGCGGTCCTCCATCCACTTCACCGGCTTGCCGGTGACGATCGAGGCGACGATCGCGCAGACGTACCCGGGATAGATCGGCACCTTGTTGCCGAACCCGCCGCCGATGTCCGGCGAGATCACCTGGATCTTGTGCTCGGGCAGGCCCGCCACGATGGCGTAGAGGGTGCGGTGCGCGTGCGGGGCCTGGGTGGTCGACCAGAGCCGCAGCTTGCCGTCGACCGCGTCGTAGTCGGCGACCGCCCCACACGTCTCCATCGGCGCCGGGTGCACCCGGGGGTAGACGAGGTCCTGACTGACCACCACGTCGGCGCGGGCGAAGACCGCCTCGGTCGCCGCCTCGTCGCCGGTCTCCCAGTCGAAACAGTGGTTGTTCGTCTTGCCGTCCAGGTCGTCGCGGATCAGCGGCGCGTCCGGCGCCAACGCCCGGCGTGCGTCGATCACCGGGTCGAGCACGTCGTACTCGACGTCGATCAGCTCCAGCGCGTCACGGGCCGCGTACCGGTCCTCGGCGACGACGAACGCCACCTCCTGGCCCTGGAAACGCACCTTGTCGGTGGCGAGCACGGCCTGCACGTCGTTGGAGAGCGTCGGCATCCAGGCCAGGTTCTGCTGCGCCAGCATCGCCCCGGTCACCACCGCCTTTACCCCGGGCGACGCCTCGGCGGCGCTCGTGTCGATGCTGACGATCCGGGCATGCGCCACCGGCGACCGGAGGATCGCGAGGTGCAGCATGCCGGGCAGTTGGACGTCGTCGACGTACCGGCCACGACCGCGCAGGAACCGCGGGTCCTCCTTGCGCAGCATCCGGCCGTACCCGACGGGCTTCTGGTCGTTGTCGTGGAACGTGTCCACGCGCTCGTGCACGGTGGTCATGCGACGGCCTCCGCGGGCTGGCCGGCGTTGTCGATCTCGCCGGCCTCGGACGATTCGGTGGTCTCGGTGACCTGCGTCGCGGCCTGCGCCTCGGCCACGGCGGCCCAGCGGACCGAGCGCACGATGGTGGCGTAACCCGTGCACCGGCAGATCTGACCCGAGATCGCCTCCCGGATCTCCGTCTCACTCGGGTCGGGGTTGCGGTCGAGCAGCGCCCGCGCGGTCATCATCATCCCGGGCGTGCAGAAACCGCACTGCAGACCGTGGCACTGCATGAACCCCTGCTGGATCGGGTCCAGCTCCGCGCCCTTGGCGAGACCCTCGACGGTACGCACCTGGTGGCCGCCGGCCATCGCCGCGAGCACCGTGCACGACTTCACCGGCTCGCCGTCGAGCCAGACCACGCAGGTGCCGCAGTTGCTCGTGTCGCAGCCCCAGTGCGTGCCGGTCAGACCCAGCACGTCGCGCAGGAAGTGCACCAGCAGCAGCCGGGCCTCGATCTCCCGGGTGACCTCGACGTCGTTGACGGTCATGGTGACCTGCATGCTCAGCTCCTCGCCCGTTCGACGGCCCGGCGCAGGGTCCGCCGGGTCAGCTCGGCGGCCAGATGCCGCTTGTACTCCGCGCTGCCACGCTGGTCGGTCACCGGGTCGCAACTGTCCGCCGCGATCGTCCCGGCCTGCTCGTAGAGGCTCTCCGAGGGTTCCTGCCCGCGCAGCGCCGCCGAGATCGCCGGGATGCCCGTGGTGTTGGGCCCGACGGCCGCGAGCCCGACCCGGGCGTCGACGATCGCGCCGCCGTCGAGCCACACCGCCGCACCGGCCGACACCACGGCCCAGTCGCCGGCCCGGCGCTCGACCTTGGCGTACGCGCTGCCACAGCCGGGCCGTACCGGCAGCCGGATCTCGACCAGGATCTCGTCGTCCGCGACGGCCGTCTCGTACGGCCCGACGTGGAACTCCTCCATCGACACGACCCGCTCCGCGCCGCCCGGACCACGGATCACGCACCGCGCGTCCAACGTCGTGCAGACCGCCGACAGGTCCTCGGACGGGTCGGCCTGGCACAGCGAGCCGCCCAACGTGCCCCGGTTGCGCACCACCGGGTCGGCGATCACCCGTTCGGCGTCGGCGAAGATGGGGAACGCCGCCGCCAGCACCGGCGATTCGAGCAGCTCCCGATGCCGGGTCAGCGCACCGATGCGGACCTCGTCGGGGCCCGCCTCGACGTAGCCCAACTCGCCGTGCAGGTCGTTGATGTCGATCAGATAGTCGAAGTTGGCCAGCCGGAGCTTCATCATCGGCAGCAGGCTGTGCCCGCCGGCGATCAGGCGGGCCGTCCCGCCCAACCGCTCCAACAGGCTTATCGCATGGTCCACACTGGTGGCTCGCTCGTACTCGAACGGTGCCGGCACCTGCATGTCGCACCTCCGCGGTCCGGCAAAATCTCTGCCCGGCGGTGGTCAAAGTCAACGGCGACCTAAGCAACTGCTTAGGTCGCCGTTGACGGTGCCGTGGGGGCTCGCGGATCGTGCGGCCATGCGGGACATCGTCGACGGGCTGACGACCTGGCGTGCGGCCGGCGTCGCGTTCGCCGTCGCGACCGTCGCGCGGACCTGGCAGTCCGCGCCCCGGCAACCCGGTGCCGCGATGGCCGTCTCGGTGCACGGTGAGGTGCTGGGCAGCATCTCCGGCGGCTGCGTCGAGGGCGCCGTCTACGAACTCTGCCGGACCGCGATCCGAACCGGCGCGGCACACACCCAGACCTACGGCGTCAGCGACGACGACGCGTTGGAGGTCGGCCTGACCTGCGGTGGCACCATCCAGGTCCTGGTGCAACCGAGCGTCGCGATGACCGAGCTCGACGAGGTCCTCGCCGCGATCCGCGACGGCCGCCCGGTCGCCACCGCGTCGGTCGAGAACGCCCAACTGGTGATCTGGCCCGACCGGGTCGCGGGCAGCCTCGGCACACCCGACCTGGACGACGCGGTGGCCCGGCAGGCGACCGGGATGCTCGCCCTCGGCGTCACCGGCACGATCCACCTGGGTCGGCAGGGGCAGCAGCGCGGCGACGAGGTGGCCGTGTTCGTCCAGTCGTACGTGCCGCCACCCCGGATGATCATCTTTGGTGCGATCGACTTCGCCGCCGCGATGGCCCGGATCGGCACGTTCCTCGGCTACCACGTCACGGTCTGCGACGCCCGCCCGGTGTTCGCCACCCGTGCGCGTTTTCCCGACGTCGACGACCTCGTCGTCCGCTGGCCGCACGTGTACCTGGAGTCGACGACAGTCGACGACCGCACCGTGCTCTGCGTCCTGACCCACGACCCCAAGTTCGACGTGCCGCTCCTCCAGGTCGCCCTCCGCACCTCCGCCCGCTACATCGGCGCGATGGGCAGCCGGCGTGCGCACGACGACCGGATGCGCCGGCTGCGCGAGGCGGGCGTCCCGGAGAGCGCGCTGGCCCGCCTCTGCTCGCCGATCGGGCTGGACCTGGGGGCGCGGACGCCGGAGGAGACGGCCGTGGCGATCGCCGCCGAGATCACCGCCCAGACCTGGGGCGGCTCGGGCCGCCCGCTCAGCGACCTGGCGACCCCGATTCACCACACCTGACACCAGTCGGGGACACCACGACTCATCGACGCGGCTTAAGATCGGCAGCCGTAGATGACGTCTGTTGAAACACGGGGGTTTCGATGGAATTCCGACAAGGTCTTGCCGCACTGACGGCGGTGGCTTCGGTGGTGGCGAGCGTGACCACCCTGCCCTCGACCGCCACGGCCGTGGAGGCGGTCGAGGTGGGCCCGCCGTGTGTCCGCGAGAATCTGCGGGTGCCCGCCGGGTCGTGGCAGGCCATCAAGGTCCACCACGCCGACCCCAGCGGCCGGTTCCAGATCGCGTACGCCACTGACACCGACTGGCGCGAGTACGTCATCCGGTGGGACAACGGCGTGCCGACCAACCTCGGCACGCCGGCGGGCTCGCTGAGGGAGGTCAACGAGCAGGGCGACTTCGTCGGCAACACGTCCTCCGAGGACGGGCTCTACCGCAGCGCCGCGTGGCGGTATTCGGACGGGCAGGTAACCGCGCTGCCGGGTCTGCCGGGCAGCGTGCAGACCATCGCGAGCGCCATCGCCGGGGACGGCACCGTGGCCGGATGGGTACGGTCCGCCGACGGGCAACCGACGGCGGTGACCTGGGCGCGGGACAACACCGTACGGGCACTGCCCGGCTCCGGCGACAGCCGGGCGATCGATGTCGACGCCGACGGCACCGTCATCGGCTACCTGGCCGACAAGCCGGTGCGGTGGGCGCCCAACGCCCAGCCGGAGATCCTGCCGGGCTACGCGCCGGGCCCAGACACCTTCTGGGACCTGACCGGGATCAGCGCCGGCGTGGTGGTAGGCGAGGAACACACCGGGTCCAGCCAGCTCGCTCTGCTGTGGGCACCCGGAACGGCCCCGGCCCTGCTCGCCCAGGCGGCGGTGCACGCCGTCAACGCGCGTGGCTCGGTGGCCTACGAGCAAGTTTACGAGAACAAGCAGTGGCTCCGGCAGAACGGCGTCGACCGTACGTTGCCGTTCGGGCCGTCACCCTTCTCGATCGCCGACATCACTGGGCTCACCGATGACGACATCGCGTACGGCAACCACTACTCGACCCCGGTCCGATGGATCTGCGCCTGACCCCGGCCGCTCCGCAATGCACCGGATACGGCAGAGGCCCAGGTCGAACCTCCGACCTGGGCCTCTGCCGTATCCGCCACGCGCACTCAGATCATGCGCAGGACCAGCGCCGTGGAGACCGCCAGCTCACGATCGAGCACCTCCGACAAGCAGCACGAGGGCGACGCCATAGGTGGCCATGACGAGACCGTGCCACGTCGGCGGGAGCATGTCGACGACGATCCCTCACGGCGCACCGGATCGAATAACCTCCACGGATGGACCTTGACGATCTTCCGCTTGCCGAGTTCGCGTTTCCGGGGCCGCTGCGCGACAAACTCGTGGGCGCGATCCTGTCCGGGGCGAAGACATCGACGACCGGCCTGCTGGCCGGGTACGAGCGCGCCAACGAGCCGCTGCCCGAGGTGGGCCAACTGTCCGCCGTGGTGGACTCCGCCGGCCGGCGGGTCGCCGCCATCGAGCTGACCGACGTACGGGTGGTCCGGCTCGCCGACGTCGACCTGACACACGCCCTGGCCGAGGGGGAGGGCGACGAGTCGGTGGCGCAGTGGCGTGCGGGACACGAGGCGTTCTGGCACAGCGCCGACGTGCGCGCCGAACTGGGCGACCCGGACTTCACGGTGAACGACGACACCCTGGTGGTGACCGAACGCTTCCGGCTGGTGCACGTCGTCTGAGCGGCCCGTCCGCTGTGGACCGACAAGCGGCGGGCCACGTGGTCGTGCAAGGTCACCTATGCTCGGCGCGTGATCCCCCCGGCACTCGAGATCCGTGGCCTGGTCAAGACCTTCGCGGCGCATCGCGCGGTGGACGGCATCGATCTGACCGTCCACCCCGGCACCTTCCACGGCATCGTCGGGCCCAACGGCGCCGGCAAGTCCACCACCATCGGGATGGCCGTCGGCCTGGTCACTCCGGACGCCGGGCAGATCCAGATCCTCGGCCACGACGCGCTGCGCGACCGCGGCCTGACCCGCGCGCTGACCGGAGTGCTGCCCGACGGCCTCGACTTCCCGGAACGCCTCACCGGCGCCGAACTGCTGCGCTACAGCGCCGGTCTGCGTGGGCTGCCCCGGGCCGCGGCCACCGACCGTGCCGCCGAACTGATCGACGTGCTCGGCCTGACCAAGGGCGCCGGCACACCGCTGGCCGACTGCTCCACCGGCACCCGCAAGAAGCTCGGCCTCGCCCAGGCGCTGCTGCACGCGCCCCGGCTGCTCGTGCTCGACGAACCGTTCGAGGCGGTCGACCCGGTCTCCGCGGCCACCATCCGCCAGGTGCTGCGCCGGTTCGTGGCCGGCGGCGGCACCTGCGTGCTGTCCACCCACTCGATGCTGCTCGTCGAGCAGATGTGCGACGAGGTCACCGTGATCCATCGGGGCCGGGTGGTCGCCGCCGGGCCGGTCGCCGAGGTCGCCGCCGGCAGCAGCCTGGAGGACCGGTTCGTCGAGTTGGTCGGCGCCGAAGCCTCCGGCAGCGCCGGTCTGGACTGGCTGACCGGGGCACGATGAGCACGCAACTGACCGCGCCCGGCCAGCTGGGCGGCACCCTCGGCGCGATCGCGGTGCCGGCCCGGATGCGCGCGACGATGCTGCGTCGCTCGCTGCGCGAGCACCCCGGACCCACTGTGGCCGGCCTGGTCGGTCTGCTCGCCGCCGCCTGGTTGATCCGGTACGCGCTCCGCGGCGACCAGCACACCCTCGGCCTGCTCGCCGGGGCGTGGGTCCTCGGCTGGATCGTGTTGCCGCTGCTGCTCGGCGGCGGGCGCGGCCGGGTCCGCCCGGCCCACCTACGGTTGGAGCCGATCGGCGGGGTCCCGGCCGCGATCGGCCTGCTCGCCGCGTCGGCGATTGGTATCGGCCCGGCCGTCTCGCTGGTGGCACTCGCCGCGCTGCCGGTGCACGCCGCCCGGTACGGCACCGTCGCGGTCCTCGTCACCGCCGGCGGCGCGGTGCTGCTCTGGCTGCTCGGGCTGGTCGGCTCGGCCATCGCGCTGGAGGTCGTCGGCCACGCCGGAGGTCCGGCCGGGGCGCTGCTCACCGGCGTCTTCACCGGCACGGCGATGGGTGTCGCCGGGTCGCTCTGGGCGGTCTTCCCGTGGGTATCGGTAGTGCTCGTGGCAGCGCCGGAGGAGGTGGTCCGGGCCATGGCCTACGTGCCGAGCGCCTGGCCGGTCTCCGCCGCGTCAGGGCCAACCGGGCAAGGGGCGCGCCTGATGGCGACCCTGGTGGGCATCGTGGCGCTCTGCGCCGCCGCGTACATCATGCTCGTGCGAAGGGTGATCACGGCGGGCGTGCCGTTCCGGCCGCGCGGGACCACGTCGGCGTCACCGGCAGCGGCTCAGCGCGAGTGGCTGGGGTGGGTGCCGGCGGCGACGCGGGCGGTCGTCGGCCGTGAGCTGCGGGCCTGGGTGCGGCATCCGTTGCGGTTGCAGTATCTGGCGTTCGCGGTGGTGTACGGGGCGCTGCTCGCCGGACTGCCGCTGTTGTCCGACGTGGACCTGCTGCTGCCGTGGGCCGGACCGCTGGCCGTGCTCGGCGCGGCGGCGATGTCGGCCGGCCTGGTCGGGCTGGACGGCACCGCGTTGTGGCTGCCGCTCAGCACGCCGGGCGGGGAACGGGCCGAGGTCCGGGGTCGGGCCCTGGCCTGGTTGGTGCTGGTCACCCCGATCGGCGTGCTGCTCACCGTCGTGGGCATCCTCCTTGCGCCCGACGTCGACCCGCTGGCCGCGCTCTCCACACTGCCGGCTCTGCTCGGCGCGGGCGCGTCGGTGCCGGTGTGGGTGTCACTGCTGCGGGTACGGCCGGTGGCCGACCCGCGGCACCCCACCTCGGCCGATAACCCCACCGACATCGTCAGCGTGCTGGTCGCCACCGGGTCGGGGCTGGTAGCCGCCGCGCCGGTGCTCGCCCTGGTGATCTGGGGCCCATCGGGAGTGGCGCCGCTGCTGCCACTGGTCGGGCTGCTCAGCGGCGCCGCGGCCTGGCGGGGAGGCCTCTGGTTGGCCGACGAACGCCTCACCCGACGCGGGACCGACGTGCTCGCCGCGGCCGGCCGGCGGAGCCGGCCCCCGGAGGCGGTGCTCCCGCTGACCTGGGACGCGCAGTGGTACCGGGAGAACAAGCCGACAGCGTGGGCGCTGGGGTTGCTGACGGTGGGGTGGATCCCGGTGATCCCGCAGGGGGTGATGCCGCTGGCGTTCGGAATCGACAGCGGGTGGATCGTGGCGGGTCACCTGAGCGGGAGCGCGCACACGGCGGTGGGGTTGGCGATGGTCGGTCTGGGCGTGGCGATGCTGCTCACCGGCCTGGTGCTGTGGGATCGCCGGCCACGGCCAGACGGCTCCTGAGCCACAGCTCTACCAGAGCCCGAGCTGGCCCTCGACCTCATCCGTATGCGGCTCGCGTAACTGCCAGAGCCGGACCACCCCGAGGCGGGCGTCGTGCGTCATCCACCGTCCATGCCCACCGGCGGAACAAATCGAGTTCTGGGGCATGTCGATGCCGTAATCCATAACGGTCTGCGGGCGCAGCGTGCGGGTGGAAAGCAGGAGATGCTGCTCGGCGTCACCCTGGTCGGTCGCGACGCCGACCATGACCCAGTCGTCGGATACGACGGCCGCGGCCTCGTACATCCGGTAGTCGTCGGAGTCGCCGAACTCCGGCATGTCGTCGTAGCGGCGCTCTACCCGGGCACTGTCGTCGGCGACATCGCGTATCGCGATCCGGCCGCTGCCGTGCGGCATGGAGAGATAGAAGCTCCCGCTGGCGTTGATGTCGGCCAGGCAGCCGTTCATGGTCCGCCCGGCGACCAGCCGCCGATCGCCAGTCGTCCAGCGGTGACTGAGACAGGTCTCCGGCCCCACCGCGATGTGCAGCCCGACGTGCTGTCGATTGACGTCCAGGATGAATGTGGCAGAGCCTTCGACGGTCTGAAGGCGCCGCCGGTCGACCTCGTCACCGCCTCCGGACGTGTCCAGCACGACGAGTTGGTCGCCAGCACCGTCGGGCAGGAACAGCCAGAGAAGGCCGTCCCCGGCCAGGTGGCAACGTGGCCGGGGCCAACCCGTCGACAGGACCCTGCCGTGCTCGACCGCCCACCGGACGCGGCCGTCGGCGCTGCGGACCTGCACCTGTCGTGGTCCCACGAGCGCGAAGCACGACCCGTCCGGAGCCACGCCGACCGCCAGGATCGGGTCCGTGTCGGCGGGCTCCCACGCCAGCGCGAGGGTCAGGTCCGAGTGCAACACGCGCAGCGAGCGATGGCTCCACGCCAGCAACCCCGTACCGGTCAGCCACTCGACGAAGGTCGGCGGCGTCATCACTGTCTCGGCGATCAGCAACGGGCGCACGGCCGTGAGCCTACGCACGACGAGAAGCTGCGGCGGTACTCGTTGGGTTGTAGCCATGGGAGCGGATGATGCCGTCCGGCATGCTGAGGGCATGATTGAGGAACTGAAAGATCCTTCCGCCTCGCCCGGCGACACGGTGTCAGCTTCGCCACCAGTGATCTCAGTGATGCTGATCGTCGACGATGCAGATGCTGCGGTTGCCTGGTACAAGACTGCACTGGGCGCGACAGAACTCTGGAACCTTGGTGGCGTGGCCGGCCTCGAGATCAGTGGCGCCGCCTTCTTCCTCCATGAGGTCAATCCCGAGAACCGCACAGAGGCCAGTCCCGGCCAGACCGGCGTCACAACTACCCGCATCGAGGTGTTTGCCGACGATCCCGACACCTTCATCGAGCGCGCCGTCGCCGCGGGCGCTGTCGCCGAAGCGGGAATCGAAGATCACCACGTGCCCTGGGGGACGCACCGTCAAGGTGGCTTCACGGACCCGTCCGGCCACAAGTGGTCCGTAGGCGACAGGTCACCCCTCAGCCCGTTCCCACGCTGATCGGGGCCGTCCCTTCGACTGCGACACGCCGAAACGGCTTGCGGCCCTCCGCAGGCGTTACAGCATCGCCAGAGGGGCCAGGGGTACGCCGTCGACGCCGTCGAGCCTCATCAGCTCGCCCACTCCAGATCCTTCTCCGTTCAATGGCATCTCGAACCGCCACGACTCGCGCGTCATCTGCGGTTGGAGCTGCGTGGACAGGTCACCCTTGCCCTGACACCGCTTGCGGAGGCGCTCGTACGCGGCGTCGCGGTCCTCGAATTCGATCGACTTCGCCGTGGGGAGTGCCCGGACGGCCGTCTCCACGGCGGCCCGTTGTTCGTCGGTCGCCGACGACGTGAGCCGGACGATGACGCCGATCCGCGATGGCCGGGGGTCGACGTCCGCGATCCTGAGCGCCACGTCCTGCACGCCGTCGGCCTCGGCCATCACCAGTTCGACCGCCTCGGCGATCGACGGGTCGCTGACGGTGGCGTGAAGAAGCTCCGGCAGGTACTCCGGCTTGAGGGCCGCCAGCAGGTCGGGCTGGTCCTTCAGGTCCGCCTTCTGGCGCTCGTACGCCTGCTCGCGGGTTTCGAGGGACGCCTCAGTGACACTTGGCATGGACCGGAGTTGCTGCTCCACGCTGCCCTTCTGCGCCACCGTCACGTCGTTGTCGAGGAAGACGGTCAACGCCACGTCCCCGGGCTCCTCGGGTTTCGAGGTGCAGGCGGGAAGGGCCAACAGGACGACGAGTGACAGTAACGGTGCTCCGCGGCGCATGGGCGAAGATCGTAGCCATCACTCCCGCGCATCGCCGCCCCTGAACAGCGGACGTCGCCGCCGCTGGGAAGTCGTCAGGATCTCAGTGCCGTGGCTGGTCTTCGTAACCTGCGTCCGACAGACTGCGCGGTATGGGTGATCGTTGGCGCCGCTGGGCGTGGGTTGGTGTGCTCGTCATCGGGCTGATCCTCTATGTGGCGGTGCTGCGCACCCTGGTCAGCACCAAGAATCCGAATTTCGTACCGGCGTTGATCCTGCTCGGGGCGACGCTGGTGCCGCTGACGTTCCTGACGTTCGCACAGGCCCGGACCGGGCGGTGGCAGGTGCCGGCGTCGGTGCTGGTGACGTCGGCGTTCTTCGGTGGTGTGATCGGCACGGTGGTCGCCGGCACCCTGGAGTACGACACCCTGCGCGGCCTCGGCACCCTGCCGATGTTGTTCGTGGCGCTGATCGAGGAGTCGGCGAAGCTGATCGTCCCGGTGATCCTGCTGTTCACGGTGGTGGCCCAGCATCGTCGCCGGGTGCCCTCCGACGGGCTGATCATCGGCATCGCCGCCGGCATGGGGTTCGCCGCACTGGAGACGATGGGCTACGCGTTCAGCGCGCTGCTGAGTTCCCAGGGCAACATCGGTGCGGTGGAGCAGACGCTCTTCATCCGGGGTCTGACGGCGCCCGCCGGTCACACCGCCTGGACCGGGCTCACCGCCGGCGCGCTGTGGGCGTTGCTCGCCAGCCCGAGCGTTACTCGGCTCTTCGGCTTCATCGGCACGTTCCTGGGTGTCGTCGTCCTGCACACCCTCTGGGACACGTTCTCCGGTTCGCTGGTCTTCGTCGTGTTGGCGATCATCAGCATCGGCTGGCTGTTCTGGGAGCTGCGCCGGTACCGGACCTTCGGCGAGCACCCCGTCGGTCAGCTCCAACCGCACTGACCACCGCCGTACCCCGTGCCTCTCCCGGCCTGCACGAATGGGCCGGGGGAGGCATGACTGTTCGTGATCCCGCTGCGACCGGACCGGCACCTCATCTAACGTCAGAGTGTTCATATTTGGCGGGGTTGGTCGGGAAGGTGCGGCAATGGGGGTGCGCAGCTGGTTCGAGGGCTGGCCGGTCTACCGCCAGCTCACCGGCACCGACCCGCTCGGCCGGGGTGCTGCGGCGAAGTCCGACGGGTCCCGCACGCTCACCGCCCGCACCGACACCGCCGATTCGATGGCCCGGTCCGTCTGCCCGTACTGCGCCGTGGGTTGTGGTCAGCGGGTGTTCGTGAAGGACGGCCAGGTCAGTCAGATCGAGGGTGATCCGGACAGCCCGATCTCGCGGGGTCGGCTCTGCCCGAAGGGTTCGGCGAGCAAGAGCCTGGTGACCAGTCCGCTGCGGCAGACCACTGTCCGCTACCGCCGGCCGTACGGCACCGAGTGGGAGGACCTCGACCTCGACACGGCGATGAACATGATCGCCGATCGGGTCCTGGCCGCCCGGGACGAGACCTGGGAGGACGTCGACGCCGAGGGTCGACCGCTCAACCGGACGCTGGGCATCTCCAGCCTGGGTGGGGCGACGCTGGACAACGAGGAGAACTACCTCATCAAGAAGTTGTTCACCGCGGCGGGCGCGTTGCAGATCGAGAACCAGGCGCGCATTTGACACTCCGCCACCGTCCCCGGTCTGGGGACCAGCTTCGGTCGTGGCGGCGCCACCCAGTACCAGCAGGACCTGTCGAACTCCGACGTGATCGTCATCCAGGGTTCGAACATGGCCGAGGCGCACCCGGTGGGCTTCCAGTGGGTGATGGAGGCCAAGCGTCGGGGCGCGAAGGTCTTCCACGTCGATCCGCGCTTCACCCGCACCAGCGCGCTGGCTGACTCGTACCTGCCGATCCGGGCGGGCACGGACATCGCGCTGCTCGGCGGGGTGGTGCGCTACATCCTCGACAACGAACTGGACTTCCGGGAGTACGTCGTCGCCTACACCAACGCCGCGACGATCGTGACCGAGGAGTACGCCGACACCGAGGACATGCACGGCCTCTTCTCCGGATTCAACGACGACAACGCCACCTACGACCAGGCCAGTTGGCGGTACGAGGGCCACCCGCAGGACCAGGCGACCCGCGACAGCGAGACGCAGCGGGAGACCGCGGCCGGGCTGGAGCACGAGTCGCACGGCGCGCCGGTCGGCGGCGAGACCGAACGTGACGAGACATTGCAGCACCCGCGCTGCGTCTACCAGATCCTCAAGCGGCACTTCTCCCGCTACACCCCGGAGATGGTGGAACGGGTCTGCGGCATCCCGCAGGAGAAGTTCCTCGAACTGGCCCAGGCATGGACGGAGAACTCCGGCCGGGAGCGGACCGGCATGCTCGTCTACTCGGTGGGCTGGACGCAGCACAGCGTCGGCGTGCAGTACATCCGCACCGGCGCGATCATCCAGCTGCTGCTGGGCAACGTGGGCCGGCCGGGGGGTGGGGTGATGGCCCTGCGCGGGCACGCCAGCATCCAGGGGTCCACCGACATCCCGACGCTGTTCAATCTGCTTCCGGGCTACCTGCCGATGCCGCATCACGCCGAGCACCCGACCCTGGACAAGTGGGTGGACAGCATTGCGCACCCCGGGCAGAAGGGCTTCTGGGGCAACGCCCGCACCTACGGCGTGAACCTGCTCAAGGCGTACTGGGGTGACGCGGCCACAGCCGAGAACGACTACTGCTACGGGTACATGCCGCGGATGACCGGTGACCACGGCACGTACCAGCAGGTACTCAACATGATCGACGGGAAGATCAAGGGGTACTTCCTGCTCGGGCAGAACCCGGCGGTCGGCTCCGCGCACGGCCGCGCGCAGCGCCTGGGCATGGCCAACCTGGACTGGCTGGTCGTCCGTGACCTGTTCATGATCGAGAGCGCCACGTTCTGGCAGAACGCACCGGAGATCGAGACTGGCGAGATCGCGCCCGAGAAGTGCCGCACCGAGGTGTTCTTCCTGCCCGCCGCCTCGCACGTGGAGAAGGAGGGCACCTTCACCCAGACCCAACGGCTGTTGCAGTGGCGGGAGAAGGCCGTCGAGCCACCAGGCGACGCCCGCTCCGAGCTGTGGTTCTTCTACCACCTCGGCCGCATCATCCGGGAACGGCTGGCGACGTCGACGAAGCCGCGCGACCGTGCGCTGCTCGACCTCGCCTGGGACTACCCCACGCACGGCCCGCACGTCGAGCCGAGCGCCGAGGCGGTGCTGCGCGAGATCAACGGGTACGACGTGGCCACCGGCCGGCCGCTGGCGTCGTTCACCGAGATGAAGGACGACGGCTCCACCGTCGGCGGTTGCTGGATCTACACCGGGGTGTACGCCGACGGCGTCAACCAGGCGGCCCGCCGCAAACCCGGCTCGGAGCAGTCCCTGGTGGCGCCCGAGTGGGGTTGGGCGTGGCCGGCGAACCGGCGCATCCTCTACAACCGCGCCTCCGCCGACCCGGACGGCAACCCGTGGAGTGAGCGCAAACGCTACGTCTGGTGGGACGCGGACAAGAGTGAGTGGACCGGCTACGACGTGCCGGACTTCGAGAAGACCAAACCGCCGTCCTACCGACCGGCGCACGACGCCTCGGGTGTGGCGGGCATCGCCGGCGACGACCCGTTCATCCTTCAGGGCGACGGCAAAGGCTGGCTGTACGCGCCCACCGGTGTGCTCGACGGACCGATGCCCACCCACTACGAGCCTGTCGAGTCGCCGGTGCGCAACCCGCTCTACCGGCAGCAGGCCAACCCGACCCGCAAGGTGTACACCCACCCGATCAACACGTTGAACCCGAGCCCGCCGCAGGAGCACAGTCACGTGTTCCCGTACGTGTTCACTGTCAGCCGGCTCACCGAGCACCACACCGCCGGCGGGATGAGCCGCAACGTGTCGCCCCTGGCCGAGTTGCAACCCGAGATGTTCGTCGAGGTGTCGCCGGAGTTGGCGGCCCTGCGAGGGTTGAGTCACCTGGGCTGGGCCCACCTGGTCACCAGCCGCGCGGCAGTCGAGGCGAAGGTGCTGGTGACCGACCGCGTGACGCCGCTGCGAGTGGACGGCCGGATCATCCACCAGGTCTGGCTGCCGTACCACTTCGGCTACGAGGGTCTGGTGACAGGCGATTCGGCAAACGACCTGTTCGGCATCACCCTCGACCCCAACGTCCTGATTCAGGAGAGCAAGGTCGGCACGTGCGACGTCCGGCCCGGACGACGCCCGAGAGGACAGGACCTGTTGGACCTCGTCGTCGACTACCGGCGGCGGTCGGGGAACCTCGTCCACCGCTACCCACCGATGGTCACGACCGACGTCGCCGACAGCAGCAGCGACCAGGAGGCCTGACCCATGCCCCACGCCAACGCCCTGTACGGGCCGCTGGACCCCGCACCGGACGCCGGCTACGAGAACCCGCCGCCGCGGATGGGGTTCTTCACCGACACCAGCGTCTGCATCGGCTGTAAAGCGTGCGAGGTGGCCTGCAAGGAGTGGAACGGCGTCCCCGAGAGTGGGCTCGATCTGCTCGGCATGTCGTACGACAACACGGGCGCGTTGACCGCCAACTCGTGGCGGCACGTCGCGTTCGTGGAGCAGCCCCGCTCGGCCGGCTGGGCGACTCCGGCGTTCGCGGGGGACCCGGACGGGCCACCGATCAGCCCGGTGACGGCGGCGATCGGCGCGCGTACCGCCACCGACACCGGCACGGATCCCGGCCTGGACACCGGCTCGCCCGCCGCGGCGGCCCGCATGTCGGGCGGCCCGGAGTTTCTGGGGATGCCGGGCGGGCAGCCGCCGGGGAGGGGCTCGGGCGCGGAGGGACGGACGGATTTCCGTTGGCTGATGATGTCGGACGTCTGTAAGCACTGCACCCACGCGGCCTGCCTGGATGTCTGCCCCACAGGTTCCCTGTTCCGCACGGAGTTCGGCACCGTGGTGGTGCAGGAGGACATCTGCAACGGCTGCGGTTACTGCATCTCCGCCTGCCCGTACGGCGTCATCGATCAGCGCAAGGATGATGGTCGGGCGTGGAAGTGCACGCTGTGCTACGACCGGCTCGGGGTGGGGATGACGCCCGCGTGCGCGCAGGCGTGCCCGACGGAGTCGATCCAGTACGGGGAACTGGACGAGTTGCGGGAGCGGGCTGCCGCGCGGGTGACGAAGCTGCACGAGCGGGGAGTGCCGGAGGCGCGGCTGTACGGGCACGACCCCAACGACGGTGTCGGTGGTGATGGTGCGTTCTTCCTGCTGCTGGACGAGCCGGAGGTGTACGGGCTGCCACCGGACCCAATCGTGACCACCCGCGACCTGCCGGCCATGTGGAAGCGTGCCGGCCTGGCGGCGATGACGATGGCGGTCGCCACGGCTGTCGCGTTCCTGGGCAGGCGGCGATGACCCGCGGCGGCGAGCAGCTCACGGTGCCGCCGGCCGAATTCGCCTCCTATTACGGCCGGCCGGTGCTGAAGGCGCCGGTGTGGAAGTACGACATCGCCGGCTACCTGTTCACCGGAGGCCTCGCCGCGGGAAGTGCGCTGATCGGCGCGGGCGCCCAACTGACCGGACGACCCGGGCTGCGCACTGTGGGCCGTTGGACGGCCCTCGGCGGCGTCGCCGCCAGCACGTACCTGCTGGTCCACGACCTCGGCCGGCCGGCCCGCTTCCATCACATGCTCCGGGTGGCCAAGGTGACCTCGCCGATGTCGGTCGGCACCTGGATTCTCGCCGCGTTCGGCCCGCTGGCCGGCGTGGCCGCGGTCGCCGAGCTCGCGCCGCTGCTCCCGCAGCACGGTGTGCTCGGCCTCGCCCGTCGGATCGCACCGCCCATCGGCAACGTCGCCGGCCTGGCCGCCGCGGCCACCGCGCCGGCGCTGGCGACGTACACCGGGGTGTTGCTCGCCGACACGGCAGTGCCGTCCTGGCACGACGCCTACCCGTCGCTGCCGTTCGTCTTCGCCGGCAGCGCGCTCGCCGCCGCGTCCGGGGTCGGACTGATAGCGGCACCAGCCGCGGAGACCGCCCCACTGCGACGACTCGCCCTGGCCGCCGTGGCCATCGAGCTGGGCGGGGGGCACCGGCTGGAGCGGCAGGGCCTCACCAGCGAGCCCTACACGCACGGACGCAGCGGCCGGCTCGTCAGGGCGGGACGCGCCCTGCTGGCCGTGGGTACCGCCACCGCTCTGCTCAGCCGCCGCAGCCGGATCCTGTCGGCGATCTCCGGCGCCGCCCTGGTGGCATCGTCGGTCGCCACCCGGTTCGGCGTCTTCGAAGCGGGACGGGTGTCGGCACGCGATCCGAAGTACACGGTCGTGCCGCAACGGGAGCGGCTCGCCGAGAACCGGTCGACCACCCAGCTCTGAGCGGATCGGCGCAACGGAAGGCGCCCCCTGAAAGGGGCGCCTTCCGTTGCGATGCAAGAGGTCTGGCCGTTCCGGGCCGCCGAGCGTCAGCCGGTGAACAGCTTCGCGGCGGTGATGGCGGTCTGGACGATTCCGTACCCGAGGAGCACCGCGATCAGCAGCCACGACAACCAGAGCCGCCCGGTCTGGCTACCGACGCGCGGCGGCGCGGGCGGCTGGCTGTCCCGCCCGAGCGCGACCGGCTCGGTGACGGTGGCCTTCGCCACCGGCGAGGTCGGCCCTCTGTTCGGTTCGTGGAACCGCTCGGGCACGGAACGGACCAGCAGGTTCGCGATGAATCCGATGGCGAGGATGCCGACCATGGTGAACAGCGCGGGCCGGTACGCCGCCGCGGTGAGGGTGCCGGGCTTGCCCTGCGTGTCGAGGATCCCGTTGACGATCAGCGGGCCGGCGACACCCGCGGCCGACCAGGCGGTGAGGATCCGGCCGTGGATGGCCCCGACCTGGAAGGTGCCGAACAGGTCACGCAGGTAGGCGGGCATGGTGGCGAAGCCACCGCCGTAGAAGGAGATGATGGCGGCGGCGATCAGCACGAAGACCGCTGTCGCGGAGTGACCGGCCACGGCGAGCAGCAGGTACAGCACCATGCCGACGCCGAGGTAGACCATGTAGATGGGCTTGCGCCCGATGAGGTCGGACGTCGTCGACCAGACGAACCGCCCAGCCATGTTGAACAGCGACAGCACTCCCACGAAACCGGCCGCCGCCGTCACCGAGACGGTGGTGGCGGTGCCGTTGTCCCGGAAGAAGTCCTGGATCATCGGGCTTGCCTGCTCCAGGATGCCGATGCCCGCTGTGACGTTGCAGAACAGGACGATCCACAGCAACCAGAACGACCGGGTACGTACGGCGTTCGACGCGGACACGCTCGCCGTCGTCACCAGAGGTCGGGCGGCGACGCTCGCGGGGTCGAACCCGGCGGGCCGCCAGTCCGGCGCCGGAACCCGGACGTTGAACGGGCCGAACATCATGATCACGAAATATCCGATGCCGAAGGTGACGAAGAGCGCCACGAGGGCGTTGCCCGAAGCCACGGCAGCCGGGTTGTTGGGGTTGTAGCCGGAGTCGTAGAGGGAGAGCAGTTGGCGCGCGAGCGGGCCGGCGATCAGGGCGCCGCCGCCGAACCCCATGATGGCCAGGCCGGTGGCGAGGCCGGGGCGGTCCGGGAACCACTTGATCAGTGTGGAGACCGGCGAGATGTAGCCGATGCCGAGCCCGATGCCGCCGATGACGCCGTATCCGAGGTAGAGGAGCCAGAGTTGCTGGGTCGCGATGCCGAGCGCGCCGACCAGGAACCCGAGGGCCCAGAAGCAGGCGGAGACGAACATCGCCCGGCGGGGCCCGTTCCGCTCCACCCAACGGCCACCCACGGCCGCGGACGAACCCAGCATGACGATGGCGATGCTGAAGATCGCCCCGATCGCCGTCTGGCTGGTGTCGAAGTGCGCGATGAGGGAGTTCTTGTAGACGCTCGTCGCGTAGACCTGGCCGATGCAGACGTGCACGGCCAGTGCGGCGGTCGGGATGAGCCAGCGGCTGTATCCCGGGGGAGCGACCGTGTGCCGGGGATCGAAGACCGACAGCATGGGCATCGTCCACACCTCCTGCGGCTGAGTGGGCGGCCGCGACGTTGCCGAGCTGTCCGACCCGGCAGTTGGCCGAGGGGCGCCGCCGCGGTGGCGGCCCGGCGCACGTCTGGCGTCAGCCGATTACCGGCTCTACCTCACGTTACGTGTCGGCCGGTTCGCGCCATGTGGTTACCAGGAAACGCGCGCACGGAGACGTCCCGTGGGCGACATGACCGGCGACGTTATACGGAGACCGACGGATCCGGTCGTTCGGTTCGGGGCACGGCGCCGGTGGTCTCCAGGATGAGCGTCGCGACCAGATCCGGGTCGTCGCTCATCGGCACGTGTCCGCAACGGGGCAGCGTCACCACCCGTGCCGCCGGCAGGCCCGCGCGGGCGCGCTCGGCCTGGTGGACGCCGAAGATCCGGTCGCAGTCTCCCCAGCCGATGGTCACCGGCACCGCCGCGTCGGACAGCCGAAGGCAGTCGAAGCGATAGTCGCGGGCGGCTCTGGCCACGGCGTTGAAGCCGAGCCCGCGTCGCAGGGCGAGCGCGTCGCCCAGCGCGCGCTCGACGTCCAGCAGCGTGGGGCG
Source organism: Micromonospora vinacea (assembly GCF_015751785.1). Lineage (NCBI taxonomy): Bacteria > Bacillati > Actinomycetota > Actinomycetes > Micromonosporales > Micromonosporaceae > Micromonospora > Micromonospora vinacea. The sequence continues at coordinate 6,014,333 of NZ_JADOTY010000001.1, read as the reverse complement.
GGCCATCAGCGGTGCGAAGCACAACGCCCGCAGATACGCCGAGCGCAGCGCGGCCCGCATGATCGTGGTGGGCAGGTACGAGTTGGCCCGCAGCAGCCGGAGGATGGCCAGCGCCCGCCGGCGCTCCGCCGCTGTGAAGAAGCCTGCGGGGGAGAAGGCGGTGGCCGAGGCGACCGCCCCGCTGGCGGCAAGCTCCAGGCTGATCGCCCCACCGAGGCTGTAGCCGGCGACGTGCGGGCGCTCCAGCCCCCACTCGGTCAGGGCCGGTAGGACCCCGGCCACTGTGGCGGCCATGTCGGCGGGCATGCCGGTGCCGGGCACCGGAGAGTTCCCGAATCCGGGCAGGTCGAGCGCGATCACCTCGTGGTGGGCGGTGAGCCTGTCGAACACCGGCTCCCACGCCTGATGGCGGTGACCGATGCCGTGGATGAGCACGAGCGGCTCTCCGCTGCCGGCACGTCGGAAATGAATACTCATGACTGCTCTCCCACCGACGTCCTGCCGAAGGAACGCCCGAGCTGGCGTACCTCGTCCTCCATCTGGTCGACCATGGTCTGGCCCCCGAACCGGGTGATCAACGCGTCCGAGAGGCCGCTCAGCACCACCGGCCGCAGCGCCTGCACGAGGGCGAGCGACCGCGGCACGTACACCTTGCGCTGGCGGCGCTCGATGCCGCGGAGCAGGGCCTCGACGCACTGCTCGACGGGTACGACTGTGGACAGCGGCCACGGCAACCGGCGCAGCGCGGTGCGGAACGATGCCAGGTCGTCACGGATGTCGCGGACCAGGTCGGTGTCGATCCAGATCGGGTGCGCCGTGCCGACGGTGACGCCGCGTGGGCGGGTCTCCAGGCGCAGCACGTTGGCGAACTGCTCCACACCCGCCTTGGACGCGCAGTAGGCGGCCATGCCGGGCATCGCCGTGAAGGCGGCAGCCGACGAGACGATCAGGACGTGGCCACGGGCGGCGGTGACGTGCGGGAGCGCCGCGCTGACAGTGCGGATCGCGCCGCAGAGGTTCACCTCGACGGTACGGATCAGCGCGTCGACCGGTCCCACGGCGACGGTGCCGAGGTTCGCGATGCCCGCGTTGGCCACGACGACGTCGATGCCACCGAAGCGGTCCACAGTGGAGGCAACTGCCGCGTCCAACGCCGCCTGGTCGGTGACGTCACACTCGTACCAGTGCGCGTCGAGGTCGGCGCTGAGCTGCCTGAGCAGCTCGCCTTCCAGACCGACGAGGGCGACCCGGGCCCCGCGGGCGACGGCCTCGCGGGCCAGCTGCGCCCCGATGCCGCGCGCCGCGCCGGTGATGAGCAGGACCTTGCCCGCCAGGTCATACCGCATCGGCGTGCTCCCGCTCCGATTCGTTGGGGGTGTCGCCGGTCGAGGCGATCTGGTAGTCGGCCGGGCGGAACCGGCGCAGCCGCATCCGGAAACTGGTGGCGAAGCCCGGCCAGATGGTGGTGTTCCGGCCGGTGGCGTCGAGGTACCAGCTCGAACAGTCGGTCTGCCAGACGGTGCCGGCCATCTTCTGGTCGATCCGCTCGGTCCAGCGTCGTTGCGCCCGCGCGGTGGGCTCGATGGCCTGGATGCCTCTGGCCCGCATGTGACGCAGCGCCGCGAGCACCAGGTGCAGCTGCGCCTCGATCATCAGCACCACCGAGGTGTGCCCGAGCCCGGTGTTCGGGCCGAGCAGGAAGAACAGGTTGGGGAAGCCGGCGATGGTCGTGCCCTGGTACGCGCGCATGCTGGGGGTCCACGCGTCGCCCAGGCTGCGCCCGCCCCGACCGTGGATGCGCCGTACGACGGGGGAGTCGGTGACGTGGAAGCCGGTCCCGAGGATGAGGGTGTCCGCCCGGTGGTGGACGTCGTCGTCGGTGACGAGGCCATCCGGCACGATCCGAGCGATGCCGGCGGTGACCACGTCGACGTTCGGTCGGGTGAGCGACGGCCAGTAGTCGTTGGAGATCAGCACCCGTTTGCAGCCCATCGCGTACCGGGGGGTGAGCTTGTCCCGCAGGTTCGGGTCAGGAACCTGACGTCGCAGCGTGCGCACTGACAGGCGCGAGGCGAGGCGGTTGACCGCCGGGTGCAGGAAGCCCAGGCCCATGCTCTCGCGTACCAGATAGAGCCCTGCCCGGGCGGCCCGCTGCGCGCCGGGCACGGTGCGGAACGCGGCCTGCTCGACCGTGCTGATCCGGCGCGACATCCTCGGCATGATCCAGGCGGGGGTGCGCTGGAAGAGCGTCAACCTCTCGACCGTCGGCTGGATCTGTGGCACGAACTGGACGGCCGAGGCGCCGGTGCCGATCACCGCGACGCGCCGGCCGGTCAGGTCGTGGTCGTGCCGCCAGCGGGCGGAGTGGAACACCGTGCCGGCGAACTCGTCGATCCCGGGCAGGTCGGGGATGGTCGGGTCGCTGAGCGGGCCGGCGGCACAGATCAGGACCCGGGCGCTGTGGTCGCCGCCGGAGGTGCGCACCAGCCAGCGTTGGCGCTGGTCGTCCCACCGCGCCTCCCGGACCTCGTGGCGCAACCGCAACCTCGGGCGTATCCCGAAGCGGTCGACGCAGCCGCGCAGGTAGTCCCAGATCTCCGGCTGGCTGGAGAAGGTGTTCGACCAGCGGGGGTTGGGGGCGAACGAGAACGAGTAGAGGTGCGACGGGACATCGCAGGCGCAGCCTGGGTAGCTGTTGTCACGCCAGGTGCCGCCGACGTCCTCACCCCGGTCGAAGACGAGAAAGTCGGTGAAGCCGGCCCGCTGGAGGCGGATGGCGGCGCCCAGGCCACCGAAGCCGGCGCCGATGATGGCAACGTCTGTGTCCATTCACTCCTCCGTGAGGCCGGGCGCGGAACTGAGGTCGGCCACGGGCGGCCAGGGGGCGTCGCCCACGCCGGTGATGCGTACGCCGCCCCACGGATCGACCTCGGACAGTCGGGCCGCCCGGACGCGGTCGGCGATGCGTAACTCGACGTCGCGCCGGCCGGAGCGCAGCAGGTGGGCCATCCGTGGTTCGGGCTCGATCCGCCCGCCCCAGTGGAAGCGGCCGTCGACCGGCTCCCACCGCCCGGTGAGGTGCACCCGGACCGGGGTGCCCTCGACACCCGCCGGGCCGTGGTAACTCATGGCACGATCCGCTCGTGGGCGCGGGTGAGTTCGTGCGGCAGGTCGGCGCTGGCCCGCACCCCCTCGATGCCGCTCCACAGCAGAGCGGTCAGGTAGTCGGTGAGGGCGCCGCGGCTGATCGGCTGGCCGTGCGTGGTCCACCAGTCGCCGACCGCCTGCACGAAGCCCACCAGGCCGTACGCCCAGGGCTCGGCGGGACCGGCGTCCAGGCCGAGCGTACGTAGCCGGTCGCCGATCACCCGGGCGAGCCCGGCGGCCACCTGCCGGCTGGTGCCGGCGATAACCTGGTGGATGGCGGGGTCGCCGGACTGGTGCATCAGGAACCGGTAGAGCCTCGGCTCCGACTCGATCACGCCCAGGTAGGCGTCGATCGTCGCCTCGACCAGGTCACGTTCCTCGCGGACCTGTTCGATGGCGGGCGCGATGGTGTCGACCATCCGGGCTGCCACCACCTCGCTGACCGCGACCCAGAGCTGCGACTTGTCGGCGAAGTAGCGGTACAGGACCGGTTTGCTGACGCCCGCGGCGGCTGCCACCTGTTCCATGTCGGCCTCCGGCCCGTGCCGCAGCAGCGCCTGCACGGCGGCCCCGACCAGCTCCTGCCGTCGTTGCTCACGATGGTCCGCCCAGCGGTCTCGGCGGCCGTTGCGCTTCGCCTTCGGATCGCCGTCGGGGGGCGTGGCCGGCGGATCGGATGCATTGACATCGGTGAGCGGCGATTGCATGCTACTACTCGTAACAGTTACTGGTCGTCACGTCAATATGGAGGAGCCATGGAGGCGGCGGAAACCGGGCGTGCGGCGGTCGCCGAGCGACTGCTCACGTCCTCACTACGGACCAGCTACGACCCCACCGTCGAGATCGACTGGGACGCACCGCACACCCCCGGCGCCTACTGGCTCCCGCCACAGCGCAGCAGCCTCTACGGCACGCCACTGTGGGAGCAGTTCAGCGAGGAACAGCGCGTCGAGCTCACCAAGCACGAGGTGGCCAGCGCGGCCAGCGCCGGGCTGTGGTTCGAGACGATCCTCATGCAGATGCTGATCCGGGAGTACTACCGCGCCGACCCGACGAGCCGGCAGGCCCAGTACGCGTTGACCGAGGTCGCCGACGAGTGCCGGCACTCCATCATGTTCGGCCGGCTGATCGAGGCGACGGGTTGTCCGGTCTACCGCGCGAACACCGTCGACCACCACCTCGGGCGCTTCCTCAAGGCCACCGCCAGCGGCCCCCGGATGTACGCGGCGATCCTCATCGCCGAGGAGATCCTCGACGCGTTCCAGCGCGAGATCATGGCGGACGAGTCGCTCCAGCCGCTCATCCGGATGGTCTCCCGCATCCACGTGGTGGAGGAGGCACGACACGTCCGGTTCGCCCGCGAGGAGTTGGCCGCCGCGGTCGCGGCCACCGGCCCGGTGGGCATGGCGTACGCCCGACTGTTGGTCGGTCGCGCCGCCTACACGATCGCCAACCGCCTGGTCCACCCCGACGCGTACTCGGCGGTGGGCATTGCGCCGGCGGTCGGTCGTGCCGCCGCCCGCGCCAACCCGCATTGGCGTGCCACCCTGCGCTGGTCGGCGGCGCGGGTGCACGACCACCTGGCGGGCGTCGGCCTGGTGGCTGGGCCGGGACGCCTGCTGTGGGCCCGGGCCGGGCTGATCTGACAGTTGTCCCTCCGGGGATCGGCATGGGGGCCTGCCGTCTCCGGCCGGACCCCCACGCCACCCGTGGGCTCACTCGCTGCGGGCGAAGCCACCCTTCGGCGCGATGATCTCCAGGTTCGTCCCGTCCGGATCGTTGAAGTACGCGACATCGGTGCCGACCGCCGCCGGCGGCTCCACCTCGCCGGACGCGAACGTGTACGGCTGCCCGAGGAACTCGAACCCGGCCTCGTTCATCCGGTCGTAGACCGCGCGCACGTCGTCGACGTGGAAGCACAGGTGCATCGAGCCCGGCCGGTTGGCAGCCACCTGGGCGGCGTCTCCGACCGGCTCCTGGAACTGGATCAGGTCGATGCCGAGGTTGTCGAGGTTGAACGTGGCGTACCGCAGCTTCGTCGTCGGTAGCCCCTGTGACTGCGCGAACCCGGCGCCGTGCATGCTCTCGTCCCGGACGACCGGTTCCGCGCCGAGCAGGGCCTGGTAGAACGCGACCGAGCGGTCGAGGTCACTCACCGCGATCCCGACGTGCGCGGCCTTCTTCAGCCCGATGGACACGGTCGAGGGATTGGGGAATGCCATCCTGACTCTCCTTACCAGCGCTCTTCGTCGCCTGTGTCGGTGCTGATCTTCCTGGCGTACCCCGGGCGTGATCAGTTCATGCGACGTGGCTGTCAGGCTCGTTCGACCCGCGCCTGCTGGTGATCGGTCAGCCGCAGCCCCACCCCGCGGACGACATCGATGGTCGCCCCGGTGCCCAGGTCGTGCAGCTTGCGGCGCAGCCGCTTGACCAGCGACTGCACGTCCGCCTTGCGTTCGCGCCCCTCGTCACCCCAGACCGACCGGTGCAGCTCGGCGTAGCTCCAGACCCGGGCCGGTTCGGTGACCAGGCAGGTCAGCAGGTCGTGCTCCAGGCGGGTGAGGTCGATTTCACGCTCACCGCAGCGGGCGCTGGAGCGGGCCGAGTCGATCACCAGGGCGGCGACCGGCGCCGGTTCGGACGGGGCCGCGACCTGCTGCGGAGCGGCGATCAGGCGGCGCAGCTCGTCGAGGTCGGCGACCAGCAGCAGCGGTGCGATGCCGTCGAGAAGCTCTGCGAGCCGGATGCGCTCGGCCGGCGACGGGGTCACCGCGATCAGCAGTGGGAACGGCTCGTCGGCCGGATCACCCCTGTTCACCGTTGCCTCGTCCTCGGCCACCGCACCACCCGGGATCGATGGGCATCCCTGCCCAACTCTCGTCACGGTCCTGACAATGATTGGCAAGCGCGCCGCCAGCCAGGGCAACTCTTAGCGACAAGTTGCTCACGGCAAGTTCTTGATCGTCCGTTCTTCTCGATCATAGTGTCCACTCGGGCAACCGGCGTGACCCGCGCGGTGCATGGGGAGGTCCACCATGGCCCATTACACCCTGGGTCGTTCTGAGGGAGGCAGCACCGATGTTCAGACGTCCACAATGGCGGCGCGCAGCCAGATCACTGGTGAGCGCCGGCGCGGCGACGATCCTCGCCGCGACATGCTTGGCCACCATCAGCTCGGGCGCGCAGGCCGCGCCGGGCGGTGCGATGGGGGCGGGCGCCCCGGCAGGGGACAAGATCCGACCGGAGCTCGCCAAGCAGCTCCAGGCCAAGAGTGAAGGGGACTTCTGGATCCGGTTCAAGGACCGGGCGGACCTGAGCAAGGCCAGCGCGATCAAGGACTGGTCGAAGCGGGGCACGGCGGTGGCGGACGCGCTGCGCAAGACCGCCGCCGCGAGCCAGGGCAAGATCCGGGCCGACCTCGACAGCTCGGGCACCAAGTACCAGACCTTCTGGGCCACCAACGCCATCAAGGTGAACAGCGGTTCGCTGGCGATGGCCCAGAAGTTCGCCGGGCACTCGGAGGTCGAAGGCCTCTACGCGCCCGTCGCGTACAAGGTGCCGGAGACGACCAAGGGCACCGACGAGAAGACCGTGAACGCCCTGGAGTGGGGCATCGCCAACATCAACGCCGACGACGTCTGGTCCCAGTACGGCGTCAAGGGCGAGGGCATCACCATCGCGAACATCGACACCGGGGTGCAGTTCAACCACCCGGCGCTGGTGAACTCCTACCGTGGCAACAACGGTGACGGGACGTTCGACCACAACTACAACTGGTTCAACGCCGCCAACGCCACCGGCGCCTGCGCCACCGCCCCGTGCGACGGCGACGGCCACGGTACGCACACGATGGGCACCATGGCCGGCTCCGACGGCGCGAACCAGATCGGTGTCGCCCCCGGGGTGAAGTGGATCGCGGCGAACGGTTGCTGCCCCAGTGACGCCGCTCTGGTCGAATCCGGTCAGTGGATGCTCGAGCCGCTGGACCTCAACGGTCAGAACGCGGACGCGAGCAAGCGACCGAACATCATCAACAACTCGTGGGGCACCCGGGACCCGTCCAACGAGCCGTTCATGGAGGACGTGACGGACGCCTGGACCGCGTCCGGGATCTTCGGTACCTGGTCCAACGGCAACAGCGGACCGGCCTGCCAGACCAGTGGCTCGCCAGGCAGCCTCGTCAGCAACTACTCCACCGGCGCGTACGACGTCAACAACAACGTCGCCGGTTTCTCCTCCCGCGGCGCCGGTCAGAACGGTGAGATCAAGCCCAACATCTCGGCGCCGGGTGTGAACGTCCGGTCGAGCATCCCAGGCAACGCCTACGGCAGCATCAGCGGCACCTCGATGGCCGCACCGCACCTCGCGGGCGCGATCGCGCTGCTGTACTCGGCGGCGCCGTCGCTGGTCGGTGACGTCAACGCGACCCGCGCGCTGCTCAACGGCGCCGCGATCGACGAGGCCGACGACCAGTGTGGCGGCACCGCCGCCGACAACAACGTCTACGGCGAAGGACGACTGGACGCCCTCGCGCTGCTCAACGCCGCCCCGACCGGCGACATCGGCACGCTGACCGGCACTGTCACCGACGCGACCTCCGGCGCCCCGATCGCCGGCGCGACAGTGACGCTCACCGGCCCGTCCGCGCGTGAGCTGACCACCGGTGCCGACGGCAAGTTCTCCACCCAACTCCCCACCGGCGACTACCAGGTCGCCGTCGCGGCGTTCGGCTACGGCAGCACCACCAAGACGGCAACTGTCGCCAAGGGCGCCACCACGACGCTCAACGTCGCCCTCACGGCGGTGCCCAGTGTCAACGTCACCGGAGCGGTCACCGACGGCTCCGGCCACGGCTGGCCGCTGTACGCGAAGGTGACAGTGACGGGCGTGTCCGGTGTCTACGACTACACCACCCCGTCGAACGGCCGCTACAGCATCAAGCTGCCGTCCGGGCAGACGTACACCCTGAAGTACGAGTCGCAGTACCCCGGCTACCAGACCGTCACCAAGGAGGTCGTGGTCGGCTCGGGCAACGCGACCGCCAACGTCGCCGTGCCGGTGGACAGCAGCGTCTGCACCACCGCGCCCGGATACACGACCGGCTCCGACGGTGAGTACGAGACCTTCGACGCCACTACCACGCCGGCCGGCTGGACCGTCGTGGACAACGCGGGCAGCGGTCAGGTCTGGAAGTTCACCGACGACGGCGACCGGGGCAACCTGACCGGCGGCACCGGCAACTTCGCGATGATCGACAGCGACGCCTACGGAGCGGGCACCAGCCAGGACACCTCCCTGGTCAGCCCGGTGGTCGACCTGACCAGCGTCACGGCCCCTGTCATCCGGTTCAACCAGGACTTCAACCAGCTCAACGACGACACCGCCGACGTGGACCTCAGCATCGACGGCGGTGCCACCTGGACCAACGTGCTCCGGCAGGAGACCGACGTCCGGGGACCGAAGCTGACCGAGATCCCGATCCCGCAGGCCGCCGGCAAGGCGCAGGTGCAGGTCCGGTTCCACTACTACGACGCTTCGTACGAGTGGTGGTGGGAGGTCGACAACGTCCTGATCGGCAGCCAGGTCACCTGCGTGCCGCTCGACGGCGGTCTGGTCGTCGGCAACGTCCGCGACAAGAACGACGACAGCTACGTCAACGGCGCGACAGTCACCAGCAAGGACCGGCCCGCGGAGAAGGCCGTCACCGTGGCGACCCCCGACGACCCGGGGCTGGCCGACGGCTTCTACTGGATCTACTCGTCGCTGACCGGCGAGCACCCGTTCACGGCGACCGCCGGCAACTACGTCAGCCAGACCAAGCCTGTCGACGTCGAGGCCGACTGGGCGACCACCGCGAACTTCCAGCTCGCGGCCGGCCGGCTGTCGGTGACCCCGACGCAGCTGAGCGCGACGCTCCAGATGCCCAACGGCAAGACCAGCAAGTCGTTCACGGTGACCAACACCGGCGGCGCGCCGGTCGAGGTCAAGTTCGGTGAGCGGGACAACGGATTCGAGCTTCTGCGGGCGGACGGCTCCACTGTCACCCGGCAGCAGGTGCTCGGGTCCAGCGGCGCACCGGAGCAGCGGCTCACCGTACCGACGTCGTTCGCCGCCAAGGCGTCCGGCAAGGAGGCCAAGGCGGCTGCCGCGGCGGCCGACCCGCAGGCGGCGCCGTGGACCGACATCGCCAACTACCCGGCCACGATCATGGACAACCGGGTGGTGAACCTGGACGGCAAGGTGTACTCGCTCGGTGGCGGCGACGGTGAGGCCTCCACCACCAAGAACTACGCCTACGACCCGGCCGCGCAGACCTGGACGGCGATCGCCGACCTTCCCGGCGCACGTAACGCAGTGACCGCGGGCGTGGTGAACGGCAAGATCATTGTCAGCGGTGGCTGGGCCGACGCAGGCCCGGACTCCGCCACCTGGTCGTACGACCCGGGGGCCAACACCTGGACCGAGCTGGCCGACAACCCGGCGCCGCGGGCCGCGGCCGGCCAGGCCGTCGTCGACGGCAAGCTGTACGCGGTCGGGGGCTGCACGACGGCGGCCTGCCTGCCGATGTCGAACAGCGTCGTCCGGTACGACCCGACCAGTGACACCTGGGAGACGTTGGCCAACTACCCGAAGTCGGTGGCCTTCGCCTCCTGCGGCGGGATCGACGGTGTCCTCTACTGCACCGGCGGCAACGACGGTTCCGTCGCGCAGAAGTCCAGCTACGCCTTCGACCCGGGTGCCAACACGTGGACCGCCGTCGCCGACGCGCCGGCCGACAACTGGGCCAGCTCGTACGCCGTGGCCAGCGGCAAGCTCCTCGTCGTCGGCGGTTCGCAGGGTGGAGCCATCAGCAACGCCGGCTTCGCCTTCGACCCGGCCGCCGGTTCGTGGTCCAACCTGCCGAACTCCAACACCGCGCGGTACCGCGGCGGCGCGGCGTGCGGCTTCTACAAGATCGGCGGCTCGTCCGGCAGCTTCAACGCGGCTCCGGACAGCGAGGTGCTCCCGGGCTTCGAGGGATGCTCCGAGTCGGCGGCCGACGTCAGCTGGATGACCATCGACAAGTCGGCGGTCACCCTCGCACCGGGTGCGAAGGTCACTGTCACCGTCGGCCTGACGGCGAACGTGGACCAGCCGGGCACCTACTCCGGCGCGGTCGCGATCTCCGAGAACACCCCGTACTCGGTGGCACCGGTCGCGGTGACCATGACCGCGAACCCCCCGAAGACCTGGGGCAAGCTCATGGGTACGGTCACCGGCACCAGCTGCCAGGGTGCGACATCGCCGCTGACCGGCGCTGTCGTACAGGTCGACTCGTGGGCGGCGTCGTACACCTTCGCCACCGATGCCGAGGGCAAGTACGCCTACTGGGTGGACCGCCGCAACAACCCGCTCACGATGATCGTGGCCAAGGACGGCTGGAAGCCGCAGACCCGTCAGACCAGGATCGACACCGCCACTCCGACCGTGGAGAACTTCGGGTTGGCGCCCATCAGGTGCTGACACCTGAGCACTAGCCGAAGAAGTCCGGCCCGCCTGGTCCCCGACCAGGCGGGCCGGACCGCGTCCGGGGTTCAGACGGGGGCGAGCCGGAAGCCGACGCCGCGCACCGAGTGGATCGTCGCCGCGGCGTTGAGCCGGGCCAGCTTGCCGCGCACCCGGCGGACCACCGAGTGCATGTCGGAGCCCCGGCCGAGGTGCCGGTTGCCCCAGACCTCAAGGTGCAGGCGCTCGTAGGTCCAGACCTGACCGGGCGCGTGCACCAGGCAGAGCAGCACGTCGTGCTCCAACCGGGTCAGGTCGATCTCCTGGTCGCGCCAGCGCAGCACCCGGCGGTCGGAGTCGACGGCCAGGTCCGGTGGCGGTGGCTGTGGGCTCGGTGCCACCTCGGCGAGTGCCACAGTGGTCGGGGGAGCCGGGGCGGGAGGCGCCTCGACCACCCCGAGGAACTCTCGTGCCTGGTCGACGGTCGAGACGATCAGGAAGGCGTCACTGCCACCGAGCAGCCGGGCCAGATGTCGCCGCTCGGCCGGCGAGGATGCGATGCCGATGACCAGGCTGGCGACTGGAATTCCCTGCATGTGCCAACACCTTCCGGTTCCCCAACTCACTCCGGATGGATTTTTCGCACCGCCGACGGAAAACATCGATCGGCGTCCTGACCCTAGTGGTGGCTGATCTCGGCTGGGTAAAACATAGTTGCATGTAAGCATGTGAATCCCGCCGTGCCGTCCAGGCCCACCCAACCCCACCGCCGACCATGCGCTTTTCCGGAAGCGGTGGGGGTGTTTGTGACAGAACCAAGACAATTCGAGGACGGGGTACGGACCTGCTGGGGCGAGCATGGTCGCCATGTCCATCGGATCGTTGTACTCCGTCGGGCGGTCGACGCCCGGTCCGGCGCGACCGCTGCCCCACGCCCGCGCGGTAGTGCCACTGGGGCTTCGGCTGCTCGCGGCGGCGCTCTGCGGTCTGTTCGCCCTGGCCCTCACCGGCGCCGTCTTCGTGCGGACGGATTCGGGGCAGTGGCTGGACGGGGTGCTCCTGCCGCGCGCCGAGCGGGGCGGAGGGTACGAACAGCAGACCGTGTTGGTGGATCCGGCCAAGAGTGTGCTGGCCACCTTCGGCGACCCGACCCTGATCGCGGTCCTGCTCGGCGTGGTGCTGCTGGTGGGTGTGCTCCGCCGGCGGCTGGTCGCCGGGGTCGTCGGCGTGGGCATGGTCGTCTGCGCGGTGCTGGTGGCCAGCGCGGTGAAGTCGGCGCTGCCCCGCCCGGACCTGCAGATCGAGAGTTCCACCACCCACAACAGCTTCCCCAGCGGCCATGTCGCGGCGGCGACCGCCCTGCTGCTGGCGTTCATGCTGGTCCTGCCGGGGTGGGCCCGAAGGTGGCTGGCGGTGCCGGGCGCGGCGGGTGTCTCGGTGATCGCCTCCGCCACGATGATCGCGGGCTGGCACCGGTTCAGTGACGTGCTCGGTGGCGTACTGCTGGGGGTGACGGTGTTCTGCCTGGCCGCAGCCGCGTTGGCGGCCTGGCCCGGCGACCGCGACGCGGCCGGCGGTGCGGACGGCGGCAGCCTCTGGCGCAGGCTGGCCGAGACGGCAGTCGGGCTGGTCGTGCTGGTCTGGGCGCTGGTGGTGGTAGTGCCCGGCCTGGCCGCGTCGGTGCAGCGCGGCTTGCTGGTCGCCATCGTGGCAGCGGCCGCGTCGACGATGTTCCTGGTGGGAGCTGTGGTGTTCCTGGTGCGTTCGACGGATTTCGCGGTGCCGCTCTCCCCGCAGAGCCCTGAGTCGTCGCCATCGACCGAAACCCGAAACATCTCATGATGGGATACTTGACGACATGTCCCAGGTGCTGTTGATCGAAGACCACCAGACGGTGCGCGACGGACTGCAGTTGGCGCTCACCCGACAGGGCCACAGCGTGCATGCCGTGGGCACCGGTGAGCAGGGGTTGGAGCGGCTGCGCACCACCCCGTCCGATGTCGTGGTCCTCGATCTCATGCTGCCCGGGATGGACGGGTTCGAGGTCTGCCGCCGGATCCGACAACTCGGCGACCTGCCGATCATCATGCTCACCGCCCGCAACGACGACATGGACGTGGTCGCGGGCCTGGAGGCCGGCGCCGACGACTACGTGGTCAAGCCCGTGCAGGCCCGGGTACTGGAGGCACGCATCCGCGCGGTGCTGCGACGCACCGGTGGCGACTCGCGGCGCGGCGGCGACCGGGCCGGCCTGGAACAGCACGGCGCGTTGACCATCGACCGGGCCGCGCTCGTGGTCAGCAAGGACGGAACGCCGATCAGCCTCGCCCCGACGGAGCTGCGGCTGCTGCTCGAACTCTCGCACACGCCGGGCCAGGTGCTCAGCCGCCAGCAGCTGCTGGAGGCCGTCTGGGAGCACGGCTATCTCGGCGACTCGCGACTCGTGGACGCGTGTGTCCAGCGGGTACGCGCCAAGATCGAGGCCGATTCGTCGGCACCGCTCTACATCCAGACCGTGCGTGGTTTCGGATACCGGTTCGGGCCGTTGTGACACTGTGGCGCCGGGTCGGCGCGTGGGTCTCGGGTCTACGGGTCCGGCTCGTCCTGGCGTTCGCGCTGCTGGGCGTGACCACGACGGTGGCGGTGGCCGGTGGCAGCTACTTCCAGGCTCGGAACGTCATCCTCCAACAGGCGCAGGACGCCGCGGTGATGTCGCTGACCGACCAGCTCACCAAGGTCTACCCGATCGCCCAGCTTCCGCCGACCCAGGACGACCTCGAACTGTTGGCCCAGCGCCTCAGCGACCGGGAGAGCTTCGCGGTGGTCATCTACCGGGACATGCGGGCCCAGGGCGGCTCCGAACTCGCCGACCCGCTCACCCCCGAGCTACGGCAGAAGGTCCGTGACGGTCGCATCGCCTGGCAACGGGTCTCACTCGCCGGAGAGCCCGCGCTGCTCATCGGTACCCAGTTGGCGTTGGACCGCGCGGACGGCACGTCCCGCCCGTCCGGAGTGGAGGTCTACTCGGTGCGCAATCTCGTGCCCGAGCAGCAGAGCATCGACCAGCTCGCCACCAGGGCGTGGCTGACCGGTGGGTTGTCCCTGGTCCTCGCCGTCTTGCTGGCCCTGCTGTCCGCCCGCGGAGTCCTGCGACCCGTCCGCGACCTCAGCCGGGCGGCGCGCCGCCTCGGTGAGGGCGACCTGAGCACCCGGTTGACGGTCCGGGGCGCCGACGAACTGGCCGATGTGGCACGGACCTTCAACGACACCGCGGGCACGCTGGAGCGGCAGGTCGGCGAGCTGCGGCGGTTGGAATCCGACGCCCGCCGATTCGTGGCCGACGTCTCGCACGAACTCCGGACGCCGCTGGCCGCGATGACGGCGGTCACCGACGTGCTCGACGAGGAGGCGGAAAACCTGCCCGGGGACGCGGGCCGGGCCGCCCGGCTGGTCAGCCAGGAGACGCAGAACCTCACCCAACTGGTCAACGACCTCATCGAGATCAGCAGGTTCGACTCCGGCACCGCGCGGCTCGCCCTGGACGACGTGGACGTGGCCGCGGCGGTGACCGCGACCCTGCGGATCCGCGGCTGGCTGGACCGGGTACGAACGGAACTGCCACCTGGCATCGTGGCCCGGCTCGATCCCCGCCGACTGGACGTCATCGTCGCCAACCTGGTCGGCAACGCCTTCCGGCACGGTGCCGAGCCGGTGTCGGTGCGACTCAGCGCCGACCCGGACTGGGTCACCATCGAGGTGGCCGACCGGGGGCCCGGACTGGACCCGGAGGTGTTGCCACACGTCTTCGACCGCCTCTACAAGGCCGACACCGCGCGAACCCGCTCCGAGGGCAGCGGCCTCGGCCTCGCCATCTCCTGGGAGAACGCGCGCCTGCACCGCCACGGCGAGCGACGGGGGAGTCTCGTCGCGGGCAACGGCACCCACGGCGGTGCGGTGTTCACCCTCCGCGTGCCCCGCCAGACGGTGGACACCGGAGGTGCCCGGTGACCGGCCGACGAACGGGCCGCGCGCTGCTCGCCGGCGGACTGCTTCTGACGCTGCTCGCGGCGGGCTGTGGGGTACGACCCAGCGCGGTCATCACCGGTCGCCCGTCGATCAGCGGCCCCGCCCAGGGGACCTGGCTCTACCTGCTCGCGCAGGGCGAACTGGTGCTGGTCCTCCGCTCGGTCAACACGGACCCGTCGCCCGCCGCCGCGCTCTCGCTGCTCGCGGCCGGACCGCAGGAGAACGAACGCGCGCAGGGATTCACCAGCGACGTCCCGGCCGGGCTCGACCCGGTGACGGTGACGGCGGGAGCCGATCAGTCCGGTGACCTCACGGTGCGGGCGAACATCGCCGCGCGGGCGTTGTCAGCGCACGCGGTCGACCAGATCATCTGCACGACGGTCGCCGCCGCGGCGCAGGTCAGCGCGGCGAACACCAACACCACCGTCACCATCGTCGGGTCCGACGGCGCCCGAGGGCCTCGGGCGTGCCCGATCAGGTGACCGGGCACCGCCCACTGCCTCACACCAGGTCGACCGCTCGGGCCGGCCGGGGCAACCCGCTGGGGTGGCCGTGGTCCTGGTCGGCGAGCGCGCCGGCGATCAGGATGTCGATCAGCGCGGCGAACTCGATGCCGGCCTGCTGCCAGATCTGCGGGAACTGTGACGCGGCGGTGAAACCGGGGAACGTGTTGACCTCGTTCACGATGGGCTCGGGCGACCCCTCGGTGGGCAGGAAGAAGTCGACCCGCAGCAGCCCGCGGCAGTCGAGGGCCTGGAAGGCGCGGACCGCGCGGTCCTGGAGCACCTCGGTGGTCGCCGCGTCGAGCGGGGCGGGAATCTGGAAGATCGCCCCGCCGTCGTACTTCGCGTCGTAGTCGAAGAAGCCGGCGCCGGTCACCCGGATCTCCAGCGGCGGGCCGGCCTGCACCCGGCCGTCCGGGTGCTGGAGGACGGCCACGTCGATCTCGCGTCCCCGTGCCCCCTGCTCGATGAGCACCTTCGGGTCGACCTGGCGGGCCTGCTCCAGCGCGGCGGGAACCCCCGCCCAGTCGTCCACCTTGACCACGCCCAGGCTCGACCCGGCGCGGGCCGGCTTCACGAACACCGGCAGTTCCAGCCGACGCTGGTCCTCGGGCGACAGGGCCTCACCGGGACGCAGGGTCACCCCCGGGCTGACCCGCAGGCCGTCCGCAGCGAGGAGCCGCTTGGTGACCCCCTTGTCCATGCCGGCGGCGCTGGCGAAGACGCCGTTGCCGACGTACGGCACACCGAGCCATTCCAGTAGCGACGACACGGTGCCGTCCTCCCCGTACGGGCCGTGCAGGGCGGGGAACACCACGTCCTGGGCGCGCAGGACCCGCAGCGCCGCAGGAAGGGGCGTCGGTCGACCGCCGACGTGCCATCCGCCGTCGCGGTCGATGAGCACCTCGGTGACCTGGTACCGCTCACGGTCCAGGTGGGCGAGGATGCTCGCCGCCGAGCGGCAGGACACGTCGTGCTCGCCGCTCTGCCCGCCGTACAGCACTGCCAGTCGGGTTGTCATGAATTCCGTGCCCTTCCGTGGAGGTGCTCGCGGGCCACCCGGGCCCCGATGCCGGTCAAGATCTCGTGTGGGTTGGTGTCGGCCCAGCGGGCCCACTCGACGACCGTCGGAGGGCGCTGGTCACCCTCGCCGGGGCCGAACACCACGACCGGGTCGCCGATCGTCACGGGAAGATCCCCGACGTCGACCACGCACTGGTCCATGGCGATGCGCCCGACGATCGGGCACCGGCGACCGGCGAGCCACACCGAGGCGCGACCGCCCGTGGCCCGGGGCAGCCCGTCGGCGTAGCCGAGCGGCAGCAGCGCCAGTGTGGTCGGTGCGCCGGTCACGTGCTCCGGGCCGTAGGAGACGCCAGTGCCGGCCGGCACCCGCTTGACGTTGACGACTCTCGTTCGCAGGGTCATCGCGGCGTGCAGCCCGAACTCGCCGGGACCGCTCGCGCCGAACGGGTCCACGCCGTAGAGGGCGATCCCGATCCGGCAGAGGTCGAAGCGGGTCCGTGGGGCGGAGAGCGCGGCCGCCGAGTTGGCCAGGTGGACCAGGTCGGGGTCCAGACCAGCCGACCGCGCGGTCCGCAGCGCCTCCTCGAAGATCGCCACCTGCTGGCCGAGTGCCGGGGCGCCCGGCAGGTCGGCGTCGGCGAGGTGGGACCACACCCCGCGCACCCGGATCCCACCCTCCCGTTCGTACTTGCGGGCCCAACCGACCAACTCGGGCCAGTCGTCCCCGGCGGCCCCGTTGCGGGACAACCCGGTATCCGCCTTGAGCTGCACCATCGCCGGTACGCCGAGCAGACGGGCCGCGTCGGCGACGGCGTGCAGGTGCGTCGTCGTGGACACGCCGACGTCGACGTCTCCCTTGATCAACATACCGAAGTCGTCATCCGGGCCGTGCAGCCAGCTCAACGTGGGCGCGGTCACACCCGCCTCGCGGAGGGTCAGCGCCTCGGCCGAGGAGGTCACCCCCAGCCAGGAGGCCCCGGCGCGCAGCGCGGACCGGGCCACCTGCACCGCGCCGTGGCCGAATCCGTCGGCCTTCACCACTGCCATCAGTCCGGTGCCGGTGACCGACGCGATCGTCCGCACGTTGCTGACGATCGCGTCCAGGTCGACAAGGGCTTCGGCGAGGGCGCTCATCCGGCCACCTCCACCCGGCGCTGGCCGGGAAGCGCGAACAGCCAGCCCGCGTGCACCGCCAGCAGCCCGCGGTGGATGGCCAGGCTCAGCCCGATCACCAGCCCGCTCAGCAGAATCGGATAACCGAGCACGATCAGGCCCTGAGCAGACCCACCCAGCCCGGAAACCGGTACGAGCAACAGCCGGTGCAGCAGGGCCAGGACCGGCATGTGAACGACGTAGATCGGCAGGGTGATGCGGCCGAGCCTAGCCAGCGGCCTACTGAGCGCCGACCACCGGGCCAGCCGGGCAGCGGCGGTTATGCCGAAGATCACTGCCACGCAGGAGACCGCCGTCCATACCCCGAACCATTGCTGGGCGCCCGCCGCCGCCATCGCGACGAGCGCCAGGACGTAGGCCCCCGAGGTCAGCAACAGCCGGCGGCGGGTGGCGGTGCCAGCCCACCTCTGGATCTGCGGCCGCAGGTGCAGGCCGGCGAGGAAGAAGACCAGGTTCTGGTAGAGGCCGGCGCGGTTGCCCGGGGTGTCGAGCAGTCCGGCGGCGGCCACGGCGGAGAGCGCTGCGGCGGGGACCAGGACCAGCGCCCCGGGCACTCGACGGGTCACCTTGGCGATCGTGAAGTACAGCGCCAGGGCATACAGGTACCAGAGGTTGGACGGCGTGATGGTGAACTGCTCCAGCAGACCGAGCGCCGAGGTGGCACGGTCGGTCGGCAGGTCCGGCGCGGCGGCGAGGACCACTGTGTGGATCAGCAGCCAGACGGCGTACAGGTAGAGGAACCCGGCGATCCGGCTGCGGGCGACGACCCGCCACGGCCGCTGGGCGGCGTTCGCCGCGAAGACGCCCGAGATGGTGAAGAACAGTGGCATCCGCAGCGGAAGGAACTGCTCACCCAGCGTTCCCCAGAAGCCCGGCACCGGTACGCCGACGTGCCAGTCGATCTGGAGGTAGTCCTTCACGACGACGTGCCACAGGACGACGAGGATGATGCAGACGCCCTTCGCGGCATCCGCCCACTCGGCTCGCTGTGGTCGTCCCACGGCGAGGGTGTTCCTGGTCCGGTGACGGAATCGGACGCGCGTCGCGTCGGACTCCACGACGGTGGGCCTGGACTCGGTGCGAGACAGCTGTTGGATCACTCACCAGAAGCTGCCAGCTGGATATCCGCACGAGATCCACGAATTGTCATGAACCGGTAATGGGTGTCGCCGGCCTCACCCGCCGCCGGGCACCACCAGGCCGGCCTCGTACGCGAGGACCACGAGCTGCGCCCGGTCACGGGCCCGCAGCTTGGTCATCGCCCGACTGATGTGGGTCTTCGCCGTGGCGACGCTGATCACCATCCGTGCGGCGATCTCGTCGTTGGACAGGCCACGGGCGGCGAGCGCGACCACCTCGCGTTCCCGCCGGGTCAGGGTCGCCAACTCCGCCCCGCGTGCGCCCGGCGGCGGGTGCGTCAGGTATTCGCTGATGAGCCGGCGCGTGATCGCTGGGGAGAGCAGCGTGTCGCCCCGGGCAGCGACTCGGACGCCGTGCAGGAGGTCCTCGGGCTCAGTGTCCTTGACCAGAAAGCCCGCTGCCCCGGCCCGCAGCGCGGCATAGACGTGCTCGTCGAGCCCGTAGTTGGTGAGGATGACGACGTGCACACCGCTCAGCGCCGGGTCCGCCGCGATCTGCCGGGTGGCCTGGATGCCGTCGAGGACCGGCATCTGTATGTCGATCAGCGCGACGTCGGGGCGGTGCCGGCCCGCGAGGTCGACCGCTTCACGGCCGTTGGTGCCCTCGGCGACCACCTCAAGGTCGTCTTCGGCATCGAGCAGCGCGCGGAAACCGGCGCGGACCAGCGCCTGGTCGTCGACGAGCAGCAACCGGATCATGCCGGACCGTCCAGCGGGAGGGTGGCATCTACCCGGAAGCCGCTCCCGTCGCGCGGGCCTGTCTCCAACGACCCGCCCAGCGCGGCGACCCGTTCCCGCATGCCGAGCAGCCCGATGCCGGGGGCGAGGTCGGCGGTCGCCACGCCGGCACCGTCGTCGTCGACGCGAACGGCGAGCGCGCCAACGTCGTAGCGGAGTTCGACCGACGCCGTCGCCGGGCCCGCATGCCGGGCGATGTTGGTCAGGGACTCCTGGACGATCCGGTACGCGGCGCGGTCGACCGCCGACGGCAACGGACGAGGCTGGCCGCCGACGGTCAGGGTCACCGGCAGGCCAGCCCTGCGGGCGCCGTCGACCAGGTCATCCAGCCGATCCAGGCGCGCTTCGCCCGCCGGACTCTCGGCCCGCAGCACCTCCAGTGTGGCGCGCAACTCCCGCATCGCCTCGCGGCTCGCCTCCTGGACGGCGACCATCGCGTCGGGCACCGCCTCGCCGCGCTTGCGGGCCAGGTGCACGGCGACCCCCGCCTGGATGTTGATGATCGAGATGCAGTGGGTGAGCGAGTCGTGCAGTTCGCGGGCGATACGCAGCCGCTCCTCGTCGGCGCGGCGCCGGGCGGCCTCTTCGCGGGTGCGCTCCGCGTCGACGGCGCGTTGCTCGACCTGCTCGAGGTAGCAGCGGCGCTGGCGGGAAAGTTCCGCCGCGACGCTGATCGCGACCATCCAACCGATGAGCAGGAACCAGCGCTGGAACGAGTCGGCGGGTGGCCCGGCATCGCCGGACGCCACCACCTCCCCGGCGAAACCGCCGACCAGGATGAGGCCGATGGCGACCCCGGCAGCCCTGCGGTGCTCCGCGGTCACCGTCGCGTACAGGGCGAGCAGGACCGGCAGCGCCGGGGTGACGCCCGGATAACCCCTGATCTGGTACGCCACCAGGGCAGCTGCGGTCAGCGCGAGCACCGGCACCGGCACCTGCCGGCGTGCCGCGGTCGCCAGGGCCGGGAAGGTCAGCAGCAGAAAGCCGGTGACGTCGAGCACCTCGCGACCAGGCGGCGCGGTCCGGGCGCCGACGATCACCAGGACGGTGAGGCCGATGGGCTCAGCGACCAACCACAACGTCCTCCGCATACCCGCGCCGACCATGCCGGGAACGATAGACGAGTCGCCCGTGGGGCACGTCACCCTGACGCGGCAGTCGGTACTACCGCAGAGGATGTAGTTCGCCTAGTCGTGCACCTCCTGCGGTAGCTCGATCACCATCGCCGGCCTGACGACACCGACCACGGGTAGCCGGCATCGTCTGCTGCGAAACGACGGGTGATCCGGGTCCTCAGCGCCCTGGCGCCCGCGACGATCGGGAGGACGCCGCCATGGAGCGGATGACACGGTGGGTGCTCGCCCATCGGCTGCCGGTAATTCTGGTGTGGGCGGCGCTCGCACTGGCCGGGGGCGCGCTGGCGGGTGGCACGATCGACCGGCTCAGCTACGAGACCCGCCTGCCGGACCGGCCGGGGCAGGAGGCGAACGACGCCCTTGCGCAGCGTTTCGGTCAGACCGGCGGGCGCAACGCCCCGCTGCTGCTCGTCGTCACGGTGCCCAAGGGTGCGAGCGTCACCAGTGCCAACGTCCGTGAGCAGTGGTCGGCGTTGGTGACGCGGGTGACCCCGCCGGGCGGCCGGAGCGCCTTCTATCGGGGCACCGGCGACGAGTCGTTGGTCTCCGCGGATGGGCGTACCACCATCGCACTGCTGTATCCACCGGCGACTCCGTCGAACGCACCCTACGAAAGGTGGCTGCCCGGGATCACCGCCGCCGTGGATCAGGCCCGGATCCTCGGCGCACCGGTCGAACTGACCGGCCAGCCGGTGCTCTCCGGGCGCAACAGCGGCGCCCAGCGCGGACCGATCTACGAGACCCTCCTCGGTGCTGCAGGTGCCCTGATCGTGCTGACGGTTGTCTTTGCCAGCGGGCTGGCCGTGGTGCCCCTGATGATGGCCGCCGTCGCCATTCCGACGACGTTCCTGCTGGTACGCGGCGTCACCGCGCTCACCGACGTTTCGTTCATCGCGCAGTTTCTCGTGGCGCTGATCGGGCTGGGCGTCGCCATCGACTACGCGCTGCTCGTGGTCACCCGCTGGCGGGAGGAGCGCGACGATCCGGACGCCGAAACCGGCGCATCCGCCCGGCACACGGCGATTGTCCGGGCGATGGCGGGCGCGGGTCGGGCGGTCGCGCTCAGTGGGACGACGGTCGCCATCTCACTGGCCGCGCTGGTGGTGCTGCCCGTGCCATTCCTCCGCAGTGTCGGCTACGCCGGGATGCTCATCCCGCTGGTCAGCGTTGCGGTCGCGCTCACCCTGCTGCCCGTGGTGCTGTACTCCTGGGGCGACCGCCTGGATCGTCCGCGACGCCCGCACCGAGTGGACAGCCGGGCCTGGACCCGGATCGCTCATTTCACCACGCGGCGTCCGGTGGCGTCCGTGCTGGTCAGCGGGTTCGTCCTGCTGGCACTGGCAGCTCCCGCGCTCGCGCTGCGGTTGGGTCAACCAGCGACGGCGACCCTCGCTCAGGGCGGGGCACCCGCGCAGGCATTCGCCCGGATCGTCGACGCGGGCTTCGGCGAGGGCATCGCCCGCCCGATCGAGGTGCTCGCACCCGCCGGGTCCCTGCCGTCGCTCACCGGCGAACTGCGGCAACTCGACGGAGTCACGGGCAGCGTCGCTCCGGACCAGTGGGCGCAGGGCGACACGCGGATCATCGACGTCTGGACGGCTGCCGACCCGTCCGCCGAGCAGGGTCGGGCGGCGATCACCGGCATCCTCGACACCGCCCGCGCGACCCCCGGCGTGCTCGCCGGCGGCGCACCCGCGACCGACGTCGACTTCGTCGACGCGGTCTACGGGTCGCTGGTGCTGGTCCTGCTCCTCGTCGCCGCGGTCACCTTCGTCGTGCTGGCGCGGGCACTGCGCTCGGTCGTTCTTCCGCTGAAGGCAGTGGTCCTCAACGCCCTGTCCACCGCCGCCGCGTACGGAGTGGTGGTGTTCGTCTGGCAGCAGGGGCACGGCAGTGAGTTGCTCTTCGACACCCCGGCCATCGGGGCGGTCACCATCTGGATACCTATGGCGGTGTTCGCCTTTCTGTTCGGGCTGTCGATGGACTACGAGGTGTTCATCCTGCACCGGATCCGGGAGACCCACCTGCGGCTGAACGCGGCGGGGGAGCGCGACACCGTAGTGGCCTCGGTGGTGACCGGCATCAGCCGGACCGGAAGGTTGGTCACCTCTGCTGCGTTGATCCTCTTCCTGGCCTTCACCGCCCTCGCCGGTATTCCCGTCACCGACGTGAAGGTGTTCGCCACCGCACTCGCTGCTGGCGTCGTCATCGATGCCACCCTCGTCCGAGGTGTGCTGACTCCGGCACTGGTCACCCTGCTGGGCCGCACGATCTGGTGGTTCCCGCGTCCGATGAGCCGCCTGCGGGCTCTCAGCGGCGGACGGCCCGCCCCGCTCGCCCCGATGAAGGAGCGGGTGTGACGGGGCAGGGAGAGGTCGGGCGCAGGCGGTCGCTTGCCGCCCTGTTGACTGGCCGGCGCAGCGCGTTCGTCGTCGTGTGCGTCTGGTTGGGCCTGGTGGTGGTGGCAACGGTGTTCGCTGGGCGGCTGGGGGACGTCCAGCGCGACGACCGCGGCGCATCCCTCCCGGCGAGTGCCGAGTCGACCCGCGTCCTGGACCTGCAACGGTCGTTCGTCGCCACGGCCAGCCGGCCGGCGATCGTCGTCTACGAGCGGGCCGCCGGACTCACCGCCGCCGATCGCAACGGGGTCGACAGTGACGCGCGCGCCTTCGCCCAGCGCACCGACCTCGCCGGTCAGATCATCGGGCCAGTGCTCTCGAGCGACGGGCGGGCGGCCCAGATCACGATCCCGCTGGAGCCGACGGCTGACGCGCGCGACGCGGTCGACTCAATCGGGGAGGTCGCACAGCACGAGCGCGACGGGCTCGCCGTGTACGTCACCGGGCCAGCGGGAGCCGCCGCCGATCAGCGCCGAGCCATCGCGGGTCTCGACACCACCCTGTTGCTGGCGACGCTCGCTGTAGTGGTCGTGATCCTGCTGGTCACGTACCGCAGCCCGGTGCTGTGGCTGATTCCGGTAGGCGCCGCCGGGGTCGCCCTGACCTGTGCCCAGGCGGTCGTCTACCTGCTGGCGCGGCACGCCGACCTCACAGTGACCGCGGACGGCGCCGCGATCCTCACCATCCTGGTGTTCGGCGCGAGCACGGACTACGCGTTGCTGCTCATTGCCCGGTACCGGGAGGAGCTGCATCGACATGGAGATCGACACGCGGCGATGAGAGTCGCCCTCCGCCGCTCAGCGCCAGCGGTGACTGCCAGTGCCCTGACCGTCGCAGCCGGGATGCTGTGTCTGCTCCTCGCCGACACGGGCGCCACCCGTGCGCTCGGCCCGGTCTTCGCGATCGGGATCGTGGTGGGCCTCGCGGTGATGTTGACCCTCTTCCCGGCACTGCTGGTGATCATGGGACGCTGGGTGTTCTGGCCGGTGGTCCCTGCGCTGAACGGCCGGGACGCGGCGGCTCCTCGGCTGTGGGTCCGACTCGGTGCCCTTGTCGCCCGGCGGCCTCGGTTGACCTGGGCGCTGACTGCGCTGGTGCTGGCGGCACTGTCGACCGGTGTGCTGCGGCTGGACGCGACCGGACTGTCCGGTGCAGAGTCGTTTCGGGGCGCGCAGGACTCCTTCGTCGGGGCAGAGGTGCTCGGTCGACACTTCCCCGCGGGGGCGGGAAGCCCGCTCGTCGTGGTCAGCGACCGGGCGGCGGGGCCGGGGGTCCGCGCGGCCCTGGCCGGGACACCCGGCGTCCAGGCCACCACGGTGACCGAACCCGTCCTCAACGGCGAGCACGCCTACCTGGAGGGCACGCTGACCGATCCGGCGGACAGTGCGGCCGCGTACGCCACCGTCGACCGGGTCCGGATCGCGTTGCGGCAGATCCCAAACGCGCGAGCCCAGGTCGGCGGGGACACCGCCGTGAAACTCGACGGGCAACGGGCGGCGCAGCACGACCGCAGGGTCATCGTGCCGATCGTCTGCGCGCTGATCTTCCTCATCCTGGTGGCCCTGCTCAGGTCGTTGATCGCCCCGCTGGTGCTCACCGCGACAGTGGTGCTGTCCTTCGGTGCGGCGCTCGGCGTCAGCGCACTGATTTTCCGGCACGTCTTCGGTTTCGCGGGCACGGACAGCTCGTTCCCCCTGTTCGTGTTCGTGTTCCTGGTGTCCCTAGGCATCGACTACAACATCTTCCTGATGACCCGTGTACGCGAGGAGACCGTCCGGCACGGCACCCGACGTGCAACGCTCATCGGTCTCACGGCGACCGGTGGGGTGATCACCTCAGCAGGGATTGTGCTGGCCGGTACGTTCGCGGTGCTGACCGTCCTGCCGCTGACTCAGTTCGTCGAGCTGGGCTTCGCCGTCGCCCTTGGCATCCTGCTGGACACCATCGTGGTTCGCTCGATCCTGGTGACCGCGTTGACGATCGACCTCGACCGCTGGATCTGGTGGCCGGGGCGACTTCACCGGTACGCACCCAAAGGTGGCGTGGAGGTCCACTAGGCTCGATTCGGAGGTGCCGAACATGAAGCTCGGGCTGCACTACTGGAACTACTCGACCCCGGCCGACCCGGCCGCGATCGCACCGACCCTGGCGCAGACGGCGAGCATCGCCGAGCAGGCCGGCGTCGCGTCGTTCACGGTGATGGACCACTTCTTCCAGATGGACGCGGTGTTCGCGGCCGAGGAGCCGATGCTGGAGGCGTACACCACCCTGGGCTACGTCGCGGCGACGACTCAGCGGATGACGCTGGGCGTGCTGGTCACCGGTGTGATGTAACGCTATCCGGGGTTGCTCGCCAAGACCGTCACGACCCTCGACGTGCTCTCCGGCGGCCGGGCCCGCCTCGGCATCGGCGCCTCCTGGTACGAGCGGGAGCAGCTCGGGTTGGGTGTGCCGGTCGTCCCGGTGGCCGAGCGGTTCGAGCGGTTGGAGGAGACGCTGCGCATCTGCCTCCAGATGTGGAGTGCCGACGACGGCCCGTTCAATGGAAAGCACTACCAGCTCGCCGAGACCATCAACTCGCCGCAGCCGTTGAGCCGCCCGCACCCGCCCATCATGATCGGTGGCGGCGGTGAGAAGAAGACCCTGCTGCTGGTGGCCCGCTACGCCGACGCCTGCAACCTGTTCGGCCGCGGCGGCATCGACGACGTCGCACGCAAGCTGGATGTGCTGCGCGGGCACTGCGCCGCCGAGGGGCGCGACTACGACACCATCGAGAAGACCGTGGTCGCCTCCCAGGCGCCGCTGGACGACACCGACGCGTTCCTCGCCGAGGTGTCCGGGTACGCCGCGCTCGGTGTGAGCGAGGTGCAGGTGACGCCGGATCGGCACCCGGTCGAGTTCGCCCAGCGGCTCGGCGACGAGGTGCTGCCCCGGTTGGCCGACATCGGCTGATTTCGCCGCGACCTTCGCCAGGAGGCGGGCTCCTGCGGGTCGCCTTCAGTGGTGAGGGCTGAGGAAGTCGGTGATGAGGGTGGCGAGCTCCTGTGGGCGTTCGGCGACCATCGCGTGGCTGGCGTCGGCGAGGTGCCACACCCGCAGAGACGGGTTGTCCACAGCGGCAAGCCGCTCGGCGGTGACCCTGCGATACGACTCGTACAGGCTGTGGAACGGCTGTTGTTCGGGCAGGTCCTCGGTGGCGAGGACGAGCAGCAGCGGGCAGCGGACGTCGCGGTAGGCGGGCATCAGGTCGAGGGAGTTCATGGCGTCCCGGAGCTGCCGGGTGAGGTCCGGGTCGGGCCGCAGCCGGCTGCGGCCGTCGTCGCCGGGCATGAGGTTGCGTTCGAAGGCCGCCACCCAGTCTTCGGGTGCGGCGCCGTAGCGCTGGGCCATGGCCCGCTGCCCCGCCAGCATGGCGGCCACCTGTTCGGCGGTGAGCGGCTCGGCCAGCATCGCGGCCATCCCGTCGAATACGGCCCGCAGCTTGGCCAGCTCGGTCTCGGCCTGCTCCAGATCCAGCCCGGCGAGCTGGTCCGGACGGTTCAACGGCGGATTGCCGTCGAAGCTGACGGCACCGGGGCACTCCGGGTGACGTTGCGCCCAGAGGGTGGCGAGCATGCCGCCGAGGGAGACGCCGACCACCACTGGGGAGGTGAGGCCGAGGTGGTCGGTGACGGCGGCCAGGTCGGCCAGTACGTCGTCCCAGCGCCACGGGCCGTCTCCGGACCGGCCGTGACCGCGCAGGTCGACGGTGACCACCCGGTGGGTCGGGCGCAGGTGCTCGGCGAGGGTGGTCATCTGGGCGAGGTTGCCGCCAGCGCCGTGAAGGAGCAGCAGCGGTTGTCCGGGTCCGCCGAAGTCGCGGATCGCGATGGGCACGGTCCCGGAGTCGATAATGGTCTCAGACACGTCGGTTTCCTTCCTTGAGCAGTCGGTCCCGAACGGATGCGGAGCGCACGCCGCCTTCGGGGTGGCGGGCGAGCTTGTCGCGGGAGACCAGGTCGTGGACGCCCTGGCGGGTGATGCCGAGCATGGCGCCGGCAACCGCGTACGACACGGACTCGGCGGTCGGGTGGCCGACCCGTCGCGCGACGGCCTGGCCGAAAGGGCTGCGCCACCAGTCGTTGGGTGGGTCGAACGGTCCGTCCCCCGGGTAGAGGGTGGAGATCGCCCGCATGATCACGCTGACGGCGGCCCGGTCGTCGCCGCTGACGATTGTGGTGGCCCAGGATCGGGTCCGCTCCCGGATGACGGCGCGCAGCGGGTCGATGGCGTGGTGGCCGTCGACCAGGATTTCGAGAGGGTCGAGCAGGCGGATGTCGATCAACCGGATGAGGTGCTCGGTCAGTTCCTCGTGGGTTGGCGACATGCTGCCTCCTTCGCTGCTTGACACCCATCGTCAAGCGCTTGACGTCGAGTGTCAAGCACGATGGCGCGAGCACGGTTGGCGGTACGGTCGACCGGTACCAGGGCAACGACGGCGTTACCGCTACGTGGACCGCCGTGAACAAATAGCCAATTCCTGGTGGCTCAAGGGTGCGCCCACACCGTTCTCAGATCCACAAAGGACGTTCCCGACGGGGATGAGCCGGATCACATACGGTGCTTCGCTTCGACTGCCGGAAATTGTTCGACGGCGTGCCAGGTAGCCTCTCCGGGTGTCGCAGATGTTACCGCTTCTTGTTACCGATCGGTATGACGTCGTCGAGCTCATCGGCCAGGGCGGAATGGGTCGGGTGTGGAAAGCCCGCGACCGAATGCTGCAACGGGACGTCGCCATCAAGGAAATCGTTCCACCGCCCGGCCTGACCAATGAGGCGCGACAGGAATTGCGCATCCGGTCACTTCGAGAGGCCCGGGCAATCGCGCAACTCGACCACGTCAACGTCGTCCGGGTCTTCGACGTGCTGTTGAGCGCCGACGGCGACCCGCAGATCGTGATGGAGTACGTGCCGTCCCGTTCGCTGCACGACACCATCACCACCGACGGTCCGATCCCTCCGGTGCGGGCGGCCGAGATCGGCCTGGCCGTGCTCGGCGCGCTGCGCGCCGCCCACCGCGCCGGGATCATGCACCGTGACGTCAAACCGGCAAACATCCTCGTCGGCGCGGACGACCGGATCGTGCTCACCGACTTCGGCCTGGCCACCGCCGTCGAGGACGTGAACCTCACCCTCAGCGGTGTGGTGCTCGGCTCACCCGCGTACGTCTCTCCCGAGCGGGCCATGCGGGGCACTGTGGGCCCGGAGGGGGATTTCTGGTCGCTCGGCGCGACCCTGTACGCCGCCGTCGAGGGCCAGTCGCCGTACGCCCGACCGTCGAGTCTGATGAGCCTCACCGCGCTGGTCACCGAGCCGCCGCCCGCGGCGCGACGCGCGGGACCGCTCGCACCGGTGCTGGCCGGTCTGCTGCGGAAGGACCCGGCCGAGCGGATGGACGCCGACGCGGCCGAGCAGTTGCTCCGGGCGGCGCTGGACGGCACACCGCGACCGCCCATCGCGGTGACGTGGCGTCCGGCGCAAGCCGCGCCCGCACCAACCGCGCTCACGTCCCCTGCGAACGATGCGCCCGGCGTACCCCGGTCGCCGGTCGTGGCGGCGGTCGGTGCCGTTGCGGGACCGGCCCGCCGACGGCGGGCCTGGCTTCTCGGTGGCCTCGCGGCAGTGGTCGTGGTCGGCCTGGCGGTCGGGGTTCCGCTGGCCACCCGCCGTGCGTCGGAACCGACCGACGGTGGGGCCGAGCTGGTGGACGCCGCCCTGCCGGGCGTGCCGTCGACGGCCGGTGTCGCACCGACGACCACCGGGCTCCGGCCGATCTCGTGGTCGGTCTACCGGGACAGCAGCGGCTTCTCGGTGCCGGCGCCACGCGACTGGCAGATCGTCCGACGTGGTCAGCAGGTCGAATTCCACGAGCCGGACGGCGAACGGATGCTCGTCGTCAGTCAGACCGACGCGCCGCGCGGCGACCCGCTGACCGAACTGGGCGGCCGGGAGGTGGGCGAGCGGTACCGCGACTACCACCGCGTCGAGCTGCTCGCCGTCAACTACCAGCTCAAGGCCGCCGACCTGGAATGGGTCTACACCAGCGCGGCGGGTACGGCGATGCACGCCCGCCAGCGCACCTTCACGACGGCGAAACGGCAGGGCTACAGCATCGCCTGGCTGACACCCGAGTCCGCCTGGGCGGCGGCGGGGGCGGACGCGTTCCGGGAGATCACCGCGGGCTTCCGGCCGGCGTCGACGGCGGGCGGGGCCACCCCGTCCGCCACGCCGGACCGTCGCGTGTCACCAACACCGAGCGTGCCCCCGGCGCGGTCGGGCAACAGGCTCGTCGGGGTGGCGAGCAACCGGTGCCTGGACGTCGGCGCTCCGGACTCACCCGACCCGGTCCGACTTCGGATCTGGGACTGCCGGGACGACCGCGCCTCCCACCAACTCTGGGCCATCCGGTCGGACGGGAGCGTGCAGTTGGGTGGGCGCTGCCTGGACGTGCTCGGCGCGTCCAGCGACGCCGGGGCGGCGATCCAGCTCACCACCTGCAACACGACCCCGGCGCAGCAGTTCACCCTGAACGAGGCCCGACAACTCGTCAACGCGCACAGCGGACTGTGTCTGGGCACGGTCGGCCAGAGCACCGCGAACGGCGCGATGGTCGAGCAGCGCGGCTGTGGCGCCGGCACGAGTCATCTGCAGTGGACCAGGCGGTAGCGCCAGGACACCGACGAGGGCCGTCCTCCCGGTGGTGCGGAGGACGGCCCTCGTCGGTGGTTGGGTCAGGCGACAGTTGCGGGGAACCGTTCCCAGACCCGGTGGGCGGCCATCAACTGCTGCACCGCGGTCAGCGCCTCGGCGCCCGAGCCGGCCGCCACGACGCCCGGGGTCCCGGCGACACCGGCCTGCTCCAGCACTGTGACGCCGGCGCCCCAGGCGCCGATCGCCTTGGCGTGCCGCCAGCACTCCTCGACGAGCAGCAGTACGCGGGGGTCCACGGTGGCCGGCGCCGGCGTGCCGGCCTTGGCGTCGCGGGCGGGCAGGGCGTCCGGTGCGGGTGCCGGCGCTCCGGCCAGCAGGACCGCGTCGAACTCGACCGACCGGCCGGTGGCGAAGGTGCGCTGCACGGGCAGGTCGCCCACCATGCCGCCGTGCGGGGCGATCAGCAGCGGCACCATGCCGGCGTCGAAGACGGCCCGGCGGACCTCGTCGACGCCGTCCAGGTCGCCGGCGGGGTCGACGACGATCCCGACCATGCGGCCGTCACTCGGCCATTCCCGACCGACCTGCGACAGCGCGGGGCTGGGCGTGACGTCGGGGAGCGGCACAGTTGGCTGCGGTGCGGGCAGCCCCAGACCGGTGGCGACCTGCTCGCACAGCACCGGGTCGATGTTGGCGAGGCTCCGCAGCTGACGCTCCTTGATCGCCTGGTGGTAGCACTTGCCCAGCTCGAAGGTGTACGCCCGGATGATGTGCTCCTTCTCGACCGGCGACATGCTCAGCCAGAACAGGCGGACCTGGCTGTAGTGGTCGTCGAACGAGGCCGGGTTGGCGCGCACCTTCGGTGCCTGCGCGACAGTGACCGGCACGTCGACGAAGGCGTGCTCGGCGTCCCCGGCGGGGAACGGGTTGCCGCCGTCGAGCGAGTTCGGTCGGTACGGCGCGACGCCAGCGTGCACGGCGTGCTGGTGAAAGCCGTCGCGCAGCATGTCGTTCACGGCCGCGTGCGGGCGGTTGATCGGGATCTGCGTGAAGTTCGGCCCGCCCAGCCGGGTGAGCTGCGTGTCGAGGTACGAGAAGAGCCGGCCCTGCAGCAGCGGGTCGTTGGTGACGTCGATACCCGGGGGTAGGTGACCGAGGTGGAAGGCGACCTGTTCGGTCTCGGCGAAGAAGTTCGTCGGCGTCCGGTTGAGCACCAGCCGCCCGATGGGCTGCACCTCGGCCAGCTCCTCCGGCACGATCTTCGTCGGGTCCAGCAGGTCGATGCCGGCGAAGGTCTCCTCGGGAGTGTCCGGGAAGACCTGGATGCCGAGCTCCCACGCGGGGTACGCGCCGGCCTCGATGGCGTCGTAGAGGTCGCGGCGGTGGAAGTCCGGGTCCATGCCGCCGAGCAGCTGGGCCTCCTCCCAGGTCAGTGAGTGCACGCCCAGCTTCGGCTTCCAGTGGAACTTGGCAAGCACCGTCTCCCCGGCCTCGTTGACGAGGCGGAAGGTGTGCACGCCGAAGCCCTCCATCGTCCGGTACGAACGCGGGATGCCCCGGTCGGACATGTTCCAGATGGTGTGGTGCTGCGCCTCGGTGTGCAGCGACACGAAGTCCCAGAAGGTGTCGTGGGCGCTCTGCGCCTGCGGGATCTCCCGGTCGGGGTGCGGTTTGCCGGCGTGGATGATGTCCGGGAACTTGATCGCGTCCTGGATGAAGAAGACCGGCATGTTGTTGCCGACCAGGTCGAAGGTGCCCTCGTCGGTGTAGAACTTCGTGGCGAAGCCGCGAGTGTCGCGAACCGTGTCGGCCGAACCCCGCGAACCGAGCACCGTGGAGAACCGGACGAAGACCTCGGTCTCACGCCCCTTCTTGAGGAAGCCGGCCCTGGTGACCGCCTCGGCGGTGCCGTACGCGGTGAACACACCGTGCGCGCCGGCGCCCCGCGCGTGCACCACGCGCTCCGGAATGCGCTCGTGGTCGAAGTGCGTGATCTTCTCGCGTAGGTGGTGGTCCTGCAGGAGCACCGGGCCGCGCGGGCCGGCCTTGAGCGAGTGGTCGGTGTCGCGCAGCCGCGCCCCGTTCGCGGTCGTGAGGTAGGCCCCCTGCTGACCGTTCGCGATCGTCGGCGCGCCGGTCTCCGCGCCGGTCGGCGTGCGCGTCTGCGGGGCCCCCTGCTCCGACTTCGGCGGCAGCGGGTCGTGCGGCGTCGTCGGCTCCTCGAGCGGCGGTGGCGCGCTCCCCGGCGCACCGGGGACCTCCGGGGTGAGGGCGTCGGCGATCTTTCCTGAGGCGGTCTTCACGACGTTCTTGACCGCCTCGGCGGGCTTGCTGGAATCCACTGGATGAACCTCTCCATGGCGCGTGTGCGGGCCGGCGCCTGCCCTGCTACCCCAGGTCAGAGGGTCGAAACACGACTCATCTCGGCATCCTGCGCCGGGACTGGTGATTTCGCCGATGCCGGGATCGGCGGAGCAGCCAAAACTGACATACGTCGATATCCCTCGACTTTAGGGAGTGCCCGACGTGTCCTCACCAACCACCACCAGTCCCCGTTCCGTCGCAGCCCGTGCCACCCGGTTC
The DNA here is from genome assembly GCF_015751785.1 of Micromonospora vinacea. Taxonomy (NCBI): domain Bacteria; kingdom Bacillati; phylum Actinomycetota; class Actinomycetes; order Micromonosporales; family Micromonosporaceae; genus Micromonospora; species Micromonospora vinacea. Next base: position 5,982,289 of record NZ_JADOTY010000001.1, on the reverse strand, counting down.
GCGCTGGCCGCCGTCCTGGCCGCCGGCGGCGTCCTGGCCGGATCGTCCGGCGCCGCCCAGGCCGCCGGCCCGTACGAGCGGGGCCCCGCCCCGACCACCGCGATCCTGGAGGCCAGCCGCGGTCCGTTCGCGACGGCCTCGCAGAGCGTGTCCTCGCTGAGCGTCACCGGCTTCGGCGGCGGCGTCATCTACTACCCGACCAGCACCAGCGAGGGCACCTTCGGCGCCATCGCCATCTCGCCCGGTTACACCGCCGCCTGGTCGAGCATCAGCTGGCTCGGACCGCGCATCGCCTCGCACGGCTTCGTGGTGATCGGTATCGAGACCAACAGCCGGCTGGACCAGCCGGACAGCCGGGGCCGGCAGTTGCTCGCCGCACTGGACTACCTCACCCAGCGCAGCTCGGTGCGCACCCGGATCGACAGCAGTCGACTCGCGGTGGCCGGCCACTCCATGGGTGGTGGGGGCAGCCTGGAGGCGGCCTCGTCGCGGCCTTCGTTGCAGGCCGCGGTGCCACTGGCGCCGTGGAACCTGGACAAGAGCTGGTCCGAACTGCGGGTGCCCACGCTGATCGTCGGTGGCGAGAGCGACAGCGTCGCGCCGGTCGCGTCGCACTCGGTGCCCTTCTACAACAGCATCCCGGCCTCCGCCGAGAAGGCGTATCTGGAGCTGAACGGGGCGAGCCACTTCTTCCCGCAGACCACCAACACGCCGACCGCGCGGCAGATGGTGGCCTGGTTGAAGCGGTTCGTCGACGACGACACCCGCTACGAGCAGTTCCTCTGCCCCGGCCCCAGCGGCTCGCAGATCGAGGAGTACCGCAACACCTGTCCCAGCGCCTGACGGCGGTCACGGGGCGGTCGCCGCTGGCGGCCGCCCCGTCCACGTGCGCGCGGGAGCATCGAAGGTCTTGACGCCAAACCCGAGAAACGTACACTGCGAGTGTAAATAAACACCCGCCACGACAGAGGGATGGGTGATGGAGCGCGGCCTCGAACTGCACCACATCGGCATCCGTTTCGGCGGCCTCACCGCCCTCGACGACGTGTCCCTGCGGGTGCCACCCAACCGGGTGGTGGGCGTCATCGGGCCCAACGGCGCCGGCAAGACCACGCTCTTCAACGTGATCTGCGGCTTCGTCGCACCGGAGACTGGTTCACTCACCCTCGACGGCCGGCCGCTGCGACCACGGCCGCACCGGCTGACCCGGCTCGGCATCGCCCGGACCCTCCAGGGCACCGGGCTCTTCGCCGGGCTCAGCGTGCTGGAGAACGTGATGACCGGCGCCTCGCACACCGCCCGCGCCGGCTTCGTCCCGGCGCTGCTCGGGCTGCCGTCCAGCGACCGCGACGAGCGCCGGCTCCGCGGGGACGCCCTGGCCATCCTCGACGAGCTGGGCATCGCCGAGCACGCCCAGGCCGCGCCGCCCACCCTGCCCTTCGCCGTACGCCAACGGGTCGCCCTGGCCCGCGCGCTCGCCGCCCGGCCCCGGCTGCTCCTGCTCGACGAGCCGGCCGGTGGCCTCGGCGCGGACGACATCGCCGAGCTGGCGGAGCTGGTCCGGCAACTGCCCCGGCGGGACACCGACCCCTGCGCCGTGCTCCTGGTCGAGCACCACATGGACCTGGTGATGGCGGTCTGCGACGAGCTCGTGGTGCTCGACTTCGGCCGGGTCATCGCCGCCGGCACCCCGGACGAGATCCGCGACGACCCCGCGGTCACCGACGCGTACCTCGGTGCCACCGTCGAGGAGGTCTCCCCATGACCACGACCGACCTGCTCGTCGTACGGGGGCTGGTCGCCGGTTACGGTGCCGCGCCCGTACTGCGGGCCATCGACCTCACCGTCCCGGCCGGCACCATCGCCGCTGTCGTCGGTGCCAACGGCGCCGGCAAGACCACCCTCCTACGCGCGCTCTCCGGCATGATCCGCCCGGCCGCCGGCCAGGTCCTCCTGGCTGGGGAGGACCTCCGCGGTACGCCGGTGGAGCAGCTCGTCCGACGCGGCATGGCGCACGTCCCGGAGGGCCGGGGCGTGATCAGCGAGCTGACCGTCGACGAGAACCTACGGCTGGGTGGGCTGTGGCGACGCGACCGGGCCGACGCGGGCCGTGCCCTCGACGAGGTCTACCAGCTCTTCGAGCCCCTGGCCCGACGCCGCCGGCACCTCGGTCACCAGCTCTCCGGCGGTGAGCGGCAGATGCTCGCGCTCGGTCGGGCCCTGGTCGGCCGACCCCGTCTGCTGCTGCTGGACGAGCCGTCGCTCGGCCTGGCGCCACGGGTGGTCGCCCGGACGATGGCGCTGCTCCGCCAACTGCGCGACCGCACCGGCCTGACCGTCCTGCTGGTCGAGCAGAACGTGCGCAGCGCGCTCGCCGTCGCCGACCAGGGCGTCGTGATGTCCCTCGGTCGGGTGGTGATCGCCGCCCCGGCGGCGCAACTGCGCGACGACGTCGACCTGCGCCACGCGTACCTCGGTTTCTGACCACCACCTCGTCCCCCGGAGGGAGGACTGTTGGACCGCTTCGTCTTCCTCACCGTCGACGGCCTGTCCCGGGGCGCGGTGTACGCCGCGTTCGCACTGGCCCTGGTGCTCATCTGGCGGGCGGCGCGGGTCGTCAACTTCGCCCAGGGGGCGATGGCCGTCGCCGCCGCGTACGTCGCCTACACCGTCAGCACCGCGACCGGTTCCTACTGGCTGGGCTTCGTGGTCGCGATCGTCGCCGGCCTGGCGCTCGGTGCGCTGGTGGACCGGGTGGTGATGCGGCACGTCGATCACGCCTCACCGCTCAACCCGGTGATCGTCGCGCTCGGGCTGGTGCTGCTGATCCAGGCCGTGCTGGGCATGGTGTACGGCAGCGAGTTCCGCCCCGCCGAGGCCCCGTTCAGCCGGTCCGCCCTCACCGTGGGCGGGGTCGCCGTGCTGTCCCCGTACGACCTGTTCGTCTTCGCCACGATCGGCGTGGTGGTCAGCGGCCTGGCGTGGATGTTCGCGCGTACCCCGGTGGGGTTGCGGATGCGCGCGGCGGCCTTCGCTCCGGAGGTCTCCCGGCTGCTCGGGGTCAACGTCGGTGGGATGCTGACCCTCGGCTGGGCGCTCGCCTCGGGGGTGGGCGCGCTGGCCGCCATGCTGGTCCTGCCGACCGAGTTGGGCCTGCACCCGCACGCGATGGACCTGGTGTTCGTCTCGGCGTTCACCGCGGCGGTGGTCGGCGGGCTGGACAGTCCACCGGGGGCGGTGGTCGGCGGTCTGGTGGTGGGACTGCTGCTCTCCTACGTGAGCGGCTACGCCGGCAGTGACCTCACCCCGCTCGCGGTGCTGGTCCTGCTGCTGGCGGTGCTGCTGGTCCGGCCCGGCGGGCTGTTCGCCCCGGTCGCGGCGAGGCGGGTGTGAGCGCCACGAGGGCGGCAGTGCCGCCGCGACACAAGCGCGACGACCCGGGCGGCCGACCGGTCGACCCGCGACGCGGCTCCACACTGCTGCGCCACCTCGCGGTGGTGCTGGCCGTGGGGTTGCTGCTGGTGGCGGTCAGCTACTCCGTCGAGCCGTTCCGCAACTTCCAGCTCGCCACAGTGGCCGCCTACCTCTGCGCGACCGCTGGGCTGACCGTCCTCACCGGGCTCAACGGTCAACTGTCGCTGGGGCACGGCGCGTTGATGGCCACCGGGGCGTACACAGTGGCGCTGTGCCAGACCGCGTTCGCCGACCGGGGGATGACCGGCGGCTGGCTGTTGCCGCTCTCGCTGGGTGCGGCGATCATCAGCACTGTCGCGGTCGGCGCGGTGGTCGGGGTGGCCGCGGCCCGGCTGCGCGGCCCCTACCTGGCCGGGGTCACCCTCGCGGTGGCAGTGGTGGTGCCGGCGCTGGCCGTCACCTTCGACGGCGTGTTCAACGGCGAGCAGGGGCTGTCGGTGCCGGTGGAGCCGCCGCCGTTGTCGCTCGGCCCGTACTTCCCGTACGAGCGGTGGCAGCTCTGGGTCACCGGCGCGGCGACCCTGCTCGCGTTGCTGCTGTTGGCGAATCTGATCCGCAGCCGGTACGGGCGTACCTTCCGGGCGGTCCGCGACGACGAGGTGGCGGCCCGCCTCGCCGGCATCCACGTGGCCCGCACCCAGGTCCTCGCGTTCGTGGTCAGCGCCGCCACCGCCGGGCTCGGCGGCGCGCTGCTGGCGGTCCTCGCGCAGAGCGTCTCGCCCGGGGCGTTCTCGCTGACCCTGTCGCTGTTCCTGCTGATGGCCGTGGTGATCGGTGGCCTGGGTCGACTGACCGGAGCGCTGTGGGGGGCCGTCCTGCTGGTCGCCCTGCCCGATCTGACCCACTCGGTGACCGAGATGCTCACGCTCTCGCCCGCTGTGGCGCAGCGGCTGGAGGGCAACCTCCCCCTGGCGATCTTCGGACTCACCCTGATCGTCGTCATGATCGCCGCCCCCGGCGGTGTGCAGGGTCTGCTGTCGCGTCTCGGCCGGGCGTTGCTGGCCAGGCGGTCGACCCGGCGTTCCTGAGCTGTCCTCGGTCCGGCCTCGGCCGGGCGCCCCACCACCACCACCACCACCACCACACCGTTCCCACAGACAACCGGACCGAGAAAGGTCGGTGTTTCCCATGCACCGTAAAGCGCGTCGCGGGCTCGCGATCGCCAGCACCCTTGCACTGCTCATCACCGCAGCCGGCTGTAGCGGCGACGACGGACCCGGCTCCGGCGGGGCGTCGGTGCCGGGTGTCACCGACACCGAGATCGTCGTCGGCACCCACATGCCACTGACCGGGCCGGCCTCGGCCGGCTACTCGAAGATCGCCCCGGCGACGAAGGCGTACTTCGACTACGTCAACGCCAACGGCGGAGTGCACGGCCGCAAGATCACCTACAAGATCATGGACGACGGATACAACCCGGCGAACACCCAGCAGGTGGTCCGGCAGCTCGTCCTCCAGGACAAGGTCTTCGCCATCCTCAACGGCCTGGGTACGCCGACGCACACCGGTGTGCTCGACTTCCTCAAGAGCAACCGGGTGCCCGACCTCTTCGTCGCCTCCGGCAGCCGCAGCTGGGACCAGCCGGACAAGTATCCGGGCACGTTCGGGTTCAACCCGGACTACACGGTCGAGGGCAAGATCCTCGCCAACTACGCGAAGGCGAACCTGGGCGGGCAGAAGGTCTGCTTCCTCGGCCAGGACGACGACTTCGGCCGGGACAGCCTGGCCGGCGTGGAGAAGGTGCTCGGCGCCACGGCCGTGGCGGTCAAGCAGACGTACGTCACCAGCAACACCAACGTGGCACCGCAGATCGGCGCGTTCAAGGCGGCCGGTTGCCAGGTCGTCGTGCTGGCCACAGTGCCCGGCTTCACCGCGCTCTCCGTCGGCACCGCGGCGCGGCTGGGCTTCAAGCCGCAGTGGCTGGTCTCCAACGTCGGCGCCGACCACCCGACCCTGGCCAAGCAGCTCGGCGCCGCCGCGCCGCTGTTGGAGGGCATGGTCGGCACCAACTACCTGCCGATGCAGAACGACACAGCGAACCCGTGGATCCAGCTCTTCACGAAGGTCAACAAGGAGCACAACGGGGACGCGCCGTTCGACGGCAACACCGTCTACGGCATGTCGGTCGGCTACCTCTTCGTGCAGACGCTGCTCGCCGCCGGCAAGGACCTCACCCGGGAGAAGGTGCTGGAGGCCGTGCAGAAGGGCGGATTCCAGGGCCCCGGGCTGGTGCCGCTGCGCTTCTCCGCCACTGACCACTCCGGGTACGGCGGCCAGCGGTTGAGCCGGGTGAGCGGGGGAGTGCAGAGCTACTTCGGTCCGGCGTACGAGACGGACGAGGCGGACGGGTCGGTCAACGAGTACACCGCCACCCCGGCCGCCCCGCCGGCGAACGGGGTGCCGACCGTCTCCTGAGGCCCCGTCGTCCCACTGTCCGACCGGGTGTTGTCGCGCGTGACCACACCCGGTCGGACGGCTGCGCGCGTGCCGCTGGCGCGGCCTGCCGGCCGATCGTCCGAGGCGTTGACCGATACCGATCGACGCTCCTACTATCTGCACCGTGAATGCATATTCGGGCCGACTCGTGGACCGCGTCGCCATCGTCACCGGCGCCAGTCGCGGGATCGGTCTGGCCTCCGACGACGCCAGCTGGATCACCGGGCAGACCATCGTCTGCGACGGTGGCGTCTCGCTGACCGGTCGGGCCGGATGACGACGTCGGCGGAGCGTCCAGGATCGCTGATCAACCCCTGTCTAGACTCGGCGGTGCGTCGGGGGACGCCATGGCGGTGAGGGGGCGGGGGCGGATGGACGGGGTGGATGTGGCGGGCCGGGTCGACGGGCGCACCGCCCGCGCCGAGCGGACCCGCGCGGCCATCGTCGAGGCGCACCTCGCGCTCATCTCCGAGGGTGACCTCCGCCCCACCGGGGAGCGCATCGCCGAACGGGCCGGCATCTCGCTGCGCACCCTCTGGACCAACTTCAAGGACATGGAGACCCTCTTCGAGGCGAGCGGCGCGGAGGTGCTCCGCCAGCAGGACGCCGCCTACCGGCCGATCTCGACCGGGCTCCCCTTGACGAAGCGGGTCGACGCGTACTGCCGGCAGCGGGCCCGGCTGCTCCAGCTCATCGCGCCGTCGGCCCGGGCCGCCCAGATGCGGGAGCCGGTCTCCGAGCAGCTGCACCGCAACCGACTCAAGCACATCGAACGGGTTCGCGACGAGGTTGAGGAGCTCTTCGCCGTCGAGCTGGCCGAGGCCGGGTCGGGCCGGGAGCAGTTGCTCCACGCCCTGGTGGCGGCGAGCACGTGGCAGGCCTGGTCGATGTTGCGCTACGGGCTCGGTCTGGGCGTGGACCAGGCCCGCGCGGTGATGTCCCGGACCGTGGGCGCCCTGCTCGCCGAGGTCGCGCCCGACTGATTCCGGCCCGGCCCGATATCGCCCCCTCTTTCCATTCGGTTTCCGATGGGTAACACTGGCAGGCATGGTTACTGCATCAAGAGTGCAACTAACCGTGCTGCGTGGCCGGGACGACGAGTGCCGGGCTGTCCGGAGCCTGCTCGACGGCATGACCAACGCCGGCGGTGCCCTGCTGGTGCGCGGAGAGCCCGGATCGGGCCGGACCGCGCTGGTCGGCTACGCCCACCGGCACGCCGAGGGCTGCACCGTGCTCGCCGGCAGCGGGCTCGCCGAGGAGGCAGCCCTGCCGTACGCCGGCCTGCAACGTCTGGTCGACCCGGTGCTCGACCGGGCCGCCGCCCTGCCCAACGAGCAGCGCCAACTGCTGCGGCGCGCGCTGGCCGGGGAGAGCTGCCCGGCCGACCGGCAACTGACCCTGTCGATGGCGGTGCTCGGTCTGCTCGCCACCGCCGCCCGGGCCCGGCCGTTGCTCGCCACCATGGACGACATCGACCGAGGCGACCCGCAGACCGCGCAGGTGCTGGCGTTCGTGGCCCGCCGACTGCGGCACCTGCCGCTCGCCGTTCTGCTCACCGCGGACGTCACCGCCAACCTCGACGGGATACCGGCACACCGACTGCGCGCGCTGACCGAGCGCGAGAGCACGGCCGTCCTCACCGACCGGCTCGACCAGTTGATCGAGCGCGAGGATGTCGAGCGGCTCCCCGACCGACCCGCAGCGTCGGCCCTGACCGCGCTGGCCACGATCGGTGGCGGCAACCCGCAGGCCCTGGTCGACCTCGCCGAGGTGCTCACCCCGGGGCAGTGGCGGGGTGAGGAGTCGCTGCCCGCCTCGCCGCCGGCGGACGGGGCGCTGGGTCGCGCGTACCGCGCCCGGCTGGACCGGCTGCCGCCGGAGACCCGACGGGTGCTCCTGCTCGCCGCGCTCGACGAGGATGGCGAGCCGGGCACACTGATCCGGGCCGCGGCGGCCGCCGGCGCGGAGGTTGAGGCGCTCGCCCCGGCGGAGGTCGCCGGCCTGGTCCGCGTCGAGCAACACGGCGTCACCTTTCCGCAGCCGCTGGTACGCACGATGATCGCCGCCAGCGCGCCGCTCGCGGAGCGTCGCGCCGCGCACCGCCTGCTCGCCGAGGTGCTGGTCGCGGACGGGCAGCGGCTCCGTCGGGCGATGCACCTCGCCGCCGCCGCGGCGGGTGCCGATCCGGCCCTCGCCGCTGAGCTGGAACAGGCGGCGGTCGGCGGATCCGACGGCTGGGCCGCCGCCTCGGTGGCGCTGCGGTGGGCCGCCGAGCTGAGCGACCATCCGAGGCTTGCCGCCGCCCGCCTGCTGACCGCCGCCCGCTACGCCTGGGCCGGGGGGCAACCCGACGCGGCCCGGTTGCTGCTCGACCGCCTCCGCGCGGTCTGCGCCGACCCGGTAGTCCGAGGCCGCGCCGACCTGCTCCGCGGTGAGCTGGAGTTGCGCTGCGGCCCCGCGTCCAGTGCGTCGGTCACGCTGCTGGCCTCCGCCGCGGCGGTCCAGGGCACCGACCGCGCCCTGGCGATGGCCGGGCTGGTGCGGGCCGGCGAGGTGGTCTGCTTCACCGGCGACCAGCACCGGTACGCCGAGGTCGGCCGCCGGGCGTTGGCCTTGCGGCGACCGGACGACCCACCGGCCATCGAGGTCATGAGCTGTCTGATCGCCGGGGTGGCGGCGACCCTGCGGGGTGACCACGAACGAGCCGGGCCCGCGCTGCGCCGGGCCGTGGTGCTGGGCGGCCGGCTGACCGGTTGGGCGTTGACCCCCACGGCGCTCAGCTGTGCCGCGGCCGCCGGACTGCTGGTGGCCGTGGACGGCGCGGCGCACCGGCTCGCCGAGCGCGCCGTCGAGCTGGCCCGGGAACGGGGCGAGCTGTCCATGCTGTCGCGGGCGTTGGAGCTGCGGGCGGTCGCCGAGTACTGGCTGGGTCGACACGAGGCGGCGGCGGAGACCTCCCGCGACGGGCTGCGCGTCGCCCGGGCCACCGGTCAGGTCAACTGCGCCAACGTCCATCTGGGCATGCTCGCCGTCCTCGCCGCGATCCGGGCGGACCGGGCCACCAGCCTGCGGCGGATCCGCGAGATCGGCGAGTCGCCGACGCCGGGCAGCCGCCCGCACGCGTTCGCCGCGTGGGCCCTGGCGGTGCTCGACCTGGTCGACGGCCGGCACGCCGAGGCCGCGGACCGGCTGGCGTCGCTGGCCCGGATCGGCACGGGTCGCGGTCAGGTCCTCGTGCAGGTGATGGCCACCCCGTACCTGGTGGAGGCGGCGGCGCACCTGGCGCACCGACCGGCGGCGACGGCCGCGCTCGCCGCGTTCGACAGGTGGGCCAGCAGCACCGCGAGCCCGCTGCGCCGGGCCCTCTCCGCGCGGTGCCACGCGCTGCTCGCCCCCCGTGGCGGCGCCGAGGCGGAACGGGACTTCCAGGCGGCGCTGCGCCTGCACCCGACGGAGGCCGGCACGTTCGAGCGGGCCCGCACGGAACTGCTCTTCGGTCAGGAGTTGCGCCGCAGTCGACGTCCTCGCGACGCGCGGACGCACCTGCACCAGGCCCGCGAGATGTTCAGCCTGCTCGGGGTGGAGCGATGGGCCGAGCAGGCCACCACGGAGCTGCGGGCGGCCGGGGAGTCGATCGGCCCGCCGGACCTGCCCGCGGCGCGGTTGTTGACCGGTCAGCAGCTGCGGATCGCGGAGCTGGTCGCCGAGGGCGCCACCAACCGGGAGATCGCCGCCCGGATGTTCCTGTCCACCCGTACCGTCGACCACCACCTGCGCAACGTGTTCCACCGGCTGGGCATCCGGTCGCGGACCGAGCTGGCGCGCGCGTTCACCGCCGAACGGCACGCCGGTCTGGCCTCCGACCGGTGATCGTCCGGCCTGGACGCGTTTAACTATCACCGCTAGTTTGAGCGTCATGGACCTCACCCTCTCCGCCGAGCAGGCGGCGGTCCGCCAGTTGGCCGCCGAGTTCGCCGACCGCGAGCTGCTGCCGCACGCGGCCGCCTGGGATCGCCGCGAATCGGTCGACCCCGCCATCGTCGGCATGCTTGGTGACCTGGGCTTCCTGGGGCTGACCATCGCTGAGGCCGACGGCGGTTCCGGCGGCGACCACCTCGCGTACTGCCTGGTCCTGGAAGAGCTGGGCCGGGGCGACTCCGCGGTGCGCGGCATCGTCTCGGTCTCCCTCGGCCTGGTCGCCAAGTCGATCGCCGCGCACGGAAGTGCGGAACAGCGGGCCGAGTGGCTGCCGAAGCTCTGCGCCGGCACCGCACTCGGCTGCTTCGCGCTGACCGAGCCGGACAGCGGCTCGGACGCGGCAGCACTGCGGACCCGTGCGGTCCGCGACGGCACCGACTGGCTGCTCACCGGCACGAAGATGTTCATCACCAACGGCACCACCGCCGACGTCGCGCTGGTCTTCGCCCGCACCGGCGGCCCCGGGCACCGGGGAATCACCGCGTTCCTGGTGTCCACCGACAGCCCGGGGCTGACCCGACGGGAGATCCACGGCAAGCTCGGTCTACGCGGTCAGGCCACCGGCGAGCTGGGCTTCGACGAGGTACGCGTGCCCGACACGGCCCGCCTCGGTGCCGAGGGCGCCGGGTTCCGACTGGCCCTGGCCACCCTCGCCAAGGGGCGGATGTCGGTGGCCGCCGGCTGTGTCGGCATCGCCCAGGGCTGCCTCGACGCGGCGGTCGGTTACGCCGGACAGCGCACCCAGTTCGGAAAGCCGATCGCCGGGCACCAACTCGTCCAGCAACTGCTCGCCGCCATCGCTGTGGACACCGCCGCCGCCCGGCTGCTGGTGTGGCAGGTGGCCGACCTGATCGACCGCGACCAGCCGTTCGCCACCGAGGCGTCGATGGCCAAGCTCTTCGCCAGCGAGGCCGCCGTCCGCGCGGCCAACAACGCGGTCCAGGTGTTCGGTGGGTACGGCTACATCGACGAGTATCCGGTCGGTAAGTATCTTCGCGACGCGCGGGTGGCCACGCTCTACGAGGGCACCAGTCAGATTCAGCAACTCCTCATCGGACGTGCGCTCACCGGCGTCAACGCCTTCTAGAAGCTGTAGGGAGACCTGGCATGAGAGTGTTCACCTCGTTCGAGGAGTTGGCCGCCGCCACCGGTGAGAGCCTCGGGCCCGGTCCGTGGCAGCGCATCGAGCAGAGCCGCGTCGACCTCTTCGCCGACGCCACCGACGACCACCAGTGGATCCACCTCGACCCGGTCCGAGCCGCGGCGGGGCCGTTCGGCGGGACGATCGCGCACGGGTACCTCACCCTGTCGCTGCTGCCGGCGTTGGCGGGCGGGCTCTACCGGGTCGAGGGGGTGGCGATGGGGGTCAACTACGGGCTGAACCGGGTGCGGTTCCCCGCGCCGCTCCGGGTCGGCGCGGCCGTCCGCGCCACCGCCACCATCGCCGACGTGTCGCCGGTGAGCGGCGGTGTGCAACTGGTCGTGACGGCCACCGTGGAAAGCGACAGCGGCGGTAAGCCGGTCTGCGTGGCCGAGACCGTGAGCCGGCTCTACCGCGCCGCGGAGCAGTGACCGCTCAGCTCGGCAAGGGCTGGCCGAGGTGCCGCCTGTGACGATGGTCAGGTCTCGTAAGCCCCCTTTACGTCAGGGGGCGGAAGTAGTGCCGGACCGCGTAGCGGTAGACCTCCTCACCCAGATGCGCCCCCTCGACATCAGCGGTGCGGAAATGGACGCCGCCCCAGACACGTGCTCCGATCAGCTCGCTGAGCGCCTGGGAGAAGCTGGTGAAGTGCCTGGTCGTGCCGGAGTCGACACTGGAACCGCTGAACGCGATGTCGTCTCGGCCGAAGAAGTACCGGTACAACGACATGCGCGCGCCGGTGCCGCAGGCGTGGCCGGAGGGATATTCGGGGAAGGGGGGCGTGACGAGCAGCGACTGCCAGCCTGGCTCGGCCGCCGTCCTTGGGTTGCCGTCCGTGTCGGCCAGTTGGATCCCCGTGACCGGACGCCAGTAGCTCCAGAGGTCCTTCTGGCTGAAGCAAGCTACTCCCGAGTCGGCCACGATGAGATCGGTCATCGCGAAGAATCGCGCGGTCTGCAGGGCGTCCAGTCGTTGGGTGGTGGCGAGTTGTCGCTTGATCTCCCAGGAGGCGGAGCGCCGGTCGTGCCACCAGATCGCGGCCTCCGTCTGGTCCTGGGTGCGCACCGTGCTCGTCGTGGAGCCGACCTCCTTCACCTCATTGAGGTCGCGGGCGTATGCGCTGCTGCTCAGTCGTGGCGGCGGGGGTGTGCGGAACGTCGACGCACGAGGGATGAGGAACGGCCGCATGTGGCCGGTCCATGCGCCCTGGGACAGGAAGAGCGGCGGCGTCGGTCGCCACTGGCCGGGTCGTGTCCCGTCTTTCCACCGCTGGTCCCCGAACGCGCCGTCGTCCTGCCGCGCGGTGACCATCGCGGCCGCGGCTCGTGCTCCGATCACGATGCCGTCCTGCTTCGACCGCCCGTTGGGAATGACGGCGAGAGCCGCGTCGTACTGTGCGCGGAGCCGTTCCTGCTGAGCGGGGAAGAGGGCGGCGAGTACGTCGTGGGCGGCGGCGACGACGGCAGCGTCCGCCGACTCGGTCCCACTCGACGGCGGTGCGGTCAGGTACGGCTGGTAGGGGGTGCCGGCGATCGCGTTCAACGCGTCGTAGACAGCCCCGTTCACCATCGCGAAGCTCCGCACCTGTTCGTTCGGCTGCTGAGCCGCGACGTCCCAGATCGCCGTCTGGGCATGGAGATCCCAGGTGACCACCGGATTGGCGGGATCGGTGCCAGGGGCCGCGGCCTCGGCGCGGGTTGCCGGCCCGGTCGTCGTGGACGCGACCAGCGAGCAGAGCGCGATGGCTGTGGGAATGACGCGGGACCAGATCGCACGTCGTGTTGGGTTCTGGCTCGTCATGATCTCCCCGTCGCTGACGTGTCGACGCTCTTGTCGAAAGAAGCGGCCGACGAACGGTATCGATGACGATCGAACATAGCACCGTCACGCCTCGACGGTTGGCCGTCCGGTCGCCACCACCCCGGGTACGGGCAGCTGGGTCCGAGCGCGGTGCCGGGCCCGTGGGGCCCGGCACCGCGACCGCTCGTGTTGGTCACCGAGATCGGCGCGGTGAGACCACTGTTCCCGGCGTTGACCGTGTACGCGACGCGGCAGTCACCCGTCGGCGGGCGCGTGGCGTCGGCTCATCTTGCGGTAGCCCGTGGCGTTCGGTGCACCCCGTCGGCCAGGTCGCTGAGCGTCAGGGCGCGGTACATGTCGACCAGGTGTACGCGTTTTCCGGCGGCGGCTCGGCTCTGCACGATCCCGGGGATCGCGGCGATCGTCCAGCATGCGGCGGGCGTCACTGGGGTGGTCGATCGTCGCCGACTTGGGGTTCTTCCAGTCTCCGGGCGATCTGTTCGATGGCGATGAGGTGGTCAGGGGCGAGGCGGTCGATGAAGTGGCGTCGCACCGACCGAACGTGGGCTGGTGCCGCGTCCTCGAGTGCCTCCAGCCCTTGCGCGGTGAGTACGAGGAAGCAACCTCTGCCGTCGGCTGGGTCGGGTGTGCGCCTCACGAGACCGCGCGACTCCATCCGGGTGGCGTGCCGGGACAGCCGGCTGCGTGACCAGCCCATCTTGTCGGCCTGTTCCCCCAGGCTGCTGGTGTGGCCGGTCCGCTCCGACAAGGTGCTCAGCACCTCGTAGTCGGGTTCGGAGAGCCCGACCGCGGCCAGGTCGCGCGCCGTGCCGGTCTGCACCGCGACCACTACGCGCAGGAATGCCCGCCACGCGCGTTCCTCGTCAGGGTTCAACCAGGGTACGGCCCCGACCGGCGGTGTTGTTGACATGTAATCAACTTAGCACTTACGCTCGTTTCCATGTCAACGAAACCGACACGTGTCCTCGTACTGATGTGCAGCACCCGCCCAGGTGCCCTCGGCCCGGTGGTGACACAGTGGCTGACCGAAACGGTCGCCTCTCGTGCCGCGGCGCTCGGCGTCGAGCTTGTGCCGGTGGCCCTCGGCGATCTGAACCTGCCGTTCCTCGACGAGGAGGAGCATCCGTCGTCGGGTGTCTACCAGCAGGAGCACACGCGCCGGTGGAGCGCGATCGTCGACGCGGCGGATGGCTTCATCGTGGTCACGCCGGAATACAACTACGGGATGCCAGCGACGCTGAAGAACGCGCTGGACTACCTCAGCCGCGAGTGGGCATGGAAGCCGATCGGCTTCGTCAGCTACGGCCACACGTCGGCGGGCACCCGGTCCGTTCAGCATGCCAAGCAGGTGGTGACGACACTCCGCTTGGTGCCGTTGGGCGCCACGGTCGCGATTCGCATCGGCGACGCGGTGGAGAATGGGCGGCTGCTTCCCGACGCGACCCGCGACACGGCGGGTGTCGGGCTGCTGGACGAACTGGTCCGTGTCGCCCACGCCCTACGGCCACTGCGCGAAACCGGACGAGCCGGGACGCTGTCTGGACCGTTGCCAGGGTCCTACACGAGACGGCTGACCCCCGACGACGCGCCCGAGGTCACCGTGCTGCAGCGGTGCTGCTGGATGGACGAGGCCGTTGTCAATGGCACCTTGGCCATACCTGCCCTGCATGAGTCGCTGGAGGAGGTGCGCGACTGGCTGGAGACCTGGCACGTCACGGGCATCTGGTTGGACGGCCGACTGCTGGGCATGGCGCGTGCGCGTCGCGACGGCACCGACTGGCACGTGGGTCGGCTCGCTGTCGTGCCCGACCTGCGGGGGCGCGGGCTCGGCCGGTGGCTGCTACGCACCGCCGAAACCGGTGCGGAACCGGAATGCCGTCGTGTTCTGCTGTCCACCGGCGCGAAGAGCTTGCGCAACATCGACCTTTACCACAGTGAGGGATACCAGTCGGATTCACTCGACCGCCCTGACGGAACCGCCCGCCTCACCAAGGACATTTCCGTCAGGCAGCGCTGACGCTGCCGGCCTCCGAGGGCGGTTCAAGGGGCGCGGTGCCGGGCCCGTGCTGCCCGGCACCGCGACCGAAACGTCAGGCGACCGCGCAGGCGGTGCCGTTGAGGGTGAACGCGGACGGGCGGCCGGTGTTACCCGTGTGGGTTGCCTGGAAGCCGATGTCGACCGAGGTGTTCGGCGCGATCGTCGCGTTGTAGGAGACGTTGCGGGCGGTCACCGCTCCGCTGGACGGGGCGTAGGTGGCGTTCCAACCGCTGGTGATGGTCTGCCCGACGGGCAGCGTGAACGCCAGGGCCCAGCCGTTGACCGGTGTGCTGCTCGTGTTGGTCACCGAGACCGACGCGGTGAGACCGCTGTTCCAGGCGTTGACCGTGTACGCGACGCGGCAGTCACCGGCCGGCGGGGGCGTGGTCGGCGGGGGAGTGGTCGGAGGGGGAGTGGTCGGAGGGGTGTCGCCCCCGATGCTGCCGGGCACCGTACGGAGAGCGTCGTACCAGGCGGCGGCCATCTTGCGGTAGCCGGTGGCGTTGGGGTGCACCCCGTCGGCCAGGTCGCTGAGCGTCAGGGCGCGGTACATGTCGACCAGGTGTACGCGTTTACCGGCGGCGGCCCTGCTCTGCACGATCCCGGGGATCGCGGCGTTGTAGCCCCGGACCTGGTTGTCCGCGCCGGACTTCGGGATGATCGTCGCGACGAACACGTCCGCGTTCGGGGCGGTGGTGGTGATCCGGTCGACGAGCGTGGCCAGCCGGGACGGGGCCCCTGACGTGTCGCCGTACATGTCGTTGGTGCCGATGTGCAGCAGCACGGTCCGCGGGTTCGTGGCCCGCAACCAGTTCACCACGTTGGCGTCGATCTGGGCGATCGTCCAGCCGGAGTGGCCCTGGTGGTCGTGGTCGCCGAGGCTCGCGGGCCCGTTGAACTGGGAGCCGACGAAGTCGATCCGGTAACCACCGGACGTGAACCGCTGCCACAACTCGATCCGGTAACCGCCGGGAACGTTGAAGCCGTCGGTGATCGAGTCGCCGAGCGGCATTACCCGTACGCCGCCGTTGGACTCGGCGCTGGCGGGGGTCGTCGCGATCGGTACGGCGGCGACCATGGCGGCGATGGCGACCACTGCCGTCCACCACCGGTGGGCCCGCCGGGGCCTCGATGTCGGTGCGTTGCCGGTCGGCGTGAGAGGGGCGGGGTGGCCAAGCGTTGGACTGCGCATGGGACTTCCTCTGGTGGGGTGCGCGACATCGGCGGCCACCGGGAGGAGGGCTGCCACCATGACGCGCTACGCGGAGGTGGGGTGCGTGGCACCACCAGGAACCCGGACGTCTGCACTGGTGGTCGTCGCGGTGTGGCGGGCGCCGGACGTCGAGGGTCTGGCGCGACGGACCGATGAGTCGTGGCGGAGGTGTGCCCTGCACCTCGCCTGACGCACCATAGCGTGTTATCGCTAACACCAGCAACGCATCAGCGTTCGACGATGCCTCACGATGAGCTGCTCAGCGCCGGGCCGACTGGAGTACCGTCCGCAGCCAGCGCAGCTGACGCCGGACGTGGACGGCCTCCCCGCCCTCGTGACCGTTGAACGGGTAGACGTGCACCTCCCGCTCGGGCGGGACCGGCCTCCCGTTCGCGGCGCCGTAGTGGTTGTAGGCGGCGAAGGCGGTTCGCGGTGGGCAGACGGTGTCGCGCCGGCCGACCCCGAACTGCGCCGGCGCCGTCGCCCGGCGCGCGAAACTCACCCCGTCGACGTAGGACAGGGTGCGCCACACCGCCTCCTCGGCCTCCCGGTGCACCGCCAGGTACCGGGCAATCTCGCCGTACGGCGCGAGGTCGGTGAGCGCGACGGCCCGACGCATGTCGCAGAGGAAGGGGGCGGTGGTCAGCACCGCGCTGAGATCGTCGACGAGACCGGCCACCGCCAGGGCGATGCCGCCGCCCTGGCTGTTGCCGACCACGCTGACCCGGTCACCCGCGACCCCCGGCAGAGCGCGGACCGCCTCGACCGCCCGCACCGCGTCGGTGATCAGGCGGCGGTAGTGGTAGTCCCGCGGATCGAGGATCCCCCAGGTGGCCGGCCAGGGCCCGCCGGGCGCGCCGTGCGGGTCGGGCGTGTCCCCGGCGCCGTGCTGCCCCGCCTGACCACGGTTGTCCATCAGCAGGTGCGCGTACCCGGCCGCCGGCCAGGTCAGCCGTTCATGGGGCAGGCCGCGCCCGCGACCGTAGCCGGCGTACTCGACCACGGCCGGCAGCGGCTCTCGAACCCCGGCCGGGCGGGTGTACCAGGCGCGCACCGGGTCACCGCCGAAGCCGGCGAACGTGACGTCCCAGGAGTCCAGCAGCCGCAGGTCGGTGGGCTCGGGACGGACGTCGACGAGCACCGGCGCGGCGGCCGACCCGGCGAGCGTGTCCCGCCAGAACTCGTCGAAGTCGTCGGGCTCGACGACCTCGGGCGCGTACCGCTGGAGGTCGTCGACGGTGGAGGCGGAGTGGGGCACGGGTCCTCGCAGGGGCCGGGGGGTCAGTGCGGGTGGGCGGGGGGCGCGGTGCTCTCCCGGACGACCAGCTCGGTCACCAGGTCGATCCGGCTGGTCGCCGGCTCGTTCCCCCTGGTCAGGTCCAGCAACATCTGGGTGGCGATGCCGGCCATGTCGCGCAACGGCTGGTTGATCGTGGTGAGGGCCGGGTCGGTCCAGGCGGAGACCGGCAGGTTGTCGTACCCGATCACCGAAAGGTCCTCGGGCACTCGCAGGCCGCACTGACGGGCGGCCCGGAGCACCCCCATGGCCTGGATGTCCGACCCGGCGAAGATGGCCGTGGGTCGGTCCGCCCGCTGGAGCAGTTGCAGCCCGTGGGCGTGCCCGGCGCCAGCGGAGAAACTGCCGTAGCGGATCAGTTCCCGGTCGACAACCATCCCGGCTTCGTCGTGGGCCGACTGGAAGCCGGCGGCGCGGGCACGGCTGCACAGCACGTCGGGTGGCCCGGAGATGATGGCGATCCGTCGGTGTCCCAACTCCAGCAGGTGCCGGGCGGCGAGCAGGCCACCGTTCCAGTTGTTCGACCCGACGGTGGGCACAGAAGCCGAGGTCGCGCTGTCGGTGTCGACGACGACGAACGGTATGCCCTGCCGACGCAGGTGCTGCTGCTGGGCCTCGGCAAGGTGGGAGAGGACGAACACCACGCCGAGGGGACGGTCGGCGAGTAACGCCTCCAGCCACCGTGCCGGCGGACGGTGCGCGCCGTCGAGCTGGGCGATCGACAGCCCGATTCCGGCTGCGGAGGTCACCGCCTCGACGCCCCGCAGGATCTCCATCGCCCAACCCGTGTCGAACTCGTGGAACACGAGGTCCACCCGGCCGCCGCTGGTCGCCTGTCGCCGGGCGCGGCGCTGGTACTGGTGGCGGTCGAGGCTCGCCTCCACCCGTGCTCGGGTGTCGGGAGCGACATCGCCGCGTCCGTTGAGGACCTTGGACACGGTCGCGACCGAGACGCCGACATCGTTGGCGATGGTCGCGATGGTGGTGGAGGCGGGTGGGTCGAGCGGGCGGTGCTCTGTCATCGCGGCCTCATACAACATCCGAAAGTTTCGGGCGACCTTAACATGATGAGACATTCACGCCAGTCGGTGCCGCAGTCGGGCTCGCCAAACGAAGGCCATTGCGTGGCTAGTCGGCGACGGAGTGGTGATTGGGGAGTCACCGTACGCAGGAAACACCCCCTGGTGGTCCGGTTGAGACTCTTGACAGGCATCGATGCGGCACTTAGGTTGCCGAAAAGGTTACGCAGGTTTCCGGAAAGTTTCGGATCGTGAGAAACGTCCGCCACGGAACTGGTCCCACCAGGGCACCGGAATGTGGCCGGAGCTGAGGGGTCGGGGCATGAGTAGTCAGTCGCTCGAGGACGGCGGCGCCGCGCCGTGGCGTGATCAGCGACTGTCACCGACCGAGCGGGCCGAAGCGCTCCTGCCGAAGATGTCCCTCGAAGAAAAGATCGCCCAACTCGTCGGAGTCTGGGTCGGCGCCGACGCCAGCGGCGAGGGCGTCGCACCGCACCAGTCGGACATGATCAGCGAACTGCCACAGTGGAGCACCGTCATCCAGCACGGGTTGGGCCAGCTGACCCGCCCGTTCGGCACCGCCCCGGTCGACCCGGTGTCCGGCGCCCGGTCGCTGGCGGCCTCACAGGCGCAGATCGTGGCCGCCAGTCGGTTCGGCATTCCCGCGCAGGTGCACGAGGAGTGCCTCACCGGGTTCGCGGCGTGGCGGGCGACCGTCTACCCGACCCCGCTCAGCTGGGGCGCGTCCTTCGACCCGGAACTGGTCGAGGCGATGGCCGACCGGATCGGGCGGTCGATGCGCGCCGCCGGTGTGCACCAGGGCCTCGCCCCGGTACTGGACGTCACCCGGGACTACCGCTGGGGCCGTACCGAGGAGACGATCGGCGAGGACCCCTACCTGGTCGGGACGACCGGTGCCGCGTACGTGCGGGGCCTGGAGCGGGCCGGCGTGGTGGCCACGCTGAAGCACTTCGCCGGCTACTCCGCCTCCCGGGGTGGACGTAACCTCGCGCCGGTGCCGATGGGCCCCCGCGAGTTGGCCGACGTCATCCTGCCGCCATTCGAGATGGCGCTGCGCCTCGGCGGCGCCCGCTCGGTGATGAACTCCTACGCCGAGATCGACGGCCTGCCCATCGCCGCCGACCGTGGGCTGCTGACCGGGCTGTTGCGCGACGAATGGGGCTTCACCGGCACCGTGGTGGCCGACTACTTCGCCGTACGGTTCCTCCAGACCCTGCACCGAGTCGCCGGGGACGCCGCCGACGCGGCCCGGCTCGCCCTGCGGGCCGGGATCGACGTCGAGCTGCCCACAGTGGACGCCTTCGGCGCACCGCTGGTGGAGGCGGCGCGCCGCGGCGAGGTCGACGAGGCGCTGATCGACTGCGCGCTGCGTCGGGTGCTCATCCAGAAGATCGAGCTCGGTCTGCTCGACGAGGGCTGGCAGGAACTGCCCGCCGACGTGGCGTCCCTGCGCTTCGACGACGAGACCAGCCAGGACATCGCCGTACGCCTGGCCCGGGAGTCCGTCGTCCTGCTGCGCAACACCGGCGTCCTTCCCCTGCCCGCGGGCAGTCGGGTCGCCCTGGTCGGCCCGGTCGCCGACGACCCGATGGCCATGCTCGGCTGCTATTCGTTCCCCAACCACGTGGGCGTCAACCACAGCGACTTCGGGCTCGGTCTGGACATCCCCACACTGCGCGACGAGTTGGCCCGACGCGTCCCGCTGCTCACCCACGAGCCGGGGTGCACCATCACCGGCGAGGACACCTCCGGTATCCCGGCCGCGGTCGCCGCGGCCGCCGCCGCCGACGTGTGCCTGCTGGCCGTCGGCGACCGGGCCGGGATGTTCGGCCGGGGCACCTCGGGCGAAGGCTGCGACGCCGTCGACCTGCGACTACCCGGCGTGCAGGCCGACCTCGTCCGCGCCGTCCTCGCCACCGGCACCCCGGTGGTCCTGGTGCTGATGACCGGTCGCCCCTACGCGCTCGGCCCGGAGTTCGACGGCGCGGCGGCAGTGGTGCAGGCGTTCTTCCTCGGTCAGCTCGGTGGGCAGGCGCTCGCCGAGGTGCTCACCGGCGCGGTCAACCCCTCCGGGCGGTTGCCGGTCAGCGTCCCCCGGGACGTCGGCGGGCTGCCGAGCACCTACCTCGCGCCGCCGCTCGGTCGGCGCAACAAGGTCTCCTCGGTCGACCCGACCCCGACGTACCCGTTCGGCCACGGGCTGAGCTACACCACCTTCGAGTGGTCCGACGCGACGGTGGTCGAGCCGCGCGACGACCCGGCCGCCTGGCCGGTCGACGGCGAGGTACGGGTACGGATCACCGTCGCCAACACCGGTGAACGGGCCGGCACCGAGGTCGTGCAGCTCTACCTGCACGACCCGGTCGCGCAGACCACCCGTCCGGTGGTGCGGCTGATCGGCTACACCCGGCTGCCGTTGGCGCCCGGCGAGGCGGCGCACGTGACGTTCGGCGTACCGGCCGACGTGGCGTCGTTCACCGGGCTGACCGGCCGGCGGATCGTCGAGCCCGGCGACGTCGAGCTGCGCTTCGGCCGATCGAGCGGCGACGTGGCGGCGGCCCTACCGCTGCGACTGGTCGGCACCGAACGCCAGGTCGGTTACGAGCGGGAACTGCTCACCTCGGTGCGGGTCGAGCCCCTCGTGGCTGTTCCACAGTCGGCATAGGAGGCCAAGGATGACATCCACCCTGCGGCCACCGCCGCCGGCGCCGCCGAGTTCCCCGCAGCAGGCGCAGAGCCCTGCCCCGCGCTCGCCACGACGTCGTCGCAGTTGGCGGCAGGCGCTGCGCCGGGACTGGCAGCTCTACTCCCTCGCCGTCCTGCCGCTGCTGTTCTTCCTGGTCTTCCGGTACCTGCCGATGATCGGCAACATCATCGCCTTCCGCCGGTTCAAGCCGGGCGGCAGCATCTTCGGTGAGTACTGGGTCGGGCTGCGCTACTTCCGGATGTTCCTCAGCGACCCGACGTTCTGGGAGGTGTTCACCAACACCCTGGTGCTGGGGACGCTGACCCTGCTGTTCTGTTTCCCGCTGCCGATCGTGCTGGCGCTGCTGCTCAACGAGGTCCGGGCCCGCCGGTTCAAGCGGTTCGTCCAGTCCGTGTCCTACCTGCCGCACTTCCTGTCGATCGTGATCGTGGCGGCAATGGTCATGCAGTTGACCTCGATCGAGGGCACGGCCAACCAGATCGTCGGCCTGTTCGGTGGCGACCCGGTGGCATTCCTGCAGAAACCGGAGTGGTTCCGCACCATCTACGTCTCGTCCGAGGTCTGGCAGACCGTGGGGTGGGGCACGATCCTCTACCTCGCCGCCCTCACCACAATCGACGAGGACCTGTACGAGGCCGCCCGGATCGACGGCGCCGGCCGGCTGCGGCAGACCTGGCACGTCACGTTGCCCGGCATCCGTCCGACGATGGTGACCTTGCTGATCCTCAACATCGGCAGCTTCCTGGCGGTCGGGTTCGAGAAGATCCTGCTGCTCTACAACCCGTTGACGTATCCGACGGCCGACGTGGTCTCCACCTATCTGTTCCGGATGGGCTTCCAGTCGAGCAACTTCAGCTACGCGGCAGCCATCGGCCTCTTCGAGGCGGTGATCGGGCTGATCCTCGTCCTGTCGGCGAACGTCATCTCCCGTCGCACGGTGGGGACGAGCCTGTGGTGACCCTCGGCACGAAGATCGACGCCCCGACGACGCGCGGGCCGGTGGACAGCCGGGGCTACCGGATCTTCCGGGTGGTCAACACGGTCGTCCTGCTCGGCGTCGTGGTCGTGACGCTGTACCCGTTCCTCAACATCGTGGCCCGGTCGCTCAGCGAAGAGGCGTACATCATCGCCGGCAAGGTGACAGTCGTCCCTCGTGGGTTCGACCTGACCGCCTACAAGCTGCTGATGTCCGACGCGATGTTCTGGACGAACTACCGCAACACCGTGGTCTACACGGTGGTCGCCACGCTCATCTCGATCGTGCTGACCACGTGTTACGCGTACGTGCTGTCGAAGCCACAGCTCAAGGGGCGCCCCTTCCTCATCGGCATCGCGCTGTTCACCATGTTCTTCTCCGGTGGCCTGATCCCCAACTACGTGCTGGTCACCAGCCTGGGCATGAAGAACACCATCTGGGCGGTGGTGATCCCCAATGCCATCAGCGTGTTCAACCTGCTCGTCATGAAGGCGTTCTTCGAGAGTCTGCCGAGCGAGTTGGAGGAGGCCGCGGCGGTCGACGGGCTGAACACGTACGGCATCCTGCTGCGGATCGTGCTGCCCCTGTCGAAGGCGATCATCGCGACGATGGTGCTCTTCTACGCGGTCTCCTTCTGGAACTCGTGGTTCACCGCCTTTCTCTACATCGACCGGCAGGATCTGCTGCCGGTCACCGTGTACCTCCGCAACCTCATCGCGGGCGCCACGAGCGCCGAGTCGGCCGCGGCCGACGCCGACAAGGTCCAGGCCGCGGCCACCCTCCAGGCCGTGACGATCGTGCTCACCACCCTGCCGATCCTGGCGATCTACCCCTTCGTCCAGCGGTACTTCGTCCGCGGCGTGATGCTCGGCGCGGTCAAGGGATGACGCCGGCGCCGCACCGCTTCCCCTCGAATCCCCCACCACCGAAAGGACGAGCCATGCTCCACAAGACGTGGCGCCGCGTGGCATTGGCCACCGCGGGTCTGCTTGCGCTCTCCCTTGCCACCGCCTGTTCCGAGGACCCCGGCGAGTCGACTGACCTCTCCGGGAACCGGGTCGGCGCGATGGCCAACTACGGCGTCGGTGACCAGTTCAAGGCCACCGAGGCGCTCTCGTTCTCCACCCTCTACAACAACCACACGTTCTATCCGCTCAAGGAGGACTGGCTGTTCTGGTCGGAACTCACCAAGCGGACCAATGTCAAGATCGATCCGGTGGCCGTGCCGCTGAGCGACTACGAGCAGAAGCGCAGCCTGCTGATCGGCGCCGGAGACGCTCCGCTGATCATCCCGAAGACGTACCACCCGCAGGAGGACGCGTTCGTGTCCTCCGGGGCGATCCTCCCGGTGAGCGACTACCTGGATCTGATGCCCAACCTCAAGGACAAGATCACCAAGTGGAACCTCCAGCCGGAGATCGACAACCTGCGGCAGTCCGACGGTAAGTTCTACCTGCTCCCCGGGGTGCACGAGAAGCCCACCCAGGACTACACGGTGCTGGTGCGCACCGACATCATGCAGGAGCTCAAGCTGGCGGTCCCGAAGACCTGGGACGAGCTGTACACCGTGATGAAGGCGATGAAGGCGAAGTACCCGAACGTCTACCCGTACTCCGACCTCTTCAGCAAGCCCAACCCGACCGGCGCCCTGCTGAACATCCTCGGCTCGGCGCACGGCACCCAGGCCGGCTGGGACTACCAGCACGCCACCTGGGACCCGGCGGCGAAGAAGTTCAACTACACCGGCGCCTCAGAGCAGTACAAGCAGATGGTCACCTACCTGCACAAGCTCGTCGCCGAGGGTCTACTCGACCCGGAGAGCTTCACCCAGACCGACGACCAGGCACGGCAGAAGCTCGCCAACGGCAAGTCCTTCATGGTCACCGGCAACGCGCAGACCCTGGTCAACAACCACCGGCCCGACCTGGCCAAGACCCTGCCGAACGCCAAGATGGCCAAGATCCCGCTGCCGATCGGCCCGGCCGGCGAGATCAACCCGTTCCCCCGGCTGGAGAACGGCATCATGATCTCCACGAAGGCCCGGGAGAGCAAGAACTTCGTGGCCATGATGCAGTTCATCGACTGGCTGTGGTATTCCGACGCCGGCATGGAATTCGCCAAGTGGGGTGTCGAGGGCACCACCTTCACCAAGGACGCCTCGGGCAAGCGTTCGGTCACGCCCGACGTCGACTTCCTCGGGGTCAACCCGAAGGGAACCAAGCACCTGCAGAAGGAGTTCGGCTTCCAGAACGGCGTCTTCTCCTACGGCGGCACCCCCGACCTGGTCCGTGGGTTCTTCTCGCCGGAGGAGTTGGAGTTCCAGAAGGTGATGGACGCCCGCAAGCCGAGGGAGGTCCCTCCGCCGCGCCCGTTGACCGACGAGGAGCGCGAGCAGGTGTCGCTCTGGGAGACCCCGCTGAAGGACTTCGTCACCCAGAACACGCTGAAGTTCGCCCTGGGTCAGCGTCCGCTCAGCGAGTGGGACGCGTACGTGGCCGAGCTGAAGGCCAAGAATTCCGACCAGTACATCGACCTGGTCAACAAGGCGTACGAGCGGTTCCAGAAGAACAACGGCTGATCAGTGGGGGTCCGGTCGGGTGCCTGTCGCGGCCCGACCGGACCCGTCTGCGAGCAGAGGGAGCGATCGTGAGTGGCGCGGCCCAGACCTGGCGACAGTTCGGCGACGGACCACTGTCGCGGATCACCTCGCGCGTCTACATCCTGCTCGTCGTCGAACTGCTCCTGCTGCTCACCACACTGCCCGCCCTGCTCCCGCTGCTGGTGCTGGGCCGCGACCCCAGCAACCTGCCACTGGCCGCGCTCCTGCTGGTACCGGTCGGCCCGGCCGTCTCCGCCGCTCTGTACGCCCTGCGTCACCAGCAGACCGACCTGACCGACCTGCATCCGGCAGCCCTGTTCTGGCGCGGCTACCGGGCCAACGCGTTCGGGGTGCTGCGCATCTGGGTGCCGACGCTGCTGTGGCTGACAGTGCTCGCCGTGAACCTCGCCTACCGGGGCGCGGTAGGCCTTCCCGGCTGGTGGGCGGCGCCACTGGTGCTGATCGCGGTGGGCGTGACGCTCTGCGCGGCCAACGCCCTGGTGATCACCTCGCTGTTCGACTTTCGCACCCGCGACGTGCTTCGGCTGGCCGTGCACTTCCTGTTGCGTACCCCCGCTGTTTCCGTCGGCAACGCGCTGTTGCTGGCCGCGGCGGCCGGGATCACCGCGGTCTTCTCCGAGGCGGTGCTGATGCTGCTCGCGTCGATCGCGGTGCTGGCGTACCTGCGCATCAGCGAACCGATGATCCAGCTGACCCGGAAGGAGTTCGTCGCATGAGCCTGCCCCTCAGCGCCAAGGTGCCCTTCGGGGGCGACTACAACCCGGAACAGTGGCCCGAGGACGTGTGGAAGCAGGACTACCGCCTCTTCGACAGCGCACGGATCGACCTGGTCACCCTCGGCGTGTTCGAGTGGGCGCTCACCCAGCCCGCCGAGGACACCTACGACTTCGCGCTGCTCGACAGGATCGTCGAGCGGGCCAGTGCCGAGGGACGCGGGATCTGCCTGGCCACCGGCACCGGAGCCCACCCGCCGTGGTTGGCGAAGGCGTACCCCGAGGTGACCCGGACCGACTTCGAGGGCCGCAAGCACCGGTTCGGTCAGCGACACAACTCCTGCCCCAGCTCGCCGGTCTTCCGCCGGCTCTCGACGGAGCTGGCCCGCCGGGTCGCCCGCCGCTACGCCGACACCCCGGCGGTGCTCGCCTGGCACGTCGGCAATGAGTACGGCGGCGCCTGCTACTGCGCGCTGTGCGCGGCCGGCTTCCGGAACTGGCTGCGCCACCGCTACGGCACCCTCGACGAGCTGAACGAGGCCTGGTACACCACCTTCTGGTCGCACACCTTCACCGACTGGGACGAGATCGAGTCACCGTCGGCGCTGACCGAGCACTGGCGGGGCCCGGACCACACCGCGTTCCCCGGCATCACACTGGACTACCTGCGGTTCACCTCCGACGCGATGCTGACCAACTTCCGCGACGAGAAGGCCGCGATCCGGGAATCCAGCCCGACGCTGCCGGTCACCACGAACTTCATGGGCATGTACCGGCCGATCGACTACCACCGCTGGGCCCCTCATCTGGACTTCGTCTCCTGGGACAACTACCCGCCCGACGACGAGTCGGCGGCCCGGATGGCACTGACCCACGATCTGATGCGCGGGCTCAAGGACGGCCAGCCGTTCTGGCTGATGGAACAGACCCCGAGCGTCACCGCGTGCCGCGACGTCAACCCGTTGAAGCGCCCCGGTCTCATGCGGCTGTGGAGTTGGCAGGCAGTGGCGCACGGCGCCGACGCGGTGCTCTTCTTCCAGCTGCGCGCCTCCCGCGGGGCCAGCGAGAAGTACCACGGGGCGGTCATCGGCCACGCCGGTCGCTCCGACACCCGGGTGTTCCGGGAGGTCGCCGAACTGGGCGCCGAGCTGGAACGGCTCGGCCCCGCGTCGCTGGGCGCGCGGACGCCGGCCCGGGTGGCGCTGCTGTTCGACTGGGACAGCTGGTGGGCGTTGGAGCTGTCCGACGGCCCGTCCCGGCTGGTCCGCTACCAGCAGGTCGTGCTCGCGTACCACAGGGCGCTCTGGGACGCCGGCGTGGACCTGGACGTCGTCGCGGTGACCGCCGACCTGTCCCGCTACGACGTGGTCGTGGCCCCGGCCCTGCACCTGCTCAAGGGTGACCTGCCGCAGCGGCTGGAGGAGGTGGCCGCGCGTGGCGGCTCGGTGCTGACCACCTACCTGTCCGGCCGGGTCGACGAGAACGACCAGGCGTTCCTGATGGACGTGCCAGGACCGCTCGGGCAGCTCACGGGTGTCCGGGTCGACGAGTGGGACGCCCGCGGCCCGGAGGTGGTCAACCCGGTCCGCCTCGGCGACGGCGCGGACCAGGTCGACGTCGACGCCCGGCTGCTGTTCGAGCTGGTGATCCCGCAGGGCGCCCAGGTCGTCGGCACCTACCAGGCCGACTTCTACGCGGGCACCCCGGCGGTGACCCGCAACTCCTTCGGCGCCGGCTTCGGCTGGTACGTGGCCGCCGGTCTGGACCAGGCCGGAGTGTCCTGGGTGGTGCGGCAGGTGCTCGCCCGGCACGACCTGCTCGGGCCCTACCCGGACGTACCGGACCTGGAATCCGCCGTCCGGGTCGCGGCGGACGGGTCGCGGCTGCTGTTTCTGCTCAACCACCGCGCCGAGCCGGTCGAGGTGACCGCCCGGACCGGCGGCGTCGACCTGCTCACCGGCGACCGTACGGCGGCCGGCGCTGCCCTGCGGCTGCCGGCGTACGGGGTTGTCGTGCTGGAGGAGGACCGGTGAACGCCGAAGAGTCGGTGGAGTTGGAGCAGTTGATGTTCGTCGAGGAGCCGATCGATGGCGACGAGCCGCGCGTCCACCCGGCCTGGCTGCCCCCGGAGGCGTTCCGGTCGCTCGGCTCGCGCCGCATCCTCCTGCACGGCGAGGGGTTGCTCGTCGACACCGTCCTCACCGAGGTCTCGCGCGCCTGCGCGCGTTACGGCGGGCGGGTGTGGCACTCCCCGTCCTGGGACGTCGACGTCGACCTGGTGCTCGCCCTGCGCGACGCCGCCGAGCTGCCCAACCCGGCGGTGGAGGCGGCGCGTGCCGCCGGCGAGGCGGCGCTGGTCGAGCTGGGCGGCGGCGGGACGCTCGGCGACGAGGGTTTCGTGTTGGCGCAGGCCGGTGACGTGACAGTGTTGCTGGCCGACGCGCCCGCCGGCCTGCTGTACGGGCTCTTCCACGTGGTCCGGCTCTGCGCGGCGGCCTTCGACCCGGCCCGACCCCCGGAGCGGCACCGCCCGGCGCTGCGCCGACGCATGCTGAACCACTGGGACAACGTGGCCGTGCACCCGGTGATGGGCCAGGTCGAACGGGGGTACGCGGGCGGCTCGATCTTCTGGCGCGACGGCCGTCCGCGCGGCGACCTGGCCCGGGTGCGGGAGTACGGGCGGCTGCTGGCTGCCTGCGGGGTCAACGCGATCTCGGTGAACAACGTCAACGTGGCCCGCACGGAGGCGCTGCTGCTCACCGAACGGCTCGGCGACGTGGCCGAGATCGCCGACGCGCTGCGCCCGTACGGCATCCGGGTGCACCTGTCGGTCAGCTTCGCCGCGCCGGTGGTCCTCGGTGGCCTGCCGACCGCCGACCCCCTGGACGAGACGGTGCGGGCCTGGTGGGCCGCGACCACCCGGCGGGTGTACGACCGCATTCCGGACTTCGGCGGTTACCTGGTGAAGGCCGACTCGGAGGGGCAACCTGGCCCGTTCACCTACGGCCGGGACCACGCCGACGGGGCCAACCTGCTGGCTGAGGCGCTCGCCCCGCACGGGGGAGTGGTGCACTGGCGGGCGTTCGTCTACAACCACCACCAGGACTGGCGGGACCGGTCCACCGACCGGGCCCGGGCCGCGTACGACCACTTCGCCCCGCTCGACGGGCGGTTCCGCACGAACGTGGTCGTCCAGGTGAAGTTCGGCCCGGTGGACTTCCAGGCGCGCGAGCCGGTCTCGCCGGTGCTCGCCGCGATGCCGGCGACCCGCCTGGCGGTGGAGTTGCAGGTCACGCAGGAGTACACGGGCCAACAGCGGCACGTCTGCCACCTCGGCCCGTGGTGGAGCGAGGTGCTGCGCTTCGCTCCCTGGGGTCCGGGCGGACGGACGATCGCCGACGTGGTCGCGGGGGAGGCGGCGGCGGGCGGCGGGCTGGTCGCGGTCGCCAACGTCGGTGACGACCTGTTCTGGACCGGGCATCCGTTGGCGCAGGCCAATCTGTACACGTTCGGCCGGCTTGCCTGGGACCCTCGGCGGGATCCGACGGCGATCCTCGACGAGTGGATCACGCTGACCTTTCCGCCGTCGGCGACCGCCGACGCGGAGCTGGTGCGGCGGACCCTGCACGAGATCATGGACGACTCGTGGCGCACCTACGAGCGCTACACCGCCCCGCTGGGCGTCGGCTTCATGGTCAACCCCGGCGACCACTACGGCCCCGGCGTCGACGGGTACGAGTACACCCGGTGGGGCACCTACCACTTCGCCGACCGGGACGGCGTCGGCGTGGACCGCAGCCGCGCGTCGGGCACCGGCTTCGCCGGCCAGTACCCGCCGTACTGGGCCGAGGTGTACGAGTCACCCGAGAGCTGCCCCGACGAACTGCTGCTCTTCTTCCACCACGTGCCGTACGGGCATGTGCTGCACAGCGGCTCGACAGTCATCCAGCACATCTACGACACCCATTTCGCGGGGGTCGAGGAGGTGATGGCGATGCGTCGGAGGTGGCAGGCGTTGACCGGCATGATCGACCCGAGCGTCTGCGAGCGTGTCGCCGAGCGCCTCGACGAGCAGGTGCGCTGCGCCACCGAGTGGCGCGATCAGATCAACACGTACTTCTTCCGCAAGTCCGGGGTGCCGGACGAACGAGGGCGGGACATCTACTGAGCGGCGGTGAGGCGCGGCTCGGCCATCCGGTCGGGCCTCCCGCGTGCCGTGCGTCCCAACGGCCTGGCAGGTTCCGAAAACGTCCCGATAATTTATCGCGACCCATCCTTGCTGATCATGCCCGCCGATGCCCATTGCTGTGCAGGTGACCGCCGGAACCGTTGCGGCGAAAGGTTTCCGGAAGTCTTGACAATCGAGTGTGCTCGATTGAAGCTGACATGGTCACGCGAGCCGCGGTCAAGGTCGGGCGAAGGGCAGTCCTCGACTTAAGTCCCCTTCCACGCGCCTTTTTCGCAAGGGATCGCGACGATGACACTGAAGACGAGAATGCTTGGCGTCGTCATGGCTGCCGTGACGCTGGCCGCCGCCGCGCTGACGTTCGCCACTCCCGCGTCGGCGGCGACGCTCACGCAGGTGACCAATTTCGGCACCAACCCCACCAACCTGCAGATGCACCTGTACGTCCCGGACCGGGTGGCGACCCGGCCGGCGATCCTCCTGGCGATGCACTACTGCACCGGGACGGGCCCCGCGTTCCACTCCGGCACCCAGTACGCCTCCCTCGCGGACCGGTACGGGTTCATCGTGATCTACCCGTCGGCGACCCGCAGCAGCAAGTGCTGGGACGTCTACTCGCCGCAGGCGTTACGCCGTGGCGGTGGCAGCGACCCGGTCGGGCTCATGTCGATGGTCGACTACGTGCGGCAGCGCTACTCCGCCGACCCCGCGCGGATCTTCGCCACCGGCACCTCCTCCGGCGCGATGATGACAAACGTCATGCTGGGGGTCTACCCGGACGTGTTCGCGGCGGGCGCCTCGTTCGCCGGGGTGCCGTTCGCCTGTTTCGCCACCGGTGGCACGTCGGAGTGGAACAGCCAGTGCGCCAACGGGCAACTCATCCGGACCGCGCAACAGTGGGGTGACCTGGTCCGGGAGGCGTACCCCGGTTACACCGGGCAGCGACCCCGGATGCAGATCTGGCACGGCACCAACGATGAGACGCTGCGCTACCCGAACTTCGGTGAGCAGGTCAAGCAGTGGACCAACGTGCACGGGCTGAGCCAGACCCCGACGTACACCGACTCCCCGCAGTCCGGCTACACCCGCACCCGGTACGGCAGCAGTGGCCCGATGGCGCCGGTCGAGGCGATCAGCATGCAGGGTGTGACGCACAACCTGCCGGTCGACGCCGCGCAGGTGATCCGATTCTTCGGGCTGGACGGCACCGCGCCGCCGACCACCCCACCGCCCACCACCCCACCGCCGACCACCCCGCCGCCGACCACGCCGCCCCCGACCACCCCACCGCCGACCGAGGGCGCCTGCCGGGTCGGTTACACGGTCAACGCCTGGAACAGCGGTCTCACAGCGAGCGTGGCCATCACCAACACCGGTGCCACCGCCGTGAACGGCTGGGCGCTGACCTTCACGCTGCCGACCGGGCAGCGCATCACCAGCGGCTGGAACGCCCAGTACGCCCCGGCGAGCGGTGCGGTGACAGCCCGCAACGTCTCCTACAACAACACCATCGCCCCGAACGCGTCGGTCGAGATCGGCTTCCAGGCCACGCACGAGGGCGGCACCGGCAAGCCCACGTCGTTCGCCCTCAATGGTGCCGCCTGTTCGGTGTCCTGATTTCCCTGTCCCACTCCACCACCTGAGAAGGAGTCACCCGATGAGAAGTACGAGATGGAAGGCGGCATCGAGAGCCGCCATCGCGCTGGCCGGCGCGGGCGCCCTCGCCGCCGGCATGGCGCTGTTCGCGACGGCGCCGGCCGCCGCCGGGACGACCCTCGGCGCGTCCGCCGCCGAGAAGGGTCGCTACTTCGGTACGGCGGTGGCCGGATTCAAGCTCTCCGACAGTGCCTACACCACGATCTTGAACCGCGAGTTCAACATGGTGACGGCCGAGAACGAAATGAAGATGAACGCCACCGAGCCGCAGCAGAATCAGTTCAGCTACGGGGCGGCGGACCAGATTGTCAACCACGCCCGCAGCCGTGGGATGAGCGTGCGGGGCCACACGCTGGCGTGGCATTCGCAGCAGCCCGGCTGGATGGAGAGCATGAGTGGTAGTGCTCTCCGGCAGGCGATGCTCAACCACGTGACGCAGGTGGCCACCCACTTCCGGGGTCAGGTCGTGGCGTGGGACGTGGTGAACGAGGCGTTCGCCGACGGCAGTTCCGGAGGCCGTCGCGACTCCAACCTCCAGCGCACCGGCAACGACTGGATCGAGGCGGCGTTCCGGGCGGCGCGTGCCGCGGATCCGGGCGCGAAGCTCTGCTACAACGACTACAACACCGACAACTGGACGCACGCGAAGACCCAGGGCGTCTACAACATGGTGCGGGACTTCAAGGCCCGTGGTGTGCCGATCGACTGCGTCGGGTTCCAGTCGCACTTCAACAACGACTCTCCGTACGTGAGCAACTACCGCACCACGCTGTCGAGCTTCGCGGCACTCGGTGTGGACGTGCAGATCACCGAGTTGGACATCCAGGGCGCGTCGGCGAACACCTACCGCAGCGTGGTCGAGGACTGCCTGGCCGTGGCCCGGTGCAACGGCATCACCGTGTGGGGCATCCGGGACAGCGACTCGTGGCGGGCATCGCAGACCCCACTGCTGTTCAACAGCAACGGCTCGAAGAAGCCCGCGTACGACGCGGTTCTCGCCGCACTCAACAACGGCACCACGCCCACCGACCCGCCCACGGACCCGCCCACCGATCCGCCGACCGACCCGCCCACGACGCCGCCTCCGGGCCCGGGTGGCTGCACGGCGACGGTTTCGGTGAACCAGTGGACGGGTGGCTTCGTGGCGAATGTTCGAGTGACGGCCGGCTCGTCGGCCCTCAGCGGCTGGACGGTGACGATCGCGCTGCCGTCCGGCGCGACGGTCACCAACGCGTGGAGCGCCAACCGCAGCGGTAACACCGGCACGACCAACTGGACGAACGTGGCCTACAACGGCCAGGTCGGCGCCGGACAGTCCACCGAGTACGGGTTCCAGGCCAACGGCACCGCCGGCAGCCTCAGCCCCACCTGCTCAGCCCGCTAACACCTCACCGGCCGGTGCGGAGGCCCGCCGCCTCCGCACCGGCCCATCCCAGCCCTCGTTGATCAAGAGGTTTGCGTCATCCTGCCTGGCCTGTCCTGACGCAAACGTGTTGATCACCGGGGTGGATGGGGAGTGGTCAGTCGCCGGAGAAGCCCCAGAAGTAGATTTCCTCCGGCTTGCCCTCGGCGTCGTGCAGGACCGCGCAGCGGCCGAACCACCTCTGCTCGGCCAGCCCTTCGATCGCGGCCAGGTGCTCGCGGGTCAGCCGCTCGGTGCCGGCATGGTGCAGTGCCTCGGCAGCGCTCACCGGCTCGACCGTGCCGAATTCGGGCCGTTCGCCCTCGTCGAGGACTCGGTAGACGTCGAGGATGGAATGGGTGCCCGACTCCTGCACCCATTCGTCGTTGAACAGCTCTTCCATCGTGGCGGGACGGTTCGGATAGTCGCTTGCCGAGTTGGGGGTCTCACCGCGGGCCCACCAGTAGTCACCGTCGGCGAAGACCTTGTCCCGCAGCGCGTCCAACGCCGCGTCCAGGTCTGGCTGGTACGCGACAAAGTAGCTCCACCCGGATGCGCCCACCACTGCCTCTTTCCTCAACGTGTCAACGGTGCCGGCACGATAGCGGGCAGCACCGACATCGGTGGGGGAGCAGTTCACCGAGTTCGACCCACGTTCCTCTCAAGCCTGGGCGGCGACGAGGAACATCGGCACGACGACGAGGATCCGGTTCGTGCGGGCGCGCTCGGCCTGCTCGGCGAGCCAGGTCTCCTCGTCGGTGATCCGTCTCAACAGGTTGAGCGCGGTGTCGTCGGTGAAGACACCGGTGTGCACCTCGACGATCGGGTCGGTGAACCCGGCGTCGAGCAGCAGGTTGCGATACCTACGGGCAACGCGCGGCGACGGGAGTGAGTCCGCCTTCGCGTGGACCAGCCGGCGGGTGGTTTCCGGCTCGTCCGAGTCAATGGCGATCATGTCCCAGTCCTGGCCGAGCAGGACGGCCCGGCCGCCCGGTGCGAGCACCCGGCGGGCCTCGGCCACGGCTCGCGCCGGGTCATCGAGCACGTGCAACACCTTGTCCGCCCGGTAGAAGGCCGCCGATCCGGTCTCGAGCGGTAGCTCGGCGGCGTCGCCGACATGGAACTCGCCGGCAGGCCAGCGCTGTCGGGCCACGGCGATCATCTCGGGGTCGAGGTCGACGCCGACTGCGTGGGATCCGCGCTCGGCCAGCTCGGCAACGGCGCGGCCACTGCCACAGCCGGCGTCGACGACGGTTCGGCCGGCGAGGTCGCCGAGCAACTCGTAGGAACGGGTGCGCAGTTGGACGGCCGCGGGCTCGCTCTCGATGGCATCGAGGACAGCTAGAAGACTGGACATGCCCGCCATGGTCGGACTTAATGTCGACATGAAGTCAAGCCCGATGACGATCGGCGAAGTGGCCGACCACTTCGGCCTGCCGGCGCACGTCCTGCGGCACTGGGAATCGGTGGGCCTGCTCTGCCCCGCCCGGGTCACCGGCGGCCGTCGCCGCTACACCCGCGACGACCTGTTCCGGGTTGCCTCGATCCTGCGCGCGAAGCAGGCCGGCCTGCCGCTGCCCGACATCCGGGCGTTCCTCGCCGCGCGCGACCCGGCCGCCCGCAAGGACGTGCTGCGCCGCAACCACAGCGCGCTCCAAGCCAGGATGGCGGCGCTGCGGTCGGCACTCGATCTGCTTGAGGCTGGGCTGACCTGCTCACACGACGACATTTCGACCTGCCCGAACTACCGCGCCCATCTGGCGGAGCTGGTGGAGGTCGGGGGTGGTGGCTAGCCGTCGATGCGGGTGATGTTGCGGATCTTGTTGGACGCGTCCAGGGCGGCGACCTTGTACGCCTCGGCCAGCGTCGGGTAGTTGAACACCGCGTCGACCAGGTAGTTGATCGTGCCGCCGCAGCCCATCACCGCCTGACCGATGTGGACGATCTCGGTGGCGGCGGTGCCGAACACGTGCACCCCGAGCAGTCGGCCGTCATCGGGGGAGACGAGCAGCTTCAGCATGCCGTACGAGTCGCCCACGATCTGACCCCGGGCCAGCTCGCGGTACCGGGCGATGCCCACCTCGAACGGTGTCGAGTTCTCGGTCAACTGCGCCTCGGTCTGCCCGACGAAGCTGATCTCCGGGATCGTGTAGATGCCGATCGGTTGCAGGCCGTGCATCTCCCGGATCGGTTCACCGCAGGCGTGTTGCGCGGCCAGCCGGCCCTGCTCCATCGAGGTGGACGCGAGCGCGGGGAAGCCGATGACATCGCCGACGGCGTAGATGTTCTCCACGGAGGTGCGGTAGTTGGCGTCCACCGTGATCCGGCCACGTCGGTCCGCCTCCAACCCGGCCGCCTCCAACGCCAGGTCGTCGGTCTGACCCTGCCGCCCGGCCGAGTACATCACCGTGTCCGCGACGATCTTCTTGCCGCTCTTGAGGATGCACAGCGCCGCCGTCTGGTGCTTCTCCACTGCGGCGACCTCCTCGCCGAAGCGGAACGCCACGGACAGGTCGCGCAGGTGGTACTTGAGTGACTCGACGACCTCGTCGTCGCAGAAATCCAGCATCCGCTCACGGCGTTCCACCACCGTCACCTTGGTGCCGAGCGCGGCGAACATCGACGCGTACTCCATGCCGATCACCCCGGCGCCGACCACCACCATGCTGCGGGGCACGGCCTGAAGGTTGATGACGCCGTCGGAGTCCACGATCGTCCGGTCGTCGAAGTCGACGCTGTCCGGGCGGGCCGGGCGGGTGCCCGCCGCGATGACGATCTTGTCGAAGGTCACCCTGGACTCGCGGCCGGAGCCGCCGTCGACCCAGATCGAGTGCGCGTCGGCGAAACGCCCGGTGCCGGTGATCATCGCGACCCGGTTGCGGGCCAGCTGATTGCGGATGACGTCGGTCTGCCGGGTGATGACGTGCTGGGTCC
Source organism: Micromonospora vinacea (assembly GCF_015751785.1). Classification (NCBI taxonomy): domain Bacteria; kingdom Bacillati; phylum Actinomycetota; class Actinomycetes; order Micromonosporales; family Micromonosporaceae; genus Micromonospora; species Micromonospora vinacea. The sequence continues at coordinate 5,946,657 of NZ_JADOTY010000001.1, read as the reverse complement.
GGGCGGCGAGATCGCTGACCGTGATCTCCTCCTTGACCCGGTAGCTGCTGCCGTACAGGTCCCGCTGGCTCAGGCCGGTCAGGTAGAGCACGGCCTCGCGCAGGGTCTTGGAGGGCACGGTGCCGGTGTTGATGCACACCCCACCGATCATGTCGCGGCGGTCCACGATGCCGACCCGCCTGCCGAGCTTGGCGGCGGCGATCGCGGCCTTCTGACCGCCGGGCCCGGAGCCCAGCACCAACAGGTCGTAGTCATACACAACCGCTAGCGTCGCAAGATGTCGTGGCCGGCGCCAGACCCCGGAGCCGAGCGTTATTCGTCTGCCACAGTGCAGAGGCCGCCGTTCAGTGTGATCTCCTCCGGCAGTTGAGTGCCGGTGGCGACGAGCCCCAGCGACACCGTGCCGCCGGGCGGGATCACCGCGTTGCGGCTGGTGTTGCCCACCCGGAGGTAGCTGTTGTTGAGGCGGTCGACGACCTTCGCGCCCCAGATGCCCTGCACCTGCTGGCTGGCCCAGAATCGCCACGTCATCGTCCACCCGTCGACCGCCGTGGTGCCGGTGTTCTCGACGACGAGGTGGGCCACGAAGCCGTCCGGCCACTGCCGTACGACGGACCGGACCGCGCAGCTTGGCGGCGGCGGCAGGGTGGTCACCGTGACCGGTGTGGACAGTGGGGACAGGTGTCCGACCTCGTCGCGCGCCTGCACCACGAAGGTGTACGTGGTGTTCGGCGTCAGCCCGCTGACCTGGGCACTGTTCACGGGCGGGTACTGGTACACCTCACGGACCCGCGTGAGAGTGCCGCCGGCGTCGACCCGGAACACCTCGTACCTGTCGAGCGCGACGTTCTCCACCGAGTGCGGCCACCGCAGCCGGACCACAGTGTCGGTGACGTCGTACGCCACCGGTTGACCCGGCGCGCTCGGCGGTTGGTCGTCCCCCGGTGGCATGGTCAGCCGCACTGTCGGGTTCGACACCGAGCTGTTGCCGGCCGCGTCCAGAGCCCACACCGAGAAGGTGTACGTGCGCGAGGGCCGCAGGTCGGTGATCCGGATGCTGTTGGTGTCGGTCGAATACTGGGCGCCGAAATCCTCGAATCGCGCGCCGACCGGGTAGCGGACCACCCCGACGTTGTCGGTCGAGGCCGCCCAGGTCAGCTCGACCCAGGTGGTGTCGATGGCGACGACAGTGATCGGGCCGGGGGCGGTGGGTCGTTCGGTGTCGTCGGCGGCGGCGTGTGCCGGGGTCGCGCCGGCGGCGACCAGGGTTGCCGTCAGTGCGCCGGCGACCAGCGTGGCGGCCCTGGACCGGATTCCTCGGAACGGATGCTGACGCACGATGAAGTCCTCGCTTCCGGGTGACCGCAGCGGACCAGGCATAGACTGCCCTGAATTTTAAGGCAGCTGTGGCCAGGTCGGTGTCCCGTCAGCCGACGAGGCGGCGTTCCCAGGCCCAGGCGGCGATCTCCACCCGGTTGCGGGCCTTCAGTTTCATCTGCACGCTTGCCAGGTGGGTCTTGACAGTGCCCACGGCGATGAAGAGTCGGGTGGCGATCTCGGCGTTGGTCAGGCCCCGGGCGACGAGCTTCACGACGTCGAGTTCCCGTGGTGACAGGCCACCGTCGTCGCGTGCCGGAGCGGGCGAGCTGAGGTGCTCCAACAGCCGTACCGTGATCGAGGGGCTGATCAGCGCGTCGCCGGACACGGCCGCGCGGACCGCCTCCACCAGCAGGGCCGGGCCGGAGTCCTTGAGCAGGAAGCCGCATGCGCCGTTGTTGAGCGCGGTGTGGACGTACTCGTCGAGGTCGAAGGTCGTCACGACGACCACCCGGATCGGGTCGGCGACGCCCGGCCCCGCGAGCAGCCGCAGTGCCTCGAGACCGTCGAGGCGGGGCATCCGGATGTCCAGCAGCACCACGTCCGGGCGCAGTCGTCGTGCCAGTTCGACGGCCTGGACGCCGTCGGCGGCCTCGCCGACCACTTCCATGTCCGACTGGGCGCCAATGATCATGCCGAAGCCGGTCCGGACCATTGCCTGGTCATCGGCGATCAGCACCCGGATCACCGGGCCACCGCCACCTGGAGCGGGAACGCCGCGTCGAGCACCCAGCCGCCGGCCACGCCAGGTCCGGCGGTGATCGTGCCGCCGAGGGCGCGTACCCGCTCGGTGAGGCCGATCAGGCCGAAGCCGTGCCCCCGGGCCGGTGCGGTGCGTGGCGACGCGCCGTCGTCGGCGACCCGGACCAGCAACCAGTCCGGGGTACGCCGCACGGCCACATCCACCGACCGCGCGTCCGGCGCGTGCTGGCGGGTGTTTGTCAGCCCCTCCATCACCACCCGGTACGCCGACGTCGAGACCTCCACCGGCAGTCCGTTCAGGTCGCCGTCGACGTGCAGTCGTGCCGGCGCGTTGGCCGCGCCGTTGAACCCGGTCAGCAGCGGCTCCAGCTCGGTCACCCCGGCCAGTGGCGCCAGCGGCGCGTCCGGCGGGGCGTCCGGGTTGCGCAGGATCCCGACCATCCGCCGCATCGAGGCCATCGTCTCCGCGCCGGCCCGCTCGATCTGCTCCAGGGCGACGATCACCCGTTGCGGGTCCTGTTCGGCGACGAACCGGGCGCCCTGTGCCTGCACCACGATGCCGGTGACGTGGTGGGCGATGAAGTCGTGCAGGTCCCGGGCGAACTCGGCACGCTGCTCGGCCCGGACCAGCGCGATGGCCCTCTCCCGGCCGGCGGCCATGATCCGCAGGTAGAGCCCCACCCCGGCGGCGCCGGACGCGGCGAGCACCTGGAGCAGGCCGAAGATCACCAACAGGCTCTCGGTGCCGACCCGCAGCGGCAACGCGGCCACGGCGAGCCCGGCGGCCACCGCCGCCCACGGCGCGAGCCGGGGCGCGCCCCAGCGGGTCACCACGAAGACCACCCCGATCAACCCGGCGGACTCGGCGAGCCCCCAACTGCTGCTGATCAGATAACTGCCGTCGAAGAGGACCAGCACAGCCGCCGTCACGGCCAGTGAGGCGCAGGCGAGCACAAGCGCGGCCAGCGGCAGCAGCCGCGAACCCAGCCGGTGCACCGGCAGCCAGAGCGGCACCGTCGCCACCGCGAGTCCCATCCGCACCAGCAGGAGCAGGAGAGCGGCCAGGCTCTCCGGTGCGCCGAACCGCAGGTCGAAGAGGACGAGCAGCCCCATGGCCACCAGTCCGGCGGCCTGGGCCAGGCGTACCCACCATCGTCGAAGATCCGGCGTGCTCATGGTGACCCAGCGTAGCCAGCCGGGTGGAGGTGACGGATCGGCCAAAAGGCAGACCCGGCACCGGCGATACCCGGCCCCGGGCCGATGCGTCCACCCGCCGGCGGCGGCGACGCTTTCCGGGTCACCACGCAGCCACTGGAGGAACGATGACAACCCACGCCCCGCCGGAGACCAGCCACGCCGCGGTCGCCGCGGTCGACCTGGTGAAGGTGTACGGCAGCGGCGACACCGCGGTCCGTGCCCTGGACGGGGTCTCGGTCGGCTTCGGCCGGGCCGAGTTCACCGCGATCATGGGCTCGTCCGGGTCCGGCAAGTCGACACTGATGCACTGCCTCGCCGGCCTCGACACGGCCACCTCCGGTCGGGTCCTGCTCGGCGGCACGGAGCTGACCGGTCAGTCGGACCGGACGCTGACCCGGGTACGCCGGGAGCGGATCGGGTTCGTCTTCCAATCCTTCAACCTGCTGCCGCAGCTCACCGCCGCGCAGAACATCACGCTGCCGCTGGACCTCGCCGGTCGGCAGCCCGACGCGGAACTCCTCGCGCACCTGGTGCGGGTGCTGGGCCTCGGCGACCGCCTGAACCACCGGCCCAGCGAACTGTCCGGCGGCCAGCAGCAGCGGGTGGCGCTGGCCCGGGCGCTGGTGGCACGGCCCGAGGTGGTCTTCGCCGACGAGCCGACCGGCAACCTCGACTCCCGCTCCGGCGCGGAGGTGCTCACCATCCTGCGCGACTCGGTACGCGACCTCGGCCAGACCGTCGTCATGGTCACCCACGACCCGATCGCCGCCGCGTACGCCGACCGGGTGGTGCTGCTCGCCGACGGACGGCTGGCCGGCGAGATCGACAAGCCGGACCAGGTGTCGGTCACCGACGCCCTGCGCGACCTGGCGGCCCGCCGATGAGGGCGACAGTGCTGCGCACCCAGACGAGCGCCGCGGCCCGGCGGCCCGGCCGGCTGATCCTGACCGGCCTGGCGATCCTTGTCGCGTCGTTCGTCGTCTTCGGCACCGTGCTGGTGCAGCAGATCACCGAACGGACCGTCCGGGACAACCTCAGCGGCACCCCGGCGGCCACCGACCTGGTGATAGGCAGCCCCGAGCAGCCCCCACCCACAGTGACGGAGCTGCAGCAGGTCCGCACCGTGCCCGGGGTGGCCGAGGCGGTGGCCCGGGTGGCTGTCGGCGTCTCAGTCGGCGAGGGGTACCTCAACCTGCAGGCCGACTCCGGCAGCGGTCCGCTCACCACGGTCCGGGTGATCGAGGGCAGCTATCCGGACCAGCCCGGAGAGATCGCGATCACGCCGCGCACCGCCGAGCGGCTCGGCCTCTCGGTGGGCACCACCACCAGCGGTACCGGCGGTGAACTCACCACACCCGCCCCCCTCACCGTGACCGGCATGGTGGAGAGCAGCGCCGACGCCGGCTTCGACGCGTACGCCCCGGACAGCGTCGTGATGTCCTGGGCGCACCTGACGGCCGTGGAGCGCGTCGACGTGCGGGCGGCCCCTGGCGAGTCGGCGGAGGCCATCCGCCAACGGGTGAGCGCCGTCTTCGCGGCCGGCCAGCCGATCCGCTCCGGCGCCGAGGTGCGCGAGGCCGAGGCCGAGGCGGCGGCCCAACAGGTCGGGAAGCTCTTCATCCTGGTCGGCATGTTCGTCTCCATCGCGGTCGTCGCGGCCGCGCTGGTGGTCACCTCGACCTTCCGCATCGTCTTCGCCCAGCGGATGCGGCAGCTCGCGCTGCTGCGGGCGGTCGGCGCGAGCCGGGCCACCCTGGTGGGGGCGCTGACCGCCGAGGGAGCCCTGACCGGGCTGGTCGCCGGCGTCGTCGGGGTCGCCGGCGCCCTCACCCTCGGGTACGCGCTGCCGGCGATCCTGCGCGCCACCGGCCACGCGGTCTCCTCGCCGGGCCTGCCACTGGCGGCGGCGGTCACTGTGGTGCTCGGCGCAGTCGTGATCACCGTGCTGGCCGTGCTGGCACCGGCGCTGTCCGCCGCCCGGGTCTCCCCGCTGGAGGCGCTGCGGGCGGCGAGCGTCACCGCCGGTAGCCGCGGCATCGGGGTGTCGCGTCTGGTCTTCGGGTCGCTCCTGGCCGTTGGCGCGGTCCTGGCGGCGGTCGGGACGATCAGCCAGTTGCCGAAGCCGGACCAGTCGGACTACGACCCGTCGATGCCGCTGCTCCTGCTGGTCGGGTCCGGCGCGATGGCGTTCTTCGCGCTGGTGGCCCTCGGTCCGCTGCTGGTGCGCCCGGTGCTGGCTGTGGTGGGTTGGCCGCTGCGCCAGCTCGGGCCGCTCGGGCGGATGTCGGTCGGTGGAATCGGCGGGGCGCCGCGCCGCGCCGCAGCGGTCTCCGTCGTGGTCGCGCTGGGCGTGACCCTGATCTCCGGGGTGGTCATCGGGGGAGCGTCGTTGCAGATCCTCGCCGACCGCGAGATGGCGCTCTCGGCCCCGACCGACTTCGAGGTCACCAGCAACGGTGGGACGCTGCCGCCGGCCGTCGTGACCCGGGCCGAGGCGGCACACGGCGCACTGGCGAGGGTGGTGCCGTACCGGATGGTCGACGACGCCCGGCTGTTACGCGGTGCCGACAAGCTCGGCGACGTCGAGTCCGGTTACCCGACCAGCGACCTGGATCTGGCGGCGTTGCCGAGCACCGGTGACCTGGACGTGGCCCAGGGCGCCCTGACCGATCGTGGCCCCGGCCGGATCGTGCTGAACAGCTGGGTAGCGCGGGACGCGGGCCTGCGGGCCGGCGACACCGTCACGCTCGCCGTCGCCACTCGCACTGTCGACGTGCGAGTGGCCGCGGTCCTGCCCGGTGACGGGCCGCTGCACGCGGGCATCCTCGCTGATCCGACCGACCTGGACCGGCTCGGCGTGCCGGCCGCGTACACCGGTCTGCTGGCCGACGCGGCCGGCGCCGGCGAGGACGGTCGCACCGCCGGCGTGCGGGCGCTGCGGCAGGCGATCGGAGGCAGCGACGGGGTGGGCCTCGCGGTGCTCGCCGACGAACGCGACCGCAACGACGCGTTGGTGCGCACCCTGGTCTGGATCGCTGTCGGTCTGGTCGGCCTGACAGTGCTGATCGCTGTCGTCGGCGTGGGCTCCACGACCGCGCTCTCGGTGGTCGAGCGGGTACGCGAGTCCGGGCTGCTCCGGGCGATCGGGCTGTCCCGGACCGGTCTGCGCACCATGCTGACCGTCGAGTCCGGCCTGTACGGGGTGATCGGCGCGACCATCGGCCTGGTGCTCGGCATCCCGTACGCCTGGTTGGCGGTCCAGACCCTCGGAATCGAGGCGCCGTTGACCGCGCCGCTGCTGCCGCTGGCCGGGCTCTTCGTGGTGCTGGTCGGGCTGACCGCGCTGGCCGGGGTGCTGCCGGCGCGTCGGGCGTCGCGGGTCAGTCCGGTGGTGGCACTGGGGTCCGACAACTGAGCACCGTCGTGGGGTGGCGCCGTACGTTCGGCGCCGCCCCACGACGGCCTGGTCAGTTGGGGTTGTTGGCGTGGGTCAGCGTCTCCCAGGCGACGAAGAGGTTGTTGGTGCCTGCCGGACGTTGTTGCAGCGTGAGGGTCTGGGTGTTGGTCATGACGTTGCCCAACCGGGTGCTCATCGCGTTGAAACCGACCTCGGTGATCGGCCCGAGGCCCCGGGTGAGGCTGCCGCCGCAGAGCCAGGAGGGTGGTGCCTCGCCGAGCTGGTAGCGCGAGTGGAAGCCGAGCGCCTGACGCAGCCGCTCACCGACCTGTGGGTACAGGTCCCGTCCCTGGATCCGGGAGGTCTCCGCGACGTGCGAGATGGCGGAGATCCCGTACCCGGTGTGGACGAAGTCCCGGCAGGTCTCCTGGGCGAGGCCGGCGACGAAGGTGGACTGGCCCTGCCAGTAGCCGATGATCTCCGCGCTGGTGTCCAGGCCGCTCCCGGGCATCGTGTACGGCAACGCGCCGTCGCTGGGCAGGTAGACGAAGGCCCGGGTGCGGTTGAGGAAGCGGGTGGTCGCCGCGTCGTACACGGTCCGGTCGTCGAGGAACACCGCGATGCCGACGGTGGCCTCCATCATGGTCAGTTCCCAGTTGCCGTTGCTGTTCGACCCGTTGCGCACCATCGGCAGGTAGACGTTGCGCAGCATGGTGGCGAAGCGGTTGGCGTTGGGCCAGCTCGTGTACGTGTACTTGATGATCTCGGCGGCCCGGGGCCAGACCGAGGCCGCCCAGCCGGTCTGCAGCGGGGCGTTGCTGCCGGTGTGCGCGGTGATGGTGGCCGACCACGCGTCCATGATCTGGATCGACTTCTGCGCGTAGCGGGCATCCCCGGTGACGTACCAGGCGAGCGCGTCGGTGTACGCCGCGATCGCGTCCTCCCGCTCGTCGGTGCAGCCGTTGTTCGGGTTGGAGTAGGAGCCGCACTCGACCACCGAACGGGGCGCCGGGGTGCGCGACAGGGAGGCGTACCGGCTGCTCATCATCTGGTTGTAGGCCGCCGCCCAGGGTTGCGCGCCGGCCTGCACCCGGCCGCGGACGAAGTCGAGCTGGCCTCGGCTGACCAGCACGCCGGGGTGGGTGAAACCTCCCGAGGGCGGTGGGGTGGTGCCGCCGCCGGTGGGCAGCGCCCAGGTCTGGTTGGCGGTGCCGGTGCAGCTCCAGATCTGCAGTGGGGTGCCGTCGGCCGAGCTGGGGCCGGTCGCGTCGAGGCATTTGCCCGAGGTCGGGTTGACCAGTTGCCCGGCGCTGGGCGACCACTGCTGCGCCCCGGTGCCGTTGCAGTCGTAGATCTGCACCCGGGCGCCGTTGGCGGTGCTGGCGGCGGCGATGTCGAGGCACTTGCCCAGCGCCCGGATCGTGCCGTCGTCGGCCACCGTCCACTGTTGCGCTGTGGAGCCGTTGCAGGTGAAGAGCTGGACCGGCGTGCTGTTGGCCGGGTTCGCGGCGCTCACGTCGACGCACTTGCCGCCGTACCCGGTGATGGCGCCCGTCGTGGCCGCCGTCGCGGGCGATGCGCCGACGGCCAGGCCGGTCGGTACGGCGAGCAGGGCCGCGGCGAGCGCGGAGGTCAGTCTGATGCGGGGGTGGCGGGGCACGAGCCCGGCCAATCGTCGCGCCATGTCAGGGTCCTTCCAGGCGGCGAAACAACTGTAAAGCGTGTTAATAATTACAGCCACACGCATCGATATCAATGTCTCTTCGTCCGCCGAGGACCCGCTGAGACGAGGACGGCCCCCGACGCCGCGCGCCGGGGGCCATCCGATTCGACGGGTTACCGCAGGCCGGGCACGTCGATCACGATCAGCTCCGTGTCGTCCGCGCGCCCGGCGATACGACCGTCGTTTCCCGGGAAGTTGTTGTCGTTGGCAACGAGGACCCGGTCACCGCCGAGCGGCAGCACCGACTCGACCGATTGCAGCGGGAATGAGAAGAGCGGGCCGACGCCGTACTCGCCCGGGCGGGCCGGGGTGGAGACGCCCTTTGGGTCGGCCACGTGCATCAGGTCGACCGCGGTACGGCGGACCAGGTAGCCGTCCGCGCCCACCTCGTCCAGATCGGTCACGACAAGGCGCTTGACCAGCGACTGCTGGCCCATGCCGTTGTCCCGCTCGATCAGCAGCAGCCGGTGGCCGTCGAGCACTGCCGCGTCGCCGACCAGCAGGGACGGGTCGTCGACCCGGAACGACCAGGTGCGGCCGGTGTACCGGTTGTGCCGTACGTCGAACTCGTAGACGACCCGGCGACGCTGGTCCGGGTCGTTGACCCGGGCGCCTTCGAGGATCGGGTAGAGGGTCCAGCCGTCCTCGCTGGCCGCCATCGCCTCGAAGCCGTTGCTGGCGCGCAGGGTCGGGGTCTCGCCCGGCGCGAGATCCGGCGACTGCGGAGACTTGGTCCCGTCCGGCAGCGGGATCGGCGCCTGGAGCACCTTACCCGTCTTGTCGGTGCGGACCAGGTACGGGCCGAACTCGTCGCCGATCCACAGGTTGCCGCGCGCGTCGCGGGCCAGCGACTCGATGTCGAAGTCAGCGCCGGTCAGCAGCCGCTCCCGCGTGTTGCCGTTGACGATCGGGAACGGCACCTTGTGGTCGGGGTCGCGGAAGCTGATGTGCCCCCGAATGGTGACGTCGTGGCTGCGGTAACGCGGCTCGATCTCGTACGCGCGCAACAGGAAGTCGGCCGAGTTGGTCTTCGCGCCGAACCCGTTGTCCGGCATGGCGAGCAGCCGCCTGCCCGAGCGGTCACCAGCCTGGGCCGGGATCACCGCGGAGAAGCCGGGAATGGGCTGGCCGGGGAAGGGCGCGGTGATCCCGTTGACCGGGTTGGTGGCGAGCTGGGTGCCGGAGATCGGGCCCGGCTGGTACGCGGTCGCCGAGATCAGCGCCCGATCCTGCAGGGTCACCTGGGGCCGCAGCTTCACCGACAGCGAGTACACCCGGGTGGTCTGTGTGGCGCTGCCGTTGTCGTCGGAGAGGAGGTACAGCTCCCGGCGACCGCCCGGCAGTTGCCCACCGAGTGCGGCGCCCTCGATGTTGTCCAGCAGCGGGTTGGGTTGCGGCTGCTTGGTGGTAGCGCCGGATGGCGGGCAGTCGGCGATGTCGACCAGCAGTTCCTTGCCGAGCCACGATCGCGGGTCGGTCGCCGCCGACAGCGACGACACGGCGGAGACGTCGGGCGCGCCGGTCGTGGAGACGCGGTACACCCGGACGGTGTTGCCCACGCCGGTGGTGAAGCCGCGCTCCACGGCGAGCAACTGGTCGTCGCCGAGGGCGATCAGCTCGACCAGTCCGAGGTTGGCGTCGGTCCGGTAGGCGTACTGGGCGCTCGGGGTGTACCCGCCACCCTCGCGGCCGTCGTACCGGAGGATCCGGTGCCGGCCCCGACCCTCGGCGTCGCGGCCGTCCGCGGCGAGCGGGCCCTCCATCCCGGCGTAGAGCACCCGGTGGTCCGGGGTGGCGGCCAGGGCCTCGAAGGTCTGGTTGACCGCGGCCTCGCCGGCCGGCGTCACCTGGAACCGGCCCGGCACCGGCAGCGACGCGATCTCGCGGCCGTCGGAGAGTCGGAATCGGCGGATCGACGGCTCCCGCTCCGAGCTGGCCAGGATGGTGGCCCCGCCGCGCTCGGCGACGAGTCCCTCACCGTCGAAGTCCGCGCCGGTGTACGGCGTGCCATCCGGGCGGGTGAGCACGGTGACGTCGCGGACACCCACGTCCACGCCGTGCCGGTCCGTCTTCAGGCCCAGCTCGTAGACCCGTGCGGGGGTCGTGCCGATGTTGTCCACCAGCGCCAGGGCTCGCCCCGGACGGGCGAACGCCAGCGCGGACAGGCCGGCGACGGGCGTGCTCCGGAAGGCGGTCTTGTCGAGGGCGTCGGAGAAGCCGAGCAGCGACGCGTCCGGCGAGCAGGTCGCCCCCGCGCCGGGGTGCCCGGGGCTCGGGTGCGTCGGCGCGCCGAGCGCCGGCGCCGCCGCGAGCAGCGAGATCGCCGCCGCGGCGGACGCGACGGCCCGTGCCCTTGTGGAAGTGGTACGCACATTGCCTCCAGCATCAAGTCGGCGGCCGTTACCGCCGGGCCGATGCAATCGGCCGTCGCCCACCACAGTGGAACCCCCACCGGAACGCCGCCTGAACAGCCGGTGCACGATCGCGTGCCGGGTCACGGGTGCATGGTCGCGCCCTTGAGTACCTTGTCCACCACGTTGCGGGGCGCGTGCAGCGCCAGGCCCACCAGGTCGAGCTTCTCCCGACCGACCGCCTGGACGGCGGCGCGGTTGTCCCGGTCGTTGCCGGTGGCGAACAGCTCAGACGTGAAGATCGCCATCTGCAGGCCGCGGGCGAGCGCGCGTGAGTGGGCGCCGACCAACGCCTCCCGATCCCCGGCGAAGACCAGTACCGGCTGGCCGAACATCGGCAGGTAGCGGGTGCCGTCCGCGTCGCGGTACTCCTCGCCGAGCAGCTCCGGCAGCGTGTGCGCGATGCCGCTGACCAGGAAGGCGGTGACGTTCAGACGTTGCCAGCTCGCGAGGTCGTTGCGGAGCAGTACGGCGATCTTGGTGGGAAAGCGGATCGGTTCGGTCATGGCGTCGAGCCTGCCCGCCCCGACGCCGACCGGTCTTGTACGTTCTTAGCGTGGTCACCCGCCCGGCGGGCTCGCACGTCAGCGCGTGGCGACCCTCGGTAGCCGGGGTCGCCGAGGTCTTCCACGCCCATTTCGTGGACCACGCCTACCCACGGCACATCCACGACGTCTGGACGCTGTTGATCGTCGACGACGGCGCGGTCCGTTTCGACCTGGACCGGCACCGGCACGGCGCGCTGCGTACGTCGGTCACTCTGCTGCCGCCGTACGTGCCGCACGACGGTCGCTCCGCCACCCCGGACGGCTTCCGCAAGCGGGTTCTGTACCTCGACACCTCGGCGCTCGGTGCCGAGCTGGTCGGCCGGGCCGTCGATGAGCCTGGCGTGGCCGATCCGCAGCTGCGGGACCGGATCCACCAGCTGCACCAGGTGCTCGCCGTCCCCGGAGACGAGTTCGAAGCCGAAAGTAGGCTCACGCTCATTCTCGACCGGTTGCGTCAGCAGCTCGCCCAGCGTGCTTCGGTCAGCGTCCAACCGGCGGGACGCGGCCTCGCGGTCCGCCTGCGGGAGCTGCTGGACGCCCGGACCGTCGAGGGCGTCACGCTGGGGGAGGCCGCGGAGCTGCTGCACGCCCACCCGACCCACCTGGTCCGGACGTTCACCCACGCGCACGGGCTGCCACCGCACTCGTACCTGACCGGCCGTCGGGTCGAACTGGCTCGTCGCCTGCTCCTCACCGGGCAGCGGCCGGCTGCGGCTGCCGCCGAGGCCGGCTTTTTCGATCAGGCGCACCTGACCCGCCACTTCCGGCGGTACCTGGGCGTCAGCCCGGCCCGCTACCTCGGCGCGCCCAACGCCGGGACCAGACCCGATGAGGGAAAGCAGCCGTAGCTTCTCGTCCTGGGTCATGTGGAAGTCGTGCTCGCGTGTTCATGTCACGTTCGGGCGGGGGTTCCGGCGTGGCGGGCGGCGGTCGCCAGGCTGTCACGCGCGCCAAGCGTCTAGCGCGACGACGACCGCTCGTTCCCCGTCGAAGGAAAACCGTGGACCTGAATCTCATGATCTTTATTGGTGGTGCAGTCGTGTTCGGCGGCGCCGTTGCCTACCTGGTTCTGCTGCGTGAGCGCGGCGCACAACGGGCTGCTCTGGCCGCCGTTGGCGTGGCGGCTGCCCTCGCCGCGAGCTTCCTGCTCATGCTCATGCTCGCCAGGCTCGCGTTGCCCGCAGCGCTGATGTTCGTCGCCCTCTTCAGCGGCGCTGTCACCTATCTTGTCTTCCGTCGCGAGCTCGGTGCCCGGTGGGCGGGCCTGCTCGCCGCCGGCGCGACGATCGTGATCACCGCGAGTGCCCTGTTCGTGGTCTACCTCGCCGTGATCGCCTTCATCGTCGCCATCGGCGTGTACCTCCTACTGCGTGTCCGTCTACGGCTCGCCCCAGCGCTGGTCCTGACGGGAGGTGCTCTCGGCGGTCTTCTCGTGGCCTCTGCCGGGGCGTTCTGGATCAGCCTCACCTACATGTGACGGCGGGTCCTGCTGAGCGGTCAGACGAGCTGGCCTCCGATGACGGAGAGCAGCCGCAACTTGTCGTCGCTCTCCGACCCGGGCACGGCGGTGAAGACCAGCAGCGTCTGGGACTCATCCGGGTCCACCAGCGTCTGGCAGTGCAGCTCCATCGGCCCCACCTCGGGGTGCAGGAAGTGCTTCGGCGGGCAGTAGCCGCCGGGTACCGGGTGCTCCTGCCACAGGCGGCTGAACTCCGGGCTCTTGGCGAGCAGGTCGTTGACGAGTGCCGCCGCCCGCGAACCCCGGCCGTCGCGGGTGTACGAGGCGTGCAGGTGCGCCACGAGCAGGCGACTCTGCGTCTCGTGGTCCTCCTCGGGGTGCAGCTGCCGTGCCGTCGGGTCGGTGAACCAGCGGTGATGTGCGCTGCGTGCCAACCCGGTGTACCGGGTCTCGTCACCGAGCAGGGCGACGGCCGGCGCGGTCTGCGCCAGGGTCTCGCCGAGATGGTTCACCACCTGGGCCGGGGTGTCGTGCATCCGGTCGAGGATCCGCATCATTCCCGGGTTCACGTGGTCGGCCCGCACCGCCCGGCGCGGAACGGCGTGACCGGCGAGCTGGAACAGGTGATCCCGTTCGGCGAGGGAGAGCCGCAGGCCACGAGCGAGGGCGGCGAGCATCTGCTCCGATGGGTGCGGCCCGCGCTGCTGCTCCAACCGGCTGTAGTAGTCGGTGGACATCCCACTCAACGTGGCGACTTCCTCGCGCCGTAGCCCTCCGGTGCGCCGACGCGGGCCCCGGGGCAAACCGACGTCCTCGGGCTGGAGCGCCTCCCGGCGGGTACGCAGGAAGCTGGCGAGTTGGGCGCGGTCCACGGTGTCTCCGATCGGTGGGTGCCGGCTGTCGACCGGCGCATCGGGTGCAACAGGGGAGACCCGGCAGGGTGTTCCGCCCGCCCAAGATCGCACTGGTAGTGGTGTGGGGCTTCCGAGGCCACCACCTTCACGATCCAGCACGATCTTGGGGCTGCGGGCGGGCGGTCAGCGCTGGATGGACTTGGTCTCCAGGAACTCCTCCAGGCCCAGCCGGCCGAACTCGCGGCCGTTGCCGGAGTGCTTGTAACCGCCGAACGGGGCCAGCGGGTTCCAGTGGCCGGCGTTCACGTCGACCTGGCCCACGCGCAGCCGCCGGGCGATCGCCAGTGCGTGCTCCGGCTCACCGAAGACGCCGCTGGTCAGGCCGTACAGCGTGCCGTTGGCGATGGACACGGCCTCCTCCTCGTCGGCGTAGGGGATGATCGTCAGCACCGGGCCGAAGATCTCCTCCTGGGCGATCGCGGAGGTCGGGTCGACGTCGGCGAAGATCGTCGGCTGGACGTAGGCCCCGACGGGCAGCCCTTCGGGTCGCTCCGGGCCGCCGAACACGAGCCGCGCCCCGTCGGCGATGCCCCGCTCGATGTAGCCGACGACCTTCTGCCGGTGGGTCTCGGACGCCAGCGGGCCGATCCGGGTGGTCTCGTCGCCCGGGTCGCCGACGGTGTACTGCTTCGCGGCCTCGACGGCCAACGCCACGGCCTCGTCTTGACGGGAGGCGGGCACCAGCATCCGCGGCCACGCGCCGCAGACCTGACCGCCGTTGCTGAACGCCATCATCACGCCCCGCTCGACAGCGGCGGGCAGGTCGGCGTCGTCGAGGATGATGTTCGCGCCCTTGCCGCCCAGCTCCAGCGCGACCCGCTTGACGGTCGCGGCGGCCACCGCGGAGATCCGCTGCCCGGCCCGGGTGGAGCCGGTGAACGAGATCATGTCGATGTCCGGGTGGGCGGAGATCGCCTCGCCGACTGTCGCGCCGGTGCCGTAGACGACGTTGAAGACACCCGCCGGTACGCCGGCCTCGGCGGCGACCTCGGCGAGGATGCGCGCTGTCAGCGGCGCGTTCTCGGACGGCTTGAAGACCATCGTGTTGCCGGCGAGCAGTGCCGGGGCCAGCTTGGAGACGATCTGCTGAAGAGGGAAGTTCCACGGTGTGATCGCGCCGACCACGCCGATCGGCTCGCGGACGATCAGCGAGTTGCCGACCTCCTCGGTCCAGGCGAAGTCGTCGGCCAGGCCGGCGATGGACTCGACCACCGCGGCCGGGAAGGCGACCTGGGCGGTCCGGGACATACCGATCGGGGAGCCCATCTCGGCGGTGATCGCCTGGGCGATCTCCTCCGTGCGGGCGGCCAGGCCAGCGCCGAGGCGGCGCAGCACGTCCGCCCGGTGCTGTGGAGTGGTCGCCGACCAGGCCGGAAAGGCGGCCCGGGCAGCGGCGACGGCGCGGTCGACGTCGGCGGCGGTGCCGGCCGGGGTCTCGGCGACGACCTCGCCGGTGGCCGGGTTGACGACGGGAAGGGTGCCGGCGGAGCCGGTGACGGTCTCGCCACCGATCCAGTGGCCGGCGACGGTGTAGGTGGAAGGTGTCATGCACCGACCGTCACACCGTGCCGGAACCCCAACCAGGTGCGGTTTATCCAGGGTTCCGCGATCCCTGGCTGGGGCCCGGCCCCCTCAGAGCGCGAGGACGATCCGGCCGGCGGTGCTGCCGCCGTCCTGCCGGGCCCAGGCGTCCGCTATGGCGTCGAACGGCACGATCTCGTGGTCGACGGTGAGCCGGCCGGCCGCCGCGTGGCCGGCTACCACTGTCAGCGCCGCGGCCCGCTCGGCTGTCGACAACCCGTTGTTGGTGTAGCCGATCATCCGCAGTGCGCCGCTGCGCAGCACGGCGGACTCGATGGGCGCTGTCGCGCCGGCCGCGCTGCCCAGGTTGACCAGCCGCCCACCCGGGCGCAGCACCCGCAGCGCCGCCGCGGCCGGGACACCGAAGACCGGGTCGAGGACGAGGTCGACCGGCCCGTCGGCGGCGTGGCGCAGCCGGTCGGCCATCGACGCGACATCGTCGTCGGGGAGCAACGGGACGGCGACGGCGGCGCCGAGCTCCTCGGCGCGGGCCCGTGCCGCGGCCGACCGGGCCACGGCGATGACGCGGCGGGCGCCGCCGAGCAGGGCGAGTTGAACGGCGGCCTGCCCGACCACACCCCCGGCGCCGAGCACGATGACCTGGTCGCCAGCCGCCAGGCCGCCGGCGTGGGTCAGCGCCGCGTGCGCGGCGACCGCGGAGAGGCCGAGGGCCGCGAGCACTGTCAGCGGTACGCCGGCCGGCAGCGTCACCACGTCGACGGTCGGCACGGTGACCGTCGTCGCCATGCTGCCGTCGACACCGGAGCGCATCCCGGCCGACGTGCCGAACCAGACCGCGGTGCCGTCGGCGAGCCGACCGACCCCCTGCACACCCGGCACGTACGGGGTGCTCGGCGGTCCGAAGTAGCTGGTGCCGCTGGCGCAGAGCACGTCCAGCGGGGTGATCGGCACGGCCTCGACGGTGATCGACACCGCACCGTCGACCGGCACGGGCGCCGGCCGCTCGGCGATCGTCGGTGCGGTGCCGCAGGCGGTGAGCACTGCCGCGCGGATCACGTCGCGATGTCCGGGTAGGGCATCGAGAAGTGGGCCAGCCGCGCGCCAAAGGACTTCTGGTATTCCAGCGGTTCGGTGTTGTCCCGCTCGAAGAGGGCGATGAAGAGGGTCAGGGTGAGGAACGGGTGCGCGCCCAACTCGAAGAGCTTCACGTGGTCGTGGGTGGCCAACGCCTCGCGCTCCACGTCGTCGAAGCGCAGCCAGGTGCTCGCCTCGCCGGTGTGGCAGTTCAGCACCGTGTTGGCGCACTCGGCCTCCCACCAGGCGACCAGCTCGCGTGGCTCGCTGCGGTAGCGCTCGACCAGCTCCGGGTCCCGGTCGACCATGAAGAGGAACTTGTTCAGCAGGTACTTGCTCACGACGGCGCTCCGTTCGGGTACCAGGTGAAGTACGCCTCCATGGTGTGGAACAGATCGAGGGTGTCGACGTAGTCGGCCTTCACGCCGGCACCGGCCACACCCATCATCAGCATGAAGTCCATGAAGCCGTGGGTGGCGTTGCCCGGTGAGTGCAGGCTGTCCAGGGTGACCTCGCGCAGGCACTCGTCCAGGTCGCCGTTGGCGATCCACTCGACGGCCCGCTGGTCGAACTCCGGGTCCGGGCCGTGCGGGCCGAACTGCCGGGGGCCGCCCAGCTCCAGCGAGAGGTGGCCGGTGCCGATGACGGCCACCCGCAGGTGCGACGGCCACGACTCGACGATGTCGCGGATGCTCTGGCCGAGCTGGACGAAGCGCTTCGGCTGCGGCAGCGGCGGCGCGAAGATGTTGGTGTAGATCGGCACGATCGGCAGGTCGGCCTCGGGCCGCAGCGTGATGATCGGGCAGGTGATGCTGTGGTCGATGCGCAGCTCGTTGCTGAACGCGAGGTCGAACCCGGCGTCGAGCCCGGCCCGCAGGATGTGGCCGGACAGGTCCTCCTGGCCTGTGAGCAGCATCCGGGGCAGCCCGAACTCGCGTTCCTCGTTGTACCAGTTGGCGTCGTAGTGGGGCGCCTTGCCGACCAGGAACTGCGGCATGTTGTCCAGCCAGAGCTGGTGGAAGTGGTCGGAGCCGACCATCACCAGCACGTCGGGTCGGGCCCGGGTCAACGTCTCCCGGAACGCCAGGATCTTGCGGGTCCACTCGTCGGCGAACGGTGGTCGATCCTCGCCGGTGGCCGTGCTGGCCCGGTAGTAGAAGGGGTGGTGGGTGGAGGCGATGACCGCGACGATGGAGGCCATTCCCACTCCTTTCGGGGGTGCAAGAGGGGGTCAGGGTTCGTAGACGGCGTTGCGGTCGACGGTGCGGTAGATGTCCATGCCGAGCGGTCGTCGTCGCTCCTCGGCGAGGTGCCCGAGCAGCCCCGCCGCGCGGGCCAGCAGAGCGAACCCGCGCAGCATCTCGACCGGGAGCCCGAGGTCGGCGAGGGCCGCGCCGCAGACTCCGGCGCCGTTGAGCGGCAGGGTGCGGCCGAGCACCTGCGGGTGCACACGTCCGATCGCCTCGAACAGCCGCAGGTGCGGGCCGCGCAGACCCTCCTCGGTGGCGATCCTGATCAACACGGGGGTGCGCGGGTCCTGCTCCTTGTGCACCGGGTGCCCGAGCCCGGGGACCAGCCGACGCTCCTGCTTGGCCCGGGTGACCGCCTCAAGTGCCACCGCGTCGTAGTCGGTCACCTCGCCGACCTGGGCGAGCGTGTCGGCGAGGAAGCGTCCACAGTCCTCGGTGACGCCGAGGAAGCGGGAGCCGCCGCCGAGCAGGCCGGCTGCGAGCGCGCCCTGCAACGACTCGGGCGCGGACAGGTACGTCAGCCGGGCGGCGATCGCCGTCGGGGTGAAGCCGTGGTCGGCGAGGGCCACCAGCACCGCCTCGAAGACCCGTACCTCACCCGGGGTGGGGCGCCGGCGGGCGACCAGCCAGTACGCCAGCTCGCCGAAGCCCACGGTGCCCATCAGGTCGGCGGCCAGGTCCTGCCCGAGCAGGGAGATGGTGGTCGGGTCGGAGGTGCCGATTCCGGTGGGGAAGCTCAGTTCTTCAGCCACGCGCGGATCTCCTCGCCGTGTTCGTCGAGCCCCGGCGGCGGCAGCTCGTACCGGGCCGGGGTGTCGGAGAAGGTGATGGGGTTGCGGACGCCGGGCACGTCGCCGACGGTGACGACCGGGTCGAGCCCCAGTTCCTCGGCGAGCGCCACACCACCGTCGATGGTGTTGATCGGCGCGCAGGGGACGCCGGCGGCGAGCAGGTCCCGGAACCACTCGTCAGTGGTCCGCTTGGCGAGCCGTTCGACCAGCAGGGGCCGCAACTGCTCGCGGTTGGCCGTGCGGTCCTGGTTGCGGCCGAAACGCGGATCGTCCGGCAGGTCGGGCAGGTCGAGCACCTGGCAGAGCTTGCGGAACTGCCCGTCGTTGCCGGCGATGACGATCAGCTCGCCGTCGGCGGTGGGCAGTGGCTCGTACGGGAAGAGGCTGGGGTGCGCGTTGCCCATCCGGAACGGGACGGTGCCGCCGGCGACGTAGCCGCTGGAGTGGTTGACCAACCCGGACAGGGCGGAGCTGAGCAGGTTGACCTCGACGTGCTGACCTCGTCCGGTCTCGCCACGGTGGTGCAACGCGGCGAGGATGCCGATGCTCGCGTGCAGCCCGGCCATCACGTCGAAGACGGAGATCCCGGCCCGGTACGGCGAGCCGTCCGGGTCGCCGGTGAGGCTCATCAGGCCCGAGATTGCCTGCACCATGAGGTCGTAGCCGGGGAAGTCCCTACCGGCGCCGGTGCCGAAGCCGCTGATGCTCGCGTACACGATCTTGTCGTTGTGCGCGGTGACGGTGTCGTAGTCGAGGCCGAACCGGGCGAGGCCACCGGGCCGGAAGTTTTCGATCAGCACGTCGGCGCGGCGGGCCAACTCCTGCGCGGCGGCCAGGTCGTCGGGTTTCTTGAGATCCAGGGCGACGGACCGCTTGTTGCGGTTGATGCCGAGGTAGTACGTGGAGACCCCGTCGCGGGTGGGCGGCATCCAGGTGCGGGTGTCGTCGCCCCCGGGGCTCTCCACTTTGATCACCTGGGCGCCCAGGTCGGCCAGGAGCATCGTCGCGTACGGCCCGGCGAGGATCCGGGAGAAGTCCGCGACGAGCAGGCCGGCCAGTGGGCCTGTCGAATGCTGCACCATGTTTCCGCCCGTTCTGCGGACACCTGTCCGCCGGGACAGCTTGCGATACCTCACCACGCGTGTCAACGGTGCGTTTGTCGCGTGGAACCACACTCTTGACACCAATGGTGACCGGGACCACACTTGCGCCACTCGGGCTGGCCGCACAGCGGACAACGGTCCGGATTCCCCTCGTACTCCGAAAGGAATGGGTGGCGAATGAGCGCAACCGACCGGCCGGTGGTCTTCCGTAACGGCCTGGTTCTCACCATGGACGACGCGCACACGGTGCTGCCCGGCGCCGACGTGCTGGTCGTCGGCGGCCGGATCGCGCAGGTCGGCGTCGGCCTCACCGCACCCGACGACGCCCTGGAGATCGACGCCACCGACGGCATCCTCATGCCCGGCATGGTCGACACCCACCGGCACCTGTGGCAGACCGCGATGCGCGGGTACGGCGCCGACTGGACCCTGACCCAGTACTTCGTCTGGTACTACCTCGAGTCGGGCAAGCTGTTTCGGCCCGAGGACGTCTACGCCGGCAACCTGCTCGGCGCGATCGAGGCGATCGACGCCGGCGTCACCACCACCGTCGACTGGTCGCACGGGTTGCAGACACCCGAGCACGCCGACGCCGCCGTGGACGCCCTGGAGGCGATCGACGGTCGGTTCGTGCTCGCCTACGGCAACATCCAGCAGGGGCCCTGGGAGTGGGCCACCTCGCCGGAGTTCCGCGACTTCCACCGCCGCCGCCTCGACGGGGGCAAGCTGGCAGGCTTCCAGTTGGCGTTCGACGTCACCGGCGACCCCGCCTTCCCGGAGCGGGCCGCGTTCGAGGTGGCCCGGGAGCTGGGCGTCGCGGTGACCACCCACGCGGGCGTGTGGGGAGCCACCAACGACGACGGCATCCGGCTGATGCACGAAAACGGGTTCATGACCCCGTCGACCGTGTACGTGCACGCGGCGACGCTCACCCAGGACTCGTACAACCGGATCGCCGCGACCGGCGGCTCGGTCTCCGTCTCGACCGAGAGTGAGCAGAGCGCCGGCCAGGGTTACCCACCCACCTGGCAGTTGCGCCACCACGACATCCCGGTGTCACTGTCGATGGACACCAGCGTGTGGTGGAGCGGCGACCTCTTCTCCGCGATGCGGAGCACGCTCGGCGCCGACCGCTCCCGGGAGCACCTGGAGGCGCACGCCAAGCAGGAGACCATCACCCACTGCCACCTGCGCGCCGAGCAGGTCGTCGAGTGGGCCACCCGAGGCGGCGCCCGCGCGCTCGGCATGGACGCCACCATCGGCGCGCTCACCCCCGGCCGGCAGGCCGACATCGTCCTGATCAAGAACGACGCCTCGCCGGCGATGTTCCCGATCCTGCACCCGCACGGTCACGTCGTCTTCCAGGCCCAGCGTGCCGACGTGCACACGGTGCTGGTGGATGGCCGGGTCGTGAAGCGGGACGGCCGACTCGTCGGCGTCGACCTCGCCGCCGCCCGGGCCAGGGTGGCCGCGACCATCGACCACCTGCGCGAGACGATGGGGGAGGAGGCGTGGCAGCGGGGCATGAACCCGGACGTCCCCGAGACCGCGATCCTGGAGAACCCGTACCAGTACACCGAGTGGGACGCCGGGTCGGCGCAATGGAAGCATTA
This sequence comes from Micromonospora vinacea, assembly GCF_015751785.1. Classification (NCBI taxonomy): domain Bacteria; kingdom Bacillati; phylum Actinomycetota; class Actinomycetes; order Micromonosporales; family Micromonosporaceae; genus Micromonospora; species Micromonospora vinacea. Next base: position 5,925,556 of record NZ_JADOTY010000001.1, on the reverse strand, counting down.
AGGACATGAGTGACAACGGAAGGGGCGCCGGGCCCGACTTCATCGAGGCTCTCGCCCGTGGCCTCGACGTCCTGCGCTCCTTCCGTCCCGCCTGCCCCTCGATGACGCTCAGCGAGCTCGCCGCCGCCACCGGCCTGGCCCGCCCCACCGTCCGGCGCATCCTCATCACGCTCGAATCGCTGGGCTACGTCCGCGCCGTGGGCCGCGGCCACACCCTCACCCCGCGCGTCCTGGAGCTGGGGATGGCGTACGTCAACGCGCTGAACATGTGGGACGTGGCCCGGCCGCACATGGAGAAGCTCGTCGCGCAGACCAACGAGTCGACCTCGATGGCCCAGCTCGACGGCAGCGACATCGTCTACGTCGCCCGGGTGGCCGTCCCCAAGATCGTCACCCTGGGCGTCACCATCGGCACCCGCTTCCCGGCACCCGCGACGTCGATGGGCAAGGTGCTGCTCGCGGCCCTCCCACCGGACACTCTGGCGACCGTCCTCGCCGAGCCCAGCCGCTCCGGCATCACGCCGCGCTGGCAGCCCGCACCGGGCGACCTCGACGCTGTGCTGCGCGAGGTCCGGGCCAAGGGCTGGGCGCTCGCCGACCAGGACCTGGCACCGGGAATCCGGTCCGTCGCCACCGGCGTACGCGACGGCGACGGTCGGGTCGTCGCCGCCATCAACGTCACAGTGCACGCCGCCGAGACCTCGCTGGAGACCCTGCGCGAGGAGCACCTTCCGAAGTTGTTGCGCGCGGCCGCCGACATCGGTCACGACTGGGCACTCACCGCCGCCGTGCCGGTAATCACGGCGTAGGTCCTACCGATCACGAGCTTCGTCGATCGTCCGGAGCAGCGCCGACACCAGATCGGATGCCATAGTGCCGCGATGAAGGCGGACCTGCGCAGTTACCTGAAGGGCGGCCGCGAGTCGCTGCTGTGGAAGCTCGACGGGCTCGGCGAATACGACATTCGGCGTCCGTTGACCCCGACCGCTACCAACTTGCTCGGTCTGGTGAAGCACGCGGCGGCCATGGAGATCCTGTACTTCGGCGTCGTGTTCGGCCGACCGTTCGAGCAGGAGCTGCCCTACGTCGGCGACGGGGCGGAGCCCAATGCCGACATGTGGGCGACCGCCGATGAGACCCGCGAGGAGATCGTCGGACTGTACCGTCGCGCGATCGCCCACGCCGACACCACCATCGAAGCCCTTGCGCTGGATGAGGTCGGCCACGTGCCGTGGTGGGGCGATGCGGCGGTCACGTTGCACCACGTCCTGGTCCACGTCATCGCAGAAACCCAACGGCATGCCGGCCACGCTGACATCGTGCGCGAGCTCGTCGACGGCGCTGCCGGGTTGCTGCCCAAGAACGACAACCTGCCCCCCGTGGACGAGTCATGGTGGCTGGACCACCGCCAGCGGGTGGAGCAGGCTGCCCTCGACGCCAGCAAACGCAGCAGCTAGTTCTCTGTCAGTCGTGGCAGCCAGATGATGGCGGCGGCGAGGACCAGGCTGGCCCGGTGGAGGGATGCGCGTCTGGCGTGACGGTCTGCCAGGTCTTGCCAATGCCTGATCCCGTTGGGCCCGTCGTTGGCCCGCTACAAGGGCCACGGGTGGCATCCCTCCACCGGCCGGCCTACGGCGGCGGGGCCGTCGGCGCGGAGTCCCCGTTTGCTGGCCGGCCTGCCGCCCGGGCCGGGCCTGTCGCGGATCGATCATGATGACAGAAGCGTCGTACACCTGTTCTAGTCTCGGGTCATGGTTGACGGGTTGGCGCAGGCAGAGGATGCCATCGCGGCCTGCGCCGAAACGGCCACCTGGGCACAGTCCGAGGACGAGCTGATCGCCGCGCTCGACACCGTGCACCGCATCGAGCAGCGTCTCGCCGCGGTGAAACTGGCCCTGATCCGTGAACTTGACGGCCGAGGCACCGCCACCGCGCAGGGCGCCTCCTCCACCGCGGTCTGGCTTCGCGAACGGTTACGCCTCAGCATCCCGGCCGCCCGCCGCCTCGTCGACCTCGCCGAGGTCCTTGACACCGGCAACCCTGGTGTACGCCACGCACTGACCGATGGCCACATCACCGTCGACCAGGCCCGGGTCATCGCCGACACGGTCGACAGCGTGCAGACCGCCGCCGGTCCCGAGGCCGCCGACAAGGCCCTCGGAGTGCTCGTCGAGTGGGCCGGGCAATTCGATCCCACCCTCTTACGCAAACTCAGCACCCGGATCCTCGACCACGTCGCACCCGGCATCGCCGACGCCGCTGCCAAAGCCGCCCTGGAAGCCGAAGCCCGCCGCGCCATCCGCGACCGTCACCTCACCCTCTCCGAGCAGACCGACGGTCGCCTGCGACTCAGCGGCATCCTCGACGCCGAGACCGCGGGGCTGCTCCGCGCCGCCATCGACCCCCTCAGCGCGCCAACCGGCCCCGATGACCAGCGCTCTCCCGGGCAACGCCGGCACGACGCTCTCAGCGACGTGTGCCGCCTCGCCCTGCGCACCGGCGAGTTGCCCGAGCACGGCGGTGATTCGGCCCAGATCGTCGTCACCACCAGCTACGACGGGCTGAGCCGGCAACTGGGCAGTGGCACCCTCGACACCGGCCTGCACCTCAGCCCCGAGGCCGTGCGCCGCCTCGCCTGCGACGCCGCCATTCTTCCCGCCGTCCTCAGCGGCGCCGGCCAACCACTCGACCTCGGCCGACAACGTCGTCTCATCGCCGGCCCGCTACGACGTGCTCTGGTGCTGCGGGACGGTGGATGCGCCTTCCCGGGCTGCGACCGACCGCCGCGCTGGTGCGACGCCCACCACATCCACCACTGGGCCGACGGTGGCGACACCAGCCTCACCAACGCCGTCCTGCTCTGCGGCCACCACCACCGGCACCTGCACCACAGCGACTGGGCCGTGCGACTGGCAGGCGACGGCCACCCCGAATTCGTGCCACCGGCCTGGCTCGACCCCGAACAGGTCCCTCGCCGCAACCACTACCACCGACGAACGTGAGCACCACCACAGCACCCAACGAGCACCCCGGTCAGCGGGCCGATCGAGTGACCAGCGTGGCCGCCGCACAGCCGATCCCGGCCCTCGCCGCGCTGATCCGGACCGCGACCTGTCTCCAGCTCGCGACCTGTCTCCAGCTCGCGGCTCGGCTGGCTGATCGCCACCCCGACGAGCGGCTGTAAATGGGCGGCCGTTCGGATACGCGGCCGGCCGGTCACGAAATCCGGCGGCGAATCGTCACAACTGGCGGTTAGTCTGCCTCGGCGCGTCGCTGCCCTGGTACGTCGCGCCCCGCGCCCGGTAGGCGCGGCATCGCCGCCACCGCCCACCATCGGCCGGCTCAATCGACTTCAGGAGAGTTAGTGACACAGCAATCCATCGCGACATCGGACAAACTCGACGGTGCGGTGCTCAAGGTGGCGGGCGTCGTCGTCCTTGGCGCGATCATGTCGATCCTCGACGTGACGGTGGTCAGCGTGGCGCTGCCCACATTCCAGAACGAGTTCGACGCGTCCTACGCCCGCGTCGCCTGGACCATGACCGCCTACACCCTCGCCCTCGCCACAGTGATCCCGCTCAGCGGGTGGGCGGCGGACCGGTTCGGCACCAAACGGCTCTACATGGTGGCGTTGGCCCTGTTCACCATCGGGTCGGGGCTCTGCGCCATGGCCGACACGATCGGTGAGCTGATCGGCTACCGGGTCCTGCAGGGCCTCGGCGGCGGCATGCTGATGCCGCTGGGCATGACCATCATGACCCGGGCGGCCGGCCCGCACCGGATCGGCCGGTTGATGGCAGTGCTCGGCATCCCGATGCTGCTGGGGCCGATCGGCGGCCCGATCCTCGGCGGTTGGCTGATCGACACCGCGAGCTGGCACTGGATCTTCCTGATCAACCTGCCGATCGGCGTGATCGCCCTGATCTACGCGCAGTTCGCGCTGCCGAAGGACGCGCCCGAGCCGTCCGAGTCGTTCGACTTCGTCGGCATGCTCATGCTCTCGCCGGGCCTCGCCCTCTTCCTCTACGGCGTGTCGTCCCTGCCGGAGGCGGGCACCTTCGCCGAGGCCAAGGTCTGGGCCCCGATGCTGGTCGGCGGTGCGCTGGTGGTGGCGTTCGTGCTCTACTCGTTCAAGCCCCGGCACCCGCTGCTCGACCTGCGGCTGTTCCGCAACCGCAGCCTGACCATCGCGTCGGTGACGATGTTCGTGTTCATCATCGCGTTCATGGGCGCCGGCCTGCTGTTCCCGAGCTACTTCCTGCAGGTGCGCGGCGAGTCGACGCTGGCCGCCGGCCTGCTGATGGCCCCGCAGGGCATCGGCGCGATGATCACCATGCCGATCGCCGGCACGCTGGCCGACCGGGTGCCGATCGGGCGTACCGTCCCGTTCGCGCTGGGTCTCATCGTCGTCGGGTTCTTCGGCTTCACCCAGGTCGACCCGCAGACGTCGTACTGGCTGCTCGGCGGTTCGCTGTTCGTGATGGGCCTCGGCATGGGCGGCACGATGATGCCGATCATGACGTCGGCGCTGCGGACGTTGTCGGCCAACGACGTGGCCCGCGGCTCGACGCTGGTCAACATCCTCCAGCAGATCGGCGGCTCGGTCGGTGCCGCCGTGATGTCGGTGATCCTCACCAACGAGCTGAACGGCTCGCGGCAGATCCCCGGCCTGGTGGACGAGAGCGGCAAGCCGGTCACCGAGGCCGGGCTGGCCATCGCCTCCCAGCAGCGGCCGGAGCTGCTTCAGCAGATGCCGGTGGACCCGTCGCTCATCGAGCGCGGGCTCGACTTCGCCGCCAAGTCGTTCGCCAGCACGTTCTGGGTCGCGTTCGCGCTTGTTGTGCTCACGCTCATCCCGGCGGCGTTCCTGCCGCGACGACGTCAGCCGGCGCAGCTCGACGACCCGCAGGGCGAGCAGGTCAGGACGCCCGTCGTCATCCACTGACCGACCCCGCCGCGCCCGGCACCTCCTGAGGTGTTGGGCGCGGCGGGTACGGCGTCAGCGCAACGGACCGTCGCCGGGCCCGTCCGGGTCCTCGACCAGGTGGATCGCCGCTTCCTCCGCGCTGGCGGCACCAGCGTCGATGCCGGCGTCCCACGCCACCGACTCGGCCTCGTCGTCCTCGCGGACGCCCTCGTCGTAGGCGACGAGACGGCCGGCGCGCGCCTCCGCCTCGTACCCCCGGCGGGTCAGCTCGTCCTCGTCGTCGCCACCCTCGGCGTAGGGGTCGACATCCGGCACCTCCTGGGCGAGGTGCTGCTCCAGGGACTCGCCCGCCCGCTCCTCGGCCGGCGTGGTGCCGAACCGGTTCGCCGCCGTCCAGTGGTCCTCGGCGATGATGCCGGTGTCGAGGGGGTCGCCGACCCGGTCGTCGTCGAGGGTGTCGGAGGCGTCCAGGACCCCGTCGTCCTCGGCCACGTTCCACTCGTCGACGGAATCCACTCGTTCGGTCTGGCTCACGGCGGTCTCCTCTTCGTTCCGGTGCAGCAAAGCGCTCAGCCTATGACCGTGCAACGCGCACGTCCCGCGAGGCCTGCCCGGTGTGACGAACGGACCTCGGGGCGGGCGGTGCCGCTGCGGGTCACCGCTTCAGCAGCTCCGCCACGGCGTCGGTGAACTCCACCGGCTGCTCGATGTGCGCGAAGTGTCCGCTTCGCTCCAACGTCACCAGCCGCGAGTCCGGAAGCCCCGCGTGCAACTGCTCGGCCCAGCGGGGGCCGCAGATGAAGTCGTACGCCCCGACGATCACCACGACGGGCACAGTGATCTCACCGAGGTTCTCCCGGACGTCGAAGGGCGTGGGGTCCTGCGCGCCGGCGGGCGTCGCCCAGATTCGGACGGCCGCCTGGAACGGGACGAACTCGTCCTGTCGGCCCCAGAAGTCCGCGAAGTACACCGGCAGGGCGGCGCGCAGCGCGGCTCCCAGCGACTCGTCGTCAGTCGCGCCGCCGATCTGCGCGAAGGCGGCCGGGACCGCCGCCGCCTCCGGCCGATCCGGGTGCCGCTGCGGGTAGGCGGCGAGGCCGGCCATGGCCTCGGCCCAGAACTCGGCGCCGGTGACGGGCGAGGTGTCGTACAGGGCGAGGCCGGCGATCCGGTCCGGGTGCGCGAGCGCGTACCGCTGGACGACGAAACCGCCGTGCGAGTGCCCGAGGAGGTACACCCGGGGTTCGCCGAGGTGCTCGACGACGGCGTGCAGGAACCGGACATACGTGTCGAGACGGTAATCGTCGGAGTTGTCGAGCTGCCCCGACGCGCCCGTACCCACCGGTTCGACGTAGACCATCGTGAAGTGCGCCTCAAGGCTGGGCGTCCGCAGGTACGCCCACCCGATGCCCGGGCCGCCGGAGTGCGCCACGCAGACCGGGCCGGTGCCGGCGACGTGGTAGACCTGCCGAACGCCATCCACTGTGAACGTGTGGGCACCGGGTGCGAGGGCGCTGACGTCGTGGCTGGTGAAACCCATGAACTATCTCCCGATCCGAGACCCGCGCGGCGTCCGCCGACACGGCGACTGGTGCATGACGCGGACCAGATGCGCGGGTCGGGAGGAAAGTTCGCTCGGTCGGGGAAGTTTTTTCAGACCCGCGCCGGGGCGGGGTGGAAGAGGGTGAGTTGGCGTACCCGGCCCTCGCGCAGCACCTGCAACCACAGCGCCGCGGGTGGGCAGTGCTCCGGGTCGTCGGGCGGGCTGATCAGGTCGGTCTCCCAGATCAGCACGTCGCCGCTGGTCACCACGTTGCGCAGCCGCTGCCGTACGCCGGCGGCCAGGTCGCGGTTCATCCCGTTGATCGCCAGGTCACGGCCACCGCGCGGGCCGCCCGGCACGATCATCTCGGCGTCCGGCCACCAGCTCTCGCGGACCACCCGCTCGAAGTCGCCGCCCATCGCCGTGGTGATCATGTCGCGGCCCTCGCGCCATCGCGAGTCGTTCGAGGCGGTGACGTCCGGGTGCGCGGCGTCCGCCGCCGTGCGGAGGCCGCCGGCGAGCGCACGGCGGGCGTGGCTGAGGCGGCTGCGGACGGTGCCGACCGGCACGCCACACACGGCCGCGATCTGCTCGTACGAGGACGCGTCGCTGAAGTAGCGCAGCAGGGTGACGAGCCGGTCAGGTTCGGACAGTTGCCCGAGGGAGTGCCACACCCAGTCGCGCATCGCGGCCCGGTCCAGCGCCTCCTCCGGGGTGGGTGTGTCGGCGGGCCGGGTGAACCACTCCGGCTCGGCGACCGGGACGGCTCTGGGTCCGCGCAACGCCATCCGGCTGTTGTTGCGGACGATGGCCCGCAACCAGGGGCCGACGGCGTTCGGGTCGCGGACCTCGCCGATGCGACGCAGGGCGACGACCATCGTGTCCTGCACCGCGTCCTCGGCGTCCGGCCCGTAACCGAGGACGCTCAACGCGACGGCCCGCATCCCGGCCTCGTGCCGGGCCAGCAGCGCCCCCAGCGCGGCCGCGTCGCCCGCCTGCGCGAGCACAACCAGCTCCGCGTCGCTCTGCGTCACGTCCAGTTCCTCCCCGAAAAACCCGTTCTGAACGCTTGTGCTCCATCAAGCGTACGGCGGGCCGGCGGGCCGACGCCCCGGGCCGGTCGGCCGTCCTACCCTGCGGATGGGCTGGCAGCGCGGGTGGCCCGGCTGCCGAGCTGCCGCAGGTGTGCGATCAACTCGGGCGGCTCGTGCACCTCCAGGTCGCAACCGAGGGTCAGCAGGCGCCACGCCAGCCACTCCAGCGTGTCGGCGTTGCTGCGCAGCCGACACGAGGTCGCGTCGATCGGCTCCAGGTCGAAGCCGGCGCCGCCGAGTGGGCCCGCCATCCGCTCGACCGGCGCGTACAGCGTCACCACCGCCCGGTAGACGGGGGTCAGCTCAAGTAACTTCTCCGTCATGAACGAGGCGGCGTCCGACGCCGGCAGTTGCCGGGCGGCGACCCGGGTCCCAGTGGATCGGAGGGCGGTGATCCGGTCGACCCGGAAGATCCGCCAGTCGTCGCGGTCGTTGTCGTAGCCCACCAGATACCAGCGCCGGCCCGCCGACACCAGCTTGTAGGGCTCAACGAGCCGTTCGGCGTCCACACCGTCGCGACGGCGGTAGGTGAACCGCAGCCGCTCCCGGTTGTTGACGGCGGCGGCCAGGGTGCTCAGGTGCTCCGGGTCGACCGTCGGTCGCTCCCAGGTGAGCAGCGGTTCGGTCGCCGCCCCCAGGGCGCTGACGCGGTGACGCAGCCGGGAGGGCAGCACCTGTTCGAGCTTCGCCAGCGCTCGTACCGAGGCCTCCTCGATGCCGGCCACCGCATGACCGGCGGCGGTGCGCAGGCCGACCGCGATCGCCACCGCCTCGTCGTCGTCGAGCAACAGTGGCGGCATCGCCTTGCCGGCGACCAGGCGGTATCCACCGATCGCACCCATCGTCGCCTGCACCGGGTAGCCGAGGTCGCGTAGTCGCTCCACGTCGCGGCGGATGGTGCGCAGGCTGACGCCGAGCCGGGTGGCCAGTTCGCTGCCGGGCCACTCGCGGGGCGTCTGCAGCAGTGACAGCAGGCCCAGCAGTCGGGCGGGGGTGTCGGACATGGTTCCAGAATGCCAGCCATGTGTGCCAGACCCTGTCCTATATGGGCCGTAGCGTTTCCGGCATGACGCCATTTCGCATCGACATCCCGCAGTCGGACCTCGACGACCTGCGTGACCGGCTCTCCCGCACCCGGTGGCCCCGCTCGTTGCCCGGCGCCGGCTGGAGCCGGGGGGTGCCGGTGGACTACCTCCGTGAGCTGGCCGGGTACTGGGCGAGTGGTTACGACTGGCGTGCGTACGAGTCGCGGTTGAACGACCTCCCCCAGTTCGTCACCGAGATCGACGGCTTGGACGTGCACCTGCTGCACGTCCGCTCGTCGGAGCCGGACGCCCTGCCGTTGCTGGTGACGCACGGCTGGCCGAACTCCGTGGTCGAGTTCACCGAGCTGATCGGCCCGCTGTCCGACCCACGCGCTCATGGTGGGGATCCCGCACAGGCGTTTCACCTGGTGGTGCCGTCAGTGCCCGGCTACGGTTTCTCCCAGGCACCCCCGGCCGGGTTCACGATCGACCGGCTCGCCCGGATGTGGGCGGAGCTGATGGCCCGCCTCGGCTACCACCGCTACGGCACCCAGGGCGGCGACCTCGGTGCGTACGTCGCGCCGCGGGTGGCCGCTGTGGCGCCGGATCAGGTGGTCGGCGTGCACATCGACGGCGGGTTCGGCTTCCCGACCGCTGCCGACGTGCCGGACATGAGCGCGGCGGAACGCGGCGAGTGGGAGCAGATGCAGCAGTGGATGAGCGGCGGCGTCGACCATCACGCGCTGCTGCGAGCGGCGCCGCAGACCTTCTCGTACGCCTGGAACGACTCGCCGGTCGGGTTGTTGGCCTGGATGATGCAGAAGTTCAAGGAGTTCACCATGACGGTGCCGACACCGGAGCAGGCCATCGACCGGGACCAACTGCTCACCAATGTGAGCCTCTACTGGTTCACCGGCACGTCGGGAACGTCGTCGTGGCCCATGTACGAGCGACTCACCATCGCCGACGATGGCGGTTTCGCCTGGCCCACCGGTCAACGGCGGGTGCCGTCCGGTGTGTACGGCGGCGGGTCCGCGCTGATGCGCCGTCTCGCCGAGCGGGACAACACCATCGTCCACTGGCCGCAGGGAAACCCGGGCAGCCACTTCGTGGCGATGGACGAGCCTCTGGCGCACGCGGCGGACATCCGCGCGTTCTTCGCGGGCCTGCGATGACCGAGCTGAGCTGGGATCAGGTGTCCGCCCGACGGCTTGCGCGGCACCGGCTCCGCACACCGAAACCGGACCCGGCACCGGACGCCGGACGCATGGCCGACGTGGTGTCGGCGATCTGCGGCGCGCACGCCCAGATCGCGTCGGCCGCCGAACTGTCCATCGGGCTGCGGGTGCCGGGAGCGACCCGCGACCAGGTGCGCCGGGCACTGTGGAGAGACCGCACGCTGGTCAAGACCCGTGGGCCGCGCGGGACCGTGCACCTGCTCGCCGCGGCGGACCTGCCGATGTGGGTCGGCGCGCTGACCGCGTTGCCGGCCCCGTCCTGGGAGCGGAGCGCGGTCCTGCTGACGCCCCGGCAGACCGAGCAGGTCCTCGCGGCCATCGCCGACGCGGTCGCCGAGGCCGACCTGACCAGCGCCGAGCTGACCGAGGAGATCGTCGCCCGCACCGGATCGTGGGCGGGCGACCTGGTCATGGAGGCGTTCCAGGACAAATGGCCTCGCTGGATGGCCGCGATGACCGCCGCCTCCCGGGGCGGAGTGATCTGCTTCGGCCCGAATCGCGGTCGGGCCACCACGTACACCAGCCCGACCCGGTGGCTGCCCGACTTCGCGCCGATGCCCGGCCCTGCCGCCCTGGCCGCCCTCGTCCGTAGCTACCTGCACGCGTACGGGCCGGCCACCCCGGCGCAGTTCGCCCGGTGGCTGGCGGTGCCCCCGGGGTGGGCGACGTTGCTGTTCGACTCGCTGCACCTGACCGAGGTGACGGTGGAGGGCACCCCGGCCTGGGTGGCTGCCGGCGACACCGAGTTCCCCGACGACCGGCCGTCCGGGTTGCGGCTGCTGCCGTATTTCGACGCGTACGTGGTCGGCTGCCACCCCCGCGAACGGCTCTTCCCCGGCCCCGCCGCCGAGCGGGCGCTCGCCGGCGGCCAGGCCGGCAACTATCCGGTGCTGCTGGTGGACGGGGTGGTCGCCGGTGTGTGGCATCAGCGCCGCTCCGGCCGCTCGATCCGGGTCGCCGTCGAGCCGCTGGGGACGCTCGGTGCCGCCCAGCAGCGGGCGTTGGCGGAGGAGGTCGAACGGATCGGCGAGATCCTGGAGGGTAAGGCGTCGCTGACCATCGGGACCGTCAGTGTCGGTCCGCACGCCTGAGGCCACGCCGGCCCACCGCTTGGGCCACGATGAGAGCGTGCACCCCGAACCGGTCGACCACGCACCCCGGCAGGCGTTTCCCTGGGCGCTCCTGCGTCAGCGCTGGGAGGACCTCACCTTCCTGCACTGGGCCGTCGCTCCGGAGGTCGTCGCGCCGTTGCTGCCCGCCGGCACTCGCCCGGACACGGTGCAGGGGGTCAGCTATGTCGGCCTGATCGGGTTCCGGATGGTCGGTCTGGGCTTCGGCCGTGGCCCCGGGGTGCCGTACTTCGGCACCTTCTGGGAGACCAACGTCCGGCTCTACTCGGTCGACGACGCCGGCCGGCGAGCTGTCGTGTTCCGGTCCCTCGACGCGTCCCGCCTGCTGCCGGTGCTGGTGGCGCGGGTGACGCTGCGCCTGCCGTATCTCTGGTCGTCGATGCGGTTGGACCGCGACGGCGACCGCCGCACCTACCGTTGCCGGCGGCGCTGGCCGGGGCCGGCGGGAACGACGAGCCGGATGGTGGTGCGGGTGGGGGAGCGGATCGTCGACCCGACCCCGCTCGAACACTTCGTCACCGCCCGCTGGGGGCTGCACACCCGGGCGTACGGGCGCACGTTGCACCTGCCGAACTGGCATCCGAGCTGGCCGCTGCACCGCGCCGAGGTGCTGCACCTGGATGACGAGTTGGTGGCCGCCGCCGGGCTGCCAGCGCCGGTCGGGCCGCCGGTGAGCGTGCTCTACTCACCCGGTGTCGGGGTCAGGTTCGGCCCGCCGGTGGCGGCCCGGCCGCGGGGTGCCGGGCCGCCGGAATCTCAGTAGCGGCCACCCTCGGGGGCGGGCAGCGCGTCCAGGTCGGCCAGGTCCTCGGCGCTGAGCCGCACGTCAGCGGCAGCGCAGTTGTCCACCAGGTACTTCGGCGTCTTGGTGCCGGGGATCGGGATGACCTGGTCACCCTGGGCCACGACCCACGCGAGGGCGACCTGCGCGGGGCTGAAGCCCGCCCGGTCGGCGATCTCCCGCACCCGGGCGACGATGGCGAGGTTGGCGCGTAGCGCGTCCTGCTGGAAGCGCGGCAGGCCACGCCGGAAGTCGTCGGCGGGCAGGTCGTCGAACGAGGTGAACCGGCCGGCGAGGAAACCGCGACCCAGCGGGGAGAACGGCAGGAAGGCGATGCCCTGCTCGGCGCAGTACGGCAACACCTCGGCCAACGGGTCGCGCGTCCACAGTGACAGCTCGGACTGCACCGACGCCACCGGGTGCACCGCCTGGGCCCGCGCGATCTGCGCGACCGTCACCTCGGACAGCCCGAGCTGCCGGGCCTTACCCGCCGCCACGACCTCGGCCATCGCACCCCAGGACTCCTCGATGGGCACCTCCGGGTCGACCCGGTGCAACTGGTACAGGTCGACGTGGTCGGTGCCGAGCCGGCGCAGGCTCTCGTCGATCGCCGCGCGGATGTGCTCCGGGCGACCGTTGTTGCCGATCTTCGGTGAGTTGCCGGGGCCACCGCTGGGGGAGGTGGCCACCAGGCCGACCTTCGTGGCCAGTACGGCCCGCTCCCGATGCCCGCCGGCCAGTGCCCGCCCGACCAGTTCCTCGTTGGTGTACGGCCCGTACACGTCCGACGTGTCGATCAGCGTCGCGCCCAGGTCCAGTGCCTGACGGATGACGCCGATCGAGGTGTCGTCGTCGCGAGGGCCGGTGATGTCGTAGCCGTGGCTCATGCCCATGCAGCCGAGGCCGATGACCCCGACCTCGGGTCCGGTGCTGCCCAGCGTGGTGGTTCGCATGCGCCCCACGCTACGACCGGAGCGGGTGGACCACCAACGCCGGCGTCGCCTACGCCACGTACGACGTGGAGCGCGAGCCGTCGTACGGCAGCGTCCTGTAATTCAGGACCTCAGCTGGGTGAAGCGGATGCTGTTGCCGAACGGGTCGCGCAGGGCGCAGTCGATCCCGTAGAAGCGATCGGTGGGTTCCTCGGTGAACTCGACGCCCCGGCTCAGCAGCGTCTCGTACGTCTTGCGGCAGTCGTCGGTGGAGAAGATGAGCGAGCCGCCCATTGCGCCCTTGGTGACCAGGGCACGGACCTGCTCGGCGGTCTCCTCGGACATCGCCGGTGGGCCGGGCTTCTCCAACAGGATCTGGCGACCCGGCTCGCCGGGGACGCTGACGGTCAGCCAGCGCATGAAGCCCATGTCGACGTCGGCGTTGACCTCCAGGCCGAGCTTGCCGACGTAGAAGTCGAGGGCCTTGTCCTGGTCGAGGACGTAGATCTGTGAGTGCGTGATCGCGGTGAACATGCACGTCACGCTAGGGGTGGGCGCTACCGGACGCTTATCCAAAACTGCTCAGTGACGACTCTCACCAGTACCGGACTCGTGAGTCCGGTACGGTGGAGGCTAAGCGGACCCATGAGTCCGGATGTGCCCGACAGTCACCCACGAGGAGCCCCATGACCCCGGTACGGATCAGCGACGCCCTGCGCGCGGTCGTCTTCGAGCCGACCCGCGACCTGACCGAAGCGCTCGACGAGTTCTACGCCCCCGACTACACCCACCGCAGCGACGGCGAGACCCTCGATCGGGCCGGATTCGTCGAGATGGTGACCCGGGTACGCGGTCAGGTCGTCAGCGGCACCGTGCGGGTCCTCGACGAGCTGCGCGACGGCCTCCGCTACGCCGAACGGCACGTCTACGAGATCACCCTGGCCGACGGGTCGACCGCCCAGCGGGAGATCGCCATCTTCGGGACGTACGCCGAGGACGGCCGCTTCCGCCACCTCAGCGAGACCGGTTTCGACCTCCCCGCCGACGACGTCGCCTGAACAACCCCGACGAACGACAGCACAGGAGAGAACCATGCCCCGTCTCGCCGACCCCGACCCGAACGCCTTCCCGGCGGACGTCCGGGAACTTCTGTCCACCCTGCCGCCGGACCCGATGGTCAAGATGCTGGCCCACTCGGTCGGTACGGTAAAACTGTTCGTCGACCTCGCGAGGGCGCAGTTCACCTCGCTGGAGCTGCCGGCCCGCTCGCGGGAGCTGGTCGTCCTGACCGTTGCCGAATACGCGGAGTGCGAGTTCGAAGCCGCCCAGCACAGGCCGATGGCCCTGGAGGCCGGTCTCGATCAGCGCGTCATCGAGATCATCAGCGCTCGGGACCTCGACAACCCGGAGCTGTCGCCGTCCGACCGGGCTCTCATCCGCTTCACCGCCGAGGTGGTGCGATCTCCACGCATCTCCGACGAACTGTTCGACCAGGTGCGGCACGTCCTGAGCGAACGCGAGATCGTGGAGGTGCTTCAGGTGGTGGGTTACTACTGGTCGTTCAGCCGGGTCTGCACCGTGCTCGACGTCGAACTCACCAAGGTGTACAGCGACGAGCGGGTGGTCTCCGGCGATGCCGGCCGGGCAGACTGAGATCCATGGCAGAGTCCGACTCCGAGCCGACGTCGAGCGACCCGGATGCTTCCCATCGGCGTCTGGACGCCCGTCGCAACCAGGAGCGGGTCATCGCCGCCGCCCGGGAACTCTTCAGCGAGCAGGGTCTCCAGGTGACGGTGCCGCAGGTGGCCGAGCGGGCCGGGGTGGGTCGCGCGACGGTGTACCGCAGCTACCCCAGCAAGGAAGACCTGATCGTCGCGGTCGTCCAGCGGCAGTTCGAGGAGCTGGAGCAGCGCACCCGCGCGGCGCTCGACGGCGTCGACGCGTACCGGGAGTGGTGTTCCTTCGTGCCCGACCTGTTCGGACGCCTCGCGCGCGACCGGGTCCTCGCCGACGCGTTCTTCGAAGGCCGGCTGGTACCCGCCGCGCGCATCCTGGACCTGATCGGGCAGCTGGTGGCGGCGGCCCGATCGTCCGGCAAGATCCGCCCGGACGCCGGGGTGCTGGACATCCGGGTGCTCCTGTGCGGGGTGGTCCGGCAGCTCATCGTGCTCGACGAGCGCGACCCGGCGGTGTGGCGCCGGTACGCCGACCTGGTGCTCAATGCGCTACGCCCCTGACGATGGCAGCTCACGGACCGAGGAGTGGATCGATGACGAAGGTGACGACCTGGGCGACGATGTCGTTGGACGGCTACATCGCGGACGCGTCCCACGGTGGCTTCGAGTACCTGTTCCAGTGGTACGAGAACGGTGACGTCGAGACCCCGACGGCCGACCCCGAGCTGACCTTCCGGACGTCCGCTGTGAGCGCCCGGCATCTGCGGGCTCTCACCGAGCGGACCGGAGCGCTCGTCGTCGGCCGGAGGCTCTTCGACATCACCAGCGGGTGGGGTGGCCGGCATCCGTTGGACGTGCCCGTCGTGGTGGTCACCCACAGCGTGCCGGAGGGCTGGGCACCCGAGAACGAGTCCTTCGTCTTCGTCACCGACGGCATCGAGAGCGCCGTCGCCCGGGCGAAGGCGATCGCCGGCGACAAGGAGGTCGGCGTCAACGGCGGCACCATCGCCGCCCAGGTCGTCGAGGCCGGCCTGCTCGACGAGGTGCACGTCGAGCTCGTCCCGGTCCTGCTCGGCGCTGGCATCCCGCTCTTCGCCGACCTGAAGATCGCGCCACTCCAGCTGGACGGCCCGTTCAGCGTCGTCGAGGGCGTCGGTGTCACCCACCTGGCCTACCGGGTACGCCCAGCGGCCTGAGCGGCCTTGCACCATGACCGCGCCATGGCCACCGTCGGAGGTCAGGGGGTGAAGGCCCGCCGGTACGCGGTGGGGGTGGTGGCGAAGGCCCGCTGGAAATGCGTCCGGAGGTTGGTCGCCGTACCCAGGCCGGTGCGCCGTGCGACCTCGTCGATGGTGATCCCGCCGTTCTCGAGCAGGGTGCAGGCGGCGCGCAGCCGTTGCTGGATCAGCCAGGCTCGTGGGCCCATCCGGAACCGACTCTGGAAGGCGCGGTGCAGCGTACGGCTGGACATCACACCCTGTCGGGCAAGGTCCGCGACAGTGATCGGGCGGTGCAGGTTGCCGCTCGCCCAGGCGGTGACAGTGGCCAACTCGTCGTCCTCGCCCCCAACGCCGACCGGGATGAACTGGGCCTGACCGCCGGCTCGGTGCAGCGGTGTGACCATGTGGCGGGCCCGTTGGATGGCGGCAGCCTGCCCGTGGTCGCGGCCGACGAGGTAGAGGCACATGTCCAGACCGGCGGCGAGTCCGGCGCTGGTGACGACCTCACCTTCGTCGACGTAGAGCGCATTCGCGTCCACGAACACCCGCGGGTGCTCGCGGGCGAGCGCGTCGGCGTGCGCCCAGTGGGTCGTCGCGCGGCGGCCGTCGAGCAGACCGGCCTGGGCCAGCGCGAAGGCGCCGGTGCAGATCGACGCGATGCGGGCCCCACGACGGTGGGCCAGCCGCAGCGCGTGGAGAGCACGGGGCGGTGCCGGGCCGCGGCGGAAGCCGGGGACGATCACCGTGTCGGCATCGTCGAGCGCGTCGAGCGTCGCGGCGACGGTCAGCTCCAGGCCAGCCGTGGTGGTGGTGACCGAACCACCGTCCAGTGTGCACACCGTCATCGTGTACCGGCCGTGGCCCTCGTGCCCGAACACCTGCGTCGCGATGGTCAGATCGAAGGCGACGACTCTGGGGAGGGCGAGGACGGCGACCCGATGCGTGGCGGAACTCTTACGCATGATGGCAAGGATGCCACTCGTCGCCGCCCGCTCGACGGGAGATTCTGGGCCGTATGCGAATCGAGATCGTGGTGTTCGACGGCTTCGACGAACTGGACGTCTTCGGGCCGTTCGAGGTGTTGTCGATGGCCGGCTTCGACGTGGCGCTCGTCGCCGTCGAACGGCCGGGGCTGGTCACCAGCATGCGTGGTGTCCAACTCCAGGTCCCCGAGGTGCTGAATCAGGCGGATGGCGTGATCGTTCCGGGTGGCGGATGGCTGAACCGGGCTGCCGAGGGTGCCTGGGCGCAGGCGCAGCGCGGTGTGCTGCCGGCGAGGCTGGCCGAGCTGGCACCATCGGCGCGGTGGATGGCGTCGGTGTGCACCGGCGCGTTGGTGCTCGCGGCCGCCGGCCTGCTGACGGGTCGTCGGGCGACCACCAACCGCAACGCGTACGACGAGTTGCGCGCCCACGACGTCACCGTCCTCGACGAGCGGGTGGTCGACGACGGTGACCGGGTCACCGCCGGTGCGCTGTCGGCCGGGCTCGATCTGGGCCTGTGGCTCACGGAACGCGAAATCGGCGCCGCCACCGCCAACCGGGTCGCCGCGTCCATCGAGTACCCGGCTGCGGGTCGCTGAGCAGCCCGGACAGAACGGGCGCGTCACCTTAACGCGCCGGAAACACCCCCGGTACCAACCCTGGGAACGCTCGTCGGACAGTCGAGAGCACCGACACGCGAACCGGGGTGACCATGGCCGACAACACCACGAACGCGCCGACGTACGACGGGCCGGTGGGCCGGTCCGGCAACGGCCGGATACTGCCCACCCCCCGCACGAACCCGCTCCTGTCGCTGGACGACGGCGACCCGGCGGACCTGGCCACGATCGGGGTGGAGGAGGAGTTCCACGTCGTCGACCTGCACACCCGGGAGTTGGTGCCCCGCGCCGGGGAGTTGCTCGACCGTCTGCCGGCCGCCTCGTTCACCGCCGAGCTGCACCGCAGCGTGGTGGAGACCAACACCGCGGTCTGCCGCACCCTGGACGAGATCCGCGCCGAGCTGACCCGGCTGCGTCAGGCGGCCGTCCAGGTCGCCGACCGGGCTGGGCTGGGCATCGTGGCGGCCGGTACGGTGCCGCTGCGCGCCGACGGCGACCCCAGCGTCACCCCCACCTCCCGCTATCGGCGGATGCTCGACGAGTACCAGATGCTCGCCCGGGAGCAGTTGATCTGTGGGGCGCAGGTGCATGTCGGCGTCTCCGACCGGGACCTGGCCGTGGCGGTCACCCGTCGGGTCCAGCCGTGGCTGCCGGTGCTGCTCGCCCTCTCCACCAGCTCGCCGTACTGGATGGGCCAGGACAGCGGGTACGCCAGCGTCCGATCGCTGGTCTGGCAGCGCTGGCCCACCGCGGGTGACCCGGGTGAGGTGACCAGCGCGGCGGACCACGAGGCGCTGGTCGCCGAGCTGATCTCCTCCGAGACCATCACCGACCCCGCCATGATCTATTTCGACGTCCGGCCGTCTGCGCACGTGCCCACAGTGGAACTGCGGATCACCGACGCCAACGCCGATGTGGAGACCATCGTCCTGCTCACCGGCCTGTTCCGGGCGCTCGTCCGGCGGGAGGTCGCCGCCCTGCGCGCCCGGGTGGAACGCACTGCCGTACGACCACCGGTGCTGCGCGCCGCCGTGTGGCGGGCCGCCCGCTCCGGTCTGGAAGGTGACCTGCTCGACCTGCCCCGGTCGGCCCGACCGGTGTCGGCCGCCCAGGCGGTCCGCCGCCTGGTGACCGACCTGCGCCCGCAGTTGGAGGCGACCGGGGACTGGGAGCAGGTCAGCGAGTTGACCCGCTACGCGCTGGAACGCGGCAGCTCCGCCGCCCGGCAGCGGCGGGCGTACGAGCGACGGGGCCGGTTGGCCGACGTGGTCGACCTGCTGCTCGACGAAACCCGGGGCCGGGTCCGGGGGCCGCTGCCCGGTGCGCCGACACCGCCGGCGCTGCCCACGTACGCCGACGCCGGCGACGAGGTCTTCGGACCGGCCGGACCGCAGCCGGCGTACGCCCCGATGCTCGCGGCCCTGCGCCAGCTCGGCGCCGGGGCCCTGCGCCAACGCGAGCACGACCGGGACGAGGAGCAGCGTGCCCGGGGGGTGACGTTCAGCGTGGCCGGCGAGGCGAGCACCCGGCTCTTCCCGGTGGACCTGGTGCCCCGGGTGGTGCCGGCCGCCGACTGGCGGACTCTTCGTACCGGTCTGGTGCAGCGCGCCCGCGCCCTCGACGCGTTCCTGCGCGACGTCTACGCCGACCGGGCGGTGGTGGCCGACGGCGTGGTGCCGGCGTGGGTGGTGGAGTCCTCACCCGGGCTGCGCCCGACCGGGGCGCTGATGGGCCGGCGGGGCACCCGCGCCCAGGTGTCCGGGACCGACCTCGTCCGGGACCCGGACGGCGGCTGGTACGTGCTGGAGGACAACCTGCGGGTGCCCTCCGGGATCGGCTACGCGGTGCAGAACCGTCGGCTGACCCAGGCGGTGCTGCCGGAGCTGCCGGTGCCGGAGGACCTGCTGCCCGCCGACGAGACGCCGGCGATGCTGTACCGGGCGTTGGTCGCCGCCGCCCCCGCCGCGGCCGACGACCCCGCCGTGGTGGTGCTCAGCAGCGGCCCCGGTGACCCGGCGTGGTTCGAGCATCGGCTGCTCGCCGACGAGATGGGGGTTCCGCTGACCGAGACCAGCGACCTGCTGGTGGAGGAGGGCCGGGTCCGGCTGGTCCGCGAGGGCTGCCGCCGCGAGGTCGACGTGATCTACCTGCGGATGGACGAGGAGGCGCTGCTGCACGCACCGGGCGCGGACGGAGTGCCGCTGGGATGGCCGCTGCTCGCCGCGGTGCACGCCGGGCGGCTCACGCTGGCCAACGCGCTGGGCAACGGTGTCGGCGACGACAAGGCGCTGTACGCGTACGTGCCCCGGCTGATCGAGTACTACCTGGGCGAGAAACCGCTGCTCGGGGACGTGCCGACGTACCTGTGTGGGCTGCCCGAGCAGCGGGCCGAGGTGTTGGGCCGCCTCGACGAGCTGGTGCTCAAGCCGGTCGACGGGTACGGCGGTGACCGGGTGGTGATCGGCCCCCGGGCCGAGGCCGAGGAGCTGGACGCCGTCCGGGAGCAGATCCTCGCGGCCCCGCACCGGTGGATCGCCCAGGAGATGATCGCGCTGACCACCCACCCGGTCTTCGACGGCACGGCGCTGGCCCCCCGCCACGTCGACCTGCGGGCCTTCGTGTTCCTCGGGGACACCGCCGAGGTCGCGCCGGTGGCGCTGACCCGGGTGGCGCCAGCCGGCAGCATGATCGTCAACTCGTCGCGAGGCGGCGGGTCGAAGGACACCTGGCTGCTCGGTGGAGCCGACGAACCGTCGGTGTAACCCACGCTTGACCCACACGTCATCGGGACGCAACCCGGTCCGCCAAGCCTGGACCGGTCAGCGGCCCCAGCCGATGAGAGGTGCCTGCCATGTGCGGTATCGGAGGCGAGTTCCGCCTCGACGGGACGTCACCGGACCTGGCCGCCGTCGAGCGGATGCTCCCCGCCCTGGCCTCCCGCGGCCCAGACGGCGAGGGCCGGTGGCAGCAGGGGCCGGTGGCCCTGGTGCACCGTCGGCTGCGCATCATCGACCTGTCCGACGCGGGCGCCCAGCCAATGGTCGACACCGGGCTGGGTCTGGCAATGGTCTTCAACGGCTGCATCTACAACTACCGGGAACTGCGCGACGAGCTGACCGCCGCCGGTTACTCCTTCCGCTCCACGTCGGACACCGAGGTGATCCTCAAGGCGTACCACCGGTGGGGGACGGCCTGCGTCGAGCGGTTCTACGGGATGTTCGCGTTCGCCCTGGTCGAGCTGGCCACGCACACCCTGGTGCTGGCCCGGGACCGGCTCGGCATCAAGCCGCTCTACCTGGCCGAGGGGCCGGGCCGGGTGCGGTTCGCCTCGACCCTGCCGGCGTTGCTTGCCGCCGGTGACGTGGACACCGACCTCGACCCGGTGGCGCTGCACCACTACATGAGCTTCCACTCGGTGGTGCCGCCGCCGCGCACGATCCTCGCCGGGGTCCGCAAGCTGCCGCCGGCCACCGTGCGGGTGATCACCGCGGACGGCCGGAGCACCGACACCACCTACTGGCGGCCGGAGTTCAACCGGGCCGCCGCCCCCACCATGTCCGCCGACGAGTGGCAGGAACGGCTCATGGCGGCGTTGCGCACCGCCGTACGACGGCGGATGGTCGCCGACGTGCCGGTCGGCGTGCTGCTCTCCGGTGGTCTCGACTCCAGCCTGATCGTCGCGCTGCTGGCCGAGCAGGGCCAGACCGGGCTGGCCACCTTCAGCATCGGCTTCGAGGCGGCGGCGGGGGAGAGCGGCGACGAGTTCCACTACTCCGACCTGATGGCCCGACACTTCGACACCGATCACCAGCAGATCCGCATCGGCGCGGAACGGTTCGTGCCGGCCGTGCACCAGGCCATCGCGGCGATGAGCGAGCCGATGGTCAGCCACGACTGCGTCGCGTTCCACCTGCTCTCCGAGGAGGTCTCGCAGCGGATCAGCGTGGTGCAGTCCGGGCAGGGCGCGGACGAGATCCTCGCCGGCTACGACTGGTACCCGCCGATGGCGAACGTGGCCCGCGCGGACGCCGTTGAGGCGTACGCCCGGGTGTTCTTCGATCGTCGTCACGACGCGCTCGGCGGGCACCTGGCGCCCGAGTGGATGCTCGACCACGACGCCAGCCTGGAGTTCGTCGCCGCGCACTTCGGCGCGCCCGGCGCGGACACCGCGCTGGACGCGGCGCTGCGCCTGGACAGCCTGGTGATGCTCGTTGACGACCCGGTCAAGCGGGTCGACAACATGACGATGGCCTGGGGGCTGGAAGCGCGGGTGCCGTTCCTCGACCACGAGGTGGTCGAACTGGCCGCCGCCTGCCCACCCGGCCTGAAGCTGGCGCAGGGCGGCAAGGGCGTGCTGAAGGCGGCGAGCCGGGGCATCGTCCCGGACGAGGTGATCGACCGGCCGAAGGGCTACTTCCCAGTGCCCGCCATCCGGCACCTCTCCGGCCCACTGCTCGACGACGTGCGGGACGCGCTGACCGCCCGACCGGCGCGCGAGAGGGGACTGTTCCGCAAGGACTACCTGGAGGAGTTGCTGGACGCGCCGAACGCCCAGCGGACCACGCTGGGCTCCAACGCGCTCTGGCAGCTCGGGCTGCTGGAGCTCTGGTTGCAGCGGATCGGGGTTTAGATGAGCGTACGGATTGAGCCGCCGCGCACCGCCCGGCAGGCCCGCCCCGCGAGCCACCGGCCGGTGGCGGCGCCGGTGCCCACCAGCGAGGACTTCGCCCCGGCGCCGTCCCCCGACGGCCGCCGGGTGGCGTTCCTCTCCGACCGGGCCGGCTCGCCCGGCGTCTGGGTCTGCGAGGTCGACGCTGGTGCACCCGTCGCGCTGCCGATGGGCGACGAGCCGGTCCTCGCGCTGAGCTGGTCGCCGGACGGCCAGTGGTTGGCCTGTGTCGTCGCCCCCGGCGGCGCGCCCCGCACCGAGCTGTGGGTGCTGCGCCCGGACGGTACGCGCCGCCACCAGGTCGCCGGGTTCGGCCGCCGCAGCGCCGCGCTGGCCGGCTGGCTGCCTCACGGCGCGGTGCTGGCGGTCACCGAGACCGACGAGCACGGGCAGGCCCTCCTGGTAGACGCGGCCACCGGGCACCGGCGGGTCCTCGCCCAGGGTGACCTGCTCACCCTCCTGGACGTGACCCCGGACGCCGGTGTGGCGCTGTTGCGTCGCGGCCCGCGCAACGCCCGCTGGCTGGAGCTGCTGGACGTGGCGACCGGCGAGCGGCGGCGGCTGTTCCCGGACACCGGCCGGGGCAGCACCGACCAGGGTTGGTTCGGCCCGGACGGCACGAGCGTGCTGGCCCGCACCGACGCGTACTCCGAACTCGCCGCGCTGGTGCGGGTCGACCTGACCCGACCGGAGCAGCCGCCGACCCGGCTCGCCGGGCGATCGGACGCCGAGCTGGAACACGTCACGCCGAGCGCGGACGGGCAGCGCGGCGCGTTGCTGTGGAACACCTACGGCGGGCGCAGCGAGCTGAGCCTGCTCGACTTCGCCAGCGGTGTGCAGCGTGCCGTCGCCGCCCCCGGCGAGGTGCTCGGCGACGTC
Organism: Micromonospora vinacea; assembly: GCF_015751785.1. Lineage (NCBI taxonomy): Bacteria > Bacillati > Actinomycetota > Actinomycetes > Micromonosporales > Micromonosporaceae > Micromonospora > Micromonospora vinacea. The sequence goes on along the minus strand of NZ_JADOTY010000001.1, from coordinate 5,902,839 downwards.
GTCTTCGCCGCCGACGGCGGTCTGCTCTGCCTCACCGCGCAGGGGCCGGTGCAGCCCCGGGAGGTGTGGCTGGTCGACCCGTCGACCGGGGCGCCACGCCCGCTACGGCCGGACACCGGCGCCCCGCGCGCGGACGATGCCGGTGTCGCGCCGCAACTCCTCGACCTGCGGGCCCGCGACGGGCTGCCGCTCTCCGGCTGGCTGTACCGCCCGGCCGGGCCGGGCCCCTGGCCGACCGCGATCAGCCTGCACGGTGGCCCGGAGGCGCAGGAGCGTCCCGGCTACAACCCGCTGTTCCAGGCCCTCGTGGCGCAGGGCGTCGCGGTCTTCGCGCCCAACGTCCGGGGGTCGTCCGGTTTCGGTCGGTCGTTCGTCGCCGCCGACAACCTCGCCGGCCGCTACGGTGCGATCGCCGACGTGGCGGCCTGCGCCGACTTCCTCGTCGACGCCGGTGTCGCCCGGCCCGGCCAGCTCGGCGTTCTGGGCCGCTCCTACGGTGGTTACCTGGTCCTCGCGGTGCTGGTGAACTTCCCCGGTCTGTTCGCCGCCGGGGTCGCCGAGTGCGGCATCTCCGACTTCCGGACCTTCTTCGCCGGCACCGAGCCGTGGATCGCCGCCGCCGCCGTCAGCAAGTACGGCGACCCGCAGCGGGATGCCGACCTGCTGCGCGACCTCTCTCCGCTGACCCACATCGACCGGTTGGATGTGCCGGTGCTGCTGATCCACGGCGCCAACGACACGAACGTGCCGGCGGGCGAGTCGGCGCAGGTCGCCCAGGCCCTCGCCGACCGGGGTGTGCCGCACGGGCACCTGGTGCTGGCCGGGGAGGGGCACGACTTCCTGGCGCGGGCCAACGCCGAGGCGGCCCGTACGGCCACCACCGGCTGGTTGACCCGGCACCTCGCCGCGACCGCGACCGTCGTCGGCTGAGGCGTTATCCTGCGCCGGTGGAGGTCGCGGCGCAGGGTGAGCGGTTGGCCGCGGACCTGGGTCGCTGGCTGACCGAGGTGACCTTCGTCGACCTGGACACCGACGAGGTCACCGCGCGGGTGATCGACTCGGTGGTGCGGTGGGCCGAGGCCCAGGGCTGGCGGGTCTACCGGCGCGCGCCGAGCGTGTTGCCGTTGCCGCCGCCGCTGGAGCAGCGGCACTCGGTTCTCGACGTGGCGTGCGCCCGCGCCGATGGTCCGCCCGTCGTGGTGGAGGTCGACCACACCGACCGGGCCCGTACGGTGCAGAAGCTGCGCGCGGAGGCGGACGCCGGCCGGATCCCGATCTGGGTGCGGTGGGGTGTCGGGCGTTTCACCGCGCCGCCACCGCCGGTGCGGATGGTGACCGTCGAGGTGACCCGGCGGGCCGGTCCGGCCGGGCGTGGGCGTCTGCACAGTCGCGGCGGTGACCGCCCCGCCCCGGCCCACTCGAGCAGTGGCGGCACGGTGACCCCGCAGGCGCTCCCGATCCCGTCGACCGACCCGGCATCGGGCCCGGCCGACGGCGCGGGTAAGGCCACCTGAAGCGAATCGTAAGCGGGCTCCGGCAGAGTTCTGGGTGTCACCGGAGAGCACGACAGACACCCAGGAGATCCCGATGCGCAAGCTCATCAACTCGACCTACATCACCCTCGACGGCGTCATCGAGAACCCCATGTGGACCGCGCCGTACTTCGACGAGGAGGCCGCCAGCCTCGCCGGTGCGCAGACCGAGGCGGCCGACGCGATGCTGATGGGCCGGGCCACCTACGACGGCTTTTCCTCCGTCTGGCCGAACATGGACGAGAGCGACCCGACCACCGGCGCCGCGTACTTCAACAACGTCAAGAAGTACGTCGCCTCGACCACCCTGTCCAACCCCACCTGGAACAACACGGAGGTGCTCCAGGGCGATCTGGTCGAGGCGGTCACCGCGCTCAAGGCCCAGGAGGGCAGGAACATCATCCAGTACGGCTTCGGCTCGGTCACCGCCCAGCTGATCCGGGCGGGCCTGGTGGACGAGGTCCGGTTCTGGATCCACCCGGTGCTGGAGGGCGGCCCCAGCCTCAGCGCGCCGCTGACGGACGTCAAGGGGTCGTTCGACCTGGTCGACACCCGGGTGCACAAGAGCGGCGTGATCGTCGCCTCGTACCAGCCGAAGACCTCCTGAGCACCGGTCAGAGCTGGGCCCGGGCCTCGCCCGGGCTCAGCTGCGCGCCCTCGGCGAGCAGCGCGTCGAAGCGTTCCGGCCCGAGTTCCGCCCGCAGGCGTGCTGTCGTCCGGTCGGTGTCGTCGCGTTCGGCCGGTGCGGCGGGGGACTGGGTGGCGAGGCGGGCGGCGGCCGCGGCGCCCAGCAGTCGGGCGGCGACCTCGGGGGAGCGCACCGCTGCCGCCATCCCCTCCAGGGGGCCGACCGCGTCCCGCATCGTCGCCATCGCCTCGGCGACGTCGAACGCCTCGACGTGCAGGGCCAGCGCGGCGTCCGGGTCGCCGCCCTGCTCGACCGCGTATCCCAACTCCACCAGCACCATCGGCAGGTAGAGCGCGGGTTGGCTCTCTCCCCGGCCCAGGTCGGCGAGGTGGCTGAGGTGGGTGACGGCCAGGTCGAGCTTGCCGTCGCGGCGGGCGGCCAGCCCGAGGCTCATCTCGGCGAAGATCAGCGCGCCGGGCGAGCCCTGCTCCACCGCCAGTCCGTACGCGCGCTCGGCCAGTTCCCGACCCTGGGTGTAGTCGCGGGTCTGCACGGCGAGCCAGGCCAGCCAGGACAGCTCCGCGCAGACCTGCGGCCACAGCGCCAGCTCCTCGGCCCAGCGCAGCCCCTCGCGGTGCAGCGCGGCGGCGCGCTCGTGCTCGCCGCGCATGTCGGCCAGCCCACCCACCCACTCGGTAGCCCGGAGCCGACCCCACCGGTCGCCGAGGTCGGCGAAGAGCGCGGCGCTGCGGGTCGCGGTGCGCTCCAGGGTGGCCTGGTCACCGTTGGCGTGGGCGATGTGGGCCAGGGAGGTGAGCACCGCGGCCTCGGTCCACGGGTCGTCGGCGGCGGCGGTGGGCAGCAGCTCCGACACCAGGGTCAGGTCGCCGTGTTCGATCACCGCGTTGGCCGCGAACCAGGCGGCGTGGCTGTTCGGGTCGGCGGCCACCGCGGCGCGCACGTAGTCCGGAGCGACAACCTCACCCTGTGACAGGGCGAAGCCGACCCGCCAGGGGGCCGCGCGGGCCTCCTGCTCCGGGTCGCCGGGCACGGCCAGGGCCCGCCGTGCCTCGGTGAGCCGGCCGCGCAGGAACCAGTACCAGCTCAGCGCGACCGCCAGGCGCAGCCCACCACCGTGCGCCAGCGCCGAGCGCAGGTTCGCCAGCTCGGTGTCGAGCAGCGCCAGGCACCGTTGCTGGTCGGCCCCGCGCAACCCGGGGTCGGCCCGCTCGGCCAGCTCGGTGTAGTAGGCGGCGTGCCGCTCGCGGACCTGGTCGGCGTCGGTGAGGCGTTCCAGGCAGAACGCGGCCACCGATTCGAGTAACCGGTAGCGGGGGGCCGCACCGGAGTCGTCGAGCACCACCAGCGACCGGTCCACCAGCCGGGCCAGGGCGTCCAGGTCGGTTCGGCAGACCTGTTCGGCGGCCTCCGGGGTGCAGCCGTCCGGGAACACCGCCAGCTGGGCGAGCACCACCCGGTCGGACTCGTCGAGAAGGTCCCAGCTCCAGCCGATCACCGCAGTGAGCGTCCGCTGCCGGGGTGGCACGTCCCGCTGCGCGGTGGTGAGCAGCCGGAACCGGTCGTCGAGCCGGTCCACCACCCCGCGTACGCCCAGCGCGCGAACCCGGGTCGCGGCCAGCTCCAACGCCAGCGGCAGACCGTCGAGGCGGCGGCACAGCTGGGCCACAGCTGTCGCTGTCTGCCGGTCGAGGTGGAAACCGCGCTGCTGCGCGGCGGCGCGGGCGACGAACAACCGGGCCGCCGCCGAGCGCCGGACCGCGTCCAGGTCACCGTCGTCCGGCACCGGCAGCGGGGGTACCTCCCAGAGCAGCTCACCGGTCAGCCCGAGTGGCTCTCTGCTGGTGGCCAGCACGCTGACCCCGGGCACGTCGCGCCGCAGCCGGGCAACCAGCTCGGCGACCGGTTCGATGACGTGTTCGCAGTTGTCCAGCACGAGCAGCAGCTGCCGGTGCCGCAGGGCCGTGACCAGCCGGTCGGCGGGGGACACTGTCGTTCCGGCGGCCTCGTGGGCGCCCAGCGCGCCGAGCACCTGTTCGGCGACGCGTGCGTTACCGGCCGGGAGTGGGGCCAGCTCGATGAGCTGCACGCCGTCCGGATAGGACGCCGCGCGGGCCGTCTCGGTGGCCAGCCGGGTCTTGCCGACGCCACCCGGTCCGACCAGTGTGACCAACCGGTGCCGGGGCAGCAGCGCGCCCAACTCGGCGAGCGCCTCGTCGCGCCCGACCAACTCGTCGAGCGGGGCCGGCAGGTTGTTCCGGATGATCGCCGCCTTCGGCGCGGCGTTCAGGCCGGCGTCCTGTTCCAGGATCCTGCGGTGCAGCGCGACCAGCTCCGGGCCGGGGTCGAGGCCGAGCTCCTCGGCGAGCCGGGCCCGCAGGTCGGCGTAGCTCTCCAACGCCTCGGACTGGCGGCCGGCCGCGTACAACGCGCGCAGCTGCACCGCCCGCAGGCCCTCGCGCAGCGGATGCTTGGCGACCAACTCGGCCAGGTCCGCAGCCACCAGGTCATGCTCACCCCGGGCCAGCCGGGCCTGCGCCAGCCGTTCCTGCACGACGAGGCGCTGTTCGGCGAGGCGGGTCGCCTCGGCACGCACGAACTCGGCGTCGGCCACGTCGGCGTACGGCTCGCCGCGCCACATCGCGAGGGCCTCGGTCAGGCGCTCGACGTCGGCGCAGCGGGCCAGCTCGTCGAAGCGGCCGACGTCGACCGCGTCGACCCGCAGCAGGTAGCCGGGTGGCCGGGACTCGACCAGATCGCGGGCGCCGGGCTCGGCATCGTTGAGAGCCTTGCGTAGCTGCGACACCCGCACCTGGAGGGCGCCGGCCGGGTTGGCGGGGGGGTCGTCACCCCACAGGTCGTCGATGAGACGGTCCGCCGAGACCACCTGGTTGCGGTTGGCCAACAGGTCGGCCAGCAACGCCCGTACCTTCGTGCCGGGCACCACCACCGGCTCGCCGGCGTCGGTGGTCACGGCGAGCGGCCCCAGCACCCCGAACTGCACGGCGGTCATCCTAGTCGCGGGGAGCGACATCGACCCATTGCGCGATCTTGCACTTTCTGCGGCGACATAAGGCGAGGAAGCCGCATAACGGCCGCACAAAACGCAAGATCGCGGGGATGTTGACGAACGCGGCTCGCGTCGTGGCACCCGGCGGCCCGAAGTGCGCCGTCCGTGGTCATGGCGCGCGGCCGCTTCACCGGGTAGAAACATGTCAACCCCTTCCGGTCCGGCCCAACCTCCGACCGCAGGGGTCAGAGAGCGCTCTCACCGCCCCCAGCTGCGCCGGAAGTACGCCTCCGGCCAGCGGAGAGGACGAACCACATGACAACCCCGTCCCGACGTACCCTCATCCTTGCCCTTCTGGTGGCCACCACGGTCGCGACGACCAGCACGGCGGCCAGCGCCGGCCGCCCGTCGCACGGCGCACCCGACTTCGGCCCGAACGTGACGATCTTCGACCCGTCCATGCCGCTCGCCGAGATCCAGCAGACCCTCGACGCGGCGCACGCCCGGCAGGTCGACAACGAGATGGGCACCGAGCGGCACGCCTACCTGTTCAAGCCGGGCACGTACGGCACGGCCGCGCAGCCGTTGCAGGCCAAGGTCGGCTACTACACCGAGGTGTCCGGCCTGGGCGCCTCGCCCACCGACGTCACGGTCAACGGCAAGCTGGAGGTCTACAACCGCTGCCTGGCCGACGGCGGCACCGGCAACTGCCTCGCGCTCGTCAACTTCTGGCGCACCCTGTCCAACCTCTCGCTCACCATCAACGCCGCAGGCCAGGACGACTGCCGGTCGTCGGCGAACTTCTGGGCGGTCTCCCAGGCGGTGTCGATGCGCCGACTGAACATCGGCGGCGGCGGTCTGTCGCTGATGGACTACTGCACCGCTGGGCCGCAGTACGCCAGCGGTGGGTTCATCGCCGACTCACGACTGCCGGCCACGACGAACGGCTCGCAGCAACAGTGGCTGACCCGCAACAGCGAGGTCGGCAGCTGGTCCAACGCCGTGTGGAACCAGGTGTTCGCGGGGGTCGAGGGCGCACCGGACGACGCCACGTTCCCCGACCCGCCGTACACCACACTGGAGACCACCCCGATCAGCCGGGAGAAGCCCTACCTCTTCGTCGACGGCAAGGGTCGCTACCAGGTACGGGTGCCCGCCGCGCAGCGCGACAGCCGGGGCGTCTCCTGGGCCGACGGCATCACGCCGGGGCGCACCGTCGGGATCGGTGACTTCTTCATCGCCAAGCCGTCCGACTCGGTGCGCGTCATCAACAGCCAGCTGGCGCGCGGCAAGCACCTGCTGCTCACCCCCGGCACCTACGACATCGCGCGCAGCATCGAGGTCCGGCGTCCGAACACCGTCGTGCTCGGCATCGGGCATGCCACGCTCACCGCAGTGGACGGCGCGATTCCGCTGGACGTGGCAGATGTTCCCGGGGTGATCGTCGCCGGTGTCACGATCGACGCTGGCCTCGTCGAGTCGCCGGTGCTGCTGCGGGTCGGGCGCCAGCACGGCCGCGACGCGAGCAGCCCGCACAACCCGACCACGCTCTCCGACGCGTACTTCCGGGTCGGCGGCCCGCACATCGGACGGACGAACACCGCGCTGGAGGTCAACAGCGACAACGTGCTCATCGACCACACCTGGGTGTGGCGCGGCGACCACGGCGTCGAGGGTTTCACCGAGGGCGTCAACGGTGACACCGACCGCTGGCGGACCAACACCGGTCGCTACGGCGCCGTCATCAACGGCGATCATGTGACCGCGACCGGCCTGTTCGTCGAGCACTTCCAGCGCTACAACACGGTCTGGAATGGCGAGCACGGCACCACGATCCTCTACCAGAACGAGCTGCCGTACGACCCGCCGACGCAGGCCGACTGGATAAATGGCGCGGTCGAGGGCTGGGCCGGGTACAAGGTCGGTGACCGGGTGCGTCATCACACCCTGTACGGCGGCGGGGTGTACGTGTTCAACCAGAACAACCCGTCGATCCACACCGAGAACGGGTTCGAGGTCCCGAACCGGCCGGGGGTGCGGCTGCACCACATCATGACCGTCAATCTCAGCGCCGGCACGATCGACCACGTGGTCAACGGCGTCGGGGACGCGGCCGACATGACAAAGGTCGGCGCCCCGGTCTACCTGACCGAGTACCCGACCCCGTAGCGGGATCGGTCGTACCGACGGGGCCGGAGCCATGCTGGCTCCGGCCCCATCGCGATCAGCGGGGTGGCGTCGTCGGGGTGGTCGGCGCGCGGTGCGACCGAACCGGTCGGGCGTTGGCGAGCACGAGGAGGAACGCACCCGAACACAGCACGCCGATGGCGGCAGCCAGGCCGACCGGCTCGGGTAGCAGGGTGACCACTGTGAGCACTCCGCCCAGCCCGGCGCCCGCGAGCGGCACACTGGGCGCGACGACCGGCACTCTCATCGCGGCAACCCCACCAACAGGGAGCGCAGCTGGGCACCTCGTGCCGACCAGTTGTTGCGGGTGGCGACCTCCCGGCGTCGGGCGGCGTCGTTGGTGTGCTCAGCCACGGCCCGACCGTTCCATCGGTCGTGGCGCGTCGGCGGGCAGCAACTCGTCCTCGCCGAGGCGGCCGAGCACCGGGCGGGCGCGCTCGTCGTCGAGTCGCAGCAGGCGGGCACCGGCGTGCCGGTCCAACCAACCCCGCAGCGCGCCGGCCGCGATCCGCCGGTTGATCCAGTTGACCAGCGGCACCACGTCACCCAGCGGCAGCGCGGTCGGCGCGACGGCGTGCCAGGCCGCCGAGCCGATCGGCGTCACCTCGCACCGCCAGCGCGGCCGGCGTCCCGGCGGGTCGACGACGAGCAACCGTTGCCCGGGCGCCAACTGCCCCAGCACGGCCGGATGCCCGTCGACGGACCAGCGGGTTCGGCTGAACAGCACCACCCAGTCGCGGGTGTCACCGTCGGGCAGAGGGCCGACGTCGCCGCGCAGCGCGGCGAGCAGGTCGCCCAGGCCCAGCGGTACGGATCGACCGAACAGTCGCTTGACCAGGTGGTCGGCGAGCAGCACGGCTCGGAACACCGGCAACCGGTACCGGGGCTGGGTCATCCGCAGATACCCGACCAGGCTGCCCAGCAGGTGTCGAGAGCGGATGGTCGGCCCGAGCAGCCGGCAGGACGCGCCACGGCTGTGCGTCACCACCGCGTCCGGAAGCATCCACAGCTCGTGCCCGGCCTGGTCGAGCTGCCGCGCGAGGACCGCGTCGTTCCAGTAGACAGGGAACGTCTCGTCGAAGATGGTCTGCTGCCCGAGCACCGTGCGGCGCAGCAGCACGCAGCTGCCCGAGGCAAGTTGCCGGGGACGGCTGAAGTCCTCGCCGCGCATCTGGAACCGGTGCAGCGCCTGGCGGAACCCGGGCAGTCGGCGCAACGCGGTCACCAGCGCGATGGTGGCGGTAAAGCTGGGCTGTCGGACGTAGTGCTGCTGGAAGGTGCCGTCCGGGTTGAGGTACAGCGGGCTGACCCCTGCGACGTCCGGCCGCTCCCGCAGATGGTCGACCATTCGGGACAGCGCGCCCGGGTGCAACCGGATGTCGCTGCTGAGCAGCAGGATCAGCTGCCCGTTCGCCCGTCGGTACGCCTGGTTCACGGCGGCGGCGAAACCGTTGTTGTGCTTGTTGCGGATCAGTCGAACCCGGGGTTGGTCGGCGAGCAGGTCGGCTGAGCCGTCGGACGAGCCGTTGTCGACGGCCACCACCTCGTAGTCCAGACCGGGATCGGCTGTCGACGCCAGCGACTCCAGGCACTGCCGGGTCTGCTCGCGGGTGTTCCAGCTGACCAGCAGTACTGACAGCAGCGGAGCGGTCATCACGCCACCGCCTGGTTGTCGCGGTGGCGGACCCGGAGTTTCTCTCAACACGCCGTCCTCCCTCTCCGTCCGGTGCTCCCAGGGCATGCCGGCGGACACCCCCCGGGGGAGAAAGTACTAGTCGTAAAGGACGAACAGTGATGAATGGGCCAAACGGTCTTTTCCCCACTAAATTTCGCGTATCCGTGCAAGCCATTCAGGCTTATCGTCCGTTTGGTGGCCTTTGGTGGGCTACGGTCGTATCCGGCCGTCCGGTTGCCGCAGCGGGCCGACCGTTCCGTCGTTCCAAGGAGTCCGACATGGACCTACCCGTTACCGCCGTCGGTGTCGGCCCGCCGACGGACCTGATTCCCGGACGCGTGCTGGTGACCGGGGGCGCCGGCTTCATCGGCAGCCACGTGGTCGCCCGGCTGATGCTGATGGGCAGCCAGGTCCGGGTGCTCGACAACTTCTCCACCGGGCGGATCGAGAACCTGGCCGACGCCGCGATCGGCGGACTGACCGAGGCGGACGTCGTCTCGGGTGACATCCGTACGCCGGAGGGTGTCGAGGTCATTCACCAGTGGCAGCCGGACGTGGTGGTTCACCTCGCCGCGCAGCCGAGCGTTCCCGCGGCCCGGCGTTCACCCCTGTACGACGCCGACGTGAACGTGTTCGGCACCGTCAACGTGCTGGACGCCTGCGCCCGCGGCGGGGTGCGGCTGGTGATCAACGCGGCCAGCAGCGCCATCTTCGGCAGCGTCGCGGCCCACGACCTGCCGGTCCGGGAGGACCATCCGATCGCCCCGGTGAGCCCGTACGGCGTCAGCACGGCCGCCGGCGTGCACTACCTCGACTGGTACGGGCGTGAGCACGGCCTGTCGTACACCTCGATGGTGTTCGGAAATGTCTACGGGCCCCGGCAGGAGGGCGGCGACTGCGGCGTGGTGTCAGTGATGGTCGATGCGCTGCTCGGCGGCCGGCAAGTGGTGATCCACGACGACGGCACGCAGACCCGGGACTTCATCCACGTCAGCGATGTCGCCGAGGCGATCGCCGTCGCCTGTCACCACAATGGTGTGGGTATGGTCAACATCGCCTCGGGTCGGCAGACGAGCGTCAACGAGGTGTACGACACGGTCCGGGAGGCGTCCGGCGTCGACAACCCGGCCTGCTACGAGCCGCTGCCCTGGCCGGGCGAGGTGCGCAACATGGCGCTGGACACCAGGAAGGCGCGAGAGTTGCTCGGGTGGCACCCGAAGATCGGCTTCACCGAGGGCGTACGGATGACGGTGCGCGACGCCCGCCGCCGCCAAGCTCCGAGTCAGATCCTGTCCCCGGTGTGGGCGTTGGAGCGGGCCGTCAGCCGCTGACACCCCAGCGTGTAATTCCCGTCATCTGACCGGGATTTTCATCGATCAGTCTAACTCTTGCGGGTCGGCATCCACTGCTGCCACGATGGCCGTCAATGCCTTCCGTCCCGAAGGAGTGGTCCTCATGGCGGTCTCCCGCCGCAGGTTCGTCACATCGGTGCTGGCCGGGTCCGCCCTCGCCACCGCCTCCACCACCGAGCTGCTCACCAGCATGTCCAGCCCCGCGCACGCCGCCAGTCCCCCCGGGGACGTGGTCGGCAAGGTGACGGTTGGCTACCAGGGCTGGTTCAGCGCCCCCGGCGACGGGGCGCCGATCGGCGGATGGTGGCACTGGGGCCGCGACCGGTTCCAGCCGCCCTCACCCTCCAACACCACAATCGTGTCCTGGCCGGACATGCGCGAGTACACACGCACCTATCCCACCGCGTACCCCAACCTGGGCAACGGCCAGCCAGCCACCCTGTTCTCCTCGTACGACCAGCAGACGGTGGACACCCACTTCCGCTGGATGCAGGAGAACGGCTGCGACACCGCCGCGCTGCAACGGTTCAACCCGATGGGCGACGAGGGCCCGACCCGCGACGCGATGACGCAGAAGGTCCGCTCCGCGGCCGAGCGCCACAGCCGCAAGTTCTACATCATGTACGACGTCACCGACTGGCTGACCTTCCAATCGGAGATCAAGACCGACTGGACGACGAAGATGGCGGCGCACACCGCGTCCTCCGCGTACGCCCGGCAGAACGGCAAACCGGTCGTCTGCATCTGGGGCTTCGGCTTCAGTGAGCCCAGTCGACCCTTCACCCCGGGCCCCTGCCTGGAGGTCATCAACTGGTTCAAGGCCCAGGGCTGCTACGTCATCGGTGGCGTACCCACCTGGTGGCGGCAGGGCATCGAGGACTCCCGCCCCGGCTTCCTCGACGTCTACCACGCGTTCCACGCGATCTCGCCGTGGATGGTCTACCGGGCCAGGACCGTGGAGGAGCTGGACTCGTACTACAACAACGTGAACGTCGGCGACATGGCCGACTGCGCGGCGCGCGGCATCGACTACCTGCCCTGCGTGATGCCCGGCGACCTCGCCGGGGGGCACCGCAAGCACGGCGACTTCTACTGGCGGCACATCTACAACATGGTCCGGCTCGGCTCCCAGGGCCTGTACGTGTCCATGTTCGACGAGTACAACGAGGGCAACCAGATCGCCAAGACGTCCGAAACACAGGCCACCACCCCGGCCGGCGCGAACATCCGTGCCCTGGACGAGGACGGCGTGGCCTGCTCCTCCGACTACTACCTGCGGATCACCGCCGACGGCGGCCGGATGCTCAAGGGGCAACTCGCACTCACCGCCGTACGCCCCACGCCACCGATGGTCGGCACCCCACCACCGGCCACCGGCAACCTGGCCGCCGGCCGATCCACAGCGGCCAGCAGCCAGGGCGGCGGGTTCCCGGCGTCGAACGCGGTGGACTCCAACGCCGGCAGCTACTGGGAGAGCGGCGGCGGCTCCTTCCCGCACTGGTGGCAGGTCGACCTCGGCGCCAGCCACCCGGTCAACAAGCTCGTGGTGCGACTGCCCGCCGGCTGGGACGCGCGCACCCAGACCATCACCGTGCAGGGCAGCGTCGACGGCAACTCCTTCGCCACCATCGCCGCGGCCTCCGCGTTCACCTTCGACCCGGCCACCGGCAACACCGTCACCCGCACGCTGACGACCACCACGGCCCGCTACGTCCGCCTCAGCATCAGCGGCAACACCGGCTGGCCGGCCGCCCAACTCGCCCAGGTCGAGGTGTACGCCGGAAGCACCGTCCCGGACAACCCGCCGAGCGCGCCGAGCGGCCTCACGGTGACCGGCAAGACGTCGACGAGCGTGTCCCTGGCGTGGACGGCGTCCACCGATGACATCGGGGTCACCGGTTATCAGGTACGCCAGGGCGGCACCGTCGTCGCCGCCGTCACGGGCACCACGGCGACAGTGAGCGGGCTCAGCCCGTCGACCGCGTACACCTTCACGGTTGTGGCCCGCGATGCCGCCGGCAACACCTCCGGCGCGTCCTCGGCGGTCACCGTCACCACGGACGCCGCGGCCAACGCGGACCTCGCCCGGGGTCGACCCACGTCGGAGAGCAGCCATGTCCAGAGTTACGGGTCGGGCAACGTGGTGGACGGGGACGCGAACAGCTACTGGGAGAGCGCCAACAGCGCGTTCCCACAGTGGGTCCAGGTCGACCTGGGTTCCTCGCGCACTGTCGGGCGGGTGGTGCTGAAGCTGCCGCCGTCGTCCGCGTGGGGCAGTCGGACGCAGACCCTCGCCGTGCAGGGCAGCACCGATGGGGGGAGCTTCGGGACGCTTGTCGGATCGGCGGGGCGGACCTTCGACCCGGCCAGTGGTAACCAGGTGACGCTGACGTTCAGCGCTGCGCAGGCGCGCTACGTGCGGGTCACCGTCACCGGCAACACTGGGTGGCCCGCTGGGCAGCTGTCGGCGCTGGAGGTCTACGCCAGCTGATCGGACTTGTTGGGCGGCCGCCGGACGTCGCCGGCGGCCGCCCATCGCGTCGCGCGGGCGCAAGCTGCACCTCGCCAATGTCCTCGTCATTGTGGCCCGGCCAGCCCCGAGGGCCGTGGTCGCCGGCAGACGGGACGGCAACAGTTTGCCGCTGGCCTTTCGTCCTATTGTCAGCCTGAATGGCGGTGTCTCGGCCGTGATCGAAGCGAGCAGGTTCCGCATCGCAGTGATCGTGGGTGGCCGTGGGGAGCGGGGCCATCTTCCTAGTCGTTGCCCTGGCGGCGATCGCCTTCGGGGTCGCATTGACCGCAAGCTCCGGCTGATCCGCGATCATCGTGCTGTGCTGAGGATCGGGGGTGGCCTAATCGTTCTCGTTGCGTAGCGTTTGGCGGTGGGTGAGCGGTTGGATCCGGCGCAGTGGCGCTGCAGCTTGCCGGTCTCGCTCGCTTGGCCAGCGCCTGGTCACGTGATCAGGGCAGCGGTGCTCGGCGTAAAGCGATACGGACCGGCCTCATTGATCGAGTGTCAGCGCGTCGATCCATTCCGAGGGAATCAGTGCGGAACTCCTCCTCCAGTTCTGGCGTACAGCGTCTTGGAACCAGGGCTCGGGCAGGTTGGCGTGATCGCAGACGATAATCTGCATCTGGGGCGTCAACTCAGCAATGACATCGCGCATAAGCTCGAAGAGTCGGATCACGGCATCGCGGTCATTGCTGGACTCGCCCTCCTTCTCCTCGATATCCGACGGATAGTAGGCCTGTGTGGGTTGATCGAGCATGAGGAAGTGGGGCACCGGTCGGCCTTGGAGTATAAAGTACCGGTGTAGCGCTAGGTGTGTGACAACGTGGTATCCGATCCAACTCTCTGCGCTGCCGATGCGTGAGAGCGGAACGATGCCTTTCTCGGTTCCGATAACCACCTCGAGATTCTTTATATCAAGGTGTATTCCGTTATCAGAGTGGGCCAGCCCTAAGCGGCGTGCCCAGCGGGTAATATCGGCCTCAATAGAGAGTAGTCGCGAGTTAACCTGTCGCTGCTCTTCTTCAGGGTCGAGTTCATCGATCAGTCGTTCGATGTCTTGTCGGGTCAATTCGGCGTTTACTCGAAGCGCATTGAGGGTGTCGTCGTCGCCGAACAGGCGAAGACGGGTGAGGTAAAAGTCGATGCGTCCTTTGGTGAAGGCCTGATCTTCCCTTCGACTGCGTTGGGCGCCGACCGTCGCTTCGGCGGCGCGGACGCCGGCCAGCACCGCGTCAAGTCTGCGCAACTCCAGCCGGACATTATCTGAGCGGCGGTCCAGTTCACTCAGTGCGGCCATGCGGCGGGGTTGGGCTGTCTCAGCTGCGCCTAGCTGTTCGCGGAGGTCAACGAGTGTCCGCTGGAGGTCGCTGATTTCCGGGTCTGGTTCAGCCAGGCCGCTGCCGCATAGCGGGCATGTGTCAGCGCCGATACGGTCGTCGGGCCGCATCAGCTCTAGGCTTTCTAGGCGGCCGACGCCTGATCGGACGGCGGCTTGATATTCCAGAGACCGATGCTCGTGATCGGCCAGCAGCGCTCGTTGCTCGCCGAGGGTTCGCAGTTGCACGCGAAGGTCATCGCATTGCTGTTCCAGGTCGGGACGGCCGTCGCCGCCGTTGTCCGCTGACGCGCCGTCCGTGGGTGGGCTCTCGAGTGCTGCCGCCAAGGCGTCGAGAGCTGAGTCGCGTCCGCTGGCTTCTGCCGTGGAAACGAGCCCCTTAAGATGGGCTTCGGTAAGCAGTGCTCGAAGGTCGACGTCGACGTCGCTGTAGAGCTTCTCCGCGGTGACCAAGTCGGCTTCCAGGCGGGCCATCTTGCGGCGTGCGGCTTCGAGTTGTCGGTGCTTGAATGCTTGATCGCCGCGATCGGCACCGAGGAAGTAGGGCAGAGTCTCTCTTAGCGCCTGTCTAATCCATATCTCGTCTTGGCGATGAAACAGACGATCGCGGTTGCCGATCTCACTCTGGCTCTGAAGACACATCAGAAGTGCGTGACCAAGATTGGCCACCAGGGTGCCTTCCTGTGCAGACGCATGGAGAATGTGCAGGTTTTCACCGATGCCGATGAGCTGGCCTACCTGTTCCCTTACAGTGGCCGAGTCCGCATTGATTGTCAGGTCGCCGAAGTCGGGCGGTTGCAGGTCGCCGCCGAACTCGAGCATCGCTTGTTGTGTGGATGCGTGGCCGGGCCGGGGAGCTGGGCGGCCCACGAAGGCCCGTGTAGACGGCAGCTGGAGCAGCACAGCGTACCAAGCCACAGTGTCAGAAACTGGACCGATCGGTATGGCAATATCGTTGCGGCCCATGCAGAACTCGACGATTTCGAGCAGAGAGCTCTTGCCGGTCGCAGACACACCGGTGATGATGTTGAGTTCGCCCGGGTTTAAAGGGACGACACGCTTCTGCCCCGCTCGGTTATAGAGCACAATCGCCAGTAGATTCATTGTAATCAGGGCTCCACGCCAAGGATGGCGAAGATGGTGGATGGTTGATCGATCTTGGCTAACCAGCGTCCGACCAGTCGTGCGCTGGTGAGTAGTTCGCGCAGCTCCGGGTTGCGGGCCCGGCCGATGGAGCCGATCAACGCGCCAGCCTCGAGCGTCAGCACGCCTTGACGAAGTCCGAAGCGTAGACCTTCCTTTATCGTCGGGGCTGCTTCCTTGGCGCGAGCAGCGAAGCCGGCATGAAGCACAGCATTACGCGACAGCCAGGTCGCTAGGTGGGTAGTCGTGCTTCTCGGCAATGCGAGGCGGGTGCTGCGATGCAGAACCATGGGCCCTACGATGAAAGAGAGTGGCCACGCCATCGGTCGGTGCCGCTCGGAGCGGTAGGCAATTGCCGCAGTAGCTAGCGTTGCTGAGACCAACGCAGGGTTGAGGTAGGCAGCCGACACCTGCGGGCGATCGTGCCACACCGTCATTTGCTTGATGCCCGAAGAAGCGTATCGACTCGATCCGCGAAGTCTGGATGCCATCCGACTCGTCCTGAATCGGCCAATTCGTGATGCTTGCCGCGACAGAAAAAGACTTCGCTGTAGCGCTCCCGCACCCGAATGTCCGTGCGATCGAGCGCCTGGCGCAGAATCTGTCGGCCGGCTCGTTGCTTGACTGTCTCGTCGGGGTCGGCCGGAAGTTCGGCCAAAGCCCAGTGGTACGAACGTTTCCACTCGTCGCGCAGCCGAGTCTCGAACGTTTCCAGCTCCTTGACGCTGATCAAACTGTCATCGACCCAACGAGCGGTCTGCGCGAATGCCCTGTAGTAGTCGATCACTGCCATCTGAATGAGCGTCGGCGGAGTTCCAACCCACTGCAGCTGGTGCACGAAGCACCGATCTAGGTACGACCCTTCCTCGGCCGGGGTGAACTCTTCCGGTGGAGCCACGGTCGGCAGGTTACCCCGCGTGAACTGGTCTCGAAGATCGTCGACCACGATTGCGACGTCCAGGGCGCTGACGCGGTGGGCGCGTCCGCACAATAGGTCAACGGCTTTGGCATGCCACCATGCCCACAGCAGGCCCATGAAGGTGTCTTCGTGCCCCCGGGGCAAGGCCCACCGCAGCGCCCGTCGCACATCGATGTCAAGGTCGGCGATGCCCGGTGCGGCGTCGAGAAGCTGAATTCGGCTCACGAAGATTGCACGTACCGCCGGGTCCAGGTCGAGGAACCTTCGCCGGGCGACCCGGCTCGCCTCAGCTGTCGATTCGGAGGCGGCGACTTCCAGCAACTCGATGGCACGCCTCACATCTCGATCCCGCGGTCGCAGTGCGGCTGCTGCACTCTCAGGCGATGCAATCTGGGTCGTGACAATCGTCAAGGCAGGGCCGTCCGAGTCACCCACGGCCTGGGTATCCATCCAGGCCCCAATCGTGCGCCAGATATCAATGTCCTTATCGCCTAAACTGCGACCTTTCCGGACGTGATGTTTTATCTGCAAAAGCTCCGACGGAGTCCCATGCTCTTCCCACGCGACATCGTCGTGCAGCTCCAACGTGATCGCCGCGTCCGGTCGCTCGTCGGACCTTCGCAAGAGCTCAAGTAGAGGCCACTGCGACTGATAGAGGTAACCCAGCGCTGATGGTGCGGCGCTGTGCGGAGACGACGGCACGCCTCGAAGTCTGTCGAATCGGGGCGACCATGTCCAGAGCGCCGTAGGCGGAACGCATCGTTGGCCGCTCGTTCGACGGCCTAACCGCGGGCGTCTGCGCTGACGTCTAGATCGTCGGTACATCCGACGGATCAGCAGCTGATTACCTTGCTCCGGCACCCGCAGAGATCCTTGAAAAGTTGTGGACCGTGGCGAGATCGCCAACGTGGCCAAGACGGCTGACACGCTGGCACGAGGCAGGCCGGGCGTCCATGAAGGAGCGGCCGAACGGTTCGAGGACAGCTCCGGGCTGTTGACCTCGCTGCGTGACCGCTAGCATCGTTTCCTCAGCGTAGTGCGGCGGGCACGCTGGGTTGTCTATGGTTCGTTGCTGCCTTTATCGGTGGAGGTTCATCCGGGTGACTGACGCAAAGCAGCAACAACCGATCCCCGGCCTCGACGTGCTGACCAGGGTAGCTGCCGTCGAAAGCGATCCCACAGGACTCGACACCTTCGCCCGCTACCGATGGCAGGCCAAACAGGTTGTACGGCAGTGGCTGACGTGTCTCAGAGAACAAGATCGACCGTTGTTCTTAGCCTGCGAACACGTCGAGGACCTCACTCTGATCTACGCGGACAAAGTCCGATTCATCCAGCTCAAGACTCGTGACAAGGGCTCTTGGAGCGTCGCCGCCATGAACGATCGCGGCCTCGACGCTCTCGCCCGCTCGTATGTCGCGGCTCGCAAGAAAAGGGTGCACGAGCTTTGCACCTTTGAGCTCTGGTTCGAAGGTGCGACCGCCGGAAAAGCCGACACTGAAGACTTTGTACGAGACCCGCGATCCGCTGGCGATGAGGTGCGAAAAAAGCTCGTCGCGCACAAGATCCCCCGGGGCTGGGTCGACGACTTCCTCCAACGCCTCGTCATCGAACCAGACCAGCCCACGCAGGCTCATATCGACGCTAAGGCGATGTGGGAACTGCACGCCCTCTGGCCATCGCTGTCTCACCCAGAGGTCAAGGTCCTATACGAGCGGCTACTGACCGCCGCAGAAGCCGCGCAAACAGCACGAGAAGAACAGCCGCCGTCAATCCAGGCGATCCTCAGCGCAGCCCTTCCCCACCTCGGATCCGACCTACCCGAACCGCACGAACCCGCAGGGCAGGCCATCGCACCGATCCGCGACCAAATCCTCAGCCGCGGCATGCTGCTCAGGATGACCCCGCCGCAGCCCGGCGCGTCCCAGCAGCAACTACTCGCACGCATTTCTGCCGGCACCTCCGTCTCCCTCATGGAACTGAAAATGACGGCGGCCGGTGCAAGCCGCCCGCTCATCGCCAAGATGCAGGAGATGCGGGCCGACATGGAGGTCGAGCGCCAGCTGATGCTCGCCAGCCGCGACAGCGCCGAAGACGACCTCGAGAAGTTGGCGCGACGAATCCTACGAATGGCCGAAGCAACCGCAGCCGACGTCGAGCTGGCCGCGGTCACCAATCCCGCTGCGGCGGGCCGTCCAGCCGAGGCAATCGCCAACGCCCTGCTGTCCCAACCCGCACATCTCGCTCACTGCGACCGGCAGAACATCTTTGACCGCGACGAATTCTTCGTGTTCGGCTACCTCGGCCACCTATCCGATACCTGCCGGTTCGGATGGCGCGCCTCGTGATCCCTCAACCCGCCACGGCAGCCGCTCCACCGAACTGTGTCCCGCCACCGCCGGGCATCCCCGATGACGAGTCACCCCGGGCCCGATTTCGCCCTTCCCGGGAGGCCGAAGCGCGGATTCTTCTGCTCATCGACGCTTTCAGCCGTAAGAACAAGACCCAAGAACGCTACCTCGAGGGCCGGATCAAGCTCGCGAAACTCGACTTCCTGCTGCGCTACCCCCGCCATCTACGCCAGGTCTTACTCACCCACGGCGCCAACCCGGCGCAAATCGCGGGCATCGACCCCGACGAAGCGCCACTCGATGCCCGAATGATGCGCTACCGCTACGGCCCCTGGGATCCCTCCTATTACGCGGTACTCGGATCCCTCATCGGCCGCGGCCTCGTCGACGTCAAACCACTCGACAAAGGCTTCGGCTACCGCACCTCCGTCGCCGGCGCCGACCTCGCCGCTGCCATCCGCGCCGACGACAGCTTCGACCCCATCAACCAGAGACTGACTCTGTTGCGCCGGCACCTGGACAGAAGCGGCAACGTGCTCAAGAACTATCTCTACGAGATTCCCGAGATCGCCGACGCTGCATGGCACGAGGACCTGACGTGAACCAGCCCACACCGCCGCAAGACGGAGTTGACACCGAGCCGATCTACCCCCACCGTCTCGAACTTCTGCAGGTCAACCTCGTTGGCGCAGGCCGGGACGTCACCTTCAACCCAGGTCTTAATCACGTCATCGGTGACATCACTACCGGGAAAACCACCTTCGTCCGCCTGATCCGCGCGCTACTCGGCACCATGCCCGACGACCTGCCCCCAGAAGTCGGTCATGTTCAAGCCATCCGCGGGCACGTCGCCCTCGGCAACCGCACCTGGCAGATATATCGGCCACGCACCACCACCCGTGATGCCCTCGTCGAGATCAGCGAAGAACACCCAAACCCCGGCCGCGAATCCATCGCAGTGCGCCTGCCCGTCGCCGGAGCCGAGAACAGCTACAGCACGTTCCTACTCGACCAACTCCAGATCCCGGCAATCCACGTGCCCCGAGCCCGCAGCGAACCCAGCGGAGCCAACACACCAGTCACCATGACCGACTGGCTCGGCTACTGCATCATCACCGGCGACGAACTCGACACCGAAGTCTTCGGCCACAAACGAACCTGGCGTGACGCAAAACGCCGCTGGGTGTTCGAGATTGCCTACGGCTACTACGAGCCAGAACTCGCACTGCTCAACGCCGAACTTCGCCGGATACAGCTGCAACTCGAATCCCTCCGGCACGACGCCGAAGTCCGCGCCACCTTCCTCAAGGACACCGCCTTCGCCGACCCTGCGATCCTCGAGTTCCAACTCGCCGACCGAGCCAACGCACTCGAAGAAGTCCGCGAAGCCCGACGTACCCTCGGCACGGCAGCCGGCGACGTCCCCGGCGTCCAAGAGCTCCGTCAAACCCTGCTTGCGACACGCACGCGACGCGCAGACATCGCCGACAGGCTGACCCGCCTCGAAGGACAAATCAAGGACCTCACCGACCTTCACCGGCAGCTGACCAGCCAGTCATCCCGGCTTACCCGCGCCATCGTCGCTGGCGAGTGGCTCGTCGACTTCGACTTCATCGTCTGCCCTCGCTGCGGCAACGACGTCGAGCCAGCCCGCACAGACCCGCACCTCTGCTACCTCTGCCTTCAAACGCCCAGGCCCGCAGCCTCACCATCGGAACTTCTCACCGAACAAGACCGCATCGCCAGCCAAATCACCGAAACCAGCGAGGTCATCGAAGGCCGGCGCCGCGCGCACGAACGCCTCTCCCAGCAAGCAGCTCAGCTCGACGAGACCATGGCGGAGCTCTCGGCCAGCCTCGACCAGCGAACTCGAACATTCGTGTCCGACCGCTCGGCGCAAATCGAGTACTACTCGGCACGCCAAGCCGAGATCGAAGCCGACATCAGGCGACTACGCGAATACGCCGACCTGCTGCGCCGCCACCAGCAGCAACTGCAAGGCCGGGAGCAGCTCGAAACGAGGCAGGAGGAACTGATCGCCCGCATCCACAGCCGCGAGCTATCCCACACCGACGCTGAAGACAACGTTAAAGCTTTGGAACGACGAATGCTCGAATATCTGCGGGAGCTTAACATCCCCGATCTAGGTCAGGAACTGACCGTACGGATCAACCGCGATACATACCTACCAGAGGTGTCAGGGCGCAGATTCGACGAGCTCTCCAGCCAGGGATTGAAAACCCTCGTCAACATCGCGCATGCACTCGCGCACCACACCGTGGCAATCGACAGAAAGCTTCCGTTGCCTGGCCTCCTCGTCCTAGATGGCATCTCCGCGAACAGTGGGCAAGAAGGCCTCAGCCTCGGGAGAATCCGCGACGTTTACCAGCTGTTGCGGAACGTGGCGACCCAGGAGCCCTACAAGGAAGCTTTGCAAATCATCGCCGTTGACAACGAACTCGCCCGCGACATCATCGTCGACTTCGTCCATCGTGTCGCCCTGCCGTTGAGCCAAGAGGACCGCCTTATTCGAATACCCAAGCCGCGGCTCGAGGAACAGGTCTAAAGGAGTAGGTCATCGAACAGGATCGACCGAAGAGTGACAGGGCACCCGCCACCACGGAGATCCCCAACTCCTCACGGATCTCACGGGCGCAGGCGTCATGTGGGTATTCGCCCTCGTCGACATAGCCGCCGGGGAAGGCCCAGTGGTCGCGTTACGTGGGTTTGACGAGCAGCACGTTGCCGGCCGCGTCAGTGATGGACGCCGCGGCTTCGGCGTAGAAGGAAGCCAGGTTGGCGTACCACGTGGCGGGCTCCGTCGAGGTCACCTAGGTGACGGTAGCGCCCAGAGGTACGCGTCGAGCGGCATCGTCGACGGTGATCTGAGCAGCTACTGGTAGAACGCCAACAGCGCGTTCCCGCAGTGGATCCAGGTCGGTCCGGGCACCGCGCATGATCGGGCGGGTGGTCCGCTTCCCATCACTTGGGACCGACCGCGGTGATGATCGACTCGGCTTCAGTGAAACTCGGAGTGTCCTGGTCACTCAGACGCCCCGATTTCACTGATCCCACGTTGATCTGAATCGGAGGGCTGGCAACGGGCGTACGCATCGTTGCGATCGATGTACTGTCCGAAGTGGTGGTCGTCCGTGCGGCCGCCGCCGATCGGAATGCCACTTCCGGGAGCCGTGATGCCCGCGTCTGCCGCACTCTTCGCCGAACAGCTCCGCGCTCTGATGAGAAAGCGTGGAGCCAGCTATCGAACGCTCGCCTCGCAGACCTTCTACAGCAAGAGCTATCTTCACGATCTCGCGAGCGGTCGGAAGCCGCCGACCCCGACAACCGCCCAACGCCTGGACGCGGCGTTGGAGGCGGGCGGGAAGTTGGCTGTGTTCGCCGATGAGCCGGGCACCGGCGAGCCATGGGCAGTCGATGGCGGGGCGCAGTGGTCGCGGCGTGATGCGGAGCGTCTGGCCAACCTGCTGACAGCGCAGGCCCCGGATCCGGACAACGCCGCCGCGCTGGCCCATCAGTGGCTGATAGCTGAGCCGCCGCAGCGGTATGAGCTGAGCGCAGGTCGACGGGTCGGGATGAGCACGGTGACACGAATCGAGAGTCGAGTTCGTCAACTCCGACGGCTGGATGACCACGTCGGTGGCGGGGAGACGCATGCGCTGGTCGCCGCCGAGTTGGTTGCCACCGCCGAACTACTTCGGGAGGGTAGCTACTCCGAGGCGGTCAACCGCAAGTTGCTCCACGTCGTCGCGGACCTGTGTCAACTGGCCGGCTTCGTTGCCGAAGACTCCGGCAGGATCGCCGAGGCACGCCGGCATTACTTGTCCGGAATGCGGGCCGCGCATGCCAGTGAAGACGCCGCCAGCGCAGCGAACTGCCTGAGCAGTCTGTCCTACCTTGAGGCGGGCATCGGGGATCGGCGGGAGGCCGTCACCTTGGCTCGCTCGGCGTACGTCGGTGGGCGGCACGCAGCCGAGGCCACGGGCCAGGCTCTGCTGCTGGAACGGGTCGCTTGGGCGCACGCCCGCTTGGGCGAAACGAGCCTTGCTGAAAGGGCGCTCGGGCAGGTCGGGGAAATCTATCCGCAATGCGACCTTGATCAAGCTCCGTCCTGGGCGTACTGGCTGACCCAGGACGAAGTGGAGGTCATGGCGGGGCGAGTATGGACGGAGCTGCGTCGACCACTGCGGGCGGTGCCCATCCTGGAAAGCGCCATTGCTCGCTATGGCGACGACTTTCCCCGGGAAACGTCGCTGTACCTGAGCTGGCTCGCCGAAGCCCTCTTTCAGGCGGGAGAGTTCGAGCAGGCGGCGGTAACAGCCGGACGATCTTTGAGTCTTGCTCGCCGGGCGCAGTCGCCGAGGGCGGTAGAGCGTGTCGCTGAACTGCGTCGCATCGTGGCCGCCGCTGCCGGCGAGACCAGTGCGGTCGCCGAGTTCCTGGAGCTGTCCGCCGACCTGTCCGCCGCTAGTGGCGGACACGCTGGCGGACAATAGCGGACGCGATCCGTGTGGATTGTGCACTTTGACCGTCACAAGCTGTCACCTAGGTATCGCTGTGGCCACTCGGGGGCGCGGCGAGCCGGGCGCGGCAAACTCGGCCCCTGTCTGACGTCGCGCCCCGGGCCGGAAGGTGGGGGATGAGCAGCACAAGAGGCAGCCAGGGTGGCGAGTCAGAGAGCAAGAGCGAACAGGTAGAGGCGGCCGAGCGGGAGGCTGCCAAGCAGCGCCTCCTGGCGCAGGCCGAGACGGAGCGCGTTCCCGTGGAGGACACGACCCGCGCGGTCCCGGACCGGCGGTGGCGTCGTGGCCAGCGATGACGTGCCGATCGGTCGGAGGGTGGCGCGGTGGCGGGTGCGGCGGTCGATGACGCAGCAGATGCTGGCCGACCGGTTGCGCAGGTCGAAGAGTTGGGTGGACAAGGTGGAGCGGGGCGTGCGCGCCCTGGACCGGTACTCGGTGATCCAGGAGTTGGCCCACGTCCTGCGGGTAGACCCGGAGGTGCTACTCGGCCAGCAGCGGCCACCGCCGGCCGGCCCTCCGGGCGGCGTGGACGACATCCGGGCCGCTCTCGCCCGCTACGACACCCCGCAAGTCAGGGAGGAGACAGACGAGCTGAGAAGGCAGGTCGGGTACGCCTGGTTGAGCTACCAGCACGCGCACTATGGGCAGGTGGTGCGGGTGTTGCCGGGTCTGCTCGACGCCGTCCAGGCTGCGCGGTCACTGGAGTTGCGGGTGCAGGCGTATCGGATCACCTCGTCGCTGCTGGTGAAGCTCGGCGAGGCAGACCTCGCCTGGCTGGCCGCCGACCGGGCAATGTCCGCTGCCGGCGATGACCCGATCCTGGCGGCTACGGCCGCTATCTCGGTAGCACAAGCGCTCCGCGCCTTAAACCGCGACCGCCTAGCCCTGACAGCGGCCCTAACCGCCGCGAACCGCATCCTCCCGACCCCCTTTGACGGGAATGATCATGAGGTTGGCGGGCTTCGGGGAGATCAAACCGCCCGTCAACCTCATGATCAACGAGGCGAGGGCGAGGGCGAGGGCGAGGGCGAGGGCGAGGGTGCGCCCGCGCGGCAGCGACCGCCGGGGGAGTGGGCAGTGCGCGGGACGCTGCTGCTTCAGGCCGCCCTTGCCGCCGCTGGGTGCGGCGAGCACCGCCGCGCCGATGAGCTGACCGAGCGGGCCGCGGGCGTTGCCGCCAGCCTGAGGGGGTATGACGATCCGCACCGCACCAGCTTCGGGCCGATCGCCGTCGAGTTGGCTCGGGTGATGGTGGCGGCGCATCGGGGTGACGCCGCCGAGGCGCTGCAACGGCACTCGACAATCGTGCGGCGGGAGGGGTGGCGGCGATTGCCGGCCGAGTACCGGGGCGCTTACCTGGTGGATGTCGCGCGGGCGTACCTCCAGGTGGGTGACCTGCGCGGGGCGGCCCGCGCGCTTGTCGACGCGGACAGCACCGCGCCGGCCGAGGTTCGGTGTCGGCCTTTGGCGCGTACCGTGATCGCCGATGTTGCCCGCGCGCAGCCGGCACCGGCGGGCGTGGCGCGACTGGCCACGGTGGTCGGCCTCATCCGTTGACGGACGAGCGTCGGCGCACGTCGTCCGCCGGGTAGATGGTGCGCACCGGGTCGGGTACCGGCCCTCGGGGCTGCCACTCGCGGGGGTAGCCGAGGGAGACCTCCTCGAAACGCACCCCGTCGTGGAACGTGGTGCGGGGGATGTGCAGGTGCCCGTAGACCACTGTGGCGGCGTCGAAGCGCAGGTGCCAGTCGCTGGTGCGGACCGTGCCGCACCACTGGGCGAAGACCGGGTAGCGCAGGACGTCGGTGGGTTCCCGCACCAGCGGGTAGTGGTTGACAAGCACCGTCGGCAGCGCCGTGTCGCGTTCGGCCAGCCGGCGTTCGGTCTCAGTGATCCGCGCGTCGCACCACGCCTCCCGGCTGGGGTACGGGTCGGGGTGCAGCAGCGCCTCGTCGGTGCACACCACCCCGGCGGCGTACGCCAGGGCCAGTGACTCCTCCTGGCTGCGCGCCTCCGGCACCCGGAACGTGTAGTCGTAGAGCACGAAGAGCGGCGCGATGGTGGCCGGGCCGCCGTCGCCGTCCCACACCGGGTACGGGTCCTCGGGGGTGACCACCCCCAGCCGCCGGCACATCCGCACCAGCTCGTGGTAGCGCTCCTCGCCGCGCAGCGTGACCGGGTCCCGTGGTGGTGTCCACAGCTCGTGGTTGCCCGGTGCCCAGACGACGCGTGCGAACCGGCTGCTCAGGAGCCCGAGCGCCCACTCGATGTCGGCGAACCGGTCGGCGACGTCCCCGGCGACGAGCAGCCAGTCGCCCTCGTTGTCCGGGTGCAGTTCCTGCACGAACGCGCGGTTCTGCGGGTGCCCGACGTGCAGGTCGCTGACGGCCCGCAATCGGGGCGGAAGTTTCACCCCCCGAGGTTAGGACGGCACGGGGGCGTCACGGAACCTCTGCGGCCTGCCGTTCGGGCCCGCTCTGACGGCCCGCATATCCGTCGACCCGACGGGAAAGCGCGGGGCGTCCGACAGCCCGAGACCGGAGCAGGAGACAAACATGCCTTTCATCACCGTGGGGACGGAAAACTCCGCGCCCATCGACCTGTACTACGAGGACCACGGTTCCGGTAAGCCGGTGGTGCTGATCCACGGCTTCCCGTTCAATGGCGCGACCTGGGAGAAGGAGACACGGGCGCTGCAGAACGCCGGATACCGGACGATCACCTACGATCGGCGCGGTAACGGTAACTCCGCCCAGCCGGCCTTCGGGTACGACTACAACACGTTCGCGGCGGACCTGGACGTGTTGATGACCGAGCTGGACCTGAACGAGGTGACCCTGGTCGGTCACTCGATGGGCACCGGCGAGGTGGTCCGTTACCTGGGCAACTACGGCTCACAGCGGGTCAGCCGGGCCGTACTGCTCAGCCCGCTGCAACCGATGCTGGCCAAGGCGAGCGACAACCCTGAGGGTGTCGACCGGAGCCTCTTCAAGGGCTTCCAGGACGCCATCATCAAGGACCGCTTCGCCTACCTGACGTCCTTCTGCGACGCGTTCTTCAACCCGGACCAGAACATGGGCAAGCGGGTCAGCGAGGAGGCGTACCGCGCGCACTGGCAGATCGGCGCGATGGCCTCCGGCAAGGCCACCCACGACAGCGTGGACGCCTGGCAGGAAGACTTCCGCCCGGACCTGCCGAAGATCAACATTCCGGTGTTGATCGTGCAGGGTGACCAGGACCGGGTGCTGCCGTATCCGGTGACCGGTCAGCGGCTCGCACCGATGATGCCGACCGCCAATCTCATCACGCTCAAGGGCGCGCCGCACGGCATCCCGTGGACCCACGCCGACGAGGTCAACAAGGCGATCATGGACTTCATGAAGCAGCCGGCCAAGGCGCGCGCCTGACCCGTACCGGTAGCCGATCGGACGCCCGCGCCGTAAGGCGCCGCGACACCCGGCCCACGGTTCGCACCGGGGCCGGGTGTCGTCGTCGGTCAGGGTCGGCGGGCCACCACCGCGCCGTTGGCGCCCGGCGCGTCGAACGGCACGGTACGCACGTCGACGAAACCGGCGTCGGTGAGCCACGCCGCGTACTCGGCGCCCGAGTAGTTCCGGCCGCCCTCGGTCTCGACAAGCATGTTCATCCCCATCAGCGCTGCCTCCGGCGGCCCGGTGCGTTCGTCGTTGAGCAGCAGCTCGCAGACGACGATCGCCCCGCCGGGCGGCAACGCCGCGTGGCACCGCGCCAGCAACGCCCGGTTCGTCGGCTCGTCCCAGTCGTGCAGGATCATGCTGAGCAGGATGACGTCGTGCCCGTCCGGCAGCGCCGGGTCGGCGAGGAAGTCACCGGCCACGGCGTCGATCCGCCCGGTCAGGCCGGCCTCCGCGATCCGCTCCCGGGCCCGCACGCAGACATGCGGCAGATCCAGGACCGTCGCCCGCAGCTCGGGCAGACGGCGACAGAACTCGATCGGGAACGCGCCCGCACCGCCGCCCACGTCGAGCAACCGGCGGTGCGCGGAGAAGTCGTACGCGTCGGCCAGCGCGCTGGCCGTGAAGCTGGACGTGGAGAACATCGCGTCCCAGAACTGCGCCAGCATCTCCGGGTCGGCGGTGTCGAACATCGACTGTTGGGCCTCCGGATCCCAGGTCAACGGTCGATCCGTGCGCAGGGCCTCGCCGATTCGGTGCCAGGGCAGGTAGGTGCGCAGGTCCGAGTAGCGGACCTGCGCGCCGAAGTAGTACGGGCGACCCTCGACCAGGAACTGCTCAGCCAACTCGGAGTTGCGGTAACCGTCGCCGGCCTTCTCCAGCAGGCCGAGCGAGGCACTGGCGGCCAGCAGCAGGTCCGCGGGTCGGTCGGGCAGCCCGAACTCGGCGGCTGCCTGCTCCACTGTCATCGTCCGCCCGCCGGCGAGCCGGGTGAACAGGCCGAGTTCGACGCCGACCGCGAGGGTCTTGAACCCCCACACACCGGCCACCAGGCGCATGAGGGGAGTCGGAGTGATCATGCCGCCATGAGATCACAATTCGGCTCCGTCCACGATGGGCGGTTCATGCCCGCAGCAACGTCACCAACTCGGCGGCCACCAGCACCCCGGGCGTCAGGCGGATCGGCCGGCCATCCGTCGGCCGATCCGCCGCCCCGCGAGGCTCACCACCGTGCTGCCGGCCGCCACCCCGACCAGCACCAGAATCCCCCCGACCACCCACAACCCACTGTCGTCGGTCGACGCGGCCCGCCACGACCAGGCCGCCGTGAACGCCACGGTCATCACCGGCGCCACCAGCCACGGGCTGAGCCGCGTCCCGGCGAGCGCGGCCAGCACCACGAGCGTCAGCACGCAGCCGATCACCTGCCACGCCTCGTACGGGCCGCTGCTCGCGCCGGTCTGCGCGTCGACCGTGTACTCGGTGTCCCAGCCCAACCAGAGGATCCACACCCCGACCGTGGCTGCCGCCAGGAACAGAACACCGAGCAGTGCGCGGGTACCCCTCGTCGCCGTCATCCGGCGATCATGCCCTGCCCGCCGCCGCACGGAAATACGCACCGGCATCCCTGACGGACTGTTGCCTCGGTCGGTGGTGATCCTCTACGGTCTGCTCAGCGGTGGGCGGTGCGGTCCGCATCCGACCCGACACCGCCGGTTGCCCGTCGTGCGGGCCGGGATGGTGGAGTCCCGGGTCGCCCCGTCGGCGGTGACCCGGCGGTCGTGTGACTCCCAGCTCGTCCCCGGGCGCTGATGCCCGGCGCGGCTCCCGTGCGGAGCCGACGGCGAGCCGGGCACGCCGACCCCACCGGGAGAGCCCCGTGTTCCTCAGCCCGCACGAGCAGGACCGCCTGCTCATCCACGTCGCGGCCGATGTCGCCCGCGCCCGCCGCGAACGCGGCCTGCGCCTCAACTACCCCGAAGCCGTGGCGGTGCTCACCGCGTTCCTCCTCGAAGGGGCCCGCGACGGCCGGTCGGTGGTCGACCTGATGTCCGCCGGCCGGGCGGTGCTCGGTCGTGACGACGTCCAGGACGGCATCCCCGAGCTGCTGAGGGAGGTGCAGGTGGAGGCAACGTTCCCGGACGGCACCAAGCTGGTGACGGTGCACCACCCGATCCCGTGATCCCCGGGGAGATCCTGCCGGCGGCCGACCCGGTTCAGATCAACGTGGGCCGCCCGGTGACCACAGTGCTCGTGGTCAACACCGCCGACCGCCCGGTGCAGGTCGGCTCGCACTACCACTTCGCCGAAGCCAACCCGGCGCTGTCGTTCGACAGGGGCGCCGCCTGGGGGCAGCGGCTCGCCGTTCCGGCGGGCACCTCGGTCCGGTTCGAGCCCGGCATCAACCGCAGCGTCGACCTCGTACCGCTCGGCGGGGCACGGATCGTGCCGGGCCTGCGCGGAGAGTGCGCCGGACCGTTGGACCCGCCGCCGCACCCGCCCACGGCCGACGGGTCGCCGCGGTGAGCGCCGTGCGGCGGGACCGCTACATCGACCTGTACGGGCCGACGACCGGTGACCGGATCCGGCTGGCCGACACCAACCTGCTGATCGAGGTGGAGACCGACCACTGCGTGGGCGGCGACGAGGCGGTCTTCGGCGGCGGCAAGGTGATCCGCGAGTCGATGGGGCAGTCTCGTGCCACCCGCGCCGAGGGGGCACTGGACACCGTCATCACCGGCGCGGTCGTGCTGGACCACTGGGGTGTGGTCAAGGCCGACGTGGGGCTGCGCGACGGGCGCATCGTGGCGCTCGGACGGGCCGGCAACCCGGACACCATGCCCGGTGTCCACCCCGACCTGGTCATCGGCCCGTCGACCGAGGTGATCGCCGGCAACGGGCGGATCCTCACCGCCGGCGCGGTCGACACCCACGTGCACTTCATCTGCCCGGAGATCGTCACCGAGGCGCTGGCCAGTGGCATCACCACGATGGTCGGCGGCGGCACCGGGCCGGCCGAGGGGACCCGCGCGACAACTGTCACCCCGAACGCCTGGCACCTGGCCCGGATGCACGAGGCGCTGGACACGATGCCGGTCAACGTGCTGCTGCTCGGCAAGGGCAACACCGTCTCCACCGAGGCGCTGTGGGAACAGTTGCGGGCCGGTGCGGGCGGTTTCAAGCTGCACGAGGACTGGGGCACCACACCGGCCGCGATCGACGCCTGTCTGCGGGTGGCTGACGCGTCCGGGGTTCAGGTGTCGATCCACACCGACACGCTCAACGAGGCCGGGTTCGTCGCCGACACCCTGCGGGCGATCGGTGGACGGGCGATCCACTCGTACCACACCGAGGGCGCCGGTGGCGGGCACGCACCGGACATCATCACCGTGGCCAGCGAACCGAACGTGTTGCCATCGTCGACCAACCCGACCCGGCCGTACACCGCCAACACCCTGGCCGAGCACCTGGACATGTTGATGGTCTGCCACCACCTCAACCCGTCAGTGCCCGAAGACCTGGCCTTCGCCGAGAGCCGGATCCGACCGTCCACGATGGCCGCCGAGGACCTGTTGCACGACCTCGGTGCGATCTCCATCATCGGTTCCGACGCCCAGGCGATGGGTCGGGTCGGCGAGGTGATCATGCGGACCTGGCAGAGCGCCCACGTGATGAAGGACCGGGTCGGCGCGCTGCCGGGTGACGGGCCCGCGGACAACCACCGGGCCCGGCGGTACGTGGCGAAGTACACCATCTGCGCGGCGATGGCCAACGGGCTGGAGCGCGAGATCGGCTCGGTCGAGCCGGGCAAGCTCGCCGACCTGGTGCTCTGGGACCCGGCGTTCTTCGGCGTACGACCGCTCCTGGTCATCAAGGGCGGCATGATCGCGTACGCCCAGATGGGCGACGCCAACGCCTCGATCCCGACACCGCAGCCGATGCTGCCCCGGCCCATGTTCGGGGCGTACGGCGCGGCGGCGGCCGCCACCAGCCTGGCCTTCGTGGCGCCGGCGGCCCTGGACGCCGGGCTCCGCCTGGACGTGCGTCGCCGGGTGGTGCCGGTGAGCGACGTGCGGTCGCGGGGCAAGGCAGACCTGCCGGAGAACAACGCGATGCCGCGCATCGAGGTGGACCCGGACACCTTCACGGTGCGGATCGACGGGCAGGTGGTGGAGCCGGACCCGGTGACCCGGCTGCCGATGGCCCAGCGGTACTTCCTGTTCTGATGGCGACGCCGAGCCTGCTGTTGTTGTTGGCCGACGGGCGCTTCCCGGCCGGGGCGCACGCGCACTCCGGTGGTCTGGAGGCGGCCGTCGCCGCCGGCCGGGTCACCGACCTGGCCTCGTTGGAGGCGTTCCTGGCCGGACGGTTGGCCACCGCCGGTCTGGTCGGCGCGGCGTTCGCGGCGGCCGCACACCGGGCGGCGGTGGCCGAGACCGCCGACCCGGCCGGCTCGGCCCGGTCGGCCCGACGGTCGGGGGCGCTGGCTCGGCTCGACGCGGAGCTGGACGCCCGTACCGCCGCCCCGGCGTTACGGGCGGTCTCGCGCCGACAGGGCCGGGCCCTGCTGCGTGCCGGCCGGACCGTCTGGCCGAACGCCCCGTTCGCCGACCTGCCCGCGACGCCCGGTGGCGCACACCAACCGCTGGTGCTCGGGCTGCTCTGCGCGGCGGCCGGGTTGTCCCGCGTCGAGACCGCCACGATCGCCGCGTACGGGACGCTGACCGGAGCGGCCAGCGCCGGAGTACGTCTGCTCGGCCTCGACCCGTACCAGGTCCAGGCCCTGCTGGTCGGCCTGGCCGACGCCTGCGACGGCACGGCCGCCGACGCGGCGCGGGCCGCCGACGACCCACCGGAGCGGCTACCGGCCGCCGCCGCTCCACTCGCCGACATCCATGCCGAGATCCATGCCACCTGGGAGGTGCGTCTCTTTGCGTCCTGACACCGTTGTGCCGAGCGCTGTGCCCGCCGTCGAACCGACCACGCCGCCGCCGGCCACCCCACCCCACGACGAGACCGTTCCGCACACCCACCCGGAGCCGGGGGTGGACCCCCATCCGCCGTTGGCGCGTGCCGGACGTGCCCTGCGGGTCGGCATCGGCGGCCCGGTCGGTTCCGGCAAGACCGCCCTGGTGGCCGCGCTCTGCCGTGCCTTCGCCGACGAACTGCGGCTCGGTGTGGTGACCAACGACATCTACACGACCGAGGACGCCGACTTCCTCCGGCGGGCCGGAGTGCTGGACCCGGCCCGGATCCGCGCGGTGGAAACCGGTTGCTGCCCGCACACCGCGATCCGCGACGACATCGGCGCCAACCTGGACGCCGTCGACGAACTGGCCGAGGCGGTCGGCCCGTTGGACCTCGTCCTCGTGGAGAGCGGTGGGGACAACCTGACCGCGACCTTCAGTAGAGGGCTGGTCGACCGGCAGATCTTCGTGGTCGACGTGGCGGGCGGGGACAAGGTGCCCCGCAAGGGCGGGCCGGGGGTGACCGCCGCCGACCTCCTCGTGATCAACAAGACCGACCTGGCGCCGATGGTGGGTGCCGACCTCTCCGTCATGGATCGTGACGCGAGAGCCCGGCGCGGCGACCTCCCGACCCTTTTCCTGTCCATCGTGGGAGACCCCACGGCGACGTCGGTCGCCGACTGGATCCGGCACGAGTTGGCCCACCACGCCGCAGTGCACCCGCTGGCCGTCCCGGTCGGTCCGGTCTGATGCGAGCGCTCGCCCGGCTGGTCGCCCGGGCCGACGGTCGGGGTGGCACGGCACTGGTCGAGCTGCACGGCGAAACGCCGTTGCTGTTGCGCCAGACCCCGACCGACGGGGGTGTCGCCACTGTGCACCTCGTCGGCGGGGCGGCCGGGCCGCTTGCCGGAGACGACCTGCGCCTGGAGATCGAGGTTGGGCCCGGCGCGGCGGTCCGGGTGCTTAGTGTCGCGGCGTCGATCGCCCTGCCGGGTCGCGCGGGCGCCGTCTCCCGGATGGCGGTGCGGGCGGTGGTGCACGCCGGCGCCACCTTGCACTGGCTTCCGGAACAGTTGGTCGCGGCGGCCGGCTGCGCGCACCTCGCCGAGTCCCGGATCGAGTTGGCCGCCGGTGCGACAGTGCGTTGGCGCGACGAGCTGATCTGCGGCCGGTACGGCGAGGCGCCCGGCGGCGCCGTCGTGCACACCCAGGTCGACTACGCGGGTCGACCACTGCTGCGTCAGTCCCTCGCGGTGGGACCGCACGCGCCGGGCTGGGCCGGTCCGGCGGTGCTCGACGGTGCCGCGGCCACCGGATCGCTGCTGGTGGTCGACCCGTCGCAACCCGCCGAACCTCCGATGGCCGAGGGCAGTGTCGCCCGGCTGCCGTTGGCCGGCGGCCCGGCGACACTGTGGACCGCCACCGCCCCCGACGCGCACACCCTGCGCGCCCACCTAACGGTCTAAGGAGCCACTACCGGGCCGCGTGCCGGTCCTGCCGGGTCTTCCCGAGGCCAGGTTGGTGCAGAGCACGACGGTGCCTGGCGGATTCTCTCGAGAGCGTGATGTCTGTGAGTCATCGTGATGACTCACAGACATCACGCTCTCTGCCGTGTGGGGTGGGAGGGCGAGCCGCGCTCAAGGCCGTGCCGATTGCCCCGCAAGCCCGGAGCCGGAGCCCGGAGCCCGGAGCGGGGAGGGGGAAGGGGTCAGCGGTGTGGGCCGGCCGCGTCGGCGTGCACTCGTTGCCGGGCCGGGTCGAGGCGGCCGATCAGGTCGTCGAGCTGGCGTACGAGGTTGGCGGCCGGGGGCATGCCCGGCTCGCTGGTCTCCGCGACGACCATCTCCGTGATGCCCAGTTCGGCGATGCTGGCCCGGACCCGCTCGTCCAGGCGGGCGTGCTCGCGGCGGCCCCGAGCGGTCAGGTACGCCCGGATGCGTCGGCGGTCGATCGGATCGATGCGCCGGAAGACGAGGTTGCGGTCGACGAGCTGGTCGACCAGCTTGGTGAGGGTGCCCGGCGGCAGCGACGCCTCGGTGGACACCTCGCTCATCGGGTGACCCTGGCCGTCGGCGAGCAGGCAGAGCACCCGCCATGCCTCGATGCTCAGCTCGTCCTCGGCCAGAACGGCGCCCAACCGGCGGGAGAGCAGCCGTTCGGCGCGGGTGAGCGAGCGCAGCAGGTCAGCTGGCGCCCCGGGCACGTCTGACATGAAACTCCCTGGTCCGGTGGCCCTGTCATCGTAGCGAGTCGTCCCGGCCAGTGGTGAGCGCTGGTCTTCCGTCGTGGGCCGGGCAATCATGTGCTCATGTCCGCGCCGGCACCGCCGTGGCTGACCGTCGACCGTGCCGTGGTCAGCATCGCGCTGGTCTACCCGATGCGCGGGCCGGCCGGCATGTTCGGCCCCACCTGTGAGCTGTGCGCGCAGCTCGCGGTGGAGGAGATCAATCGGTGCGGTGGCGTGCTGGGCCGGGAGGTGCGGCTGGTGCCGGTCGACGGTGGCGCACCGCCGGCCGAGGTGGCCGCCGAGGTCGAGGCGTTGGTGTCGGTGGGAGCCGTGCAGGGGGTGACGGGGTGGCACATCTCCTCGGTGCGGCAGGCGTTGGCGCCCCGCGTCGCGCACCGGGTGCCCTACGTCTACACCGCACTCTACGAGGGCGGTGAACGCACCGAAGGGGTCTTCCTGACCAGCGAGACGCCGGATGCCCAACTGTGGCCCGCGATGCGGCTGCTCGCCGGGGAGCAGGGCGTGCGTCGCTGGTTCGTGGTGGGCAACGACTACGTGTGGCCGCGCCGAACGTCGCGGGCGGCCCAGCGGTACGCGCTACGCGGCGGTGGGCAGGTGGTGGGCCGGCACTTCCTACCGTTGGACGCGCACGACTTCACCGAGGTGTTGCGCCGCATCGAGCACAGTGACGCGGACGCGGTGTTGATGCTGCTGGTCGGTGCCGACGCGGTGCGGTTCAACCGCGCGTTCGCCCGATCCGGTCTGGACCAGCGCTGCCTGCGGCTGAGCACCCTGATGGACGAGAACATGCTGCTGGCCAGCGGTGCCGGCGCGACCCGGAGGTTGTACAGCACGGCGGGTTTCTTCGCCGGGCTGGTCACTCAGGAGAATCTCGACTTCCACGGTGAGTTCGCGCAGCGCTTCGGGGTGGAGGCACCGCCGCTGGGCAGCCTGGGGGAGTCCTGCTACGAGGGCGTGATGCTGCTCGCCGCGCTGATCGGCCAGGCCCGCACCCTCGACGTACGGGCCATCGAGACGGCCGCCGACACGGTCGCCTACCACGGGCCGCGTGGCCGGTTGCGGCTGCGTCAGCGGCACGTCCGTCAGCGCATCTACCTGGCCGAGGCCGACGGACTCGACTTCACGGTGCTCGCGCAGCTCTGAACCGGGCACGGCAGTCGGCCCATCCGACCCTTGACAGCGCCACCCGATCCCGCCCTAAGATGCTTCCTGTGTGAAGTATCTGGCCACGGGGCCGGATCTCACCATTGCGTGCCCACCGTCGACGGATTTCTCCGTCGACCATTGTGGTGGCACTTATCTTGCGTCTCTCCGAACGGCCGACACCGTTTCCTCCCAACGGTGTCGGCCGTTTTTCGTGCGCGCTGCGGCGGCCCCTCGGAAACAGTCAATTAAGGACCGGGAAACACCCGCGCAATCATGCCGGTCGACGCTTTCTCTGCCCATATCCGATCCGGTGCCCTGCGCGGCGTCCACCCGTCGACCATGGCATCGCCCACGTCAGCTCCATCGGACCGCACCGACCGTCCTTTCGCCACTTGAGTGCACCGCAGGGAGAGTAGATGTCATTATTCCGGGGCCGCCGCATCCTGGCGGGTGCCATGACCCTGGTCGCCGCGGCCGCGATGACCGCGTGCGGCAGCAAGACCACCGACGAGGGTGGCGCGACCGGCGTCACCGCCGATGTCTCCGGCGACACCGTCAAGGTGGGCCTGCTCAACTCGCTCTCCGGGACCATGGCGATCAGCGAGGTCACCGTCCGCGACTCCATCATGCTCGCCGTCGAAGAAATCAACGCGGCCGGCGGCGTGCTCGGCAAGAAGATCCAGCCGGTCGGTGAGGACGGCGCCTCGGACTGGCCCACGTTCGCGGAGAAGGCCGAGAAGCTCATTTCCGAGGACCGGGTGGCCGCCGTCTTCGGTTGTTGGACGTCGGCCAGCCGCAAGGCGGTCAAGCCGGTGTTCGAGAAGAACAAGGCGTTGCTGTTCTACCCGGTGCAGTACGAGGGTCTGGAGCAGTCGCCCTACATCTTCTACACGGGAGCGACGACCAACCAGCAGATCGTTCCCGGGCTCGACTATCTCAAGTCGCAGGGCGCGAAGTCGGTCTATCTGGTCGGCAGCGACTACGTCTTTCCCCGTACCGCCAACAAAATCATCAAGGCGTACGCGACCGCGAACGGGATGACGGTGCTGGGTGAGGATTACGCACCC
The DNA here is from genome assembly GCF_015751785.1 of Micromonospora vinacea. Classification (NCBI taxonomy): domain Bacteria; kingdom Bacillati; phylum Actinomycetota; class Actinomycetes; order Micromonosporales; family Micromonosporaceae; genus Micromonospora; species Micromonospora vinacea. The sequence continues at coordinate 5,866,773 of NZ_JADOTY010000001.1, read as the reverse complement.
CTCGGGTCCACCGAGTTCGGCACCATCGTCAACAAGGTCAAATCCTCCGGCGCGGACGCGGTTTTCAACACGCTCAACGGTGACAGCAACGTGGCCTTCTTCAAGGAGTACAAGTCCGCGGGCCTGACCGCCGCCGCGATGCCTGTGGTGTCGGTGTCGATCGCCGAGGAAGAGGTCAAGGGCATCGGCACCCAGTACCTGGAGGGCCAACTGACGGCCTGGAACTACTACCAGACCACCCCGGGTGCGGCGAACTCGAAGTTCGTGGCCGCGTACAAGGCGAAGTACGGCGCGGACAAGCCGACCAGCGATCCGATGGAGGCCGCCTACGTCGGCGTCCACCTGTGGAAGGCGATGGTCGAGAAGGCCGGCGCCTTCGACGTGGAGAAGGTCCGCGCCGCCTCGGACGGGATCACCTTCGACGCGCCGGAGGGTCTGGTCACCGTCGACGGCAAGACCCAGCACATCGCCAAGACCGCCCGGATCGGCAAGATCGGCGCGGACGGTCTGATCACCGAGGTGTGGAACTCCGGCAAGCCGGTCGCGCCGGACCCGTACCTCAAGACCTACCCGTGGGCGAGCGGCCTGAGCTGACGACGCCGGCCCGGGCGGGCCGCGCGGCGACGCGCCCCGCCCGGGCCACCCGACCACCAGTTCGGAGTACCCACCGTGACAGTCCTCTTCGGTCAACTCTTCACCGGCATCAGCATCGGCGCGGTGCTGCTGCTCATCGCGCTCGGCCTCGCGCTGACCTTCGGCCAGATGAACGTGATCAACATGGCGCACGGTGAGTTCATCATGGCCGGCGCTTACACCACCTACGTGCTGCAACAGAGCATCACCGGCGCCGGCCTGTCGCTGGCGGTCGCGCTGCCGGTGGCGTTCGTGGTCGCCGGCGCCATGGGTGTCCTGCTGGAGGTGCTGCTCATCCGCCGGCTCTACGCCCGGCCACTGGACACCCTGCTGGTCACCTGGGGTGTGTCACTGATCTTGCAACAACTGGCCCGGGACATCTTCGGCAGCCCGAACGTGCAGACCCGCGCGCCCGAACTGCTCACCGGCAACGTGGCGCTGCCCGGCGGGCTGACGATCGCCAACAACCGGCTGTTCATCCTGGCCCTGGCGTTGGCCGCCGTCTCGGCGCTCACCCTGGCGCTGCGACTCACCCCGCTCGGGCGTCGTATCCGCGCTGTGGTGCAGAACCGTGACCTCGCCGCCGTGTCCGGCGTCGCCACCTCCCGGGTCGACCGGACGACGTTCTTCCTCGGCTCCGGCCTGGCCGGGCTCGCCGGGGTGGCCCTCACCCTGCTCGGCCCGATCGGCCCGACAATGGGCACCAACCTGATCATCGACGCCTTCCTGGTCGTCGTGGTCGGCGGGATCGGCCAGCTCAAGGGCAGCGTGATCGTCGCCTTCGCCCTCGGCGTGCTCCAGGCCACCGGGGAGTACCTGACCACCCTCAGCGTCGCCAAGGTGATCGTGTTCGTGGCGATCGTCGCGTTCCTCCAGTGGCGGCCACAGGGCCTGTTCACACTGCGGACCAGGAGCCTCGCATGACCGCCGTCACCCCCGCGCCACCCAGCACCGCCGTCCACCCGGCGCCTGCCGGCGCCGTACCACCGGGTCGGCCTTCCGGCCGGTCTCGGATGCGGACCCTGGCCGGCTTCGCGTTCGGCGCGGCGCTGCTGTTCGCCGTCGCCCCGCTGGTGCTGTCGGACTTCCGGTTGGCGTTGCTCCAAGTACCTCTGCGTCGCCATGGTCGCGGTCGGCATCGGGATCGCCTGGGGCCGGGGCGGGATGCTCACCCTGGGCCAGGGCGTCTTTTTCGGCCTCGGCGGCTACGCGATGGCCATGCACCTCAAGCTCGCCGACGCGGGCCCGGGTGGGATGCCCGACTTCATGCAGCTGTACGGGCAACTCGACGAGCTGCCGCTGTGGTGGCGGCCGTTCGCCAGCCCGTGGTTCGCGCTGCCCGCCACCGTGCTGCTGCCGATGGCTGTCGCCTTCGGGCTCGGCTCGCTGGTCTTCCGCCGCCGGGTCCGCGGCGCGTACTTCGCCATCCTCAGTCAGGCGCTCGCCGCCGCGATGGTGATCCTGCTGATCGGTCAGCAGGGGACCACGGGTGGCACCAACGGGCTCACCGACATCAAGGGCTTCTTCGGCTACGACCTGGACGACCCGGTCAACCAGCGGATGGTGTACTTCATCATCGCCGGAACGCTGTTGGCGTTGCTCGCGCTGACCCGTCAGCTCATCCACAGCCGCTACGGCGAGCTGCTGGTGGCGGTCCGCGACGGTGAGGAACGGGTCCGCTTCCTGGGCTACGACCCGGCGTCGGTCAAGCTGGTGGCGTACGTGGTCGCGGCCGGCATGGCCGGGCTGGCCGGTGCGCTGTTCGTGCCGGCGGTGGGCATCATCTCGCCCGCGCTGATCGGCATCGTCCCGTCGATCGAGTTCGTCATCGGCGTCGCTGTGGGCGGCCGGGCGACACTGCTCGGGCCGGTGCTCGGCGCGGTGGCGGTGGCCTGGGCGCGTACCGCCCTCTCCGAGCGGTTCCCGGGTACCTGGACGTACCTTCAGGGGTTGCTGTTCGTGGTCGTGGTGGCGTTCCTTCCCGGCGGCCTGGCGTCGCTGTGGGCGTTGACCCGCCGCCGTGAGGTGGGCGCGCAGCCGGTGCGGCGCGGGTTCCTGTCGCTGGGCCGACGACGCGCCGAGCGGACGGAGGTGCCGGCGGCATGAGCGGCGAGCGGTTGGACGGGTTGTCCGTCCGTGACGTGCGGGTCAGCTTCGACGGGTTCACCGCCGTCGACGGTGTCTCGTTGGAAGTGCCCGCCGGCGACATCCGGTTCCTGATCGGGCCGAACGGCGCCGGCAAGACCACACTGGTCGACGCGATCACCGGCCTGGTCCGGGCCACCGGCTCGGTCCGCTTCGGTGACGAGGAACTGCTCGGCCGGCCGGTGCACCGGATCAGCCGGCTCGGCATCGGGCGGACCTTTCAGACCTCGACGGTCTTCGAGGAGCTGTCGGTGTTGCAGAACCTCGACATCGCGGCGGGCGCCCGGCGCAGCTGGGCGACCCTGGCCCGCCGCCGCCGGGGTGTCCCCGACGAGGTCGCCGCCGCGCTGGAGACCATCGGTCTGGCCGAGCGGGCCGCGCACCTCGCCGGGACGCTCGCACACGGCCAGAAGCAGTGGCTGGAGATCGGCATGCTGCTGGTGCAGGACGCGCGGCTGCTGCTGCTGGACGAGCCGGTCGCCGGGATGAGCCACGAGGAACGCGACGCCACCGGCGTCCTGCTGGAGACGGTGAGCCGGGATCGCACTGTCGTCGTGATCGAGCACGACATGGACTTCCTGCGTCGGTTCGCGCGCAGCGTCACAGTGCTGCACGCCGGCCGGGTGCTCAGCGAGGGCACTGTTGCGCAGGTCCAGGCGGACCCGCGCGTGCAGGAGGTCTACCTTGGCCACCCGGTCGACGCCGGGTCGGCCCACACCGGCCTGGAGGCATGATGCTGACGCTGCGCGGGGTGCACGCCGGATACGGGCGCTCTCGGGTGCTGCACGGGGTCGATCTGGCGGTCCCGCCCGACGGGGTGGCCACCGTGCTGGGCCACAACGGTGCCGGCAAGAGCACCCTGCTGCGGGTCGCTGCGGGGCTGCTGCGCCCGAGTTCCGGCACCGTCGAGTTGGACGGCGAGGACGTCACCCGCGCCGGCCCGCACGAGCGGGTGGCGCGGGGGATGGCGTACGTCCCGCAGGGTCAGCAGTGCTTTCCGCACCTGACGGCTGCGGAGAACCTGCGGCTGGTCGCCGACGGCCGGCGCGACGGGGCGGTGGCAACGGCGGAGGTGCTGGATCTGTTTCCGGCGCTACGCCCGCTGCTGCGGCGCCGGGCCGGGCTGCTCTCCGGCGGTCAGCGCCAGCAGTTGGCCATCGCCCGTGCCCTGATCACCCGGCCGCGGCTGCTGATGCTCGACGAGCCGACCGAGGGCATCCAGCCGTCGGTGGTCGCGGAGATCCAGGAGCGGATCGTCGAGTTGACCCGGCAGTCCGGGTTCAGTGTGCTGCTCGTCGAGCAGCACCTGGGCTTCGCGTTGCGGGTGGCGGACCGCTACCACGTGCTGGAGTCCGGTCGGGTCACCTCGCACGGCGACGGGGGTGTCACGGCGGAGCGGGACGTCCGGGCGGCGTTGGCGGTCTGACCGGCGCGCCCAACGGTCAGGCCCTGGGCGCGGGCCCGGTCGAGTCGCGGACGACCAGCAGGTGCCCGGTGGGACGACGGCGGGGGCGGGTCGTGCGCGGTTTGAGCGCGAGGCTGAGTGCCGTGCGGCCCATCTCGGTCATCGGCAGGCGGACGGTGGTGAGGCTGGGTGCGAGGTCGGCCGCCACGGAGACGTCGTCGAAGCCGACCACCGACATCCGCGCGGGTACCGGCACGCGACGGGACCGCAGCGTCGATAGCACGCCCATGGCCATCACGTCGTTGAGCGCGATGATCGCCGTCGTCTCGGGATGGTCGTTGAGGATCTGCTCGGCGGCGGCGCGCCCCCCGCCGCGGGTGAAGTCGCTGTGCACGACGGCGAGGTCGGCGGGGGACCGCCCGCGCTGCCGCAGGGCCGACGACACTCCGGCCAGCCGGTCGGCGACCGTGGTGAGGCCGGCGCTGCCCGCGGCGACAGCGATCCGCCGGTGGCCGAGATCCATCAGGTGCTGGGCGAGGGCGTGACCGCCGGCCTCGTTGTCCGGTAGGACGGCGTCGACCCCGAGCGCGTGCCGTCCGATGGCCGCGGCCCGTCCGCCATGGTCCTGGAACGCGTCCAGTTCGGCGCGGGCCGCGCTCTCCATCCGTGGGTCGCCGTAGCCGGAACCGCTGATCAGGACGATGCCGACCCGCTGGGCGATCAGGTGCCGCAGTTGTTGCAGTTCGTAGCCGGGGTCGCGGCCGGACTGGCAGATCTGCACCAGCAGGCCCTGCTCGGCGGCGAGTTGGATGACCCCGGCGGCGATCTCGGAGAAGTACGGGTCGTCGATCTGGTGGACGATCAGCCCCACCGTGGAGGTGGCCCCGCTGGCCAGGGTGCGGGCGTAGGGGTTGGCCACGTAGCCCAGCTCACCGGCGATCTGCCGGATCCGGTCGGCCACCTCGGCGCTGACCCCCGCGCGGCCGGCGAGGGCGCGGGAGGCGGTCGCCAGCGAGACGGCGGCGTGTTCGGCGACGTCCACGAGGCGCGGCCGCCGGCTGACAGTGGGCATCGGCAACCCTCCGGAAACATTCATGCCACCCGATCTGTTGCGAGTGGCATCGATCGAAGCCTAGGGTACGTAAGCGCTTTCGTAAGCGCTTCCGTGACCGGCATCCGGCATGCCGCGAAACGAGGTGACAGCCATGTCCAGGGCCCGACGAGCGGCCGTCTCCCTCCTGGCGATCGGCGCACTGACCGGTGCCAGCGCGCCACCAGCGCAGGCGGATCGAAGCTCCACGCACGACGTCCACCCGGCGCTGCGCGCGCACCTGGTCGCCGCGTACGACTTCGACCACCCGGTGCCCGGCGACCCCGCCCTGGAACGCGACCAGGGCCGTTCCGGCACCGAGATCGAGCTGATCAACGGCGGTGCCGCCATGCGGGTGCCGGACCGCGCCTACCGGGGCAGCCGCAACGCGGTGCAGACCCGGCAGGTCGCCCCCGCCGTCGCCGGCAACGACGACTGGAAGGCCGGCACCTGGTCGGCCAGCGGGGTGCGGACACTGCGCGCCTTCAGCGCCACCGCCGGCACCACGGTCATGGGCTGGTTCAAGCTGAACATGGACAGCCCGTCGCCCAACTCCACCACCGCCGACCCGGACGACAGGTACAACGCCATCGGGCTGGCCGGGGTGCTGACCGGCGACTCCGACGGCCACGGCGTCCGCGCCCTGCTGGAACTGATCGACGTCGACGGGGAGTTGCGTCTCGTCGCGCTCGGCCGGCGGCTCGACGGTGGCAACTCGCAGACCTTCGCCGCCACCCGGGACTGGCGCGAGCTGCTGCCGGTGGGGGAGTGGGTGCACCTGGCCGCCACCTTCGACTTCGACACCGGCGCGCTCGCCCTCTACCGCAACGGCGAACCGGTGGACGGCTTCTACACCCGCACCGACGACCCGTGGCTGCTGTCCGGGCCCGGCCCGCACCTGACCACCGCGTCCGACCCCCGGGGCATCAAGATCGGCGGCAGCTTTCCCCAGGACACCCTCGAGCGCAACCCGTGCGACTGCCGGATCGACGGCCTGATGTTCCTCGACAGCGTGGCCTCCGCAACCGACGTACGGAGGCAGTACCGCCACCTTGCCCGCTGACCACCCTCGGCACCGTCCCACCGAGAAGGAGACACGCGTGCGCACCCTGCACCGCCGCGCCGGCACCGTCCGCCGGCCCACACTGAGGGCCGGCCTCACCGCCCTCGTACTGATCCTGTCCACACTGGTCGCCACGCCCGCGCGGGCCGCCGACGCGGTCGACGACCCGATCCCCGACATGCCGACCCAGTCCCGCCTCGGGCTGGTCCTCAGCGAGTACGCCAGCTTCCCGCAGTCGTACCCCACACCGGCGCCGACCGACGCGCGGCTCATGCGTACCGCCCGGATCAACACCATCATGGAGGTGCCCGACGGCTCCGGCCGGCGGGCGGTGCCCGACCTCAACGGCAGCCTCTACCTGGTCGAGGACGGCGTTCCGCACGTCTACCTGGACGTGGCCGCGACGTTCGCGCCGCGGTTCTTCTCCGGTCGTGGGCTCGGCCAGGGCTTCGGGTACGTGGCGTTCCACCCGGAGTTCGGGGTGAACGGCCGGTTCTACACCATCCACACCGAGCTGGCGTCGACGACGACCGTCACCCCGGACTACGCCCAGCCCAACACGCTCTTCCACGGTGTCATCACCGAGTGGACGGCGACCGATCCGGCCGCCGCCACCTTCGCCGGCACCCACCGCGAGGTGCTGCGCATCGGTTTCGGTGGCCAGGTGCACGGCATCCAGGAGATCAACTTCAACCCCACGGCGAAGCGCCACGACCGTGACTACGGCCTGCTGTACCTCGCCGTCGGCGACGGTGGTCAGGGCGCGCGCAACACCGACCCGCAGAACCTGGCCCTGCCGCACGGCAAGCTGCTGCGGATCGACCCGCGGGGCACCAACTCCACGAACGGGCGCTACGGCATCCCAGCCGGGAATCCGTTCGTCGGCCGGGCTGGCGCGCTCGGCGAGCTCTACGCGGTGGGTTTCCGGGACCCGCACCGGTTCAGCTGGGACCGGGCGACCGGCCGGATGTACCTCGGGCACATCGGCGAACACGCCGTCGAGGCCATCTACGAGGTCCGCGCCGGGGACAACTTCGGCTGGAGCGAGCGCGAGGGCTCGTTCGTCTTCGACAAGGCGGCCACCAACCCCTGCGACCGGCTGCTCCCGCTGCCCGCCGACGACGACAGGTACGGCTACACCTACCCGGTCGCCGCGTACGACCACGACCCCGCCGCCGGCTGGAACTGCACCGACGACGTCGGTGTCGCGGTGGCCGGCGGCTTCGTCTACCGGGGGCGCAACCTGCCCGCGCTGCGCGGCAAGTACGTCTTCGGTGACCTGGTCGACGGCCGGGTGCTCTCCACCGAGGCCAACGAGATGCGCCGGGGCCGAGGCCTGGCCACGATCCACCAGCTCGCGCTCTTCGACACGGCGGGCACCCCGGTCCGGATGCGTGACCTGTCCGCGCCGGGCGCGCCCGGTGACCCCAACCGGGTGGACCTGCGCTTCGGCACCGACGCCGCCGGCGAGCTCTACATCCTCGCGAAGGCCAACGGAAAGGTCTGGAAGGTGACCGGCACCAGGGAGTTCGCCAGCGGCGACGTCGGGGACGTCACAGTGCGCCGCACCGCCGGGGCCGCGAACTGGGCGCCGGTGACGCCGGCGAAGTGGCAGTTCACCCGCGACCAGGTCGTCCTGGCCGAGGCCGGGGAGAGCCGGCCGGGCCCGCGCCGGCCCTTCGAGTACGCAGTGCTGACCGGCGGCCCGGCGTGGTCGTCGGTGCGGGTCGACGCCCAGGTACGACTCGACACCCCCGTGGAGATCACCAACCGGGACGTGATCATCGTCTTCGGCTGGCGCTCGGACACCGAGTTCTACTACGCCCACCTCTCCACCGACAACACGATCTACCCGCACAACGGCATCTTCAAGGTGGACAACGCCGACCGGGAGCGCATCGACCACCAGTGGAACGGCCGGTCCCGGGGCGCCAACCCGGCGATCACCGACGCCAGGTGGCACCGGGTCCAGGTGGTGCACCTGCCGGCCACCGGTGAGATCGCCGTCTACGTCGACGGGCACCGGGACCCGCTGCTGACCGCGAAGGACACCACGTTCGGCTCGGGACGGGTCGGCTTCGGCTCGTTCGACAACGTGGGCCGACTGCGCAACCTGACCGTCACCGGCACACCGGCCTGAACCGGGTCACGGTGGGGACGGCGACGGCTCACGCCGCCGTCCCCACCGGGTCATCCGTGGACCTGCCCCGGCGGCCCCTGTCCGGTTCGTAGAATTCCTGCCATGCCGGAGATCGTCGAGTTGCTGGCCTCGCCAGTGCACCGCTTCCTGGGCCGGCCCGCCGACGGCCCGGCACCGGCCCCGCCCGGTGAGCTGGTCGACGCCGTCCGGATCCGGGCCGGCCTCGGCATCGTCGGCGACCGGTACTTCGGCCAACAGGCACACCGCGACGCCAGCGTCACCGTCATCGCCCGGGAGTCGCTGCCGGTCGGCGTCGGCCTGGCCGAGGTGCGACGCAACATCCTCACCACCGGGATCGCCGTGGACGAGCTGATCGGCAGGGTGCTGGTGCTGGACTCCGGCGACGGCCCGGTCAGCCTGCGGGTCAACCGGGCGGCCCGGCCGTGCGCCTGGATGGACGTCACCGTCGGCCCGGGGACGTGGAAGGCGTTGCGCACCACCGGCGGCATCCGCTGCACGCCCCTCAACGACGGCACCCTGCGCGTCGGCGCGATCGACGCCGTCGTGAGCTGAGGGAAGGATTCGACGTCAGCACTCCCGGACCGGCATGGTGTGCACCGGACAACGGCCGCCCGGCGGTCGGCGCAACGCTCGGGGGAGGCGGCGGCAGTGGAGCACGCACTGACGGATCAGCTGGTCGACGACCACACGATCCTGCAGGTGGTCGTCGGTTCCCGCGCGTTCGGGCTGTCCGGCGCGGCCTCGGACACCGACCGACGCGGGGTGTACGCCCTGCCGGCCTCGGCGTTCTGGGGGCTGCGGAAACCCGCCCGCCATCACGACGGGCCGCTCGACGAGCAGGTGCGGTGGGAAGTGGAGCGGGTCTGCACGCTCGGGTTGGCGGCGAATCCCACGGTCCTGGAGGTGCTGCACTCGCCGCTGGTCGAGACGTGCACCCCGCTGGGTGCGGAACTGCGGGCGCTCACCCCGGCCTTCCTGTCCCGGCGGGTGGCCGACACCTACCTGCGGTACGCGACCGCCCAGTTCGGCAAGGCCGAGCGGGGGATCGCCCGCACCGGCGTTCCGGCGTGGCGGCACGTGATGCACCTGATCCGACTGCTGACCGCCGGGAGTGACCTGGTCCGCACCGGCCGCCTGGTGCTGGACGTGGGCGCCGACCGGGACCGTCTGCTGGCGGTCAAGGCCGGCGAGGTGCCCTGGGCCGAGATCGTCGCCTGGCGGGACCGGCTGGTGAGCCGGATGACCGCGGGCCTGGACACCAGCCCGCTACCCGAGAAGCCCGACGAGGTCACTGTCGAACAGTGGTTGATCTCCGTCCGGGATCGTTCGGTGCGGTGCTCGGCGTGACGGCCTGGGAGGCCGCGGGGCTGCCGGCCGGCGTCGACCTCACGGGCATCCTCGCCGAGCAGCCGTACCCGTTGGTGTTCGCCACCGTCTCCGGCGCCCACCTGTACGGATTCCCGTCCACCGACTCGGACGTCGACCTGCGCGGCGCGCACCTGCTTCCGGTCGAGGACCTGATCGGGCTGGCGCAGCCGACCGAGACCCACACGGTCATGACCGACCGCGAGGGCGTGGAACTGGACCTGGTCACGCACGACCTGCGCAAGTTCGTCCGGCTGATGCTGCGGCGCAACGGCTACGTGCTCGAACAGCTGCTGTCACCCCTGGTGGTGCACACCACCGCTGTGCACGCCGCGTTGGTCGAGCTGGCACCGCTGGTGCTGACCCGGCACCACGCGCACCACTACCGCGGCTTCGCCGCCACCCAACGGCGGCTGTTCGACACGACCGGCGAGCTGAAACCACTGCTCTACACCTTCCGGGCGCTGCTCACCGGCGTCCACCTGATGCGCACCGGTCGGATGCTGGCGCACCTGCCGAGCCTGCTGGTCGCCGAGGCCGCGCCGGCGTACCTTCCGGAGCTGATCGCGGCGAAGCGGTCCGCCGAACACGGCGGGCTCGACGGCCTGGTCGCGGGCCCGGTCCTCGGCCGGGACCTCGCCGAGCTGGCGTCGCGGCTCGACGAGGCGCAGCACGACAGCCGACTGCCGGAGCAACCCGCCGGGTCGGCGCAGCTCGACGATCTGGTGGTGACGGCCCGGTTGGCGGATTCGGCGAGGTGACGCCCCGGCGAGCCGGTGCGTGGTAGAACCAATCCGCGCATCGGCTCGCAGGCCTCCGGGCAGGCGGGAGCATTGTCGGACGGGACCTCATCCGAACAGAGGTGGTGCAGTGGACCTCGAGCTCCGGCAGCTCATCGAGGAGCTGCGTGCTGAGCTGGCCGATCTGCCGGACAGCCTGGCGTACGCCGAGTTCGGCGAGGGGGCGGCCCTCGACGCCGTGCCGGCGGGGCTCCCGCCCGACCTGCGGGACCTTCTGCTGGTGGCCGACGGGCTGCGGGCGGGTCGGCTCGAGCTGGCGTCCTCGTCGACCCTCACGGGGATCCAGTACCACCTGGACTACGCACCGGACTTCTCGTCCATCCCGCAGGACCGGGCGGGCTGGCTGGTGGTCGGCACCCGCAGCGACGAGCCGATCTTCATGGATCGCGGCACGGGAGCGATCTGGTACTTCCCACCGAACGGCACCGAGTGGTTCATGTCCGACGCGTTCGAGGAGCTCGCCCCCGACGTGGAATCCTTCGTGGACTACTACCTGCTCGGGCCGGGCTACGCCGACCTGACCCCTGCCGACGACAGGTGGTTCGCGTTCCTCGACGAGCAGGGCCTGCTCGACGAGGACGACGAGGACGGCAGTTGAGTCAGACCGGGCTGATGTGTGCGGCCAGGACCCGCCAGCCGTGCGGGTCGTCGTGGACCCACGTCCGGGTGTAGCGCAGCCGCGCCGCGAACGGCGCCCCCTCGGAAAAGCCGGACACCCGGCCCAGGAAGAACGTCACCCCCGTCTTGCCGACGACGAGCAGGTCCAGCTCCTCCTCCACCAACTCCTCGACGACCGTGCGGCGGTCCCGGTGGGCGGCCAGGTCATCCTGCTTGGTGTGGGTACGCCCGTCCGGGCCGATGGCGATCAGCTGGTCGACCAGCAGCTGATCGAGGGCGGCGACGTCGCCGGCCCGTTGGGCTGCCTGCAGGGTGCGCTCTGCGTCGAGCAGCTCGGCCTCGCGTGCGCTGTCCGGCATCGTGGCGTCCTCCGTTCGGGTCCGACCCGTTGTCACAGTCGTTCCGGGCTGTCCGCATTGTGGCAGCCGACCTTGCCCGGGCGGGCGGGGATCGCCGCCGACTCACAGACTCAGGCGGATCCGTACGACTGTCTCACCGGCGCTGGTGAGCACGGCTACCTCGTCACAGATCTGCTCCACGATCGCCAGCCCGCGACCCCGTACCGAGTCGGCGGCCGGCATGCTCCACCCGAACGTCCGCGTCGGTCCCTGGTCGACCACGTCACAGACCAGCTGACCCGGCTCGGCCCAGAGCCGAACCCAGCCGCCGCCGGTGGTGTGCTGCAACGTGTTGGTGGCCAGCTCGCTGACCGCCAGGGTCAACAGCTCCACCCGCTCGGCCGACAGGCCGCGGGCAAGCGCCCCGGCGCTGACGAACGCGCGCAGCGCTCGTATGTCGGTCGCGACCTGATAGGCCATGGTGTCCGCGGCGTGGGTGGGGACACTCTGCTCGGCCACGGTCTCCCGTCGCTCGCCCGGCATCAGCCCGCCCGGTGCGGCAGCCCGGCCAGCGGCACCGCGATCCGCGCGGGTGTCGTGGACGTGCGAGCCTCTGAGTGCGCCATCGGGCAGCCGGAACCCTTCTCGTAGCGACAGCTGTTGTCGCCACATCATGTCACCCACCGGCCCCTCGGCCGTCTCGTCCGTTCGGCGGTTGATCACCTACGGGCCGGCCCGGCTCGGCGGTCCGGTAGGGGACCGGGTCAGCGTCGACGGTCGGGTGGGGGCGGTCGGGTCAGGGGGCCGCGTCGAAGGCGATGGACCCGCTCAACTCCCGCCACCGGGCGTCGGACGCGGCGAGCGCCTCGGCGGCCGCTTGGGCGGCCGCCACGGCGTCGGCGCCGAGCAGCAACCGGAGCGGCGGTTCGTCGACCCGGGTGATCCGGATGATCGCCTGGGCGGCGCGGGCCGGATCGCCCGGCTGGGCGCCGCTGGCCTGGCGCAGCCGCTGCACGGCCGGGTCGATGACCGGCCGGTACGGTTCGCTGATCGGCAGGGCGCTCATCGACGAACCGGCCCAGTCGGTGCGCAGCCCGCCCGGCTCGACCGAGGTGATCCGGATCCCGAACGCCTCGACCTCTTTGGCGAGCACCGCGGAGAAGCCGCTGACCGCCCACTTGGCGGACTGGTACGCGCCCAGGCCCGTGCTCGCGACGCGGCTACCGACACTGGAGATCTGCACGATGTGCCCGCGTCCCTGCTCGCGCATCACCGGCAGGGCGGCCCGGGACAGATTGACCACGCCGAAGAAGTTGGCCTCGATCTGCGCCCGGAAGTCGTCCTCCGACATGTCCTCGATCGCGGCGACGTCGGCGTACCCCGCGTTGTTGACCAGGATGTCCAGCCGCCCGAAGGTGTCCACCGCCGTGCGGACGGCGGCGCGGGCGGCGGCGGGGTCGGTGACGTCGAGGGCCACCACGCGGACCTGGTCGCCGTGCCGGTCGACCAGGTCGTCGAGCTGCGCCGGGTTGCGGGCGGTGGCCAGCAGGTGGTCGCCGTCGGCCAGGACGGCATCGGCGAGGGCACGGCCGAGACCACGCGAACAGCCGGTGATGAGCCAGACTCGCGGCACGGCGTTCCCTTCGTGTCGTGGATCAACCTCGCCGTCAGGGACGGATGTCCAGGGCTCCGATCAACCCGTCGCGCAGCGTGAACCGGTACCGCAACTCGATCGGGCTGCCGGGAAAGTCGCCGGACACCCGGGTGATGGCCAGGTACGAGTCGCCCGCCTGCGACGTGACCCGGACCGGCTCCGCTGCGTACGAGTAGGCGTCCATCGTCTTCTGTCGCCAGGCGCGGATCGACGCCCGCCCGTCGTACAGCCGATCCTCGTCGGCGACGCTCGCGGTGTCCGCGAAGCAGGCGACGAACGCGTCCAGGTCCCGGTCGTTGACGGCCCGGAAGTACCTCTCGATCACCTCGGGCAGGTCGAGGGCCATCTGCTCCTCCTGCGGCACGGGCCGCCGTCGGGCAGCCGTCGGGTTCCCGGTCCGACCTCACCGTACGAGAAGCCGACGGCACCGCGCTGAGCAACCAGCAGAACCATCCCGCTGCGGCTGCCGCGTTTGCTGCCGGTGGACCCGGGTAGCCACGCGTTTCCGAAAGCGAAGGGCGGGGGCATGGCCGAGCTGGCGTTCGTCGACAAGGTTGCGGCACGGGCGGGTCTCCCGCCGGAGCAGGCGCGCCCGCTCACCGAGGCGGTCCTGCGAACCCTCACCGAGCGGCTCAGCGGCGGGGAGGCGGGCGCGTTGGCCCCCCACCTGGCCGACGAGCTGAGCCCGCTGCTGGTCAAGGCCGCCGAGCCGCCGGAAACGTTCGGCTACGACGAGTTCCTGCGCCGGGTGGCCGACCGCGCCGGGATCGACCGCCCCGCTGCCGAGCGGGGCACCCGCGCGGTGCTCCAGACGATGCACCGGGTGGTCGGGCACCGGGAGTTCGAGGACGCCCTGGCCCAGCTCCCGGCGGACCTGCGGGCACTGGCGCAGCCGCTGCCGCACGGCCCCTGACCGACGCCCTCGCTCGCCGGACGCCTCGGGCGTCGGTGACCGTTCGGTCCCTGGTGCGCCGCCGCGACACCGGATCTACTGTGCGTTACCGATCGAACGCGCAGTGGTGGTTGCCCCGCGCCCGTCCGCCGGGTCGTCGCCGCTCCGATCCGAGGAGCGTCCCCCTTGGCGTCCATGGTGTCCCTGCGTCCCCTGCTGACCGCTGCGACGACAGTCGTCGCGCTGATCACCCTCGCTCCCGCTCCCGTCGCCGCGTCCCCGCACAGCTATCGGGTCGTCGACCTCGGCACCCTGTCCGGAGGCGACGGCGCTGCGACGGCGATGAACGACCGCGGCGACATCGTCGGCTGGAGTACCGTCGCCAGCGGCGCCCGGCACGCCGTGCTCTGGCGCCACGGTGTCATCATCGACCTGGGTGTGCTGCCAGGCGACACGGATTCCAGCGCGGTGGACGTCAACGAGTTCGGTGACGTGGCGATCACCTCCTTCGGCTCGGACTACCTGACCCGCGCGGTGCTCTGGCGCGACGGTCGGCTCCACGACCTGGGCACCCTGGGTGGGGAGAACAGCGTGGCGATCGGGGTCAACGACCGGCGGCAGGTGCTCGGCACCAGTGAACCGGCTGGCGACATGCCGCACCGCTTCCTGTGGCGCAACGGGGTCTTCACCGACCTGGGCCGGGAGTACTTCTACGAGTTCACCACCGACGTCAACAACGCGGGCGACGTGGTGGGCGGGTTCAACGTGCCCCCGCAGGACTACCCGTGCACCTGCGTGGGCGGTCTCCTGCGCAACGGCGTCTTCACCCAGATCGGCAGCGAGGCCATCGGGGTCAACAACCGGGGCCAGGTGGTGGGCGCGGCGAACGGGCGGGCGTTCCGCTGGCAGAACGGCACACTGACCGACCTCGGCACGCTCGGTGGCGACTGGAGTCGCGCCACCGCGATCAACGACCGGGGTGAGGTGGTGGGCCAGAGCACCACCACCGCTGCGTGGCACCCGTTCCTGTGGCGCAACGGGGTGATGACCGACCTGACCACCCGGGGCGTGTGGGTTACCGACTCGATCGAGGACATCAACATCCGGGGCCAGTTCGTCGGCGCCCGGGGGAACCGGCCGGTGCTGTTCCGCTGAGCGCGACCTTCGCGAGGTGGACGGGCGGGGCGCAACCTGACCCGCCGGTCAGACCACGCCCCGCCCGTCGACTGTCAGCCGGTTACCCCGCTACTGACCACCCACTTCTGGTGTGCGCCGCCCGCGTACGTGCCGAGCTGGATCTGGGTGCCGTCGCCGGTGTTACCGCCGGCGGCCTCCATGATCTTGCCGGACTGCGGGTTGCGGATCGACCCGTCGGCCTGTGGCTGCCAGACCTGCGCACCGGTGCCGTTGCAGGTCCAGAGCTGGATCTTCGTACCGTTCGCGGTGCCGCCGTTGTCGATGTCCAGGCACTTGCCGAGCACCCGGTAGGTGTCGCCGACCCGGGTCCACGACTGCGCGGCGGTGCCGTTGCAGGTCCACAGCTGGATCTTCGTACCGTCGGCGGTGCCGGCGTTGTCGACGTCCAGGCACTTGCCGCCGACGCCGGTGATGGTGCCGCCGGTCGGCGGCGGCGGGCTGCCCGGGATGGAGTTGAGCGTGTACCACGCCTCGGTGCTCCACAGTGACTGGCCACTGGTGGAGGTGAACGGGCGCGGCGAGCGCAGGTGCACCACCCGACCGGCCTTGCGGCCGGCCACCGCGAGGCTGACCTTCTTTCCGTCCGCCGAGAGGGTGGCCGAGGTGACGGTCAGCGTCTCCTCGTCGATCTTCGGGCCGCCGTAGCTCGACGTCGCCACGTACCGCCATTGCTTGATCTTGTAGCGCGCGGCCAGCTCGGCGGCGGTCGCCGCCGAGACGGGCTGGGTGTACTCCACCTCGAAGCCGGTCGTGGTGGCGCGCATCGCGAGCATCTCGAACGTGGTGGCGGTGTTCGGGGTGAGCTTCTGCAGGCCGTACGACAGCTTGCCGGTCTGGCCCCAGTTGCCGCCCGCGCCGAGCCCGCCGACGTAGATCGCGCCGTCCGGGCCGACGTTGACCTCGGAGACACCTGCCTCCAGGCCCTGGGTGAGCCGGAACAGGGCGCCCTGGTACTCGCCGTTGACCTTCTCCACATTCGCCCGTTGCAGGCCGCCGTACGTCACGTCGCCGATGACGAACTGGCCGGCGTACCGACCGCTGGTCAGGTACATCGGCGTGCTGGGCGAGTTGGCGATCTCGTTCTGCGGCATCCAGAGCACCGGCGGGGTGACCAGCGCGGTGTCGAACGGGCCTGCCGGGTTGGTGAAGTGGTTGAAGAACCGGCCCTGCTTGACGTGCACCAGCTTCGACGAGGGCAGCCAGCCGCCCTGGTTGTCGGTGACGAAGATGCCGCCCTCCGGGCCCCAGCCGATGCCGTGCGGCGTACGCAGACCGCCGGCGACGTAGCTGACCGCGCCGGTGTCCTTGTTGACCTTGAGGGTGGTGCCCCGGTTGGTGGCGGGCTGCGGGTTGGTGGTGGCGCCGCCCGAGTTGATGGACACCGACAGGTTCAGATAGAAGAACCCGTCCTGGTAGAGCAGGCCGAACGCGAACTCGTGGAAGTTGCCGCCGTACGGCCAGGTGGCGACGGTTTCCAGGCGCTCGGCCACCTCGTCACCGCCGGTGTTCACCAGCCGGGTCAACCGCTGCTTCTCGGTCACGTAGACCACCCCGTCGACGACCTTGAGCCCCATCGGTTCCTTGAGGCCGCCGGCGATCTTCTTGGTGGTCACGTTGCCCGGGCTCGTCGACCCGCCGGTGTTGCCGAGGATCCAGACCTCGCCGTCCTGGGAGGTGCCGGACTGATCGCTGCCGCCCCAGGTGCTGATGACCAGCCGGCCGTCGGCCAGCCAGTCCATGCCGGTGACCTTCGGCTGGAAGCCGCTGGGTCGCAGGTTGGTCACTGTGTAGCCGGGGTGCACGCCGGTCAGTGGCAGGCCGTCGCCAGGGGTGTCGGCGATCCCCTCGCACTCCTTGCGTCCGGGTGCGGTCACCCGGACCACGCCGGCGTCGGTGCTCAGCGCCGAGTTCGGTACGACCACGAAGGTCGACGAACCGGGTGTCTTCCACTCCAGGGTGATCTGCTGCCCGCCCCCACGCTCGAAGTGGTCGATGCGCAGCGGGTGCAGCCCGGCGGTGAGGGTGACGCTGCCTTCCTTGGGCGGGGTCGCGCCGTGCAGGCCGTCGTGGTTGATCACCACGGCGTTGTCGATCGACAGCTTGGAGCCGTCGTCGCTGCTGAGCCGGAACGTGTAGTTGCCGGCCTGGGTGGTGGTGATGTTGCCGAGCACCTGCGAGACGAAGTTGTCCTCGAAGCCGAAGTCGGCCGCCGAGGTCCAGTTGATGGTGGACATCAGCTTGTCCACGTTCGGGGTCTGGGCGGGCTTGAGGGTGCACAACTCGGACAGCGGCACCTGCACGTCGAAGACGCGCAGCGTGACGCCCGGTTCCTGCGCGGGGGCGGCGTTGGCGGGGACGGCCCAGAGGCCGGCGGCGAGGACGAGTGCCAGCGCACCCAGGACGGGATGGTGGAGTCGGCGTAGCAGGCGTGTGCCCATCGTTCCTCCAGGAGGCAGTGGAGTGTCCGACGGCCGGCGTGGATCAGCGGTGAGGATGACCGTCGGCCCCGGTTCCGTAACGTCCTCGACGCCGACGAGTGACATTGCGGAAACACCGGGTGGATGGCTCGGAACATTAAGGTGTTTCGATTGGACTGTCCATGGCTTCGCCTCGATACATCAAAAGTTCTTGATGTCCGAGCGAAAGTTCGAGGCGGTACGCGAAGAATGGCCGGCTATGGCCACGGTCTACCGCCGTCCGCGCCGCGCCGGACCACCGGACCGATTGCCGGTCTTCCGAGTCGGGCTGCCGGACTTGCGGGTGGCGGCGCCACCCCGGCTCGCCGCGCCGGCGGGCCGGCGGTCCGCAGTGGACGCTCCGCGCGACGCAGGTCGTCGGCGGGCCGCCACCAGCACGACCGCCGAGACCGTGACGACGATCAGGGCCGGGATCAGCCAGGCTGGGAACCCGGTGTCGCGCTGCTCCTCCGCGGCGCCGGCCGGGTCGTCCGCCGGAGTGCCGGTCGGGGCGACCGGACTGCCGGTGGCCCCGGAGGTGGTCGAGCCCTCGCCCTCGGCCTGGGCGAGCAGCGCCGGATCCGGCCCCGCAGTGGGCGCCGACCAGCCGGCCGGAGCCGCCGTGCCCGGGCCCTGGTAGTCGAAGGTCACCTCGCCCCGCACCGCCTCACCGTCGGAGGCGACGGAGAGGTAGCTGGCGGTGTAACGGCCCTTCGCCGGCCAGTGCGCGACGGTCACCATGGCCGGGAAGCCGGTGTGGTACAGCCGTGGCTCGAACACGCCGTCGACCATGAAGTACTCGGTGACCGGCTTGTCCAGTCGCTTCGGCTCACCGTAGGACCAGCCGTTGTCCACTCGCGACCCGTTCGGCCCGCTGATGGCGAAGTGCGCGTTCGACGCCGGCTTCTCGGTGAAGTACAACGCCAACTGGGTCAGCGGCTCGCGGACGACGGTGCCCTTCAGTGGGGTGGAGGTCGCCAGCTGGCCGTGCGCGGACGCCGGGGTGACCGGCAGCAGCAACGACACCACCACTGTCGCCGCCAGCGCCGCCACGACCCGACTCAGGACCTTACGCACAGTGACCAGCTTCGATCGCATTCGTTCATCATGGTCATTTCCCCGTCACCGAACAAGACGTAGAGTTCTCCTCCCCGACGATCAACCCGACACCCGTCCCCCTCGCGTCGTTCGGAGTCCGCCCGTGCTCGTCCGTACCCCCGCCGCCCGCACCACCGCCACCCTCGCTGCCGCCGCCCTCGCCGCCCTGCTCCTCGCCGCGTGTGGGCAGGACGACGACCCCTCCGTGGCCACCCCCTCGACGGCGCCCACGTCCGCCGCACCGTCGAGCGCCACCCCCACCGCGCCGGCCCCGACGGCCACCAGCACGCCCAGCGCCTCCGCCAGCACCGCCGCCGTGGACCAACAGATCACCGTGACCATCGCGAAGAAGCGGGTCGACCCGCCGACCGGAAGGATCACCGTCAGTAAGGGCCAGCTGGTCCGGATCACTGTCACCTCCGACGTGGCCGACGAGTTGCACGTGCACGGCTACGACCTGGGCGCCCGGCTGCCGGCCGGCACGCCCGGCTCGGTGGAGTTCCGGGCCGACAAGACCGGGCTGTTCGAGGTGGAGACGCACGAGTCCGAGCTGGTGCTCTTCCAACTCGTCGTCCGCTGAGCGGCATGACAGCCGCTCCCACGCTGCTGGCACACGGCGTCGGTGGCCGCCAGGACCTGCCGATCACGCTGCCGCAGCTCGTCGTCGCCGCCGCGCTGACCCTCGTCGTCACCTTCGTGGCGCTCGGCCTGCTCTGGCGTGAACCCCGACTCGACCGGGACGCCACCGGCGGTCGCCCGGTGCCGGGCTGGCTCGCCCGACTCCTCGACGCGCCCACGTTCCGATGGGCGCTGCGCGGGCTCGGCCTGCTCGCCGCCGCCTGGTTCTGCCTCGGACTGCTGGGCGGCCCGGACACAGTGGACAACCCCACCGCCGGCACGCTCTACGTGCTGCTCTGGGTCGGGCTGGCCCCGCTGTCGCTGCTGCTCGGCCCGATCTGGCGGGCGGTCAACCCGCTGCGCACGGTCCACCTGCTCGCGGCGCTGGCCGCGCGGCGCGACCCGAACCGTGGGCTCCGTGAGCTGCCCGCCAGCGTCGGGTGGTGGCCGGCCGCCGCCACAGTGTTCGGGTTCGTCTGGCTGGAACTGGTCGCCCCCGACCGGGCCACCCTGCCGGTCATCACCGCCTGGCTGGCCGGGTACACGGTGGTCCTGCTGGCCGGGGCGGTGCTGTTCGGCGCCGGCTGGTTCGACCACGCCGACCCGTTCGAGGTGTACAGCAGCCTGATCGGTCAGCTCGCCCCGCTCGGCCGGGCCGCGGACGGCGTCCTGGTGTGGCGCAACCCGCTCGACGGGATCGCCGGCCTGCGACCCCGCCCCGGGCTGGTCGCCGTGGTGATCGTGCTGCTCGGCTCGACCATGTACGACAGCCTCTCCAACGCGCCGGTCTGGTTGCGCTTCAGCCAGGAGAACGGCCTGCACCCGGCGGTCACCGGCACCGCCGGTCTGAGCGTCGTCATCGCCGCCGTCGCGATCGCGTACCTCGCCGCCACCGGCGCCGCGGCGCGCATCGGTCGCGCCGACGCGGCCGAGGCCCGTGGGGTGCCGGGCGAGATCGCCCACTCCATCGTGCCGATCGCCGTCGGGTACGTGGTGGCGCACTACTACTCGCTGCTGATCCTGGAGGGCCAGCGCACCGTCGCATTGCTCTCCGACCCGCTGGGCACCGGCGCCAACTGGCTCGGCACCGCCGACTGGGAGCCGCAGACCGCGCTGGTCACGCCCTCCGGGGTGGCGACCCTCCAGGTCACCGTCATCATCCTCGGGCACCTGCTCGGCACGCTGCTCGCCCACGACCGCGCCCTGTACCTGTTCCCCCGGGCCCGGGCGGTGGCCGGCCAACTACCCCTGCTGGCGCTGATGGTCGCCTACACCGTCGCCGGTCTGCTGCTGCTCTACGCGGGGTAGCCCCGCCGGGTTCCGAGCCGTGCGTCATGATGACCCGTGGACTCCGATCTTCAGCGCTACCTCGACGACCTGGTCAGCACCGCCAGGGACGTGCTCGGCACCGACCTGGTCGGCGCGTACGCGGCCGGCTCGGTGGGGCTCGGGGCGTACCAGCCGGGCCGCAGCGACGTGGACGTGGCACTGCTCAGCGCCGGACCGCTCACCGAGGCCGCCAAGCGGACGGTGGTCGCCCGACTGCGGCACGAGGCGCTGCCCTGCCCGGCGCGCGGCCTGGAACTGGTCGTCTACGACCGGGCGGTGGCAGCCTCCGGCACCCCGGAGCCCGGCTTCGAGGTCGAACTGAACACCGGGGCCGCCATGCCGTTCCGGCGCACCCTCGACCCCGCCGACCGCCCGGCCGCCGACGGCCGATTCTGGTACGGCCTCGATCGCAGCATCCTGCACCAGAGTGGACTCCCACTGCTCGGGCCGCCGGCGGGGGAAGCCTTCGCCGACCTCGCCCCAGCCGACCTGCGCCGGCTGCTCATCGAGGCGCTGACCTGGTGGCTGGCCCTGCCCACACCGCCGGCCGACCAGCCCGCGCCCGGCACCGAGGACGCCGTAATCGGCGCCTGCCGGTCGCTGGTGCGCCACCGCGACGGCGTCTGGCTCGCGAAGGTGGCGGCCGGTCAGCGGCTGATCGAGACCGGCGACCCGGCCCAGGTGATCCGACAGGCGGTCGCCGCCCGGCACGGCGGGCCGCCGCCCACCGGAGCGCAGGCCCGGGCCTTCCAACAACGGGTACGCGACGAGATCGCCGGGTAGCGGTCGCCGGCGCGGGCCCGGCGGCGCTCAGCGGACCGGGCGGGACTCCAGCGAGGCGAAGAGCAGGTTGAGACCCTCGGTCATGGTCGGGTGGGTGATGACCGCGTCCCGCAGAGCGGTCCACGGCATTCCGGCGAGCATGGCCAGCTGCACCGAGGTGATCACCTCACCGGCCTCGGCGCCGAGCAGCGACGCACCGAGGATCCGGTCGGTGCCGGTGTCGATGACTGCCTTCCACATGCCCTGGGTCTGGCGCAGGGTGCGTGCCCGGGGGATGGCGGCGACCGGCAGGTGGGCGACCTGGACGTCGTACCCGGCGCGGCGCGCCTCGGTCTCGGTCAGCCCGATCCGCGCCAGCTCCGGGGTGGTGAAGACGGTGTACGGGATCAGCCGGTCGGCGGTGCTGCGCTGGCCGCCGGCGAGGTTGGCCCGGATGATCCGGTAATCGTCCAACGAGACGTGGGTGAACTGCGGGCTGCCGGCGACGTCCCCGGCCGCCCATGTGCGCTCGGCGCTGGTGCGCAGGTGCTCGTCGACCTCCACGAAGCCCCGCTCGCTGAGCCGTACGCCGGCCACGTCCAGGCCGAGCCCGTCGGTGACCGGTTCCCGGCCGGCCGCCACCAGCACGTCGTCCCCGACCACCACGCTGCCGTCGTCCAGTGTCACCCGGAGCGAGCCGTCGGCCTCCCGGTCGACCCGCGCGACCGCCACACCCACCCGTACGTCGATGCCATCGTCGAGGAAGACGCGCATCACCGCGTCGCTGACGTCGGGGTCCTCCCGGGTGAGCAGCCGTGGACCGCCCTCGACCAGCGTCACCGCGCTGCCGAACAACGCGAACATCTGCGCGAACTCCACCCCGACGGTGCCGCCGCCGAGCACCACCAGCCGGGCCGGCAGCCGGTCCAGGTGCAGCAACTCGTCGCTGGTGAGCACACCGGCCTGGGCCATCCCGGGCACCGACGGCAGATGAGGGCGGGTGCCCGTGTTGATCACCACGTCGCTGCCGCGCAGCAGTCGCTCGCCGCCGTCGGCGAGTGCCACCCGTACGGTCCGAGGGCCGACGAACCGCGCCTCGCCGATCACCAGGTGCAGGCCGGAGTCGAGGAACTGCTGCCGGTTCGCAGCGACCATCCCCTCGACCACGTCCTGCTTGTGCGCGCGCAACAGGTCGATGTCGACCCGGCCGCCCTCCACCGTCAGGCCGAGCGCCGACGCGTCCCGCAGTTGGCGGGCGGCCCGCGCGCTGGTCACCAGCGCCTTCGTCGGGATGCACGCGACGTTGATGCAGCTGCCGCCGATCATGCCGCGCTCGACCATGGCGACCCGCTGACCGGATCGGGCGACGTCCATGCTCAACGTCTTGCCGGCCTTGCCGCCACCGACGACGAGCAGGTCGAACTCCTCCGGTTGGTCGGTCACCGGGCGCTCCTCTCGGTCACCGGTCGGGCCGGCGGCCACCGCTGGTGCGCGGCGGCCAGCCCAGCCTGCCAGCTGGAACGGGTACGGCGACCCGGTTCCGCGCAGAATCCGCACCGGCCACCGCCCGTCCCTTGATCAGGTGATGAGAAGTAGGTCTCCGAACCTTCTAGGACCTACTTCTCATCACCTGATCACCGCTGGTCGGCCCGGGCCCGTGCGCATTCGCTCCGGACCCGGGTGCAACCGCGGCTGAGGTCAGTGCCGGGCGGCGCCGTTCTCGCTGACCGGCTGCCCGAAGGCCAGGAACGGTACGGGCGTCGGTGCGTCAGTGCCGATGTGCCGAGGGAAGGTCCGCTCGGCGTCGTCGGCGCCAACCTCCCGGGCAGCCGTACGTTCGGACGTCGTCGACTCGTCCGCCACCGCCGCTGCCTCAGGGTGCTCGTCGTTCGCCTGCTCCGCCGGGGCCTGGTCGCCATTGGCCTGCTCGACCGGGGACAGGTCGGCGTAGCCGTTCTCGACCGGGCTCCGGTCGGCAGGTGCGGCGTTGAGCGGGGCGCGGTCGGCAGTGGCGCGATCGACGTCCGCGTCGTCCACGGCGGGGCGCTCCGCGGAGTACCGGTCGACGCCGACGCGCTCGACGGTGAGCCGCTCGACGCCCGCCCGCTCCGGGGCGGGCCGGTCGGCGCTGGAGCGGGAACCCACCATCGGGTACTCGGCCGTCTCCGTGCCACCGGCTGCCGCGGCCATGACCGCCGCGGCGGCGAGGTCGGCAACCCGCTTCGCCTCCCGCTGTACGCGGGCGCGGACCTCCTTGGCGTGCCGCTCGGCGGAGTCCCCGGCGCGGCGGGCGTCGTCCAGCCGGGCGCTTTCGGCGGTCAGGTCGCGGCGGACCTCACTGAGCCGCTGCTGCATCCGGGACAGCTCGTTCTCCAGCGCCTCGCCCTCCTGGCGGATCTCGGCGAGCTGCTGGCGGCCGGTGTCCAGCTCGGCGTGCAGCTCCGCGGCTTCCTGCCGGCGCTCCTCAAGCTCCTTCTGCAGGGTGGCGAGCTGCTGCTGGTGGCTGGCGGCCTGCTCGTCGGCGCGGTTGCGCAGCTCGGTCACGTGCTGCTGTGCCTCGGCCAGCAGCGCGGCGATCTGCTGTTCGGTCGCGCTGCGCTGCTCGGCCAGTTCCTGCTCGGCGGCGGCCTGCTGTTCGGCGATGTCCTGCTCGGCGGCGGTACGCCGTTCGTTGACCTCCCGCTCCACGCCGGCCTGCCACTGGGCCATCTCCTGCTGGTGCTTGGAGCGGGCCGACTGGAGTTCCTGCTGGATCTGGGTACGGGCCGACTTCATCAGCGCGTCGGCGGCGACCCGGGTCTGGTTGAGCTGCTGCGCGCTCTGCTCGGTGATCCGCTTGGCCTCGTGCTGGGCGCGCTCGTGCGCGGCCTCACCGTCGGCCCGCAACTGCTCGGCGTGCTCGCGGATAGCTGTCAGCTCGGCCTCGGCCAGGGTGCGCCGCTCCTCGTGCGCCTGCTCCTGCTCGGCCCGCCGGGCGGCCAGTTCCTCGGCCAGATCCTGACGTGCCTGCGCGGCCCGCTCGCGGGTGTCGGCGAGGATCCGCTCGGACTCGCTGCGCAGCTCGTTCGCCCGGTCGGTGGCGGACTCGGTGATGATGCCGGCCTGCTTCTCGGCGAGCGCCATGATTTCGCCGACCATCGGGCCCAGATCGTGGAACGAGGCGCGGTCCACCTGCACGGGTTGCTCCTGAAGCTCGGCCAGTTCGGCACGCAGCCGCTGCACTTCGGCGGTCAGTTCACGGACGCGGACGGCGGACCGCCCGTGCTCCCCACTCAGCATCGCGATCTGACCGTCGAGCTGCTCCAGGTGCCGGTCCACCTGGCGTTTGTCGTATCCGCGCAGGGCGAGCTCGAAGCTCGGCCGGGAGGCCGCATCGTCGCGTGCTGCGTGCGGCTCAGCGCCGATGGACATGCACCATCCTCCGTACGATCGGGGCGTCAGGGTCGGCGGTCGCCTGCCCCACGGGCCGTCAGTGTGGCGCAACGCTACCGCCGAGCGGACTTCATGCGAAGTCCTGCCCCACCACCTCTCACGTTGTCGTCCCGAGTTCCCCCGCTCCCGCGCCGATCATGGAGTCGTGGTGCCGGAAAGGTGGTGCTCCACCACCTTTGTGATCCACCACAACTCCATGATCGACGCAGGCCAACGTGGAGCGACCTGATCGGTGCGAGGTCAGCGTCGGCGGGCCACCAGGACCGCGTCGTGCAGGGTGATCTCCTCGCCGTTCTGATTCGTCGCGGGACGGGAGCGTTCCTCCGCCGCCAGCATCTCCCAGTGGGTCGACTCCAGCTCGGCGGCCACGTCCTGCGCGGTGTACATCGCGTCCGGCATGTGCATCCGGTGCGCCGACCCCCACAGATCCGAGGGGTGGTGCCCGACGATCAGCAGGACGCCGCCCGGTGCCACCGCCGCGGCCAGCCGGCCGAACAACTCCCGCCGCTCCACCGGTGGCAGGTGCATGAACTGCGCGGACACCAGGTCGTACGCCTCCTCGGTGGGCGGCTTGTCCCGTAGGTCGGCGTGCGTGAACTCGATCCGGTCGCCCACGCCGGCGGCCTCGGCGTGCGCGGCGGCCCGGCTCAACGCCGTGGTGGAGATGTCCACCGCCGTCACCTGCCAGCCGCGCTCGGCCAGCCACACCGCGTCGGCGCCCTCGCCGCTGCCCACGTCCAGGGCGCGTCCCGGGGCCAGGTCGGTGACCTCGGCGACCAGCTGCGGGTTCGGCCGGCCACTCCAGACCGAGGGGCGGGACTGGTAGCGCTCCTCCCACGCCGGTTCCTCGAACGTCGTGGCCACCATCTGCCGGTACGCGGCCACCGCGTCGCGGGTCTCCTCGGCGATGAGATCGGCGTTGATCGCCGCCGCCGCGTTCAGGCCGGCCCCGGCGGACGTGATCACCTGGCCGCGGATGTCGGCCACGTTGCCCGCCACCCAGACACCCGGGACGGTCGTGGCACCGGTGGCGTCGGTCGGGATCTGGGCGCCGATGACGTGCTCACCCATCGTCACCTCCTCCGGGGCCAGACCCAGCCCCACCAGCGCGTCGGCGCGGGGAGTCAGCCTGGTCGCCACCACTATCGCGTCGAGCGCCACCACCCGGCCGTCGGCGAGCCGTACACCGGTCAGCGCGTCGTCGGTCACCTCCACGGCGGCGACCGGACCGGGCACCACAGCGATGCTCCGGGCGGCGAGCCGCTCGGCGGTCTCCGCGTCCGGCGCCGGGGAGTCGTGCAGCAGGAGCAGAACGCTGGGGCTCCACTGTCGCCACATCTCGGCCTGGTGCACGCTCAGCGGGCTGGTCGCCAGGACGCCGATCCGCCGGTCGCGAACCTCCCACCCATGGCAGTACGGGCAGTGCAGCACGTCGCGACCCCACCGCTCGGCCAGGCCGGGCACGTCGGGCAGCTCATCCGTCAGACCGGTGGTCACCAGCAGCCGGCGGGCCCGCACCGACGCCCCGCCGTCGAGGCTCAGCCGGAACCCGTCGTCGTCCCGGGTCGCGGCCTCCACCCGCCCGGTGCGGAACTGCCCGCCGTACCCGGCCACCTCGGCCCGGCCGATCGCGAGCAACTCGCCCGGCGGCGTCCCCTCCCGGCCGAGGTAGTTGTGTATCCGGTCGGCCGGCGCGTTGCGCGGCTCACCGGAGTCGATCACCAGCACCGACCGTCGGGCCCGGCTCAGCGCCAGGGCCCCGCTGAGCCCTGCGGCGCCGCCGCCCACCACCACCACGTCGTATGTCTCGTCCACCGGTATCTCCCTCTTGCTCTGTCGGCTGCGCCCACCATCCGTCGCTGCCAGCAAGGTGGCAACTATCCTTGCCGTTATGGCAAACGAGGACAGCGCCGCGCTGGCGGCCGTCGGCCCCCGGCTGCGTGCCCTGCGTCACCAACGCGGGACCACGCTGACCCAGCTCGCCGACCTGACCGGCATCTCGGTGAGCACCCTGTCCCGGCTGGAGTCCGGTAGCCGTCGGCCCACCCTGGAGCTGCTGCTCCCGCTGGCGAGGGCCTACCAGGTGGCGCTTGACGAACTGGTCGACGCCCCCGCCACCGGCGACCCTCGGGTACGCCCCAAACCGATCGTCATCCACGGCGTGACGTACCTCCCGCTGACCCGCCGACCGGGCGGTGTGCAGGCGTTCAAGCAGATCTTCCCGCCGGACCCGTCCGCCGGGGGCCGAATCCCACAGGCCCACGAGGGGTACGAGTGGCTCTACGTGCTCTCCGGCCGGCTGCGCCTGCTGCTCGGCGACCGTGATCTGACGCTGACCCCGGGGGAGGTGGCCGAGTTCGACACCCGTATCCCGCACCTCTTCTTCAACCCCGGCCCCGGCACCGCCGAAGCCCTCAGTCTCTTCGGGCCGCAGGGGGAGCGGCTGCACGTCCGCGCCCGCCCCGCCGCGCCCGACAAGCAACAGTGATCCACTCCCGGGGGCCGTCGGTGCGAAGATGACTTGATGATCGATGCGGCATCCCGAGGCTGGACCGACCGGGTCGAGCACCGCGACATCGTCGTCAACGAGGTCCCGGGCTTCCGCCCGCTGACGTTGGACCTTGTCGTGCCGGTGGCGGCACCCCAACCGGCCCCGGTCCTGGTGTGGATCCACGGCGGCGCGTGGATGTTCGGCTCGCCCAAGCACCCGGCGGACTGGCTCATGGAAGCCGATCCCTTCACCGCCGCCATCCGTGCCGGGTTCGCTGTCGCCTCCGCGCAGTACCGGCTCAGCGGCGAGGCGCACTTCCCCGCTCAACTCGACGACGTCACGGCGGCGGTGCGCTGGCTGCGCCGCCACGGCGACACGGTGGGCGTGGACCGCGAGCGGATCGGGGTGTGGGGCGAGTCGGCCGGTGGGCACCTGGCCTCGATGGTCGCGCTGACGGGGAACGACCAGGACGACAGCCGTGTCCGGGCGGCGGTCTGCTGGTACGCGCCATCGAACCTGTTGACCATGCAGGCGCAGGCGCACCCGTCCGGAACGATCGACCACGAGGCGGCGGACTCGCCCGAGTCTCTGCTGATCGGCGCCCCGTTGGCCGGGAACCCGGAAGCGGGCCGGGCGGCCAGTCCGATCACCTACGTCACCGACCAGGCCCCGCCCATGCTGTTGATCCACGGCGACCAGGACCTGGTCGTACCGGTGGGGCAGAGCGAGGAGCTTGCCGCAGCGTTGACCGCGGCGGGTGCCGAGGTCGAGTTGTCGGTGGTGCGGGGGGCCGACCACTGTTTCGCCGGAGTGCCGCTGGAGCCGCTGATCCGCGACAGCCTGGCGTTCTTCACCCGGGTCCTCGCCCCCGACACCGGGGCGCTGCCGCCTCACTAGGGTGACCCGGTGACCGCCTACGACGTTGCCGCCAAACTCCCTGACATCGACCTGCTGCGGCAGCGCTGCAAGGCGTTGGCCGTGCTCGAGCGCATCATCGACGGCGGTGACCCCTACTACGCCTACACCTCGAACTGGGGCACGGACGAGGCGGCGCTGATGAGCAACGGCAGCGGCGACGAGTGGGCCGTCGTGTTCACCGCCGACGGCGCCTTCATCCGACTCTTCGACCACGAGTCGGCGATGTCGCCGTACCGCAATCCAGACCACGAGCTGTGGCCGGGCCTGGTCGACGGCGTCCCGGAGGTTCTACGTCCGCACGTGACGGAACCCGCCTTCTGCGACGAAGACGGACGACTCCTCGCGACGACGGTGCTGTGGCGGCTGGTGGGGGACGATCGCTGGCACGCCGGTGACGGCCTCGCCTTCCCACCACCGAGCGGGCCGTACGACGACAACGGCCCGGACGGGTCCGGGCTGCTCGACATCCTGTTCGACGGCATCGTCGACCGCTTCGTCGAGTTCGCCGTCGACTACTACGAGATGACTGTGGACCGGGCGGCGGTCGAGCACATCGTCGCCCATCGACCGCTCACCGACGCCGTGACAAGGGCCCTGAATCCGCAGCTCAGCCTCGCCGACCTGCGGGTGGACCTCACCGAGATCGGCTACCCGATCGCCGGGGACGGTGCCGCGACGGTCGAGGTCGGACCTCATGGGGCGTTCTCCGTGAACAGCGTGGGCCTGGACCGCGCGCCCTTCCCGTTGAGCTTCAGCGTTCGCGAGACAGGCGGCTCCTGGATGGTGACCGCGACAGCGGCGCAGGCCGCCGAGCTGGCCGATGTGCTCATGCTCGACGGCAACGACACCATCATGGTTGTCGGCCTGGAGACCAACAGCTTCCTGGATGAGGAGTATCAGCAGTGGCGGCCGTCGCGGATCGCGGCGGAGCAGGGCGTCAGCTTCGAGGTGCGTCAGGTCGGCGCGCTGGCGGCCGGGGTCGTCGGCCTCAGCGAAGAGGCCCTGCTGATCCGCCGGGAGCAGCTGCCCCGGTTCCTGGACGGCTGGTACCCCTACAATCTGACACTTGTCGACGTGCCGGGTACGCCTTCCGCCGCCCGCGTCGACGAGATGATCGTCGACATCGGAACGGCCAGGTACGACGAGCCGGTCCTACCCGCGCTGGCCGGCTCACGCCTGTTCTTCTCCGGGCACGACGACTGCTACGTGGCTCTCGAGACGACCGACCGCACGGTGCCCGCGGCGGTCCTCGGCCGGCTCCTGGCCCTGCTGGTCGGCTCGGCGCTTGTCGACACCACTGTGGTGGAGGTGACGGCGCCCGACGTCGAGACCGTGGAGAGGCTGATCGGGGAGAACCGGCACTGGGTCGGCGAGCTGGGCGCCGCGACACCGGGCTCGGTGACAGTCGATCTCTACGCCACGTCCGGATCGTGGCGGCTCGGCCAGTCGGTCCCGAAGCAGGTCGATCGCCGGATGGTCTACGACGTCGCGCGCAGGGCCTGGCGGTCGACCGAGGTGGTAGCGCCACTCCCGAATCAGTGACGTCGCTCGTCGCGGTCGTGGGGTGACGTGCCACGAGGGCCGGACCGGTTCCCCTCCGGTCCGACCCTCGCGATCAGTTCCGCGCTAGGCGCGGATTCTGCGCTGCCGGACGACCAGCAGCAGCGCCGCGCCCAGGAGCACCGCCAGCACGCCGGCGCCCATCCAGAGCCCAGCCGGGAACGACGTACCGGTCACCGGGAGCTTGCCCTTCACCGGGACGGTGATGGTGGACTCGGGTGAGACCGGCGCCGGGCCGTCCGGCGGAGTGCCGGTTGCCGTCGCGGTGTTGCGCAGCGACCCGTGGTGGTAGTCGGCCTTGCTGACCGTGTACGTCGCCGCACAGGTCACGGCCGCGCCGGCCGCGAGGGTGACGGCGCCGTTCGGGGTCCGCTCCGGACCGCAGGCGATCGGGCCGAGGTTGGCCGCCGAGGCCGGCGCGGTCAGGGCGTCGGTGATCGTCACGTCGGTCAGCGGCACCTGACCGGTGTTGGTGACCACGAACTGGAACGGCACATGCTGCCCCGGTCGGACGATCTTGTCGGTGCTGCTCGACTTCACCACCGTGATCGCCGCGCCCCGGGTGGCCGTGACCTCGGCCGAGACCGGCGCGGAGCGTACCGGTGCGGGTGGGTCCTGGC
This sequence comes from Micromonospora vinacea, assembly GCF_015751785.1. NCBI lineage: Bacteria > Bacillati > Actinomycetota > Actinomycetes > Micromonosporales > Micromonosporaceae > Micromonospora > Micromonospora vinacea. The sequence goes on along the minus strand of NZ_JADOTY010000001.1, from coordinate 5,836,128 downwards.
CGGGAATGGTCGGCGGCGTGCCGGCGGCGACGGCCGTGTTGGTGATCCGGCCGGCCTCGATGTCCGCCGCAGTGACCGCGTAGGTAGACGTGCAGGTAGTGCTCGCCCCGGTGGCCAGGGTGACCGCGCCGTTGGCGACCGGTGGGGTGCCGCAGGTGATCGCGCCGGGCGTCCCGGTGCCGGAGAAGTCGGTCTCGTCGACAGTCACCGCGCTGAGCGCTGTGGTACCGGTGTTGCTCACCTCGAACCGGTACGTGACCACGTCACCGGCCGCGGACACCACGGTGGGCGTCACGGACTTGGTGATGGCGATGGCCGGATGCGGGATCGGGATGTCCAGCGGGGACGGTGGTGAGACCGGCGGCGGCCCGAACGGCGGCGTACCGGTGGCCGTGGCGACGTTGCGCAGCGACGAGCCGGTGAAGTCCTCCGCGGTCACGGTGTAGGTCGTCCGGCACTGGATGGAGGCGCCCGGCGACAATGTCACCGCGCCGTTCGGGATGTTCTGCGGACCGCAGGTGATCGGCCCGAGCACACCACGCTCGGACGGCGGCAGCACGGTGTCGTTGACTGTCACATTGGTGAGCGTGAAGCCGCCGGTGTTGACGACCAGGAAGGTGTAGGGCACCTGCTGGCCCGGCGCGGCGATCGCCACGGTGGTCGTCGACTTGATCACGTCGATGTCAGCGACGAGCCCCGCCTCGGGGATGGTCAGCGTCGCCGGTGGCGAGTTCACCGGCGGCTGGCTGCCCGGCGGTGTGCCGTGTGCGGTGGCGGTGTCGGTGACCCCTTCGTTGTCGAGGTCCGCCTGGGTGACGGTGTAGGTGGCGGTGCACGCGGTGGACTCACCCGGTGCGAGTGTGGTGTTCGCGCAGGTGATCGGGCCGAGGTTCGCGTTCGACGAGGGCGGTGCCTGCACGTCGGTGACGTTGACGTTGGTCAGGGTGAGTCCGCCGGTGTTGACCACGTGGAACCGGTAGGGCACCTGCTGCCCGACCGCACCGATCGAGGTGACTTCGGAGGCCTTGACCACCGAGATCGCGGCGACCAACCCAGACTCCGGAATCGTCAGCGTGGACGGCGGCGAGTCGACCGGCGTCTCACTGGCCGGTGGTGTGCCGTGCGCGGTGGCGACGTCGGCGACCGCGTTGTTGTCGAGGTCGGCCTGGGTGACGGTGTAGATGGCGGTGCAGGCTGTCGCCTGACCGGGCGCGAGAGTGGTCTGTGGGCAGGTGATCGGCCCGAGGTTCCCGTTCGACGAGGGCGGGATCTGTGCGTCGGTGACGTTGACGTTGGTCAGCGTCACGCCGCCGTTGTTGATGACGAGGAACTGGTAGGGCACCTGCTGCCCGACCGAGGTGATGGAGGTGGTGGTGGACGATTTCACCACCGAGATCGACGGTGTGACGTCGGCCGCCGGAATGGTCAGCACGACCTGGTCCGAGTCAACCGGCTCCTCGGTCCCCGTCGGGGTGCCGTGCGCGGTGGCGATGTCGGTCAGCTCGTCATGGTCCAGGTCGGCCTGGGTGACCGTGTACGTCGCGGTGCAGACGGTGGTCGCACCGGGAGCGAGGGTGGTCTGTGGGCAGGTGATCGGGCCGAGGTTCGCGTTCGACGACGGCGGGTCCTGTACGTCGGTGATGTTGACGTTGTTCAGGGTGACGCCGCCGGTGTTGGCGACCAGGAAGCGGTAGGGCACCTGTTGGCCCACCGAGCTGATGGCAGCGGTGGTGGACGACTTGATCAGTGAGATGGCAGGGAAGACGTCACCGCTCGGGATCGTCAACGTCGACGGCCCTGATTGGACGGGCGTTCCGCCACCAGGCGGGGTGCCCTGCGCAGTGGCGGTGTCGCGTACGAAGCCGTTGTCCAGGTCGGCCTGGCTGACCGTGTAGGTGGCGGTGCACGCGGTCTGCGCGCCGGGCGCGAGGGTGGTGGCGGCGCAGGTGATCGGGCCGAGGTTCGCGTTCGACGAGGGCGGTGCCTGCACGTCGGTGACGTTGATGGCGGTCAGGGTGAACCCGCCGGTGTTGACCACGTGGAACGAGTACGGCACCTGCTGGCCGACGGTGCTGATCAGAGTGGTCGTGGATGTCTTCACGACCGCGATCGAGGCGACCAGGCCGGTTTCCGGCAGAGTCAGGGTCGAGGGCGGCGAGTTCACCGGGGTGCCACCGCCGGGCGGGGTGCCGTGTGCGGTGGCGGTGTTGGTGACTCCGTCGTTGTCGAGGTCGGCCTGGGTGACGGTGTAGGTGGCGGTGCACGCGGTGCGTGCGCCGGGCGCGAGGGTGGTGGCGGCGCAGGTGATCGGGCCGAGGTTCGCGTTCGACGAGGGCGGTGCCTGCACGTCGGTGACGTTGATGGCGGTCAGGGTGACCCCGCCGTTGTTGACCACGTGGAACGAGTACGGCACCTGCTGCCCGACTGCGGTGATTGACGCGGTGGTGGAGGTCTTCGTCACCGCGATCGACGGGGTCAGTCCGGCTGCGGGGACGGTCAGCGTCGACGGCTGCGAGGTGACCGGCGTACCGCCGCCGGGCGGGGTGCCCCGCGCGGTCGCCACGTTGGTGACCCCGTTGTTGTCCAGGTCAGCCTGGGAGACGGTGTAGGTGGCGGTGCAGATGGTGCTCACGCCGGGTGCCAGGGTGGTGGCGGCGCAGGTGATCGGGCCGAGGTTCGCGTTCGACGACGGCGGGGTCTGCACGTCGGTGACGGCCACGTTGCTCAGGGTCAGACCGCCGGTGTTGGCGACCAGGAACCGGTACGGCACCTGCTGCCCGACAGTCGTGATGCTCGTGGTGGTCGACGACTTCACCACCGTGACGGCGGCGGTGAGCCCCTGGGCCGGGATGGTCAGGGTGCTCGGATCGGAGACGACCGGTGGACCGGTGGGTGGGCTGCCCTGTGCGGTGGCGACGTTGGTGACGCCGTTGTTGTCCAGGTCGGCCTGGGTGACGGTGTAGGTGGCCGTGCAGGCGGTCTGCGCCCCTGGCGCAAGGGTGGTGGCGGCGCAGGTGATCGGGCCAAGGTTGGCGTTCGACGACGGCGGGGTCTGCACGTCGGTGACGGAGATGTTGGTCAGTGGGACACCGCCGGTGTTGACCACGTGGAACGAGTACGGCACCTGCTGCCCGACCGACGTGATCGACGTGGTGGTGGACGACTTGATCAGGGCGATGTCGGCCGGGGTGGCGCCTGCGCAGGACAGGGTGGTGCTGAACGGGAAGTAGTGGATCTCGCCACCACGGTGGTCCAGCGTACGGGTGATGACGCTGCCCTCGGTGTTGCTGGAGGAGAGGTCGGTGAGGCTGGCGTTGGGCGCGTAAATGGTGCCCTCGACGGTGGCGGCGTTCGGGGTGAGGGTGAGCGCGGTGGCGGTCGGGAAGTTGAACAGGATGTAGCGCGCCTGCGGTCCGCCGATCCCGGCGAAGTTCGGGGCCGTCCAGGCGAACGTGTTGCCCACGCCGCTGGTGTCCACGTTCACCAGCAGCGGGGTGTCGGCGGTCGGCTGGCTGGCGAAGGTCAGGATCTGGATGTTGGCCAGGTCGGCGGCGGTCAGGTTGAGCACATTCGTCACGCCCGGGGTCAACGTGACGACGGCGTTGCTGCCTGGCGGGATCGGTCGGGGCAGCACGTCACCGTTCGGCGTCCGCAGCACCACCGTGTTGTCGCAGGTGGCCAGGCCGGCGGTGGTGTCCCGGAAGGCGGCGAACGCGCCGGCGAAGTTGATCGGCGAGGTCGGCCCGACGCTGGGGACCGGCTGCCGGGTGACGAGCTCCACCCGGGGTGAGGCGTCGTAGTCGTTCGCTGGCAGGATCCGGGTGTTGACCTGGGCGCCGTTGTTGTCGGTGTTACGGACGAAGGTGCCGGTCAGGTTGCCGACCTTGGCGTAGCCGTTGGAGAGCACCTGGAGGCGGCTGCCGCCGACGCTGCCGGCGAAGTTGACCCGTCCACCCACGACCAGGGCGCTGGGGTTGGCGTCGCCGGGCACCACGAACGATCCAGCGGTCGCCCCGGCGAGCTGGTAGTTGCCGAAGGTGAGGTCGCCGCCGACGGCGAGGGTTCCCTCGTTCTCGTCGTTGTTCACCGTGGCGTCGCCTTCGGTCATCACGCCGAAGCTCAGCGCCTCGGCGACCGGATCGACCGGGCCGATGGCCTCGTCGACGGCGGCCAGTACCGGGTTGATCGGGGTGGGCGCGGCGGGTGCCGGCACCAGCAGTCCGTTGACCGCCAGCACGCCCGCGACGGCGGACAGCGCCGCCGCCCGTGACCTGCGGCTACCCCACCACGAAATCCTCATCACGCCCCCGTTGGTTCGAATGTGCCAGGGGAGCGTAACGAGCTGATTGTAAGGTTTTGAGGTTTTTGTCCGAATAGCCGGTCCGCCGGTGACGGCGCTGACTCGTACCTCGTCGGTGCGCCAACCTGCAGCCCGGGCGGTAAGGGGCGGCCGCGCCGACGGTCAGCCGCTCTGCCCCGAGTGGACCGGGACGCCGCTGCCGGATGCGGGGTCGGCGGCCAGGTCAGCGGTGATGGGGGAGGGCTGGAAGCCCTTGACGATCAGCCAGATACCCAGCGAGAGCTCCCACAGGGCGATCGGAATGGTCAGCAGGGCGGACGCCGAAGACACCTGTGCCCAGAAGCCGAACATCGTGGCGACGAAGGTGATGGCAAGCAGGAGGGCTCCGATGAACCCGAGCACGGGAAGGACCCGCGGCACGAGGCGGGACTGGTACAGCAGCGGGCCCACCAGGAGCGCGTTCACTGCCGGCAGGAAACCCTGCCCCGTCAGGAACGTCCAGTCGTGCAGGGCGATCAGGGCCGCACCGGTGGCCTGCACCTGCGGGTCGGGTTCGGCCTGCCGCACGGTCACGAGCGTCATGATGACCACGATGCCGGCGACGATGGTGGCTGCCTCCAGGACCCGGACGCCGACGAAGCCCAATGCGAGTGCCTCGTTCTGCCGTTTGACGACCGGGTACAGCACGACAGCGGTGCCGATGCACGCGAGGGCCACCACCATCTCCAGGACACCGCCCCAGGCCACGGCCGTGGCGGTGCCCGCCCCGACGGTGGATTCTGGATCGAGCACCGTCGCGTACAGGCCGAGGATCGGGATCGAGACGAAGGTGAGGAGGTAGAGCACGCCCGCGGCCAGCGCGGTTCTGCGTAGCGGGCTCATGTCGCCCCCTCGCGCCCCGCGCCGGAGTGTGCGAGCGCTGAGGGTGTCTGGCGGCCGACGATCGCCGGTGCCTCGTGCACGAGCTCGTCGTTGGTGAGGGCATCGACCATGAACAGAGCGAAGTCGACTCGACGGGTGCGGTTGCTCTCCAGGATGGGGTCGCCCACGTGACTGCTCCAGACCGGGAGGCCCTGACTGTCGCCCTCTTCCAGGTCGCTGCCGCGAACGACGGTCCATCGGGTGTCGCTGGCGAACACCCGACGGCAGGCATCCACCTGATCGTCCAGGTCGGCGAAGCGGGCGAGTTTCGCCAGCGGGCCGAAAACCTTCACGATGGCCTTCAGCTTCCAGGAGTACACGTCCTGGCCGTCGCGGGTGATGTGCCATCCGCAGGAGAACACGAGGCGTGCCCCGGGACGTGCGTGGTCGAGCACGGCCTGGGCCGTGCCGGCCGAGTAGTGGTCGACCCCACGCGGCACCAGCACGGTCAGTACGCCGTCGCACCCGGCAATCGCGCGAGCGATGACGTCGCGGTCGTCGGTCGCTCCGGCAATGACGGTGATGCGCCCCTTGAACGCGTCGAGCTTTCCCACGCTGCCCTCTCGGCATACGCCGACGACCTCGTAGTCGCGGTCGAGCGCGTGCCGCACCATGTACCGCCCGAGTTTTCCAGAGGCACCGACAATGCAGATCTTCGGCTTGGCGGGTTGCCCGGCGCCATCGCGTGCCTGTGCGTTTTCCATGGCTCTTCTCTTCTTCTTGCCCACTGGGTCGGCGAATGACGAAAAGGCACAAACTGGAGCCGCGTGAAGGGGTGCCGGCCAGGTCGGGGAGAATTGGCGGTACGGCTGGCCACTCGATCTGGACCGTACGCGTAAAGGGGTGGAACAGCAACGGCGGAATGGTCGGTGCGAACTGGAATCGGACGGGAGAACTCCGATTCCGTCATGATTTCCGAACGTCGGCCGCTGGGCTGCGGATCAGCGTGGCGCAGCAGTGTCGACGACCGGTCCAGCATCCGCACCGCCCAGCCTGGCCAGTCGCGGTCTGCGGCCGAGCACGGACCACTTCGAACTGTGCGTGCCGAACTTCCGTGTTTATGATCGACAACCCCCGACCGGGGGTCCGACATGGCCGATCGGTTCGGCCCGGAGCAGAGCTGAGGTGCGCGACGGTGATCCGCGAGGCGTACGCCTGTTGGGTGCGTGAACCCGGCGTGGCCGAGATCCAGCCGGTGTCGCTGACCGCCCCCGGCCCGGACGAGGTGCTGGTCCGGGCCCGCTACTCCGGAGTCAGCCGGGGCACCGAGACGCTGGTCTTCGCCGGCCGGGTGCCCACCGACCAGTACGCCACCATGCGCGCGCCGTTCCAGGAGGGCGAGTTCCCCGGCCCGGTGAAGTACGGCTACCTCAGCGTCGGCGTGGTCGAGCAGGGCCCGCCGGAGCTCCTCGGGCGGACGGTGTTCTGCCTGCACCCGCACCAGAGCGCGTACGTCGTGCCGGTGAGTGCGGTGGTGCCGGTGCCGGAGGGGGTGCCGGCCGCCCGAGCGGTGCTCGCCGGCACCGTGGAGACCGCCGTCAACGCGCTGTGGGACGCGGCGCCGCTGGTCGGTGACCGGGTCACCGTGATCGGCGCGGGCATGGTGGGCTGCTGCGTCGCGGCGCTGCTCGCCCGGTTCCCCGGCGTGCACGTCGAGCTGGTCGACACCGACGCACGCCGGGCCGGCGTGGCCGGGGCCCTCGGCGTCGACTTCGCCAACCCGGCCGACGCCCGCGCTGACCGGGACCTGGTCGTGCACGCCAGCGCCACCGCCGCGGGCCTGCAACAGTCGCTGGACCTGCTCGCCCCGGAGGGCACTGTCATCGAGCTGAGCTGGTACGGCGACCGCCCGGTGCAGGTGTCGCTGGGCGGCGCGTTCCACTCCGGTCGACTCACAGTGCGCAGCAGTCAGGTCGGCATGGTGGCACCCGCCCGACGGGGACGGCGCAGTTACGCCGACCGGCTGGCGCTCGCCCTCGACCTGCTCGACGACCCGGCCTTCGACGCGTTGATCACCGGCGCGTCCCGCTTCGCGGAGCTCCCCGACGTGCTGACCAGATTGACCTCGGGCGACCTGCCCGCGCTCTGCCACCTCATCACCTACGACGACGGAGAGTGACCGTGTTCAGCGTGACCGTTCGGGACCACATGATGATCGCCCACAGTTTCCGAGGCGAGGTGTTCGGGCCCGCGCAACGCCTGCACGGCGCGACGTTCGTGGTGGACGCGACGTTCCGCCGGCCCGACCTGGACGCCGACGGGATCGTGGTGGACATCGGCCTGGCCACCGAGCAGCTGCGGGCCGTGCTGAGCGAAATGACCTACCGCAACCTCGACGACGAGGCGGCCTTCGCCGGGGTGAACACCACCACGGAGGTGCTGGCCCGGACGGTCGCCGACCGACTGGTCGAGCGGGTGCACGCCGGTGAGCTGGGCGCGGGGGCGCGCGACCTGACCGGCATCACTGTCACCCTGCACGAGTCGCACATCGCCTGGGCGAGCTACGAGCGGTCGTTGTGACCGACGCGGGCCGGGCGGTGCACGTCGTCCTGCCCGGTGACATCGACGACCCGGCCACCCCCAGTGGCGGCAACTTCTACGACCGGCGGATCTGCGCCGGGCTGGGCGAGCGCGGCTGGTCCGTCCACGAGCATCCGGTGCCCGGCGCGTGGCCGCACCCCGGCCCGGCCGACCGGGCGACGCTGGACGGGGTGCTCGCCGCCGTGCCCGACGACGCGGTGATGCTGATCGACGGCCTGATCGCCTCGACCGTGCCAGATCTGCTCGCCGCGCACGCCCGTCGGCTGCGCCTGGTGGTCCTGGTGCATCTGCCGCTCGACGACGAGCCGGAGGCCCGCGCGCTGGCCACCGCCCGGGCCGTCGTCACCACCAGCGGTTGGACCCGCCGCGCCCTGCTGGCCCGTCACCCGACGCTCGCCGACCGGATCCGGGCCGCGCCGCCCGGGGTGCGGCCCGCGCCGCCCGCCGCCGGCTCGGCGGCGGGCGACCGGTTGCTCTGCGTCGCGGCGGTCACCCACCACAAGGGGTACGACGTGCTGGTCGACGCGTTGGCCACGCTGGCCGGCCGGCCCTGGACGATGCTCTGCGCGGGCACGCTGACCCGGGAACCGGACCTCGTGCACCGGCTGCGCGACCGGTTGACCGGGGCGGGCCTCACCGAGCGGGTGCGGCTGGTCGGCCCGCTGACCGGCGCCGCGTTGGACGACGCGTACGCCACCGCCGACCTGCTGGTGCTGCCGTCGAGAGGCGAGACGTACGGCATGGTCGTCACCGAGGCGCTGGCCCGCGGCCTGCCGGTGGTGGCCACCGAGGTGGGCGGCCTGCCGGAGACGCTCGGCCACGCACCCGACGGTGACCGACCGGGACTGCTGGTCCCGCCCGGCGACCCGGCGGCCCTGGCCGCCGCGCTGGCCCGCTGGCTGGACGACGACGCGCTGCGCGCCCGGCTGCGGCGTGCCGCTCTCGCCCGGCGTGACACCCTGACCGACTGGCCGGTGACCACCGCGCTGCTGGCCGGCGTGCTGAAGGAGGTGGCGGAATGACCGTCGAGGAGACCCTGCCGTTCGCCGACTGGCTGCGGTTGCGTGAGCCGGCCGACGCGGCGGCGCGCGCCGAGGACCTGCTGGACGCCGTCCGGGCCCGGCTGACCGGGGACACCCCGACGGTGATCCACGACCTGGGCAGCGGCACGGGCTCGATGAGTCGGTGGCTGGCCGCCCGGCTGCCCGGACCACAGCACTGGGTGCTGCACGACCGGGACGCCGACCTGCTGGCCCGGGCCGCCGCGGGCATGACCGGAGTGACCGCCGCCGACGGCGCCCCGGTGACCGTCCACACCCGCTGCGGTGACCTCACCCGGCTGACCGCAGCCGACCTGGCCGACGGTTCCCTGGTCACCGCGTCCGCGTTGCTGGACATGCTCACCGCGGAGGAGGTCGAACGGGTGGTGGCCGCCTGCGTCGGCCGGCCCGCCCTGTTCGCCATCTCGGTGACCGGGCGGGCCCGGTTCACCCCGGCCGACCCGCTCGACGAGGCGGTCGAGGCCGCGTTCAACGACCACCAGCGGCGTACCGTCGAGGGCCGGCGGCTGCTCGGCCCGGATGCCGCCGCCGCCACCGCCGCCGCGTTCGCCCGACGCGGCGTCGACGTGCGGGAACGGCCCAGCCCGTGGCGTCTCGGCCCGGAGCAGGCCGACCTGACCGCCGAGTGGTTCCGGGGGTGGCTGGGCGCGGCCTGCGAGCAGCGCCCCGACCTGGCCGGCCCCGCCGAGGCGTACGCCCGCCGTCGGTTGGCCGACGCGGCGGCCGGCCGACTCACCGTGCTTGTCGAACACACTGACCTCCTCGCTGGTGGATGAACCGTTCACGCCCTGGGTACGTGCACTAGGGCAAGTGGACGATCTTCAAAGGGAGGGCCGGCGCCGATGTTCTGGGCCTGGGCACGAGTGGTCGGCGGGGTGGGTCTGCTCGCCGTCCTGCTGTGGCAGGTGGGCAGTGGCCCGTTCCTCGCCGGAGTACGACTGATCGACGCGCCGACGTTGGCAGCGGCGCTGGTCATCGGGGTGCTCACCACTGTCTGCGCGGCGTGGCGGTGGAGCCTGGTCGCCGGCGGCCTCGGCGTTCGCCTACCCCTGGCGACGGCGGTGGCGCACTGCTACCGGGCCGTGTTCCTCAACGCCACCCTGCCCGGCGGGATGCTCGGCGACGTGCACCGGGCGGTACGCCACGGCCGTGACGCCGGTGACGTCAGCCGGGGCATCCGCGCGGTGGTCTGGGAGCGTACCGCCGGGCAGGTGGTCCTGATCGGAGTCGCGCTGGTGGTGCTCGCGGCCTTCCCGTCCCCGGTCCGGCCGTACCTGCCGGTCGCCGCCGCGCTGCTCGTGGCCGGCGGGCTGGTCGCCGTGCTGCTGGCCCGGGTCCTGCCCAACGGCGGCGGGTCGCGCTGGGCGACGGCGCTGCGTACCGCCGTGGCGGACGTACGCTCGGGGCTGCTGGCGCGGCGCACCTGGTTCGGTGTGCTGGTCGCCTCGGCCGTGATGGTCGCCGGTCACCTGGCCACCTTCCTGGTGGCGGCGCGTACCGCCGGATCGGACGCCCCGCTGTCCCGACTGCTGCCGCTGACGCTGCTCGCACTGCTCGCCATGGGCCTGCCGTTGAACGTGGCCGGCTTCGGCCCGCGCGAGGGGGTGGCGGCGTGGGTGTTCGGCGCGGCCGGCCTCAGCGCGGCCGAGGGTGTCGCCACCGCCACCGTCTACGGCGCACTGGTGTTGGTGGCCAGCCTGCCCGGTGCCGCCGTGCTGCTGGCCCGTCGGCGTCGGATTCCAGTCGCCGCCCGGGAAGCCGCCTCCGGCGGAGACTGTTGAGTCGGTTGTGAGACGGTACGCGTCGCCGGACGACGGTGGCCCCGGACAAAGGAGTCCCATGCCCGAAGCATTGCCGGTTGCCACGATCCGCACCCAGGTCACGGTGCCGCTGACGTTTCCGGACGGCTACACCACTACCGCCCGGGTGTTCACCTTCAAGGGCCTGGTGGACGGCCGGGAGCACCTGGCCCTCGGCCTCGGCGACTGGGCGGGCGCCCTGGACCGGCTCGCCGCCGGGGGAGAAGCCCCGCTGGTCCGTCCGCACAGCGAGTGCCTGACCGGCGACGTGTTCGGCAGCCAACGCTGCGACTGCGGGCCGCAACTGCGCGAGGCGGTGCAGCGGATCGCCGAGACCGGCGGTTTCCTGCTCTACCTGCGACAGGAGGGCCGCGGCATCGGCCTGTACGCCAAACTCGACGCGTACGCGTTGCAGGACGCCGGGTTGGACACCTACCAGGCCAACGTCGCGCTGGGTCGGGGCGAGGATGAGCGGGACTACAGCGCCGCCGCGCAGATGCTGGCCACGTTGGGCGTGCCGCGGGTGCGACTGCTGAGCAGCAACCCGGACAAGGCCGAGCAGTTGACCCAGCTGGGTGTGGACGTGGCCGAACGGGTGCTCACCAGCGTCTTCCTCTCGCCGGCCAACGCCGACTACCTGGCGGCCAAGGCGGCCAAGGCGGCCAAGGCGGCCGAGGTCGAGGCGGCGGAGACGCTCGCGGGTAGTCCTTCTGAGCGGCCCGTCTCCCGATGAGTTGGCCGTCGGAGTCGACGCGCCCGTACGTGCTGCTGAGCTGTGCCGCCTCCATCGACGGGTACATCGACGACGCCTCCGAGCAGCGGCTACTGCTGTCCAACGAGGAGGACCTGGACCGCGTCGACGCGGTCCGGGCCAGCTGCGACGCCATCCTGGTCGGCGCCGGCACCGTCCGACGTGACGATCCTCGACTGCTGGTGCGTTCCCCGAGCCGCCGGGCCGAGCGGGAGGCGACCGGCCGGCCCGCCTCGCCCACCAAGGTCACCCTCACCGCTCAGGGTGACCTCGACCCGACCGCCCGCTTCTTCACCGCCGGTGACGCGGCCCGGCTCGTCTACTGCGCCACCGGCGCGCTGGAGAAGACCAGGGAACGGGTCGGCCGACTGGCCACCGTCGTCGACGCGGGTGAGCCCGTCGACCCGGGCTGGGTGCTGACCGACCTGGCCGCACGGGGTGTGCAGCGGTTGATGGTGGAAGGCGGCGGGACGGTGCACGCACAGTTCCTCGCCGCCGGTCTTGCCGACGAACTGCACCTGGTGGTCGCCCCGTTCTTCGTCGGTGACGGTCGGGCGCCCCGGTTCGTCGGCGAGGGTCACTTTCCCTGGCATCCGGGTCGCCGCGCCCGCCTGGCCGAGGCCCGGCAGATCGGCGACGTGGTCCTGCTCCGCTACGCCCTCTCCAGCCGTTTCGGCGGAGCCTGACGATTGTGAGGAACACGAGAGCCGCAGCTCTCAGGTCACGTAGCGGATCTCCCCGGGTTTGAACATGGGTGCGAAGACAGCGAAGAACGCCACGTCTTCAGTGCCGCAATTTTCGATGCTGGCGACGGTGCCGGCTTTGACGGCGACGTATACCGGACCCGTTCGGGCCGTGTCGTGTGGCTCGGACCGACGCCCGTCGGTGATCAACCGGAACGTTCCACGATAGAGGTAGATGATCTCGTCTCCGTCGTCCGGACGGTCGTGATAGTGCGGCGTCTGGACGGCTCCCGGCGACACATAACCCACGGCAGCGGACGTGAATGGTGTGTCGGGAAGTATGGCAACCGCAATGTTCTCTTCGTCCGACCTGGTGAGCGGCACGTCGTGTACCGGGATCACTGACACATCGGGGATCCAGCCCATCGCGTCACCGTAGCAGCGGGAGGCGGTGGAGGCGAGGCCATTGGCTGACATCCGACCATCGTGGTGAAAGGTGAGTCCTGCTTCATAGACTTGGTCGGACATACGTCAACGTGGGGCAAACACTATGACGCTTGTCGATTTTATTTCCGATCTCAACGAGGTCAGTGAAAGTCAAAGCCTGGCCGACGTGGTCGCGGTGGCGGCGGATCGCCTCAGCGCGGAGGAGATCTCCCACGAGAGTGTCGTCGACGAGCTGCGTCGAATGACCGAAGACGAGCGGCAGGGGATGTTGTGTCGTTCGGTCGACACCACCACACATCTGAAGTTGTCGCTCGACCAGAACGCGCATCGTGCGCTGCGGCTCTGGCTGCACGTCTACAAGGGATGGCCTCCGTCGGAGGGTAGGTTCGCCGCATCAATACACGATCACCGGTACGCCTTCGTGAGCAAGATTCTCCGCGGAGGTTATGTGGAGCAACGGTGGACGATCGAATCCGACCGCGTGTCGCCACTCCGGTCCGCGAAGCGCGGCGTGAACTCGCTCAACATCGTCCGCGCGGCGGACGTGCACTCCCTGGTCTCCGTGGAGCCCCGCACGGTCAGTCTGGTGCTCCAACTGCCGGCCGAGAGGTCATTCAGTCGTGTCTACCACCCCGACCGGGGAGCAGCCTTCACCTCGATCCCGGACCTCGAAGCGCAGTACGCCGACTTTCTCGCGAAGGATGACCGGTGATGACGGATCCCGACCTGCTGGAGGCGTTTCTTCGGGACGATCCGCAGGCACCCCCACGTACCGCCTTCGTCAACATCCTGAAACGGTGCAACGCCCGCTGCCGCTACTGCACCGACTGGCGCGCCTCTCGCGACCCCCGCGGCGACCCGAGCCGAAAGCTTCTGCGTGCGCTCTTCGCCGACCTGGTGGAACTGGGGATCGCCGACCTGGTGGTCAGCGGTGGCGAGCCTTTCCTGCGCCGCGACGTACTCGACGTACTCGCTGACGCGGTGGCGCTCGGCCTTGCCGTCCGCGTCATCTCGAACGGGAGCGCACTGACCCGGGACCACGTCGACGCGCTGGCCCGCTTGGGCGTCGGACGGGTGGGTATCTCGATTGACAGTCTGTCGGAGACGCGGATGCGCGAGCTTCGTGGACTGCCGGTCAAGCGGGTCATGGCCAGCATTGAGATGCTGGCGGCTCAGCATCGCGACAATCCCGCAATGCGAGTGTCGCTCTTCGTGACCGTAACGCGGCACAATATCGACGATCTTCTGCCCCTCGCCGCATACGCCGAGAAGCTCGGGATCTCGATCCAGTTCCAGCCTGTCCACTGGGCCGGCACCGGCACTGAGCAGGAAATCCTCGAAGAACTCTGGCCCACGGCTGCCGAGGTCGACCGCTTGGCCGTTGTCATCGGCGAACTTGTCTCCTGGCAGCAGACCGGGACCTCCCCGATCGCCAGTAGTGACCGCTACCTTGCCCAGATGCCGGGTTTCTTCGTCAACCGCACCTTTCGTCCGGCACGCTGCACCGTCGCCTACACCGACGTGGTCATCGACCAGGACCTGAATATGCGACCGTGCTGGTCGATGGATCCGGTCGGATCGGTCGCGCGGGAGACGGCAAGTCGTCTGTGGACATCGGAGCAGATGCGGGCTGCCCGTGCGCAGATCAGGAAAGGCGGTTGCCCCGGCTGTCTCTACAGCTGCCATATCAACAAGCCGCACGTCGAGCTTCCCTCGATACCTGGCATACCGGAGAGCCGTGGTGGCGAGGGCGTGTCCGCGCTTGATCGACCGGTATAGTCGGCGTCGCTCGTGGCCGCCAAACCGGAAAGGCTCTGCGCCCCATGTCTGAACGACCGATCGCGCTAGTTACCGGGGCATCTCGAGGCATCGGACGGGCGGTGGCGCAGAAGCTTGCGGCCGACGGCTTCCGAATTCTTGTCAACTACCGAGAATCTGGTCAGGCGGCCGAAGAGCTGGCAGAGGAACTTGACGGTGTGGCGGTCATGGCGGACGTCTGCGATGTCGACGCCGTACGCCGGTTGGCCGCCGACGTGGAGTCGCGATTTGGGCGGCTGGACGTCCTGGTCAATAACGCGGGCGCCACGCTCGCCGGGCCCTGGTCCGAGATCACTCCGGCGCAGTGGGATGCCACTCTCCGCGTCAACCTGTCGGGTGTCTTCACCTGCATTCAGGCATTTGCCCCTCTGCTGACCCGCTCCGGCAACGGCCGAATCGTCAACATCGGCTCTACCTACGCGGACATCGGTTCCGGCTTCGTGGCCGGCTACGCGGCGGCCAAGGCCGGCGTGGTCTCGCTGACGAAGGTGTTCGCGAAGGAGTTGGCCCCCTCCGTGACGGTCAACGCCATCGCTCCGGGCAACATCGACACCGAAATGACCCGGTCGGCCGGCGCCGAGTTCTTGGACCAGGTCATCGCCCAGACGCCGCTCGCTCGACTGGGTCGACCTGAGGAGGTCGCCGGTGCGGTATCGTTCCTGGTGTCGGAGACGGGTGGCTTCATCACCGGTCAAACCCTGGTGATCGACGGCGGACATCGCCTCCGGTAACCTGACCCGCCCGGAGTGACCGCTCGGCTGGGCCGGTGTGCGATCGCCGAGGACGAGCGTCGTCGGCCGAAGTGGTCGCAGGTGGTGCTCAGGGCACCAGCTGCGCGCGCAGCGCGTCGCACGACTCGATGCCCACCCCGGCGCCGATCCGGACGTACAACTCGCGGGCCGCCGCCAGATGGTTGAGGGCCGTCCGAGTGTCGTCGCGGTGCGCATAAGCTCGGGCGACCTCGTAGTGCAGGTGCGCCCAGTTGTGGTCCTCACCGTACTTACGGGCGAGGGCGAGCACGTCGTCTGCGCTGTCGATGACCTTGTCATGCTCGCCGAGTGCCAACCGGAGCCGGGCCATCCCGACGTTGAGGAACACGGCGGTCCGGTGGTCACCGTCCGCCGCGCAACGAGCCAACGTCTCACGGAGGAGGCCGTCGGCTTCGTCGAGCCGTCCCATGTCGATGAGGTGCAGCGCGAGCCAGCCCTGGAACCCGATGAGCGCCCAGACGACGCCACGTCGGCGTGCGAACGTCACCGCCTCGTTCAGGATGGCCTCGGCGGTGGGCGATCGGCGCGACACGGCGATGATGCTTCGGACGAAGAACATCGAATCCGTGAGTGCGTCGTCCGGCGCCGGGACCAGCCGGTATTCCTGCTCGGCCCTCGCCAGCTCCATCTCTGCGCGGTCCACGTCTCCAGAATGGAACAGCACCGAGGTGCGATGGGCCTTCAGCCGAGCGCCGTCGATGGGCGCGAGCTGGAACGGTGGGGCCAGCAGGGTCGACGTGTGCGCGAGGAAGTCGTCGAAGTGCCCGAAGGTGATGGCGAAAGGATAGAACGCCTGGAGCAGCTCCGCCGCAAGATCCACCTTTCCCTGGTTGAGCAGGTTGTGGATGCTGGTGAGGCAGTTCGCCCGGTCCCGGTCCCAGTCGCCCAGCTCGTAGCCGGTGCGCCAGAGCACGTCCGCCTCGATGCGGAGGTGCTCGGCCAGGGCCGGGACGTAGGCGTCACCGATCTGCTCCATCGTCATCGCCGACGTCACTGTGTCGAGCGAGGCCTTCTCCAACACGAACCGCTTGATGATGGGCAGTACCGAGTATCGGTCGGTCACCTGGTCGTAGCCGACGAGGTTGAGCGTCGACAGGACCGAGATGGTGCGGGTGATGTCGGAATGCTGCATTCCTAACCGGAGCAACGCGTTCTCCAGGAGGCGACTCGGAATGGTGCCGGGCGGATGGGCCAGCAGCCGGAGGGCGACGCTGCCCCCCTCGTCGGAGACGTGATCCACCGCGCTCTGGAAGAGGTATCGCAACATCTCGTCGTCGTCGAGTTCCGGACCCGGCGCAAGGTGAGGAGCGCCCGAGGCCAGTCGGCCGACGAGCCACTGAACGGCGAGCGGGATGCCTCCGGACGTCTCGGCGATCCAGTCCACTGTGGTCGGCGGACGGCTCAGGTGACGTCGCTCAAGTTCGGACCGGACAAGCTCGGCGGACTGCCCCGGGTTGAGCGGTTGGAGGCTGACCCGCCGACGTACGTCCACGCGTCGACGGCTCGTGATCAGGATGGAGCACGACTGCGGAAGGTCGCGCAGATACGGAAGAATCCGGGTGTCGGCGACGGTCTCGAAGTTGTCGAGCACCAGCAGGCAGGACATCTCCGCCAGGGCCGCGACGACGCCGATCGCACGCTGCGGCGGCGGTAGCCGAAGCAGGTCCCGTCGATCGAGTGTGATCGCGATGGTGGTCGTGAGGTCGGCCAGGTCGGAGGTGCTCGTCGCGGTGGGGACCTCGCCGCTGGTCTGCAGGATCGTGGTGCGGGCAGACAGCCAGATGATGGTGTCGTACTGGTTGCTGTGCAGCATCTCGTGCGAGATGTGCAGAGCGAGCGTTGTCTTGCCGGCGCCGGCCGTGCCCTCGATCAGGAGGATCTCCCCGGTGCGCTGGCCGAGGAAGGTCCGTAGGTAGGCCAGTTCGGAGTCTCGGCCGATGAGGCGGCTGGTCGTCATCCGCGGCAGGTTGTGCAGCGCCGTGCGACCGCCGGTCGAGGCCGGTCGCAGTGGCGCGGGTGAGGACGGCGTCGCCGGGCGGGCGCTGGCCGCTGGTCTCACTGCCCCGAGAATTTCGTTCCGCAGGTCCAGGTAACCCGGGTCCGTTGGCGAGGATGGTCGGATCACTGTCTTGTGCGAGCCGGGGAGGATGCCGTGCGAGCGGAAGTGCCCGTATGCCGACGCTCGGAGCACGATGCCGTCGCTCTCAGCGGCAAACGCGATGAGCGGGATGGGGCAGGAGTTGGGTGACACCCGATCGGCCTTGTCCACCTGGGACACCACGTGCCGGTGGATGTCCGCGATCTCCTCGTCGAGCGGACGCAGCCTGCGCTCTTGAGCGTGCGGGAAGAGCCACCCCACGCTTCGACGTGGAGTCAGGAAGATGCCCGATCCACCGTTGGGGCATGCGATCAGCACCATCTTCTTGACGACCGTCAGCTTCTCCGCCTCACCGCCGGCCAACATCCGCGACAGGAAGGTCTGGAGGACCAGCCCGCCCTGACTGTGGGTCACGAAGATGATCTGCTCGTATTCCTCCCGGTATCGGAGGAATCGAGTGCGCAGTTTATCGGCGACGGTCCGATATGTCGGAGTTCTAGTGAGGAATCGATTTCCGATGAGACGCGTCTCGTATTCAAAAGTTTGGTAATCGACCCTGCCTGCGACTTTCTCATCTGCCTTGAGGAGCTCGATCAGGATGTCCCACGCCTGCGGGCCGCTGGCGATGCCGTGGATGAAGATGAGCAGAGTTGGCTTCACGAGCAGCAGCTCCCACCGGCGTTGAGGGATTTGCAGATCTGGGCAGAGCCATTCGGCGGCGCTTCGACATCATGATATTCGGCTGCTTCACATTCGCGCGCGTCGGCCATGCCTCGCAGTGCAGCCGCAGATGTTGATCTAACGTGGATCACAAACCCGCTGGTCGAGACGCTGATGGCGGCGGTCGGGATGGGAATTGCGCTCGACGGAAGTGCTGAATCGCGACAGAATCATCGAATGTCCGTACCGCCCCTCCTGCGCTGGCAGTTCGACCTGACGTGGTCGCTGTTCGAGTACCACCTTGAGCGACTCGATCCCGCCGACTTCCTCTGGGAGCCGGCCACCCACTGCTGGTCGGTGCGGCAGGGCGCGGACGGCACCTGGACCCCGGACTGGGCCGACACCGAACCCGACCCGGTCCCGGTGCCGACGATCGCCTGGCTCACCTGGCACGTCGGCTGGTGGTGGACCGTGGCAATGGACCACCTCCGGGGCGAACCAGCTCGGCAACGCACTGCCGTTGCCTGGCCGGGGGCGGGCGAGCCGAGTGTCGCCTGGCTGCGTGACCTGTGCACCGAATGGCTGGGCCTTCTCGACCAGCTCGGCGACCGCGACCTCGACCGCGCCGCGACGTTCCCCTGGCCGGACGGGACCGACCACACCGTCACGCACACGATCGGTTGGGTCAACGCCGAGCTGATGAAGAACGTCGCGGAGATCGGTCAGCTCCGGCTACTCCGCGCCGCACAGACCGACCGGGACACCCCGGCTGCTCGTCTCTAGCCCCACGTCGAGGAGGCGACGACTGCCGCCGACGGGACGACGTGCAGTACTTTCGCCACACGGAGTGCCGTGACGGAGCTGGAGGCGCCGTGCTCGATGTCCGGTGTGTCGAGTGCGACGCGGAGCTGCCCGTCGGTGCCGCCCGGGGGCGCCCGCGCCGCTACTGCTCCCGGCGCTGCCAGGCCCGCGCGTACCGCAGGCGTCGCGAGCACGGCCCCACCAGCACCCCGCGTCGGCTACCGGACCTGCCCACGCCGACCGGCGGCGACCCGCGCCACCGATTGGTCACCCTCGCGGTCGAGCTGGCGGACGCCGGCGGCCTGGACGCCGTCTCCATGCGGGTCCTCGCCCAACGCTCCGGCATGCCCGCCCACGCCCTGTACCGGCACGTCCGGAACCGGGCTGACCTTCTCGCCGCGATGGCCGAGCAGATCACCGCCACCCGCCCGCCGGGCACCGCGTCACCGCCGGGTGATCCGCGCCAACGGCTCGAACGGCTGGCCGGGGACGAGTGGGCGATGTACCGCCGCCACCCCTGGCTGCTGGCCGTCCTCGCCACGGACCGGCCGCCGACCGGGCCGGCGGTACTCGCCATGGTCGACCGGGTGGTGGCGGCGTTCACCAGCGCCGGATACGACCCGGCCGAGGCGTTCCGCGCCTACCTGGCACTCAGCGGCTACGTCCAGGGCATGGCCCTGCTCATCCCGCGTGACCCCGCCGACACCACCTACCACGCCTGGTGGTCGGCGACCCGCACCCGGCTGGAGCGGACCGGCCGTACCCGGGAACGACAGTGGCTGGCCGCCGCCGGGCAGACCAGACCCGACACCGCCCTGGACACCTGGTTCCAGTTCGGCCTGCGCGGGCTGCTCGACGGCCTGTTACGCGGCCCCGCTGGGTAGGGTGGCCGGCGTGCCGCTACTGGTGAAAGTCACTCAAGACAATGTGGAGGCCGCGTGCCGGGTGAGCGTGCGGCCCGACCAGGAGAAGTTCTCGTCTCCGGTAGCCTGGTCCCTCGCCGAGGCGTACGTGCAGCCCGATATCGCGTGGCCGCGTCTGATCGTCGAGGATGACGAGATCGTCGGCTTCCTGATGGGCTTCTTCGACATCGTGTGGGATCCGGCCCAGCCGCACGACAGGCGCTCGGGGCTGTGGCGGCTGAACATCGCCGCCGAGCACCAGGGCCGGGGGTACGGCCGCTTCGCCGTGCAGGCCGTCCGCGACGAGGCCCGCCGACGGGGGCACGACCGCGTCTACACGACGTGGAAGCCGGGGCCGGACGGCCCGGAGCGGTTCTACCTGAAGCTCGGCTTCCAGCTGACCGGGGAGACCAGCGAGGACGAGGTGGTGGGCGTCCACTCCACCCACTGAACGGGCGTCACCGACCACCCCGGACCGAGTGATCAGCAGTGCGGCGGGGCCTGCGTACGATGCGGGGTCGAGTTCCCCTCGTCGCGGCGGAGGTATCGGTCAATGGCAGGCCAGCACGAGGGTTTCGCTCTCGGCGTCGACCTCGGTACGTCCAACACAGTCGCGGTGCTGCGCTGGCCGGACGGGCGGACCCGTCCGCTGCTGATGGACGGTCAACCCCTCAGTCCGTCCGCCGTCTACGCCGACCCGGACGGCACCCTGCACACCGGTTGGGACGCCCGACGGTTGGCGCAGGCCGATCCGGCCCGGTTCGAGGCGAACCCGAAGCGTCGGGTGGACGAGCCGACAGTGCGGCTCGGCGACCGTGCGTACCCGCCGGCCGACCTGCTCGCCGCGGTGCTGGCGGCGGTCGGTCGGGCGGCGGTGGGCGCTGTGGGTTTCCTGCCCCCGGCCGTGGTCACCTGCCCGGCCGCCTGGGACGCGACGCGGCGGCAGGTCCTCGCCGACGCGCTGCTGCGGGCGGGCTGGCCGCAGGCGGCCGAGCACACCCTCGCCGGGCCGACACCGCCCGGCACCCGGCTGCTGCGGGAGCCGGTGGCCGCCGCCCGCTACTACACGCAGGTGCTGCACCGTCCGGTGCCGGTCGGCGGGGCGATCGCGGTGTTCGACTTCGGTGGCGGAACGCTCGACGTCGCCGTGCTGCGCAACGAGGGCGCGGACCCCTGGGGTGACTCCGGCTTCAGCGTGGTCGCCGACGGTGGCCTGCCCGACCTGGGCGGCCTGGACCTCGACGCCGCGCTGGTGCGGCGGGTCGGCGAGTTGGTCGGTGAGCGGCACGCCGCGCAGTGGGCCCGGCTCACAGGGCCGGCGGATCCGGCGCAGCGCCGCGACCAGGTCCGGCTCTGGGACGAGGTACGAGGCGCGAAGGAGACCCTGTCCCGGTCTTCGACCGCCCCGGTCGCGGTGCCGGGGGTGGCCGAGACGATCCAGCTGACCCGGGCGGACGTCGAACGGGTGGCCACGCCGCTGCTGAGCCGGGCCGTGCAGCGGGCCCGGGAGGTGATCGCCGCCGCCGGCCTCAGCCCCGATCAACTCGCCGGGCTGTTCCTCGTGGGAGGGTCGTCACGGATCCCGCTGGTGGCCCGCATGCTGCACGCCGAACTGGGGATCGCGCCGACGGTGCTCGACCAGCCGGAGTTGCCGGTGGCCGAGGGCGCCCTGACCGACCTTCCGCTGCGGAAGGCGCTGCCCGCCCCGGCGTACGCGGGAGCGCCGCTCGCACCACCCGCGCCGGCTCCGGTGAGCCCGCCCGCCCCGGCCGGAGCGCCCGCGCCGGTCGTACCGTCGCAGCCCTGGCCGGGGGCGACCCCGCCGGCGGGCCCGCCGCCCGGGCCGGGACTGGCCGGCGCCACCCCGACCCCGCCGGGCGGCGCGACCCGCTGGCGGCGGGCGCGCTGGGTGGTGCTCGGCGCGGTGCTGGCCCTGGCCGGGGTGGCCACCGCGGCGACGCTCTACCTGACCCGGGACCGCTACCCGGATCTGAAGTTCGACTCGCTGCACGAGCTGTCCCGGCCGTCGGCCGGCGCCGAGCGGCCGGTCGACATGTGGACGGCGGTGCTCGACGACCGGGCCTACCTCGCTTTCCCGCTGCCGGACGACCGGTTGGAGGTGGTGGCCGTCGACGCGGGCGACGGCCGCGAGGTGTGGCGCAAGCAGACCGATGTGCGCGCCGACGACTGGGAGGCGATCATCGCCGTCCCCGGGGCGGTCGCGGTCCTCGCCGACGCGCCCGGCGACAGCACCCCCCGACCGCTGGCCGTCCTCGACGGTCGTACCGGCGAGCAGCGCTGGCAGCGCGTACTGCGTGGTGACGACGACGTCTACTTCGCCGACGACACGGCGGTGCTGGTGGACCGGGCCGCTGACGAACTGGTCGGCCTGCGCCTGACCAACGGTTCGGCGAAGTGGACCGAGCCCAACCCCCGCGGCCAGTACTCCGGTGGCCGTACCGTGGTCCGGCCGGTCGGCACCGACGCGGCGGCGGGCGGGCCGGCCTTCCTCGACGGCACGCCCCGCAACCCGTGGACGAGCAAGGGGCGGCGACTCGTCCAGGTGGGTGCGGACCGGTCGGTGCGGCTGCTCGACATGGCCTCCGGCGCGGTGCTGCGCCAGTGGGGCAGCGTTGCCGACCTCGACGACCTGGTGGTCGCCCACGAGGACCGCCTGTACGTGGCCGCCAACGAGGGTGGTTACCAGTTGCTCGCGTACGACCTGGGTTCCGACGCCGAGCCGGTGGTGCTGCACCGGTCCGGGAACGACGCGTACCGCCCGAAAGAGCTGGTGGCCTGCGGGGAGCGGCGGGCCTGCCTGTTGCAGGTGCCGGACAATGACGTCGCCCGCACCGAGGTGGTGGCGGCCACCGAGGGCGAGCGCATGATCAGCTGGGCGGCGCCGGGCGTGACCGGCCTGGTTGCCCTGGGTGAGCAGGTGCTCGCCCAGCGGGAGTTCCCGGATCCGACCGTCACGGTCTTCGACGCCGCCGGCAAGCCGGTGCTGCGGGACCGGGGCGGGGTGGCGGTCCGCCTCGACGCGGGCAACCTGCTGGTCTTCGCCAAGGCGCCCAGCGTGGTCGCTGACAACCGGGTGCTGGCCGGCGTGTGGGCCGAGTCCGGGGAGGTCGACGAGTTGGGTGAGCTGAAGGACGTGCGTAGCTCGTCCTGCTCCTGGAACACCCACATGATCGCCTGTGGCGCGGAGAAGGACTTCGTGCTGTACCGCTTCACCGACGACTGACGTCGACGGCCCATCGGTCGGCTCGTACGATGCTCCGGTGAATCTTCGAGGTACGGTCCGCGCCGATCGTCCGTTGGTGGTTCTTGCGGTGGGGGAGGAGGCCCGCTACCTGCCGCCCGAGCTGCCGGTCCTGCTCACCGGCATGGGCAAGGTGAACGCCGCCAGCGCGGTGGCCGCGGTGCTGGCCGCCGGGCCGCGTCCCACCCTGCTGCTCAACCTGGGCACGGCTGGCGCGTTGCGCCCCGGGTGGGCCGGCATCCACGAGGTCGCCACAGTGCTCCAGCACGACCTGGACACCGACCTGCTGCGCACGCTCACCGGCGAGACCTACGGGGCGCCGCTGTCGCTGGCCGCCGAGGGCGCGGTGCTGGCCACCGGTGACACCTTCGTGGCCGACGACGCGGAGCGGGACCGGTTGGCGCAGCGGGCCGACCTGGTCGACATGGAGGGGTACGCGGTGGCCTGGGCCGCCGCGCAGGCCGGCGTGCCGTGCCGGCTGGTCAAGCAGGTCAGCGACGAGGCGGGGGACGGCGCGGCCCGGACCTGGCAGGAGTCGGTGGACGCGTGCGCCCGGGACCTCGCCGAGTGGGCCGCTCGACACTTCGGCTGAGCGTCGGGGTCAGTCGTCGGATTGCCGCATCCGCAGGCCCGGTGTGGTCTCCCGGGCCGCTCCGGGAATCACGATGTGCGCCGCCAGCGTGAGCGCCACGACTGCGGTGACCAGCAGCGGCGGCCAGCGGCCAGCCCACGGCAGCGTCAGCAGCGGCAGGGGGAGGCAGAGCATTCGCCGCCACGGCACGAGCATGGACACCAGCACTGTGAACAGGGCGCGGCCGATCACGAACAGCGCCGGGCCGCCCAGGATCAGTAAGAGCCACGCCACCGGTGTGGTGCCGGTCGGCCGGGTCACGACCAGGTCGAACGAGGCCGCCGTGGCGACCACCCCGGCCAGCATCACCAGATGGGTGTACGGAGCCACCCGCGCCGGCCGGCCCGACTTCGGCCCGGCCCCAGCCTCCAGCAGCTCGCCGGCCCGGAAGACGTAGACCTGCCAGAGCAGCAACATGATGGCGAACGCGCAGAACAGCGCGGCGACCCGGAGCCCGGCCAGCGGGCCCCGGCTGACCTGCAAAGTGGGCACCAGGATGATGTCGCCGAGGGCCAGGATGATGAACTGCTGGTACCGCTCGCCCAGATGCGCGGTGGTCCGCTCGTACTGCTCGAAGGGCACCCGGCCCAGCCAGGGCGTGGGGTAGCGGGCCGCCGCGGAGAGCAGGTCGATCGCGATGGCGATGGTCCAGAGGGTCCAGTTCACCGTGCCGGACACCGCGCCGGTGATCCAGAAGATGCCGGACACCACGAACCAGAAGAAGAACCGGGTGGCCCGGACCATGGCCGCCCGATGTCGCTGCCGGTACAAGGTCGTGACCAGGATGATGCCGCGGATCACGTGCGTGCCGACGTAGGAGATCGCGAAGACCATCGCGTGCCCGTCGGAGACCATCGGCAGCGATGCCGCCATCCCGACCGAGCCGACCATGGCCGCCATGAGGATGGTCTGGATGGGGCGCTGCTGCGGGTCGTAGAACTCGGTGGTGGTGGAGGTGACCGACCAGGTCCACCAGATCGCGGTCAGCATCAGCAGGACCATCGCGGCGCCGGACCAGTTGTGGCGTTGCGCGAGCAGGGTCGAGGTCAGCGCGAGCGAAGCCACGAAGACCACGTCGAAGAGCAACTCCAGCAGCGTGGCCCGGGTCGAACCGTCCGGCCGGCGTACCAGCGCCGCGGTGCCTCCGGTGGTCATGCCCGGCCTCCCGCCGTGTCTCCGAGGATTATCGGCGGCGCCAGCGCGGCCCGTCCCCGGATCGGCGATTCCCGCCCGTCGGGCAAGGGCGGCCGTAGATTGCCACGGCGAGCGCCGGTCGACACTCTGGCTGAGCGTGGCGGGTCAGTCGGCGGGTTGCCGCAGCTGCAGGCCCGGCGTGGTCTCCCGGGCTGCTCCGGGAAACAGGATGTGACCGGCCAACCCGAGCGCAACGATCGTGGCTACCAGCACCGGCGGCCAACCACCGGCCCACGGCAGCACCAGCAGTGGTAGGAGCTGCCAGGCAACTCGCCGCCACGGCAGGACCCACGACACCGCCATGGTGAAGAGGACGCGGCCGACCACGAACAGCGTGGGGCCGATGATGATCAGGACGAGCCACGGTACCGGCGTCGTTCCGGTCGGCCTGGTGACGACCAGGTCGAAGGCGGCGGCGGTGCAGGCCACGCCGGCCAGCAGGACCAGATGGGTGAACGGGGCCAGTCGCGTGGCCCGGCTCCCGTGGGACCCGGCCGCCACCAACAACTCGCCGGCGCGGAAGACGTAGATCTGCCAGAGCAGCAGCATGGTGGCAAAGGCGCAGAGCAGGGAGGCGAGCCGGAGGTGGTCGAGGTGGCCCCGGCTGACCTGCAGCGTCGGCAACAGGATGATGTCGCCGAGGGCCAGGATGATGAACTGTTGGTACCGCTCGCCCAGGTGCTCGGTGGTCCGCCCGTACTGCGCGAGCGGCACCCGGCCCAGCCGGGGTGTGGGGTAGCGGGTCGCCCCGCCGACCAGGTCGATCGTTATGGCGATCGTCCAGAGCCCCCAGTTCGGGGTTTCCGACAGCGCGCCGAGGACCCAGAAGACGCCGGACACCGTGAACCAGGAGAGAAACCGGGTGGCCCGCTCCCTGGCCGTCCGGTGCCCCTGCCGGTGCAGGGCGGTGACCAGGATGATGCAGCGAATCACGTGGTTGCCGACGTACGAGATCACGAAGAGCAGCAGGTGCCCGATGCTGACCATCGGCAGCGATGCCGCCATCGCCACCGACCCGACCATGGCGATCATCAGGATGGCCTGGATCGGGCGTTGCTGCGGATCGTAGAACTCGGTAGTGGTCGTGGTGACCGACCACGTCCACCAGACGGCGGTCAGCATCAGCAGCAGCTTGGCGCCGCCGGACCAGGAAAGCTCTTCGGACAACAGTTTCGATGTCAGTGCGAGTGCGGCCACGAAGACCACGTCGAAGAGCAACTCCAGCAGTGTTGCCCGGGTCGACTGGTCCAGCCGGCGTACCAGCGCCGCATTCCCTTTGGTGGTCATGCCTGGCCTCCCGCCGCGTCTCCCGGGGAATTATCGGCGGCCCTGACACGGGCCGTCCCCGGATCGGCGATTCCCGCCGGTCGGGGAAGGGGACGACCGGAGGTTGCCACGGCGTCGGACGCCGGGCGATGCTTGTCCGCATCCATAAATCTCAATCTCTTCGGAGGTTCGGATGCGCCGCTCCCCGCTGGCCGCCCTCGTCCTGACCATCCTGCTGCTCGTCGCGCCCGGCGCGGCGCAGGCCGCCGTCCCCGACCGGGCCGCCGCGCCCGCCGCCGACACGGCGGCCACGCTGACCGGGGTACGCACCCCGGGCACCGCCTGGGGACTCGACCCCGCCACCGGCCGGATGACCCTCACCGTCGACGACACCGTGGCCCCCAGCGAGCTGGCCGCACTGCGGGCGGTGACCGACCGGGCCGGCGTGCTGCTGCGCCGCGAACCCGGAACGTTGCGCCCCCTGATCGCCGGCGGACAGGGCATCTACGGCGGCGGTGGCGCGCGCTGCTCGCTCGGCGCGAACGCGCGCAGCGGCAGCACCTACTACGTGATCACCGCCGGGCACTGCACCGCCGCCGCCACCACCTGGTACACCGACAGCGCCCAGACCACCGTGCTCGGCACCCGCACCGCCACCAGCTACCCCACGAACGACTACGGGCTGATCCGCTACACCGGGCGGATCGCCCACCCGAGCGCTGTCTACACCTATCCCGGCCTGCTGACCATCAACGGCCCCGGCAACGCGTACATCGGTCAGGCCGTGTGCCGCAGCGGCAGCACCACCGGGGTGCGCTGCGGCACCGTCACCGGTCTCAACCAGACCGTCAACTACGCCACCGGCGTGATCTACGGCCTGATCCGCACCAACATCTGCGCCGAGCCGGGGGACAGTGGCGGCCCGCTCTACGTGGCCTCCACCGGCACCATCCTCGGCATCCTCTCCGGCGGCACCGGTAACTGCACCGCCGGCGGCACCACCTACTACCAGCCGATCGCGGAGGTGCTGGCCGCGTACGGGCTGACGTTGCCCTGAGCGTGGAGGTGTGACGTACGACGGGTTGCCCGTCCCGCGCGGGACACCTAGGCTCGGCGACGCCCAGGACCCCCGCCGCGAGGACGTGTGCCCGATGCCGACCGACTCCCGACCGGACCAGGCGAGCGTCCCGGCCGGCCTTCCATCGGTCGAGGTGGCCACGGTGGGGGAGACGATGGTGGTGCTCTGCCCCGCGCCGGGTGAGCCGTTGGAGCACGCCGAGCGGGTCGCCGTGTCGGTCGGTGGCGCCGAGTCCAACGTGGCCGGTTACCTGGCCCGTCTGGGGCACCGGACGAGCTGGGTGAGCCGGGTCGGCGACGACCCCTTCGGTCGGGCCGTCATCCGACACGTCGCCGCCGCCGGCGTCCGCGTCGACCAGGTGTGCGTGGACCCGACCGCCCCCACCGGCCTGTACGTCAAGGACCCCGGCCCGGAGGGGACCGCCGTGCACTACTACCGGGCCGGGTCGGCGGCCGCCCGGATGGACCCCGCCACGCTGGCCGACCCGGCGCTGGCCGGTGCCCGGGTGCTGCACCTGTCCGGAATCACCCCGGCGCTGTCCGCCTCCTGCCGCGCGCTGGTCGAGCACGCGGTGACCGACCGGCCGCTGGTGGGGTCGCTGGTCAGTTTCGACGTCAACCACCGGGCCCGGCTGTGGTCCGCCGAGCAGGCCGCGCCGGTGCTGCGCGACCTCGCCAACCGCTGCGACCTCGTCTTCGTCGGGCAGGACGAGGCGGAGACCCTCTGGGGCACCACCGACCCGACGGCCGTACGCGAGCTGTTGCCCGACCCGGAGACGGTGGTGGTCAAGGACGGCGCGGTGGGCGCCACCGCGCTGGTCCGCGACGCCGAACCGGTCTTCGTGCCCGCGCCCCGGGTGACGGTGGTGGAGCCGGTCGGCGCCGGAGACGCCTTCGCCGCCGGCTACCTGGCCGGGCTGCTGCGCGACCTCGACCCAACGCGGCGGTTGCGCCTCGGTCACCTCGTCGCGGCCCAGGCGTTGACCAGCAGCGGCGACAACGCCCCGGTCCCGCCGTGGGCCTGGTTCGAGAAACTCGTCGACGCCCCCGCCGACGCCTGGTCCCCGCTGGACCTGACCGACCTGGCGGCGACGACCTGAGTCGGGCCGCCGGGTGGCGACCCGACCAGCAGCAACAGTCCCACCGCGACCTCGGATGGAGTGCACCATGACCACACCGGACTTCGACCACATCTTCGGCGGCGCCCGGGTGATGGCGATCCTGCGCGGCCTGCCGGTCGCCGAGACCGTTCGGCTCGCCGAGCGTGCCTGGGATCTCGGCATCGACGTGGTGGAGGTTCCGGTGGCCACCGCCGACGCGGTGCCGGCGCTGCGGGCCGCCGTCGAGGCGGGGGCCGAGCGCGACCGGATCGTCGGTGCCGGCACCGTGCTCGACGTCGAACAGGTCGCCGCGGCGGCCGACGCGGGCGCCCGGTTCACCGTCGCGCCCGGCCTGGACCTCGCGGTCGCCGACGCCGCCGCCGCGCGTGGCCTGCCGCACCTGCCCGGCGTGGCCACCCCCACCGAGGCCCAGCAGGCGTTGCGGCACGGCCTCACCTGGCTCAAGGCGTTCCCCGCGATCTCCCTCGGCCCGGCCTGGTTCAAGGCCGTGGCCGGCCCGCTGCCGCAGTTGCGCTTCGTCGCCACCGGCGGCCTCGACGCGGGCAACGCGGGCGCGTTCCTGCAAGCGGGCGTACGCGTGGTGGCCGTCGGCTCCGCCCTCTCCGACCCCACCCAACTCGACGCCCTCGCCAAGCTGACCCGCTCCTCCCTCTAGCCGCCGAAGCCCCCCAGCCGCGATCTTGCGCTTTCTGTCCCGACGAAGGTCGCGAATCGGGGCACATCGGTGACCGTAAGTGCAAGATCGACGCGGGTGGTGGGACGCAACGTCGGGCACGCGTGGCGGGGTTGCGCCATGGCGTAAACGCGTCGGGGTGCGGGGCGCGGTTGGGGTGGGCTTTACGTCGATGCTGTGGTGCGTACCACTTCTCGACACAAAGAGGTCATCGTGACTCTGTCTCACCGGCGCCGCCGAACCGGGCTGATCGCCCTCGGCGCCGCCCTCACCCTGGCGGCCGGGTTCACCCCACCCGGCGCGGGAGCGGCCGCCGCCCCGCCGAACAATCCCGACCGCCCGGCGGGCCAACCCCCGGCCGCCGCCGGACGCGCGTCCACCGTCACCCTGATCACCGGTGACACGGTCACTGTCACCACTGCGGCGGACGGCAGCACGGTGTCGACAGTGCGCCGGCCGGATGGCAGCACCCCGAGCTTCCACCGCACCGTGCGCGACGGCGACACCTACGTCTACCCGGACGCGGCCCTGTCGTATGTGACCAGCGGGGTGCTGGACCGGCAACTGTTCAACGTCACCGACCTCATCGCCGACGGCTACGACGACGCGCACACCGACGCGCTTCCGCTGATCGTGACGATGACCGACGCGGCGGCTCGCAACCGCACCCGTCCCGCGGTGGACGGCGCCGAACTGGTCCGACAGTTGGACAGCGTGCAGGGCGCGGCGCTGACCCGCCAGCGCACCGCCGCCGACCGGTTCTGGACCGCGCTCACCGCCGGTTCGACCCGGCGTACGGGTGCCGCCCCGACCCTGGCCAACGGCATCGCGAAGGTCTGGCTGGACGGCCGGGTGCACGCGGACCTGGCCGAGTCCACCGCGCAGATCGGCGCGCCGAAGCTGTGGGCCGAGGGCAACACCGCCAGCGGTGTCGACGTCGCGGTGCTCGACTCCGGTGCGGACGCCGAACACCCGGACCTCGTCGGCCAGATCGCCGAGTCCAGCAGCTTCGTGCCCGAGGAGCCCGACATCCTCGACTACAAGGGCCACGGCACGCACGTCGCCTCGACGATCGCCGGCACCGGCGCCGCGTCCGGTGGCGCCGAGCGGGGAGTTGCCCCCGGCGCCCGGCTGCACATCGGCAAGGTGCTCAACAGCGAGGGCAGCGGACAGAACTCGTGGATCATCGCCGGCATGGAGTGGGCGGCCCGCGAGCAGAAGGCCCGGGTGGTCAGCATGAGCCTGGGCGGTGAGGCCACCGACGGCAGCGACCCGATGAGCCAGGCGGTCGAGCGACTCAGCGCCGAGACCGGCGCCCTCTTCGTGATCGCCGCCGGCAACAGTGGCCCGGCCAGCATCGGCAGCCCGGGTGCCGCCAACTCCGCGCTCACCGTGGGCGCCGTCGACAACACCGACCACCTCGCCGACTTCTCCAGCCAGGGGCCGCGTGCCGGCGACGGCGGGCTCAAGCCCGAGATCACCGCCCCGGGCGTGGACATCCTGGCGGCCCGCTCCCACTTCGTGCGGGGCGGCTCCGGTGACTACACGCTGATGAGCGGCACCTCGATGGCCACCCCGCACGTGGCTGGCACGGCCGCGCTGGTCGCCGCCGCGCACCCGGACTGGACCGGTCAGCGGATCAAGGAAGCGCTGGTCAGCACGGTCAAGGCCACCCCCGAGTACACCCCGTACCAGGCGGGTGCCGGCCGGGTCGACGCGGTCGCCGCCGCGCACGCCACCGTCTTCGCCACCCCGAGCGCCTACTCCGGCTTCCAGGCGTGGCCGCAGCAGCCGGGCACGACCGTCGACCGTACGGTCACCTACACCAACGTCGGCAGCACGCCGGTGGCGCTGAAGTTGGCCCTCGACGCGGCCACCGCGCCGGCCGGCCTGTTCGCGCTCTCCGCCGACCGGGTCACCGTCCCGGCGGGTGGCACCGCCACCGTGACGGTGACCGCCGCGTACGACAAACTGCCGGTGGAGAAGCAGGTCAGCGGCATGATCGTCGCCACCGACGACGCCGGTGCGGTGCGCGGCCGCACCCTGATCGGCGCCGGCAAGGAGGGTCAGCGGCAGAACCTGACGCTGGTCGCCAAGGACCGGGACGGCAAGCCGCTCGTCGGCAAGGTCATCCTCACCACCGACACCCTGTTCACCGCGGTGGACCTGCCCGAGAGCGGCACCGCCACGCTGCGGCTGCCGGTGGCGAGCTGGAACGGTTGGATCTCCGCGGACGTGCGCGGCGCCCACGGGCCGCACTCCAAGGGCATGGCGATGCTCAGCTTCACCGACGTGAACCTGGACCGCGACCGCACCGTCACACTGGACGCGCGGGCCGCCCGACAGGTGCAGGCCCGGGTGCCGCAGGAGGCCACCGCCAGCGCGTTGCGGATGGACATCCACCGGTCCACCAAGAACGGTCTCACCGAGAGTCAGGTGCTGCCCGACGACTCGTACGACAGCATGTGGGCGTTGCCGACGAGCCGTCCGGTGACCGACGGCGAGTTCGAGTTCGGCGCCCGGTGGCGGCTGGAGCAGCCGGCCCTGACCGTCTCCGCGGGCGGACACTCGTACGACGATCTGCTGGTGAAGCGGGCGACCCCGGCGTTGCCGGCCGGTCGTCGCCAACTGGACGCGGTCTACGTCGCCGACGCGTCGGCGGCGGGGCTGGCCAAGCGGCCGGTCCGGGACCGGGCCGTGGTGGTGCGGCGCAGTGACAGCGTGGACATCGCCACCCAGGCGCAGGCCGCCGCGGCGGCCGGGGCGAAGCTGCTGCTCGTGGTGAACGACGGCGTCGGTCGGCTCCAGCCGTGGGACGAGGCGGCGTGGAGCCCGGAGAGCCCGGCCCCGGTGACGGTGGCGACCCTCGGCGCCGACGAGGGTGGGCAGCTCATCGCCGCGCTGGAGCGCGGCGCGGTGCGGCTCACCGTCGAGTCGCACCCGGAGACCAGCTACCTGTACGACGTGGCGCACCACTGGACCGGCACGGTGCCGGCCGACCCCACCTACCGGCCCACGAAGCGGCAGTTGGCCCGGGTCGACGTGGAGTTCCGCAACTACCGGCAGGGCAAGGCGCTGGAGTTCCGCACCGACGTCTGGCGCGGCTGGGCGTCGAGCAACCAGGAGCCGGCCCCGGCCCAGGGCCGGCGCACCGACTGGGTGAGCGCCGACCAGCGGTGGATCGACGACGCGTTCATCGCCGGCGAGACCGGGCAGCACCTGATGGCGGTGACCACGTACCCGGCCGGCAAGCCGAGCGCCGTCACCTGGTTCGGGCCGATCCAGCGACCCCGGATGGGCGGCAACTACGTGCCGGTTCGGTACCTGGACACCGTCTACCTGCCCGCGCCCGGCTGGGGCGACGGGGGCGGCCACATCGGTGAGGCGTACGCGAACTACGACATGGTCAACCGGACCACCCTCTACCAGGGTGACCGGGAGCTGGACTGGGGTAACGCCGAGTACCTCCAGGTCTCCGGGCTGGCGTCTCAGCGTCTGCCGTACCGGCTGGTGGTGGAGAACGACCGGGCCGCCTGGACCAACCCGTACTCCCGGCAGACCCGCACCGAGTGGGGCTTCCACTCGGCGGTCACCGGGGAGGAGTCGACCGAGGTGCTGCCGATGATCCAGCTGGACTACCAGGTGGCCATCGACTCCGCCGGCACGGCGTCGCGGCGGGCACCGCTGACAGTTGTCGCCTCCCACCTGCCCGACGTCACCGGCACGATCGGCGCGGTGAGCGTCGAGGTGTCCTACGACGACGGGGCGACCTGGCAGAAGCAGCGGCTGACCCGGCACGGCGACGGCTGGCGTACCTCGTTGGCCGCACCCGCGAAGGCCAGCTTCGTGAGCCTGCGCACCACCGCGCGGGACACCGCCGGCAACACCGTGAGTCAGCACATCACCAGGGCGTTCGGCCTGCGCTGACGCCGCTGTGCCCGGCCGCCGCTCGGGGTGCCTCACGCACCCCGGCGGCGGCCGGTGCCGTCAGTGGGGTTCCTCGGCCAGCTGGTCCCAGTCCGTGACCACCGGCAGCAGGTCCCCGGCTAGCCAGGCGGGGCTCTGGTCGTCGTGGTGCGGGTCACCGGGCACCCCGCAGGCGCCCAGGGGGACCACCCAACGGCTGTCCGCGCGGCGGGCCAGGTCCCAGACGAAGCGCGCCGCCGGCCCCCGGAAGCACCAGTGGGTCACCCCGGGCACGCTGGAGGTGGCCAACACGCAGTCGTGGTCACCGTCGAGCCGGGGGCCGGGCCCGGCGTCCGGGCCGGGCAGGGCCCGCCACGGCGCCAACCGGTGCAGGTCCCCCCAGGGCGCCGGCTCGGCCGCCGCGTCGCCGACCTCCTCGGCCGCCGCGCGTACCAGCGCGGTGACGTCCACACCGGGCAGCGGGGTCGCGCCGAGCAGGTGCTCCAGCGCGTGACCGACCCGCGGCGTCAGCGCCAGCCAGGGCGCGAACACCTCCGGGTACGCGGGCAGCTCGGTCAGCGCGGCCAGCGCCGGGTGGGAGGCGAACCGGCGTACGACAGCCTCCCGCAGGATGGCGTAGGCCGCCGCGTCCGTGCTGTCGGCGGCCATCCGGCGATCCCAGCTCAGCAGCTGTTCACGCAGCGCGGCGGCGGCCGGGCCGAGCCCGGTCACACCTTCCAGCACTGTCAGCAGCGGCCCGGCCGCGCCCAGGTACGTGTCGGTGTGCACAGTGGCCAGCTCGTCGGCCGTCCAGGCCGACCGGGCGTCGAGCAGTTCGGCGATGCGACGCGCCCGGTGCGGTGGGGCGAACTCCACTCCGAGCGGCGCCGCCAGCCCGCGCTCGTTGGCCATCACCGCCCGACCGACCACCTCGGCGCGGGGCATCGGCGCGTGCCAGCCCTGCCACCCGTACGTGGCGTCCCATCCGGGGACCACCCGCCGGCCGTTCTCCGGGTGCCGTACCGGCACCGCCCCGGCGACCCGGTGCAGCAGCCCTCCGGCGGTGTCCGCCGCCTGCACCACGTTGACCGGCTCCACCCAGTGCCGCAGCGCGTGGTCCACATCGGCAACGGTACGGGCGCGCAACAGCTCCGGCAGCGTCGCGAAACCGAGGTCACCCCGGACCCGGGGCGGGTAGCGCAGGCTGACGGCCGTCTCGTCGTCCGGCCCACCGGCGATCACCGGACCACGGTCGGTCTCCACCACCTCGACCTCGACCGGGTCGGCCCCGGCCACCTCGATCGTCTCGACGTGGCGGTGCGCCGGTCGCCAGCCGTCCGGGCCGAGCGCCTGCACCCGGGAGCCGTCGCGGCGCAGCCGCTCCGCGTACACGTCCTGGTAGTCGGCCATCGCGTTGGTGATCGCCCAGGCCACCGGACCGGTGTGCCCGAAGTGCGCGATGCCCGGCACACCCGGCACCGCCAGCCCGACCACGTCGTACTCCGGGCAGGCCAGCCGGATCTGCTGGTAGACGCCGGGATCCTCGATGAACCGGTGCGGGTCGCCGGCGAGCAGCGCGGCCCCGGTGCCGGTGCGCTCGGCGGCGAGCAGCCACCCGTTGCTGCCGGCCACGGCCGGCCCGTCGGTGGCGAACAGGTCGACCGCGTCCGGCTCGAGCCGCTGCGCCACGTGCTCGCGCCAGAGCTTGCCGGGGAACCCCGCGAACAGAATGTGGTGGCCCAGCCAGACCGCCAGGGGTGTCCACGGCTCCCACCGACCCGGGCGCAGCCCGGTGGCGGCGAACTCCGGTGAGCGGGCCGCCCCGGCGGCGAGACCGGCGTTGACGCCGTCCACGTAGGCGCCCACCCACTCGGCGGTCGCCGGGTCCAGCGCCGCGTGGCAGCGGCGTGCGGTGTCGTCGAGCCGGACCTGCCGGACGAACCGGTCCCAGCCGAGCGCGTCCGGGCCGAGGAACGCCGCGCTGGTGCCTCGGGCGCGGTGCCGTTCCACCTCGATTTGCCAGGCCCGGTCGTACGCGGTCACCCGACCCTGCGCCGCCGCCAGCGTGAGCGGGTCGTCGGCCCGTAGGTGCGGCACCCCCCACGGGTCACGGAAACGCCGGGCACTGTGCTTGCCGCTCTGCTCGCTCACGCCGGCTCCGGGGCCAGGGCAGTGGTGCGGCGTCGGGCCGCGGGGACTACCAGCGGGGTGCCCGTCTCCGGGTCGTCGATCACCCGGCAGGGCAGCCCGAACACCTTCGCCACCAGGTCGGCGGTGACCACCGACGCCGGCTCCCCGGCGGCCACCACGCGTCCGTCGCGCATGGCGATCAGGTGGGTGGCGTAGCGGGCCGCGTGGTTCAGGTCGTGCAGCACCGCGACAAGGGTGCGGCCCTGCTCCTCGTGCAGCCGGGCGCAGAGGTCCAGGATCTCGATCTGGTGGGCGATGTCGAGGTACGTGGTCGGCTCGTCGAGCAGCAGCAGGGGCGTCTGCTGGGCGAGCGCCATGGCGATCCAGACTCGCTGCCGCTGCCCGCCGGACAGCTCGTCCACCGCCCGGTCGGCGAGGTCGTCGACACCGGTCGCGACCATCGACTCCTCGACCACCCGTTCGTCCTCGCGTGACCACTGCCGCAGCAACCCCTGGTGGGGGTAGCGTCCCCGGGCGACCAGCTCGGCGACGCTGATGCCGTCCGGCGCGATCGACGACTGGGGTAGCAGGCCGAGCGTACGGGCCACAGTGCGGGCCGGCAGGTCGTGAATGTCCCGTCCGTCCAGCAGCACCGCACCGGCGCTGGGCCGCAGCATCCGGGACAGTGCGCGCAGCAGCGTCGATTTGCCGCACGCGTTCGGTCCGATGATCACCGTGAAGGATTTGTCGGGCACCGCCACTGTCAGGTTCTCGGCGATGGTGCGCTGGTCGTAGGCGAGGGTCAGCGCGGTGCCGCCGAGCCGGGAATCGCCGGGTCGCATAAGTGCTCCTTCGAGGGCGTCACGGGTGTTCACAGCCGGCCCGCCCGACGTTCCATCGCCAGCAGCCAGACCAGGTAACTGCCGCCGATCACGCCGGTCACCACGCCGACCGGCAGTTGGTGCCCGGCGAACGCGCGCTGCGCCACCAGGTCGGCCCCGACCAGCAGCGCCGCGCCGACGGCCATCGACGGCAGCAGGTTCGGGCCCGGGGCCCGGGTCAGTCGTTTCGCCACGTGCGGGGCGACGAGCGCCACGAAGGACACCGGCCCGGCCGCGGCCGCCGCGAACGAGACCAGCAGCACGGCGGCGGCGAGCAGCACCAGGCGCAGCCGGCGTACCGGCACGCCCAGGGCGCTGGCCGCGTCGTCGCCCAGCTCCATCATCCGCAGCGCCGGGGCGCAGCCGACGAGCACCAGCGGTGCCAGCACGACCAGGACGGCGAGCAGCGGCCCGGCGTTCGCCCAACCCCGCCCGTCCAGGCTGCCGGTGAGCCAGAGCACCGCGCGGGCGGCGTCCATCAGGGGCGCCCGGGTCAACAGGTAGCCGTTGACACCGGTCAGGATCGCGGCCACCCCGATGCCGACCAGGATGAGCCGGAAACCGTGCACTCCGCGTCGCCAGGCGAGCGCGTAGATCACCAGACCGGTGCCGAGACCACCGACGACCGCCGCGCCGGCCAACGCCAGGCTGCTGCCGCCGAGAACGACCACCACCAGCGCCCCGGTCGACGCGCCCTGGGTGAAGCCCAGGATGTCCGGGCTGCCCAACGGGTTGCGCACCAGCGACTGGAACACCGTGCCGGCGAGAGCCAACGACGCACCGACCAGTAGGGCGGTGACCAGCCGGGGCAGGCGCAGGTCGAACACGATGAACTGCTCCGCCACACTGCCGCCGCCGGTCAGCGTGCGCAGCACGTCCGCCGGCCCCATCGGGTAGTCACCACTGCCCAGGGCCACCAGGCCGAAGCCGGCCGCGAGCAACGCCGCACCGACCCCGACGCCCAACGCGCGGGGCCGGAACCGCAACGACAACCCCCACGAAGTACGCAGAACAGTCACGCCATCGCTCCGCTTCGCTGCGCGCTGGCGCGACGCGCCACAACACTGAGCCTGCCGGTTCGCTCGCTCCGCTCGCTCACGGTTGCGCCACCCGTCGGCGGGTGACCAGCCACAGGAAGAGCGGGCCGCCCAGCACGGCGGTCACCATGCCGACCTGGAGTTCCCCGGGGCGGCCCAGCACCCGGCCGAGCACGTCCGCGCCGAGCAGCAACGCGGGCGCCAGCACCGCGCAGTACGGAAGCAGCCAGCGCAGGTCCGGGCCGGTCAGGGCGCGGACCAGGTGCGGCACCAGCAGCCCGACGAAGACGATCGGGCCGCACGCGGCGGTCGCCGCGCCGCAGAGCAGGGTGACCGCGACGATCACAGCGGCGCGGATGAGTGCGGGTCGAGCGCCGAGGGCTCGCGCCGCATCGTCGCCGAGCGCGAGCGCGTTCAGCGGGCGGGCGGCACCGAGCGCGACCAGCAGCCCGACCAGGATGAACGGCAGCACGCGGGTCACCGTCGCGGAGTCCGCGCTGGCCAGTGAGCCGACCGTCCAGAAACGCAGCCGCTCCAGCGACGCGGTGTCCAGCAGCATCACCGCGCTCACGTACGAGTAGAGGGTGGCGTTGAGCGCCGCCCCGGCCAGCGCGAGTCGGGCCGGGGTGGCGCCGCGTCCGCCGCCCACGGCGTAGACGAGCGCGGTCACCGCCGCCGCGCCGAGCAGCGCGAACCAGACGTACCCACCGACGGCGGTGACGCCCAGGAAGGCGGCGGCGGTGGCGACGGCCGCGGACGCGCCGGCGTTGATGCCGAGCAGCCCGGGGTCGGCGAGCGGGTTGCGGGTGAGGGCCTGCATGACCGCGCCCGCCACACCGAGGGCGGCGCCGGCGAGCAGCCCAAGCAGGGTGCGGGGCAGGCGCATCCGGTGCACGACGGCGTACTCGGTGGCGTCGCGATGCAGTAACCCGGACCAGACGTCGGCGAGCGGCATGGCCTTCGCGCCGACCGCGATGCTGAGCACCACGATCACCGCGAGCAGTGCCACGGCGATGACCAGGCCGGCGGCGCGGACCGCCCGACGGCCACGCCGGCTCGGGGGTGGCGCCGTTTCCCTGACTGGCACGGATGGTGCCGGTCGGGTGACGGTGGGTGTGGCGTCCAGTGTGGGCTCCGGGGTGGTGGCGACACGGCGAACCGCTGTTGACAATGACCGAGGTTAGGCTAACCTAACCCCGCTGCCCTGGTCGAGTCCGGCCAACCCCTGATCGAAAGACAACACCATGCCCGATGCCCTGTCCGCCCGCCGCCTCTCCCGCCGTGGCCTGCTGGCCGCCGGTGGCGCTGCCACGCTGGCCACCCTGCTCGCCGCCTGCGGCAAGGACGACGCCGCGAAGCCCGCCGCCGGCAACGGAAGTGGCCCCTGGTCGTTCACCGACGACCGCGGCACCAAGGTCGAGGCCGCAGCCCGTCCGACCCGCGTGGTGGCCTTCACCGGAGTGGCGGCGGCCCTGATCGATTTCGGTCTCGACAAGCAGGTCGTGGGCGTGTTCGGTGAGACCAAGCGTGCCGACGGCACCGCCGACCCGCAGGCGGGCGACCTGAACGTCGAGGGCGTCGAGATCCTCGGCAACGTGTGGGGCGAGTTCAGCCTGGAGAAGTACGCGGCGCTGCGCCCCGAACTGCTGGTCACCCACATGTACGACCCGGACGCGCTCTGGTACGTGCCGGACGAGAGCAAGGCCAAGATCCTCCCGCTGGCGCCCAGCGTGGCGATCACCACCGCCCGGGTGCCGATGACCAAGCCCATCGAGCGGTACGCGGCGCTGGCCGAATCGCTCGGCGCGGACCTCTCCGCGAAGAAGGTCACCGACGGAAAGGCCCGCTTCGACGCCGCCGCCGAGGCGGTCCGGCAGGCGGTCAAGGCCAACCCCGGGATCAAGGTGATGGCCTGCTCCGGCAGCCCCGACCTCTTCTACGTCTCCAACCCGAAGGTCAGCACCGACCTGATGTACTTCGCCGAGTTGGGCGTCGACATCGTCATCCCCACCAAGCTCGAAGCCGGTGACTACTTCGAGGCGCTGAGCTGGGAGAGCGCCGGCAAGTTCCCGGCCGATTTGATCCTGCTGGACAACCGCAGCACCGCGTTGCAGGCCAAGGACCTCACCGCCAAGCCGACCTGGCAGCAACTGCCGGCGGTCAAGGCCAACCAGGTGAGCCCGTGGGACGCGGTACCCCGCTTCTCGTACGCCGGCTCCGCGCCGCTGCTGGAGAACCTCGCCACCGCCATCCGGAACGCGAAGAAGGTCAGCTGACGCCATGAGTACGAGCGCCGCCGCACCGATCGCCTCGCAGTACCGCTTCTACGCCGCGCACGTCGTCCGGGCCCGCCGGGTCGGCGCCTCGCTGATCCGGGTCACCTTCGGCGGCGCGGAACTGGCCGACTTCACCGGCGGCGGCCGGGACCAGAGCGTCTCGCTGTTCCTGCCGCACCCGGGGCAGCACGCCCCGGTGGTCCCGGTCGAGCAGGGCGAGGACTGGTTCGGCGGCTGGCGGGCGCTGCCGGCGGACGTCCGCGCGGTGCTGCGCTCGTACACCATCCGGGAGCACCGCCCGGCCGACACCGCTGTCGACATCGACTTCGTCAGCCACGGCGACACCGGCCCCGCCTCCCGCTGGGCGTCCCTGGCCGGTCCCGGCGACCGGGTGTTGCTGCTCGGCCCGGCGGTGCCCGACAACCGCAGCGTCTGCTTCCGCCCGCCGGACGGCACGGACCTGGTGCTGCTGGCCGCCGACGAGACCGCGCTGCCGGCCGTCGAGGGCATCCTGGCCTGGCTGCCTGCCGGCACCCGCGTCCGCGCCTGGATCGAGGTGCCGGACGCCGCCGACATCACCGACCTGCCCACCGACGCCGACGCCGAGATCAGGTGGATCGTGCGGGGCAGCACCCCGCCCGGCAGTGACCTGCTGGTCAGCTCCGTTCGCGCCGCCCGGCTCCCCACCGGCGGCACCCCGTACGCCTGGATCGCCGGTGAGTCCGGCGTGGTGCGGGCGCTGCGCCGGCACCTCGTCGACGAGCGTGGTCTGGACCGCCGGAGGGTGACCTTCGCCGGCTACTGGCGACGTGGACTGTCCGAAGAGGACCTGCGTGCCGAGGCGCTGGCCGGCGCCACCGCCTGACTGACGACCCCAACCGATCGGCAGCACTGCCCCGAGGCGCACCGCCGCGCCGGGGAGGGTTCCGGCTGCCCCTCGTCGAAAACGTGGAAGGACATTCCGTGACCGTGCCGACGTACCCCGTCGAGACCACCACGCCGCCACCGGCGTCAACCGCCGCGCGGGCCCAGCTGCTGCACGGCGGCTCGGTCGAGCAGTACCGCCGGACGATCGCCGACGGCGTGGACCGGGTCGCCCGCCGAGTGGCCACGGTGGACCGCCCAGGGACCGGGATCACGCCGGCCGAGCTGGCCCCCCTGGTCGACCGGGTGGACCTGGACCGTCCGCTGGGCGACGCCGGCGCCGCACTGGACGAGCTGGAGAACGTCTACCTGCGCGACGCCGTCTGGTTCCACCACCCCCGCTACCTGGCCCACCTGAACTGCCCGGTGGCCATCCCGGCACTGCTCGGTGAGGCGGTGCTCACCGCCGTGAACTCCTCGCTGGACACCTGGGACCAGAGCGCCGGGGCCACCCTCATCGAGCGCCGGCTGATCGACTGGACGGCCGAGCGGATCGGCCTCGGCCCCCGCGCCGACGGCGTCTTCACCAGCGGCGGCAGCCAGTCCAACCTCCAGGCGCTGCTGCTGGCCCGGGAAGAGGCGTGCGCCGACGCCATCGGCCCGGCGGCGCGCGCCGAACTGCTGCCCCGGCTGCGGGTGATCACCTCCGCCGCCGGTCACTTCAGCGTGCAGAAGTCGGCCAAACTGCTCGGCCTCGCCCCGGACGCGGTGATCGCGGTGGCCACCGACACCCGCCGGCGGATCAGCGCGGCGGCCGTCCGCGAGGAGATCGTGCGGTGCCGCCAGGCCGGGCTGGTGGTGATGGCCGTCGTCGGCACCGCCGGCACCACCGACTTCGGCTCGATCGACCC
Source organism: Micromonospora vinacea (assembly GCF_015751785.1). Lineage (NCBI taxonomy): Bacteria > Bacillati > Actinomycetota > Actinomycetes > Micromonosporales > Micromonosporaceae > Micromonospora > Micromonospora vinacea. Next base: position 5,795,347 of record NZ_JADOTY010000001.1, on the reverse strand, counting down.
GCTCACCGAACTGGCCGGGATCTGCGCGGCAGCCGGCGTCTGGCTGCACGTGGACGCCGCGTACGGCTGCGGTCTGCTCGTCTCGCCGACGCGCCGGCACCTGCTCGACGGCATCGAGCGGGCCGACTCGGTGACCGTCGACTTCCACAAGTCGTTCTTCCAGCCGGTCAGCTCCAGCGCGCTGCTGGTCCGCGACCGGGGGACGCTGCGGCACGTCACCTACCACGCCGACTACCTCAACCCGGCCCGGATGGTGGAGCAGCGCATCCCCAACCAGGTCGACAAGAGCTTGCAGACCACCCGCCGTTTCGACGCGCTGAAGCTCTGGCTCACCCTGCGGGTGATGGGCCCGGACGCGCTCGGCGGGCTCTTCGATGAGGTCGTCGACCGGGCCGCCGACGCCTGGCAACTGGTCAGCGAGGACCCGCGCTTCGAGGTCGTGACGCGCTCCGAGCTGAGCACCGTGGTGTTCCGCTACCTGCCCACCGGCCCTGGCCGGGAGCTGGCCGACGCCGCCAACCTGCACGCCCGGGAGGCCCTCGCGGCGTCCGGTCTCGCAGTGGTCGCCGGGACCCGGGTGGACGGCCGGCACTTCCTGAAGTTCACACTGCTCAACCCGGCCACCACCGTCGACGACGTCGGGTACGTGCTCGACCTGATCGCCACCCACGCCGGCCGGTACGTGCACGACCACGTCGAGGCCGACCTGACCTGCCACGTCGGCTGACGCCGATGAACCTGCACCGTCGGCTGACGCCGGTGACCACGAACCCGCGCCTGGAGACCCCGATGTCCACCCACGACTTCATCGCCATCGGGTTGGGCCCGTACAACCTGGGCCTGGCCTGCCTCACCGCGCCGATCGACGAACTCGACGGGGTGTTCCTGGAGGCCCGGCCGAGCCTCGCCTGGCACCCGGGCATGCTGCTGGAGTCGGCCCGGTTGCAGACCCCGTTCATCGCCGACCTGGTCAGCCTCGCCGACCCGACCTCGCCGTACTCCTTCCTCAACTACCTCAAGGAGATCGGCCGCCTCTACCCGTTCTACATCCGGGAGAGCTTCTACCCGCTGCGCAGCGAGTACGACGCGTACTGCCGGTGGGCGGCGGCGAAACTGCCGAACCTGCGCTTCGGCCAGAGCGTGACCACTGTGGAGTACGACAGCGCCGACGAGCGGTACGTGGTGCGGGCCAGCACCGGCGCGGGGGAGACTGTGGAATACCGGGCCCGGCACCTGGTGCTCGGCACCGGTACCCCGCCGCACCTGCCCCCGGCCGTGGCCGAACTGCCCGGCGACGCCGTGCACAACTCCCGCTACCTGGAGCACCGTGCGGCGCTGCGCACCAAGCGCAGCATCACGGTGGTGGGCAGCGGGCAGAGCGCCGCCGAGATCTACCACGACCTGCTCGGCGACATCGACCGGTACGGCTACCAGCTCAACTGGGTGACCCGGTCGCCGCGGTTCTTCCCGCTCGAATACACCAAGCTGACGCTGGAGATGACCTCACCGGACTACGTGGACTACTTCCACGCGCTGCCCGAGGCGACCCGCTACCGGCTGGAGTCCGAGCAGAAGGGCCTGTTCAAGGGGATCAACGCCGACCTGATCAACGACATCTTCGACCTGCTCTACGCGCACAGCGTCGACGGGCCGGTGAACACCCGCCTGCTCACCAACACCGAACTGGTCAGCGCCGACCACCAGGACGGGCAGTACACGCTGGGGTTGCGTCAGGTGGAGCAGGAACGCGACTTCGCCCTGCGTACCGAGGGGTTGGTGCTGGCCACCGGCTACCACTACCGGGTGCCGGAGTTCCTGGCGCCGGTGTCAGACCGGATCCGCTGGGACGCGCACGGCCGCTTCGACGTGGCCCGCAACTACAGCATCGACCACAGCGGGCGGGGCATCTTCCTGCAGAACGCGGGCACCCACACGCACAGCATCACCTCACCGGACCTGGGCATGGGCGCCTACCGCAACTCCTGGATCATCAGTGAGCTGCTCGGCCGGGAGCACTACCCGATCGAGAAGAGCATCACCTTCCAGGAGTTCGGGGTGTCGTCGTGACCACCGTCTTCACACGTGTCGACGAGGGGCTCGGTGAGTTCGCGCTGCGGCCGCTCGATCCGGACGCCGACGCGGCGCTGCTGCACACCTGGGTGACCCACCCGAAGGCGGCGTTCTGGATGATGCAGGACGCCGACCCGGCCCAGGTCGCCGAGGAGTACCGGCGCATCGCCGAGCACCCGCACCACGACGCGTACCTCGGCCTGTGGCGGGGGAGTCCCGCCTTCCTCGCGGAGCGCTACGACCCGGCCCACGTCGAGCTCGTCGGCCTGTACGACCACCAGCCCGGGGACGTGGGCATGCACTTCCTCTGCGCGCCGGTCGACACGCCGGTGCACGGCTTCACCCGGGCGGTGATCGGCACCGTCATGGCGTGGCTCTTCGACGACCCGACGACCCGGCGGGTGGTCGTCGAACCGGACGTGCGCAACACCGCCGTGCACGCGCTGAACGCCGCCGTCGGCTTCACTGTCGTCGGCCCGATCGCCAAGCCCGAGAAGGACGCGCTGCTCAGCGTCTGCACCCGAGCCCAGTTCCAGGCTGCCGCCGACCGCGCCGCTGCCGACCGCGCTGCCGCCACCCGAACCGAAGGAGCCCCGGCGTGACCACCACCGCCGTTCCCACCCACCCGCCCGTCGCCGCCGCGCACAGCGCCTCCGGCGACCCGGTCGGGCACCTCACCCCGCAGCGTTGGGCCCGGGCCAACCGGCTGCTGGTCCGCAAGGCGCTCTCCGAGTTCACCCACGAGCGGCTGCTCAGCCCGGAAGCCGTGTCCGGCCCCGACGACCGGCAGTGGTACGAGGTCCGCAGCGACGACGGCACTGTCACCTACCGGTTCGCGGCACGGGTGCTCGCCCTGGCGCACTGGCAGATCGACGCGGACAGCATCACCCGACACCGCGACGGCACGTCAGTGGCCCCGGACGCGGTGGACCTCATCGTCGAACTGCGCGACACCCTCGGACTCTCCGCGCGGGTGCTCCCGGTCTACCTGGAGGAGATCACCTCGACGCTGGCGGGTACGGCGTACAAGCTGGCCCAGGCCGCGCCGAGCGCCGCCGAGCTGGCCGAGGCGGACTTCCAGACCATCGAGACCTCGATGACCGAGGGCCACCCCTGTTTCGTGGCGAACAACGGCCGGCTCGGCTTCGGCGTCGACGAGTACCACCGGTACGCCCCGGAGGCCGCCGCGCCGGTGCGGCTGGAGTGGCTGGCCGCGCACCGGGACCACTCGACGTTCAGCAGCGCCGCCGACCTCGACTACGACACCCTCATCGAGGGCGAGCTGGACGCCGAGACCCGGGCCCGGTTCGCGGCCACGATGGCCGATCTCGGGCTGGACCTCGCCGACTACCACCTGATCCCGGCGCACCCGTGGCAGTGGTGGAACAAGCTGGCGGTCACCTTCGCCGGGGAGTTGGCCGAGCGGCGGCTGGTGCACCTCGGCTCCGGACCGGACGTGTACCTCGCCCAGCAGTCCATCCGCACCTTCTTCAACGTCAGCGAGCCGGGGCGGCACTACGTCAAGACCGCCCTGTCGGTGCTGAACATGGGCTTCATGCGCGGGTTGTCGGCGGCGTACATGGCGGCCACCCCGGCGATCAACGACTGGCTGGCCGAGCTGATCGCCTCCGACGAGGTGCTGACCGGCACCGGCCTGACCGTCATCCGGGAACGGGCCGCTGTGGGTTACCGGCACCGGCAGTACGAGGCGGCGACCGAGCGCACGTCCCCGTACCGCAAGATGTTGGCCGCCCTGTGGCGGGAGAGCCCGGTGCCCGACCTGGCGCCGGGGGAGCGACTGTCCACCATGGCCGCGCTGCTGCACGTCGACGACGAGGGCGGCTCGCTGGCGGCGGCGCTGATCGCCCGGTCCGGCCTGGCGCCCGAGGTGTGGCTGCGCCGCTACCTGGACGCCTACCTGACCCCGCTGCTGCACAGCTTCTACGCCCACGACCTGGCCTTCATGCCGCACGGCGAGAACGTCATCCTGGTCCTCGACGAGCAGGACACCGTCCAGCGGGTGATCTTCAAGGACATCGCCGAGGAGATCGCGGTGATGAGCGACAGGGTCGAGCTGCCGGCGGCGGTGGAGCGGATCCGCGTCGAGGTGCCCGACGACACCAAGCTGCTGAGCATCTTCACCGACGTGGTGGACTGCTTCCTGCGGCACCTCAACGCGGTCCTGGTCGAGGCCGGTGTGCTCGCCGAGGACGACTTCTGGCGCACTGTCGCGGCCTGCGCCGCCGACTACTTCGACCGGGTGCCGCACCTGGCCGAGCGGGTCCGCCACTACGACCTGTTCGCCCCGGAGTTCACACTGTCCTGCCTCAACCGGCTGCAACTGCGCGACAACCAGCAGATGATCGACCTGGCGGACCCGTCGGCGGCTCTCCAGTTCGTCGGCACCCTCACCAACCCGCTCGCCGCCCACGCTCCGGCCCGGTGACCGCCGTCGCGTTTGGTCGGTACGCATGCCAACGGGTGCAATAGGCGGATGGGAGTTCTGAGTACCGCCAGCCTGTTCGCCGCCACCCTCACCACCGGTCTGACCGCCGGGCTGTTCGCCGCCTTCGCGTACGCGGTCATGCCGGGTCTGGCCCGCACCGACGACCGGACGTTGGTGCTCGCCATGCGGCGGATCAACGAGTCGATCCTCAACGGATGGTTCGCTGTGTGCTTCGGCGGCGCACTGCTGTTCACGCTGCTGGCGGCGGCGCTGCACCTGGGGGCCGAGCGTCGGGCGGTGCTGCCGTGGATCGTCGCCGGGCTGCTGCTGTACCTGGTGGTGCTCGGCGTCACCGCGGTGGTCAACGTGCCGCTCAACAACGTGCTGGCCGGCGCCGGCGACGTCGACGACGCCACCGACCTCGCGTCGCTGCGGGCGCGCTTCGAGGTCACCTGGGTACGCGCCAACGTGGTCCGTGCCGTCGCGTCGACCGGCGCCTTCGGGTTGCTGGCGTGGGCGCTGCTGGCCGAGGGCCGGCTGCTCGGCTGAGGCCGGATGGGCGACCGGCCGGGCCTGCGTTGGCTCAGTCGGTCGGCTCTGCCGTGCCGGCTTGCTGGAACGCGCGGGCCAACTGGGCAAGATCGAAGCCCTCGAAGTGCTGGAGGAACCGGCGGCGCACGGCGGCCAGGTGACTGGGCCAGGACTCCTGCAGGCGGGCGTAGCCCGCGTCGGTGAGGACGGCGTTCCAGCCGCGCGCGTCCTCCTCGCACCGTTCCCGCCGGACCAGGCCCTGCGTCTCCAGCCGGATGATCGTACGGGTCATGCCGCTGAGGGAGAGGTGGCAGAGCGCGGCGAGCTCGTTCATGCGCATTCGCCGGTCCGGCGCCTCGGAGAGGTTCATCAGCGCTGTGTACTCGGTGAGCGGGAGCTGACGGTCACCGACCATGTCCGCGTCGATCGCGCGGGGCAGGACGTGCATCACCTGGCCCAGGGCGCGGACCAGGGATTCCTCGTCCGGGGTGAGGGGTTGCGGAGTCTCTGCGGAGGGGTTGGACATCCTCTCATCATACTTGTTTGACTGAGCAAGTGCTTACCCTCCGTGTGACCACGCCCATAGGCCACATGTTTGCTTGACCAATCAAGCACCGGTTAGCGTTCCCGTCGTCAGGCAAGGACCTCTGAAAGGCGCCACACATGACCAGGATCGGGATCATCCTCGGAAGCACCCGCCCGGGGCGTAACGGCGAGGCCGTCGCCCGCTGGGTGCTCGAGATCGCCAAGCAGCGCTCCGACGCGGAGTACGAGCTGATCGACCTGCTCGACTACCAGCTGCCGCACCTCGACGAGGCGTACCCGCCCTCGATGGGTCAGTACAGCCAGCCGCACACCAAGCGGTGGGCCGAGACGATCGCGTCGTTCGACGGGTTCATCATGGTCACCCCCGAGTACAACCACTCGACCTCGGGTGCCCTGAAGAACGCCATCGACTTCCTCTACGCCGAGTGGAACAACAAGGCCATCGGCTTCGTCAGCTACGGCTCGGTCGGCGGGACGCGCGCCGTGGAACACCTGCGTCTGATCTCCGGTGAGCTGCAGATGGCCGACGTGCGTTCGCAGGTCGCGCTGTCGCTCTTCACCGACTTCGAGAACTTCAGCGTCTTCAAGCCCAACCAGTTCCACCAGGACTCGCTGACCGCCACGCTCGACCAGGTGGTCGCCTGGAGCACCGCGCTCGCGCCGCTGCGCAAGGGCTGAGCCTTAGCGTCTTCCGGAAACGGCCGCGGGGGATCCCGCGGCCGTTTCCGGGCGTTCAGGCACGCGGCGCGTCGGCGAGCAGATCCAGCGAGAGCTGCCACAGTCGCGCAGCCGCGGCCGGGTCGGTCGCATGGTCGGCGACGCCTCGCAGCGGCGTCTCGGGGCGGTAGGGCACCGCCTGCTCGCCATCCTCGAAGTACCGACCGCCGATGCCCTCCAGTTGCGGCCACGCGGCGAGCAGCACTGAGGTCGCGGCCCCCTGCTGCGGGGTCTTGAAGTCGTACGCCGGAAGGTTCGCGTAGTCCTCCTCGGTGAGATGCCGTCCCAGGTTGGTGGTGACCGCACCCGGGTTGGCCGCGTTGACGGTGATGCCGTCGCCGGCCCAACGCCGGTTCGCCTCCACCGCGAACAGCGCCGTGGCGGTCTTCGACTCGCCGTAGGCGAGAAGACGGTCATAGGGGCGTTCCCGGAAGTTGACGTCCTCGAAGACCATCGGGGTCTGAACGTGGGCGATGGAACTCAGCGACACCACGCGGGCCCGGCCGGCCCCGGCGAGTGCCGGGTACAGCCCGTTGGCGAGTGCGAAGTGGCCGAGGTGGTTGGTGGCGAACTGCAACTCCCAACCCTGCGCGGTGCGCATCTCGGGGGTCGCCGACACCCCGGCGTTGTTGACCAGGATGTGCAGGGGGCCGTCCCACGCGGCCACGAAGGCGGCGACGGACCGCTGGTCGGACAGGTCCAACGGCGTGACCCGGATCAGCCGGTTCGGGGCCCCGGTGCCGATCTCCCGCGCGGTCCGTTCCCCGGCCCGCACGTCCCGTACCGCCACTGTCACCTCGGCGCCCGCCATGGCCAGCGCCCGGGCAGTCTCCAACCCGATGCCCGACGAGGCGCCGGTGACGACGGCGCGCTGCCCGGTCAGGTCGACACCGGCCACGACGTCGGCGGCGGTGGAACGGGCGTCGAACGGTGTGCTGACGCGTGTTTCCGACATGATCGACTTCCTTCGGTGTGTGTCCTCACGTGGCCGAGCCGGCTCGCCGTACAGGCGTACGGTGTGCCGGCACCGCCCTCCGCACCGATCGTGCGCGGGGGTCTGCGCGGACGGCCAACACGCTCTTCCTGACGTGGCTACAGTCTGTTGCTGTGGCCACGCCTGAGCTGCGACAACTGCGGTACTTCCTGGTCCTCGCGGAGGAGCTGAGCTTCACCCGGGCCGCGGCCCGCCTCATGATCGCCCAGCAGTCGCTGTCGCAGCAGATCACCGCCCTGGAACGCGCCCTTGGGGCGAAACTGTTCGACCGCGACAGCCGCGGCACCACCCTCACCGACATCGGCGCCCTGTTCGTGCCCGAGGCGCGTGCCGTGACCGACCGCGCCGAGCAGGCCGTCGCCGTCGTGGGACGGGCCCAGCGGGGCGAGGTCGGCACCCTCCGGCTCGCCTTCCTGGCCACCGTCGCCAACCACCTGCTGCCCCCGGTGGTCCGGGAGGTCCGCCACCACCTCCCCGACCTGCACCTGGCCACCGAGACCACCAGCATCGCGCCCCTGGTCCAGGGCGTCCTCGACGGCCGGTTCGACGTCGCCTTCACCCGGACCCCGCTCGTTCCCGGCCTGGAGTCCAGGAGACTGACGACCGAACCGGTCTGCGCGGTGCTGCCCGAGGGGCACCCGCTCGCCGGGCGCGACGAGTTGACGCTCGCCGACCTGGCCAACGAACCGTGGGTCATGACGCCGCGCAGCTCCTGGGAACCCTGGCACCGCGCCTACGAGGAGCAGTTCCGGGAGGCGGGCTTCGCACCGACAGTCGTCCAGGAGGAGGCCGCCGTGCAGAGCCTCCTCGGCCTGGTCGCCGCCGGACTTGGCGTCACCCGGCTCGCCTGCTCGGCGGCCAGCCTCCGCCGCACCGGCGTGGTGTTCGTCCCGTTGGCCGGCGCCTACACGTACACCGAGATGGTGTGGTTGGCGGGCAACACCGCACCCGCACTGCACCGGTTCCTGGACCTGGTCACGGAGCTCGCGGCGACGACCGACCTCACCAGCACCGGCTGACGGTGCGTCACCCGGCTCAGCGCGTCGCGAGGTGGTGGGTGGCGCCGTCGGCGACGGCGCGCAGCTTGTCGGGGTTGGCGACGTTGTGGATGGTAGTGATGCGTCCGCCCGCGTCGACGTCGAAGGAGAGGGTGGCGACCACCCGGCCCGCACCGCTGAACACCAGCCCAGGCGCCCCGTTGATGTCGACCAGGGCGGCATGCATGTCGTGCGGCGCAACGCCCTGGTAGGGGACGGTGCTGATGGCCGCGAACCACGCGGCGACCTTTTCGGCGCCCCTGATGGGACGCAGGGCCTGGCGGACCTTACCGCCACCGTCCGTCCACAACGTGACGTCCGGGGACAGCAGCTCCAGCAGGGTGTTGATGTCGCCGCCGGTCGAGGCGGCGAGGAACCGCTCGGTGACCCCGCGCTGCTGCGATCGGTCCGCCGTGAAGCGTGGCCGCTGACCCCGCACGTGCTCGCGAGCACGGCGGGCGGTCTGGCGGACCGCGGCCTCGGAGCGTTCCACCGCCACCGCGATCTCCGCGTGGCTGAAGTCGAAGACCTCCCGCAGGACGAACACGGCACGCTCGAGCGGGCTGAGCGTCTCCAGCACCACCAGCATCGCCATCGACACCGACTCGGCGTCGGTGACGGCGTCGGCATCGGTCAGGACGGGCTCGGGCAACCACGGCCCCACATAGGTTTCGCGGTGATGCCGGGCCGAGCGCAGGTGCTGCATCGCGAGGTTCGACACGATGCGGGCGAGGTACGCCTTGGGGTCGGCCACCTGGGAGCGGTCGGCCGAGGACCACCTGATCCAGGCGTCCTGCACCGCGTCCTCGGCGTCGGCCGCGCTGCCGAGGATCCGGTAGGCGACCGAGAACAGCAGGTTGCGATGACTGTGGAACACCTGCTCGTCGGCGTCCGGCGGGCGCGTCACCGGGCGTCCCCCAGGCGGGTGAAGCGGCCGCCGCGCGGCCAGAACGCACCGGAGGAGGGCAGCCGCGACATGCGGCGGTAGGTCGGCCAGGGTGAAGCGGTCACGGTCTCCTTGTACCAGACCGCCACCCGCCCGGTCAGATACCCGCGGCGAGGGCTGTCGTCGGGGCGGGTGAACTGCACGACCGCATCGTTTCGGCCCAGGCTCACCGGCTTGTGGTAGTAACCGAACCGGAACGGTCGGGGTTGCCTACCCCGCAGCACGCGGGCGATCGAGAGCGCCGCGTGCACGCCGGTCGGCATGCCGCTCTGGCAGGTGCCGTGCAGCATCCCGTAGCCCTGCCGGATCGCGGCCGCATCGCCGATCGCGTACACCTCGGGGTGCGACACCGACCGCAACGCGGGGTCGGTGACGACACGGCCGCGTTCGTCGACGGTCAACCCGGCGGCGGCGGCCAACGGCGCCACCCGGGTGCCTCCCGCCCAGAGGACGACGTCGGCCGCCACGGTTTCCGCGCCGGCCAGCTCGACCCCGTCGGGCCGGACCCTGGTGACCGCCGTTCCCGTGATCATCTGGACGCCGAGGCGGGTCAGCGCGGACCGCAGGTACGCCCGGGCCTTCGGGTTCATGCTCGCCCCCGGATCCTGCTGGCCCACCAGCGTGACAGCGACCTCCGGGTGCCGTTCCGCGATCTCCGCGGCCGCCTCGACCCCGGTCAACCCGCTTCCGACGACGACGACAGTGCCGGTGCCGAGCCGGGTCAGCCGGTCCGCCAGGGTGGTCGCGCCGCTCGGACTGTCCAGGACGTACGCGTGCTCCTCGACGCCCGGGACCGCCGCCGTGTCCGTCACGCTGCCCAACGCGTAGACCAGGGTGTCGTAGCGCAGCACCCGGCTGTCGTCGACGCGGACGGTCTTCGCGTGGGCGTCCACCGCCGTCACCCAGCCGCACACGAACTGCGCACCCGTCGCGGCCAGCAGCTCACTGATGTTCAGCTCGGCGAGCCGCTGCCCGGTCGCCGTCATGTGCAGCCGGAGACGCTCGGTGAATCGCTCCTGCGCGTTGACCACTGTCACCTGCACGTCGGCCCGCCTGGTCCGGGCCGCGAGCTGGGTCGCCGCGGCCATGCCCGCGTAGCCCGCGCCCAGGATCAGGACGCGGTGCGTGTCCGCCGGGACCTGTCGATGCGATGTGCTCATTGTTTCGCCTCTCTGATCGGGTGACGACCACGAGATGCGTGCCGCTCGTCGGTTCGTGACATGGCGGCCCTGTGACGCCCGCCACGGCCAGCGTGGGACGGCCGCGTTCACTACCCTTGGCGCGGTGAGCCGATCTACCGCCGCCGGTCGGGCTCCGCTCTGGCGGGACCGGACCTTCGGCACGTACTGGATCGCGCAGTCACTCTCGGCGGCGGGCGACTCGTTCGCCTACCTGGCGGTGCCGCTGCTGGTGCTCCAGGCGACCGGGTCGGTGGCGCAGATGGGTCTGCTCACCGCCGTCGCGGGTGCGGCGTCCGTCGTCGCCGGGATCTTCGGCGGGGTGCTTGTCGACCGGTACGACCGTCGCACCCTGATGATCGTGGCCGACCTGACCCGGCTGCTGCTCTACGCCCTGGTGCCACTGGCGTGGCTCGCCGGCCCGCAGGTCTGGCTGCTCTTCGTCGTGCTGCCGATCTGCGAGGCGGCCGGCATGGTGTTCCAGGTCGCCGCGGTGACCGCGGTCCGCAACCTCGTCGACCGGGACCGGATCACCGAGGCCAACGGTCGGTTGCAGGCGACGTACGCGGCGGCGGCCGTCCTCGGGCCACTGCTCGCCGGTGTGGTGGCGGCCCGCTTCGGCCCGGCCACCGCCATCGCCGTCAACGCGGCGAGCTTCGCGCTCTCGGCGGCCGGCCTGTGGCTTATCCGACTGCGCCCCGTCCAGGCGGACGAGGGGGTGGTTCGGCAACGCCCGCTTGCCGAGTTCCTGGCCGGGGCGCGGTTCCTGTGGCGTCAGCCCGTGCTGCGCGCGCTGACCGTCCTGTTGTCGGTCTTCATCTTCCTCACCTACGGCTTCGTCGACGTGTTGATCTACCACGTCACGCACGACCTCGGCGGCTCGGAGGGCACCGTCGGCACTGTGCTCGGCCTGGCGGCGCTGGGCACTGTCGCCGGTGCGCTGCTGGTGGCCCCACTGCGCCGCCGGCGCGGCTTCGGCGCCACCTGGATCGGCGCGCACGCGATCTGCGGCTTCGCCGTCGCGGGGGTCGGCATCGCCACGAGCGTGCCCGCGGTCACCGCGCTGACCGCGGTGTACCTGTGCTGTCTCAGCGTCGGTGGGATCTGTTCGATGTCCCTGCGGCAGGAGATCACCCCCGATCACCTGCTGGGCCGGGTCACGTCGGCGTTCTGGAGCACGCACTACGCCCTCGGGCCGGCCGGCGCTGTGGTGCTGACCTGGGCCGCCGGCCGGTACGGTGCGCAGGCGGTCACGCTCGCGGCGGGCGCGGGTTGCCTGCTGGTCGCGGTCGGCGGCCTCTTCACCCCGATCCGCCGCGCCGGCGCGGAGTCAGCCGCCGGACAGCCCGGGCTGCGCCCGGCCCCAGCCGGCGGTTGAGCCCTCCTGGTCGAGCCGGTGCGGGCCGGCGCGGGCGCGGTCAGAACTCCTGGTACATCACGTGCAGGCCGACCCTGCCGAGGACGGGGTGACAGAACGCGCCCGGCACGGTGCCGACCACCTCGAAGCCCTCCCGCCGATACAACCGCATCGCCGACCTGTTGCTCTCCACCACGGCGTTGAACTGCATGCCGGCGTAGCTCCGCTGGCGGGCCCAGGTGAGGGCGTCGCGGCACAGCGCGGTCCCCACGCCCCGCCCCCGCGCGTCGGCGGCGACCATGAAGCTCGCTGTGGACACGTGCGCGCCCGGCCCGGGCCGGTTGGTGCCCATCTTCGCGGTGCCCAGCACCCGCTCGCCGTCGACCGCCACGACGGTTCGCCCCGGCGCCGCCTCGACCCACATGCCGTACGACTGCTCGGCGGTCATCGCCGGGTCGTAGGGGAACGTCTCCTGTGCCCGGATCACCTCCTCGATGATCGGCCACACCTGCGACCAGTCCCGCTCGACGAACTCCCGAATCAACACGCAGGGCAGGCTACGAGCGGTGGCCGGTGCCGGCAACGGAGATTCGGTTCAGCGCGTGTCGAGCGCGGCCAGTTCCTCGTCGAGCAGGGCCGCCAGCCGGGCGTGCCGCCCGGGATGGCTGCGCGCAGTCATCGCACGGCTGGGCATCTCCACAGTCATCAGCAGGTACAGGTGCAACCGGTAGAGACCGAGCCGGCGGCGCGCCGACGCGTCCAGCACCAGCGGTTCGGCTGCGGTGGCCTGGTAGCCGCGCAGCAGGGGGTGCTCCGGCTCGTCCTCGACGCGCCGGAAGAGAAGCGGCGAGACCAGGTCCAGCAGCGGGTCGCCGTAGAGGAACCGCTCGCCGTCCACCAGGCCGCGCAGCCGCAACCGGCCGTCCCGGTCGGGTGCCGCCAGCACATTGCCGTCCCAACAGTCGAAGTGCAGCAGCGCCGGGCGTCGCACCTCGTCGAGCACGTCGCCGTGCCGCCCCACCAGTGCGTGCAGGCGGTCCAGGGTCACCGGTAGTCGGACGTCCCAGTCGGCCGCGTCGGCCAGGAGCGCGTCGAGCATCGCCGTGAACGCCGCCCGCCAGGTCGGCCCGTTCGCCCGGTCGCCGTCGTACCCGAACCGTTCACCGGTGATCCGGTGCACCGCGGCGAGGGCCACCCCGAGGTCGTACCGCGCCGGGCCGTCGTCGACCGCGACACCGGTCCCGGCCAGGTCGGACAGCGACTGGCCGGGCAGCATCGCGGTGACCAACCACTCGCCGTACGCCGGGTCGGCGCCGCGCCAGAGCACCGGGGGGACGGGCACCTGCGGCGCCCGCTCCGCGACGAGCCGGAAGTACCGCTCCTCGGCGGCGCAGAGCCCGCGCTCGTAGCGCAGCAGCGGCGTTCCGGCCGGCGGTGCCAGCTTCAGCACCACCCGACGGTCGTCGTCCAGCAGCGCCCACCACACCGTCGCGTACCCGCCGCCGGCCAGCGGACCGGCGTCCCGGACCCGGGTTTGTGGCCCGAACGACGCACCGATCAGGTACGTCACGTCGGCGGGTGTGAGGGTCCGCTGGGTCGGACTGATGCCGGTCACGACGTGGTGTCACCTCGCCGTGCCCGTGGCGCGGAATTCGCTGTGGCGCGGGTGGACGGTGGGACGGGTCCGGCGGTGTCGCGGCGGACCAGCTCGGCGGGGAGCACCTCGACCCGGGGCGTCGGGGCCCCGACGCCGAGCACCAGGGACATCGCCCGCACTCCCATGTCGACCAGTGGCAGTCGCACTGTGGTCAGCGCCGGGGTCACGTCGCGGGCGATCGGCATGTCGTCGAACCCCAGCACCGAGATCTGCTGCGGCACCGGCAGCCCTCGCGCGCGCAGGGTGGCGAGCGCGCCGATGGCCATCGAGTCGTTGAGCGCCACGATCGCGGTCAGCTCCGGGTCGGCGTCGAGCAGTCGGGCGGTCGCCTCGGCACCACCGTCGCGGTCGAACTCCGCGTACCGGATGCGCCGTTCGGGCAGCTCACGGCCCTGCTCGGTGAGGGCCTGGCGGAGGCCGGCCAGCCGGTCGGTAGTGGTGGTCAGGATGCGCGGGCCGGCGACCACGCCGATCGCCCGGTGCCCCAGGCCGCACAGCTCCCGCCCGGCGAGGTAACCGCCGGCCCGGTTGTCCGGCATCACCGCATCACCGGAGTGCTCGTGCCGGCCGATCACCGCCACCCGCCCGCCGGTGGCCTCGTACGCGGCGAGCTTCTCGTTGAGCTGCCGGGTGAACGCCTCGTCGTGGTAGCCCGAGCCGGCCAGGATCAGCGCCGCGACCTGGTGGCCGCGCAGCAGCTCCACGTACTCCAACTCGCGGTCCGGGTCCCGGTAGCTGTTGCAGATCATCAGCAGTCGGCCCTGGTCGGTGGCGACCCGTTGCAGGCCGCGGGTGATCTCGGCGAAGTACGGGTCGGAGACGTCGTGCACGATCACGCCGACGGCGCTGCGGTGCGAGCGGGCCAGCAGTTGGGCGTGCGCGTTCGGCACGTACTGCAACTCGGCGACGGCGGCGAGCACCCGCTCGCGCAGCTCGTCGGTGACCGGCTTGCTGCTGCCGTTGATGACGCGGGAGGCGGTGGCGGGTGAGACGCCCGCTCGGCGGGCCACATCGGACAGGGTCGCCATGGCCCGCCCCCTCGATCTGTTGACGGCGTTTCGTCGTGCCGGCTAGCGTCACCGTACCGCAGAGAAAGCCCTTTCCCGCAGGGAGGCCCGGCCATGTCCGATCGCTTCGCGGTACTTCAACTCGACGACCTTCCCGCTCGGCGCTGCTCGTGCGGGACCACCCGCCGGGGGTTCATCGCCGAGAGCGAGGGCCAGGCCAGCGTGCATCTGCTCCAGGTGCAGGACGCGGTGACCCACCACCACCGGATCGCCACCGAGTACTACGTCGTGCTCGCCGGTGAGGGCGAGATCGAGCTGGACGGGGTCCGTCATCCCGCCCGGCCGATGTCCGCGTTCCTGATCAAGCCGGGCTGCCGGCACCGGGCGATCGGCGACCTCACCGTGCTGCTGGTGTCCCTGCCGGCAGCTGACGACACCGACGAGTACTTCGATGCCTGACCGGCCGGCGCCGCTGCCCGGCGGGATCGGGGTGTCCCGGCTGCGCGTCTACGACACGGTGGCCTCGGACGGCCTGGTCGGCGGCACCCCACACGTGCACCTGTGCTGCACCGAGGGGTACGTGGTGACCGACGGCGAGGGAGCGGTGCAGACCCTGACCACCGCCGGTTTCCGGGAGACGCCGCTGCGGCCCGGGGTGGTGGTCTGGTTCGAGCCGGGCACCGTGCACCGCCTGGTCAACGGGGGCGGGCTGAACATCGTGGTGCTCATGCAGAACAGCGGCCTGCCCGAGGCCGGCGACGCGGTGCTGACCTTCCCGCCCGACGTGCTGGCCGACCCGGCCGCGTACGCCGCGGCGGCGGCGTTGCCCGGCGGGGGAGCGCCGGGCGCGGACGTGCACGCCGCGTACCGCCGACGGGATCTGGCAGTGACCGGCTTCCAGGCGCTGCGGTCCGGTGGGCCGGCGGCGCTGGCCGCGTTCCACGCCGCCGCGATCGCCCTGCGTCAGCCGTTGCTGGCGCGTTGGCGACAGCGGTGGGAGGCCGGCGCGGGCCGTGCCGCCGCCGACACGGCCGGGCAGCTCGACGCCCTGGAGCGGGGGGATCCCGGGCACCTGGGCGACGCCGGGGTGCACGTGGCGGCCGAGGCGGTGGAGCGCGGCCGGTTGGGCATGTGTGGCCTCCTCGACACCTACCCGGCTTCCAGCTGACCGTCCGTTCGGGACAGCTGCCCGGGTACCACGCATCGGCGGAAACAGATCGAGGAAAGGCCTTGCCCGGTGCCGAGGTGCCGCCTACGCTCCATCCAGGAAAGCGTTTGCCTGATCCGCTGACCGGCCCGGTCCACGAGTGCGTGCCGGGCCCCGAGGAGGTTCCGCGTGACCGAGAACTCTCTGGACACGGCGGGCCGACAGGCCGCCGCCGAGGCGGAAAGCGGTGAGCGGAGGGCCGCCTCCTCACTCGCACCCGGTGCGCCGGCGTCCGCCGGCGGCTCGGCCTCGTCCACTGTGGCGGGAGCGTCACCCGGCGGTGGCCGTCCACCACGCCCGACGCTCGGTCGTCGGGCGGTGGCCTTCGCCGACTCACTCTGGCGCCCGGCGCTGGTGCTCGCGGTCTTCTTCGCCGCCTGGTGGTTCGTGGCGGCCCGGGAGTACGTCCCGAACTACCTGGTGCCCACCCCCGGCCAGGTCTGGGAGACGATGACCACCCAGTGGTCCGAGCTGGCCCGGCACACACTGGTCACCCTCTACGAGACGGTGCTCGGCTTCGTGCTGGCCGCCGCGTTGGGTCTGGTCACCGCGGTCGCCATCGCCTACTCCCGCACCCTGGACAAGGCGCTCTACCCGATCGTCCTGTTCGCACAGGTCATCCCGAAGATCGCCATCGCGCCGCTGCTGGTGGTCTGGTTCGGCCTCGGCCTCACCCCGAAGATCATCCTGGCGGTGCTCATCGCGTTCTTCCCGGTGGTCATCTCCGGCGTGGCCGGGCTGCGCTCCACCGACCCGGAGCTGCTCGACCTCGCCGCCACGATGGGCGCCGGGCCGTGGCGCACCTTCCGCAAGATCCGCTTCCCGAACGCGTTGCCGCACCTGATGGCCGGCCTGAAGGTGGCCGTCACCCTCGCCGTGGTCGGTGCCGTGGTCGGCGAGTTCGTCGGCGCCAGCGAAGGGCTCGGCTACGTCCTGTTGCTGGCCAACGGCAACCTCGACTCCGCGCTGCTCTTCGCTGACCTGATCCTGATGTCCGCCATCGGCATCGTCCTGTTCGTCCTGGTCGAGATCGCCGAGGCACTGCTCATCCCATGGCACGCCAGCCGCCGAGCCGGCGTGTCCCTCACCACCTCCTGACCGACCCCATCACGGAGGCACCGATGAAACGCACCGCCACCACCATCCTGGCCACTGCCGCCCTGCTCCTCGCCGCCACCGGCTGCGGTGGGGACGACCCCGCCGGCAGCACCAACGCCGACGGCAGCAAGCAGGTCACCCTCACCCTCAACTGGGTGCCCTACGGCGAGCACGCGCCCTTCTACTACGGCCTGCAGAAGGGCTACTACTCGGCCGAGGGCATCGACCTGAAGATCCTGCCCGGCAACGGGTCGGGCAACACCGTCAAGCAGGTCGCCCAGAAGCAGACCGACTTCGGCTGGGCGGACAGCCCGGTGCTGCTCAAGTCGGTGGCCAGCGGGATGCCGGTGCGCAGCCTCGGCGCGTACCTGGAGAAGGGCCCCTCCTCGGTGGAGTTCTTCACCGAGGAGAACATCAAGACCCCGGCCGACCTCAAGGGCAAGACCGTCGGCGGCACCCCCGGCGACGCCCTCTACGCGACCTTCCCGGCCTGGCTGGAGAAGAACGGCCTCAAGAAGGACGACGTCAAGGTGGTCAACGTCGACGCCGCCGGCAAGATCGCCGCCCTTTCCGAGGGCAAGGTCGACGCCATCATGGGCTTCTTCCACGACCAGGCGCCCACCATCGAGAGCAAGACCGGCAAGAAGGTCGACGTGCTGCTCTTCGCCGACTACGGGATGAACCTGCTCGGCACCGGTCTGATCGCCAACACCCAGACCCTGCAGAAGGACCCGGAACTGGCCCGCAAGTTCGTCCGGGCTACCCAGAAGTCCTGGGCCGACGCCGCCCGGGACCCGGCCGGCGCGGTGAGTGCGATGGTGGCCCTGGCCGAGAACGAGCCGGCGCCCGAGGTGCTCACCAAGCAGCTCACGCTCAACATGCCGCTGATCGGCGCGGACGGCCCGCCCGGGGTGAACACCGAGGCCCAGTGGACCGAGACCATCGAGCTGATGTCCCGCTACGCCGAACTGAAGGACCCGGGCGCGCCCAGCGCGTACTGGGACTCCTCGTACGCGGCGCAGGGGTGACCCGGTGACCGCCGCACCGGCAACCACCGGCACCGCCATCGGGATGTCCGGGCTGACCGTCCGGTTCACCACCCGACGGTCGCAGACCACCGCGTTGGACGACGTGTCGCTGGACATCGAACCGGGCGAGTTCGTCACGATCGTCGGCCCGTCCGGCTGTGGCAAGTCCACCCTCCTGAAGATCGTCGCCGGGTTGGTCAAGCCGACCAGCGGCGAGGTGTCGCTGTTGGAGCGCCCGGTGCGCGGCCCGCAGAAGGAGATCGGCTTCGTCTTCCAGAAGGCCGCGTTGCTGGAGTGGCGTGGCGCCCGGGCCAACATCCTGCTCCAGGCCGAGATGCGCGGCATGGACCGGGCGCAGGCCGCCCGCCGTGCCGACGAGCTGATCGAGATGACCGGCCTGACCGGCTTCGAGAAGGCGTTGCCACACGAGCTGTCCGGCGGCATGCAGCAGCGGGTGGCGCTCTGCCGCGCGCTGCTGCACTCCCCGCCGGTGCTGCTCATGGACGAACCGTTCGGCGCCCTGGACGCGCTGACCCGGGAGCAGATGAACGCCGAACTGCACCGGATCTGGCGGGAGACCGGCACGACAGTGGTACTGGTCACCCACTCCATCGCCGAGGCGGTCTTCCTCGGCACCCGGGTCGTGGTGATGAGTCCCCGGCCCGGCCGGATCATCCGCACCTTCCCGGTCGAGCTGCCGGCGCACCGCGACTACGCGCAGGTGATGTCGGATCCCCGCTTCGACCGGCTCGCCACCGACCTGCGCGGGTTGCTCGGCAGCGCTGCCGCCAACCACTGAGCGCGGATCGGCACGACCCAGCACGACGGAAGGAACACCATGACCCGCAGGTCGATCGGCATCATCGTCAACGGCGTGACCGGACGGATGGGCTACCGGCAGCACCTCGTCCGGTCGCTCCTGGCCATCCGCGAATCCGGCGGTGTGGCGTTGGCCGACGGCACCACCATCTGGCCGGAACCGGTCCTGGTCGGACGCAACGAGACCAAGCTCCGGGAGCTCGCCGAGCGGCACGGGCTGACCGACTGGACCACCGACCTGACCTCGGCGCTGGCCCGCGACGACGTCGAGATCTACTTCGACGCGCAGGTCACCCAGCAGCGGGAGAAGGCGATCCGCCAGGCCATCGAGGCCGGCAAGCACATCTACACGGAGAAGCCCCTGGCCGAGGACACCGCCGCCGCGCTCGACCTGGCCCGGGCGGCCGACGCGGCCGGCGTCCACACCGGTGTGGTGCAGGACAAGCTCTTCCTGCCCGGTCTGCGCAAGCTCAAGCGCCTCATCGACGGCGGCTTCTTCGGGCGGATCCTCTCGGTGCGCGGCGAGTTCGGGTACTGGGTCTTCGAGGGCGACTGGCAGTCCGCTCAACGCCCGTCGTGGAACTACCGCACCGAGGACGGTGGCGGCATCGTGGTCGACATGTTCCCGCACTGGCACTACGTGCTGGAGGAACTGTTCGGCCGGGTCACGGCCGTCTCCTGCGTGACCGCCACCCACGTGCCCGAACGGGTCGACGAGGCCGGTCAGGCGTACGCGGCCACCGCCGACGACGCCGCGTACGCCACATTCGAACTCGATGGCGGGGTGATCGCGCAGATCAACTCGTCCTGGGCCGTGCGGGTGTACCGCGACGAGTTGGTGGAGTTCCAGGTCGACGGCACCGAGGGCAGCGCGATCGCGGGCCTGCGCAACTGCCGGGTGCAGCACCGGGCGGTCACCCCGAAGCCGGTGTGGAACCCGGACCTGCCGGCCACCGAGGACTTCCGCGCCCAGTGGGCCGAGGTGCCCGACAACGATGACTTCGACAACGGCTTCAAGGTGCAGTGGGAGGCGTACCTGCGGCACGTGGTGGCCGGCGAGCCGTTCCGGTGGGACTTCCTGGCCGGCGCGCGCGGCGTGCAACTCGCCGAGCTGGGGCTGCGCTCGGCCCGCGAGGGCGGCCGCATCGAGGTGCCGGAGCTTCACCCGTGAGCGCGAGGAGTGAGCCGGGTTTGCGAGCCCCGCAGTCGCGAACGAAAGGTGGTTCAGCGACCGCCGAGGTGGTGCTGCCCGGTGGACGCCGACACCGACTGGCCGGGGGGAGCGGCTTCGCCCGACCGGACGCGCCGGCGACCAGCCGGATCGCGTACGCCGCCGCGCACGTGGTCGCCGACCCGGGCGCGGAGAACGTGCCGGGTGCACCGGCGACGGTGGACTGGGACACCACACTGGCCTTCCGGCGCCACCTCTGGTCGTACGGGCTGGGGGTCGCCGAGGCGATGGACACCGCCCAGCGGGGGATGGGGCTGGACTATCCGGCCACCCGGGAATTGATCCGGCGTAGCGCCGCCGAGGCCCGCGCTGTGGGCGGTCGGATCGTCGCCGGGGTCGGCACCGACCAACTGCCGGTCGGCCCGGCCACAGTGGCCGCGGTCACCGCCGCGTACGCCGAGCAGCTCGACGACGTCCGCGCCGCCGGCGCCCGGCCGGTGCTGATGTGCAGCCGGCACCTGGCCGCCGCCGCGCGCGGCCCGGAGGACTACCTGCGGGTGTACGACGAGCTGCTGAGCGCCGCCGACGAACCGGTGGTGCTGCACTGGCTGGGTCCAATGTTCGACCCGGCGTTGACCGGCTACTGGGGTGCTGTCGACCTGGACCTGGCCGCCGACACGGTGATCGAGCTGATCAAGGCGCACCAGTCCACTGTGGACGGCATCAAGGTATCGCTGCTGGACGCCGACCGGGAGATCGCGTTGCGCCGCCGACTGCCGGCCGGGGTACGCCTCTACACCGGTGACGACTTCCACTACCCGGAGCTGATCCGCGGAGACGAGGTGGGTCACTCCGACGCCCTGCTCGGGGTGTTCGCGGCCATCGCGCCGGCCGCCGCCGCCGCGCTGGCCGCCCTCGACCGGGGGGACCAGACGGCGTACGACGAGATCTTCGCGCCCACCGTGCCGCTGGCCCGGCACCTGTTCGCCGCGCCGACCTGGCACTACAAGACGGGGATCGTGTTCCTGGCCTGGTTGGCCGGGCACCAGGACCACTTCACGATGATCGGTGGCGCGCAGTCCGGCCGGTCCCCGGCGCACCTGGCAACCCTGCTCACCCTGGCCGACGCGGCCGGGCTGTTGCCGGACGCCGACCTGGCCGCGTCCCGCGCCCGAGCCTTCTTCACCGTGGCGGGGGTGGAGCAATGAACCTGGAGCGGTTCTCGTTCAACCAGGCCACCGCCCAGCGCTGGCCGCTGCCCGAGGTGGTGGCCGGGTGCGTGGCGGCCGGCGTACCGGGCATCGGCCTGTGGCGCGAGCCGGTGGCCGAGCACGGGTTGGCCCGCTCGGCGAAACTGGTCCGCGACGCCGGCCTCGCCGTCACGTCGCTGTGCCGGGGCGGGTTCTTCTCCGCCGACGACTGGCGGGCGGAGAACCTGCGGGCCATCGAGGAGGCCGCCACCCTCGGCGCCCCGGAGCTGGTGCTGGTCTCCGGTGGGCTGCCCGCCGGCAGTCGGGACATCGACGGCGCCCGGCGCCGGGTCGCCGACGCGATCGGTGAGCTGGCACCGCACGCCGAGGCCGCCGGGGTACGGCTGGCCATCGAGCCGCTGCACCCGATGTTCGCCGCCGACCGGTGCGTGATCGCCACCCTCGGCCAGGCGCTGGACATCGCCGAGCGGTTCGACCCGGCGGTGGTCGGCGTGGTCGTGGACGCGTACCACGTCTGGTGGGACGACACGGTGTACGCGCAGATCGCGCGGGCCGGCGCCCGGATCGCCGCGTTCCAGGTCTGCGACTGGGTGACCCCGCTGCCGGAGGGGGTGCTGCTCGGCCGGGCGCTGCCCGGCGACGGCTGCATCGAGTTGCGTCGGCTGCGCGAGGCGGTGGACGCGGCCGGCTACGCCGGTCCGATCGAGGTGGAGGTCTTCTCCGCCGAGGTGTGGGCGCGTCCGGGCGCGGAGGTCCTCGACGCGGCGATCGCCGGCTACCTGCGCCACGTTGTCTGATCTCCCCGAACGGCGCTGGCCGGCGGCGGTCGGCGCCTGGCTGGGCATCGGCACCGCACCGGCCACACTGGTGCTCGGCGCGGCGATGGCCGCCCGGCACGGCGGCGCGGTGCCGGTGGCCGGGCTGCTGGTCGGCGGGACGCTGATGGCGGCCCTGCTCTGGGGACAGGGCCGGATCGGGCTACGCCGGCCACTCGGCGACGGCGGGACGTTGACCGCGGTGCTGCCCGCGTACCTGGGGGACACCTCGCGGCTGCTGCTGGCGGCGGTGCTGGCCGTGTCGATGGTCGGTTGGAACGGGTTCAACGTCGGGCTCGGTGGGGCCTCGCTGGCCGCGCTGACCCACCTGCCGGGCTGGGCCGGGCCGGTGGTGCTGGAGGTGGCGGTCCTCGCCGTCTCCTGGGCGCCGGCCCGACTCGGGAACCGGGTCGCGGTGGTCACCACGCTCAGCGCGGTGGTGCTGGTCGGCTGGTGCCTGACGGTGCTGCCACCGCCCGGCGCACCGGTCCGCCTCGCAGCCGGTGGGCTCGCCGACTCCGCCGCGCTGATCGGGTACGCGGCCGTGTTCGCGCTGCGCGCACCGGACTTCAGCGTGGGCCTCGCCCGGCGACGGGACCTGGCCTGGTGCGTGGGGCTGCTGATCGGGCCGGCGCTGCTCGGGGTGCTCGCCGGCGCCGGCCTGTGGCTGCGGACCGGCTCGGCCGACGTGGTCGCCCTGCTCGCTGCCGGGTCGGGGTTGGCCGCGTACGCGAATCTGTTCGTCGCGGTGGCGGTCTTCGCGGCGGCGCTGACCACCACGTACTCCGGTTCGTTGGCGTTGCGTGGCCTGGCTCCCCGCCTGCCGGCGCGGGCGGCGATGCTGCTCGTCGCGGTGTTCGGCGGGCTGCTGGCGGTGGCGCGGTTCGACCGTCTGGTATTGCCCTGGCTGACCCTGCTGGCCGCCGCGTTGCCGGTGCTGGTGGTGCCGATGGCCGTGGAGGCGGCGGCCCGTCGGCGGGGTCGTGTCCCGCGTACCGTGCCCGCCTGGTGTTGGGTGCCGGCAGCGCTGCTCGCGGTGGCCTGCACCCTCGCCGGGGTGGGTGCCGCCCCGCTACTCGGGCTAGTCCTGGCCGCTATGTGCACAGTGCTCTGGCGTCGTCGGGCGCGGCCCAGGTGGCCCATGGTGGGGCCTAGCGGGTGGCGTGCGGGCCGTGGTCGCTGACCTGGGCGTCGAACCAGTGGTGCAGGGCATCGCGAAGCCCTGCGTCGTTCGTGGTGTAGGTGGCGCGCGCGCCGTCGGGGATGGCCTCGTACTCGATGGTGATCCGCCCGCCGTGTGCCCGAAGCGTTGCCAGGCCGGGCATTCCGGTGCCGTGGATGCGGGCGGGATCGCTGAAGTCGCCGCGCCGGAACCGCGCGACCTCCGCCGTCAGATGCTGTTGGACGAGGGTGATCTGGGTAATGTCCTGCGGGTCGTCGGCGACCACGGTCTGCACCCCGCCGGTGTCGGTCCCGGTGAAGCGGTGCGTGGTGCGGTCCAGGTCGAACGGCATGACCGACGCGCCTCGCTCGGCGACGTCGGCCTGTCGACTGGAGGTCGTCGTTGTCGGTGTCGACGGTGCGGGCTCGTCGGCGCAGCCGCTGCTCAACGCGGTGACAGCGATGGCCGCCAGGAGCAGAGCCCGTTGGGAACGAGGGCGGTCAGAACGGTTCACCGGTGGCCTCCGCGAGGGTCTGGAGCGCACGCACCACTGCCGAGCGCTGGTCGTCGGGGACGCGATCGAGCAGGGCGGTGAGCCGGTCCCGGCGGGCGTCGGCCTGCCGCGCGGCGGCAGTGGTGCCCGCGGCGGTCAGCAGGAGCAGAACACCGCGACCGTCACCCTCGGCCGCTTCCCGGTGCACCCAGCCTCGGTTGACCAAGTTGGCGACCAGGCGGCTGATGCTGCTCTTCTCCAGCCGCAGCCGGCGGGCCAACTCCACCTGCCGGAGCTGCCCCTCCCGGGCGATCTCCACCATGGCGTGTGCCTCCGACACCGGCAACTGTTGTCCGCAGGGAGTCCGGTCGGGCTGATGGAGGCCGAAGTTGCGGACGAACCGCATCAGTGCCTCCTGAGCCGCGTCGAGCTCACCATCCTGCATGGTTCGACGGTACAACCAGGTGGTTCGGTCGTGCAACCATCGTGGAGAGAACTCGCATTCGAGCCCCACGGGAGACAAGGCACATGACAACGGAGAGCGACAGTTACGTGGTCCGGCCCGGGCGAGCCAGCGACGCCGCCGAGCTAGCCCGCCTGCACGCCTCGGTCCAGCTTCAGGCGGTGACCGGCGGTCAACCGCACCCCGGCATCGCCGCCTGGGTGGAAGACCTGCTGGACGGCCACCCCTCCGTCGTGCCCGACGACTTCCTGGTCGCCGAGGACTCCGCCACCGGCCGCCCGGCGGGAAGCCTGGTGGGGCTGCGGCAGCAGTGGAGCCTTGCCGGGGTCCGGCTGCCGGTGGCCCAGGTCGAGCTGGTCGGTACGGCGCCGGAGCACCGCGGCAACCGGCTCACCAGGGGCAGACCGTCGCGCCGCCCTCGTGACGCACCTCGAGGTGCCCGTGCCAGCGGTTCTGACCGACTAGGACATCGGTTCGGTTCGAGGCCATCCGGTCATGACATGCGGGGCAGGGCCGGGGCCTGGGGTGAGCATCATGATCGAAAACTCCTTAGCTGGCCGAGATGGGCGCCGATAGGGTCGGCGGAGTGATCAATATGGCGGTGCGTGATGACGGCGGTGAGTTCATGGCCCGCGCCGAGGCCGGCGTGAGATGGACCGATGCGTTCGCGGATCTGGACCCCGCCGGTTTCCCGATGCTCCAGGCCTTGACTCCACGGCGATGCGGTCTTCAACCAGCGGCAAGTACCGCTGCTGTTGGCGGAACTGGACCGGCTTCCCGCCGTCCTGGGTGGCGACTGGGTTGATCAGGCCCGCGAGTTGTGCCGGGTCGTCGAGAGGGGAACACACCTCTATTTGTGGTTCATCGGCGACTGACTACGCCTGAACGGCGTCAAGTGATGGGGCGTAGGTGCTGCTCGATCCTGTCTCGGCGGGGTCGGCGGCGCCCCGCTGCTTGGACTGGCCCTGGCTGGGGCGTCCGCCCTGCTCTGGCGGCCTCTGAAAAAAGTGATCTAGGCGCGGCCGGCAGAACGTGATCTTATACGCACCGGCGATCCGTAACACCGTGCAAACCATCGATTAACCATCGGCGGCTTAGGTGGGGGAGCGCTCCCATCAGCGGATCGCGATCGATGAAAAGCTCCACAAGGGAGCAACCGAAAGGAGCCTCGTGGCTACAGGCACGAGCGGAAACAGGCTGCGAAGACTGGCGATACCTACGCTGGTCGTCGCCCTGATCACCGGTACCACCGGTGTCGCGGGAACGGCGTCGGCGGCACCCGCAGGTTCGCCGGGTAACGGCAGTGGCGCCGGTTACTTCACCGCCGGGTCCGACCAGAAGGTCACCCTGACCGACGGGGCCGACCGCCGACCAGGCGGCAACCGTGCGGCCACGCCGAAGGCAGCCGTCGACGAGACCGGCTCCGGCATGTACGTCGTCGAGTTGGCCGAGGACCCGCTGACCACGTACACCGGTGGGGTGTCCGGTCTGGCCCGGACCCGCCCGGCGGCGGGCAACCGCCTGAACGTGACGTCGGCGCCGTCGCAGGCGTACCGCCGGCACCTCGACACGCAACGGGCCGCCGTCGCGGCCGCTGCCGGGGTCACTGTCAACGCGGTCTACGCCACCGCCTTCAACGGGTTCTCGGCGAAGCTGACCGCCCAGCAGGTGAGCACGTTGCGGGCGGACAAGCGCGTCCGCGCCGTCACCGCGTCGCGGGCGCTCGGCACTCCGGTGACGCCGCCTTCCGCGGCCACTTCGACGCCCGCCACCCCGACGCCCGCCACCCCGACGCCTGCCGCCCCGAGCGGCGCGGACCAGTCGGCGCCGACGGACCGCGCCGGCCGGCCGGCCAAGCCCGGCCCCGGCACGGGCGCGGGCATGGTGATCGGCGTCCTGGACACCGGCATCTGGCCGGAGAGCGCGTCGTTCGCCAAGAAGATGCCCGCTCCCGCGAACTGGCACGGCACCTGCCAGACCGGTGTGGCCTTCGTGGCCGAGCACTGCAACGGCAAGATCGTCGGTGCCCGGTACTTTGCCGACTCGTGGCTCGCCGGCGGTGGCTCGGTGCCCGAGGGTGAGTTCCTGTCCCCCCGCGACGCGGCCGGGCACGGCACCCACACCGCCTCCACGGCGGCCGGCCTGCCGATTGCGAACGTCACGATCGACGGGCGTCGCTTCGGTCCCGTCTCCGGCGTTGCGCCGGATGCTCAGATTGCCGTCTACAAGGTGCTCTGGGGTGGCATGGGCTACGACGCCGACATCATCGCCGGCATCGACGCGGCCGTCGCCGACGGCGTGCAGGTGATCAACTTCTCGATCGGCTCGCAGCTCGGCGACTGGGAGGCCAACACCCCCATCGGCATCGCCTTCCTCAACGCCACCCTGTCCGGGGTGTTCGTGGCGGCGTCGGCCGGCAACACCGGCATCGTGAGCGGGGCCATCAGCAACGCGGCACCCTGGGTGACCACTGTCGGCGCGGCGGTGACGAACCTCGACGAGGCGACCATCAAGCTCGGTGACGGCACGAAGCTGGTCGGCGGCTCCCTGGACGCGTTGCCCGGTGGCGACGCACGGCCGATGGTCTTCGGCGACCAGGCCGGATCGCCGGACCTGGGCGCTGTGTACTGCGAGCCGGGCAGCCTCGATCCCGCCAAGATCAAGGGCAAGGTGGTTGCGTGTGCGCTGTCCGACACCTTCGCTTCTGCCACCGAGGTGAAGGAGAAGGGTGGGGCGGCCATGGTGCTGTTCGACCCGGTCGGCAACTACCGGGTCAACTCCATCTACAACTTCCCGGTGGTCTACCTGCCGACGGAGAAGCAGGCCGGCACGTTGTTCAACTACCTGATGCGCCACCCCACCGACGCGAAGGCGTCCGTGCGCACCGGCGGTGACGGCTCCAGCGTCCCCGGCGTACCCAGCGTCGCGGACTTCTCCTCCACCGGCCCGGACAAGGTGACCTACGGCGTCTTCAAGCCGGACCTTGTCGCCCCGGGGTCGGACATCATCGCCGCGGTCTCACCGGCCGGCAACTTCGGGCGACAGTACGACGCGTACTCCGGCACCTCAATGGCCTCGCCGTACGTGGCCGGCGCGGCAGCGATCCTGCGCGCCACGCACCCGGACTGGTCGCCGGGCAGGGTCGCCTCCGCGCTGCGGACCACCGCCACCGACACCGTTGGCACCAGCAACCCCCTGGACCAGGGCAGCGGCTTCATCAACCTGACCGGGGCCACCGACCCGGGACTGGTCATCGAGCCGACGGCGGCAGAGCTGACCACGTTCAGCGAGACGGCCGCGCCCGACGGCAAGGAACTCAACCTGCCGGCCATCTCGTTGCGCGAGTACGACGGGACCCAACCGGTGACCCTCACCCGCACCCTGACCAACGTGGGCGAGGCCCGGGAAACCTACCGATCGTCGGTGTCCGGCCTGCCCGGCATGAAGGTCACCGTGTCGCCGGCATCGGTGACGCTGGCGCCCGGCAAGTCCGCGACGGTGACCATCACCGTGCGTCGGGGCAGCGCCCCCTGGGACCGGTACGTGACCGGGTCCATCACCTGGCACGGCAGGACCCACACCGCCCGCATCCCGGTCGCTGCCCGTCCGTGGGGGATCACCGCCCGGCCGTACGGTGACGACGGGGAGGAGTTCGGCCGGATGGCCAACGGCGCCTTCGGTCTGGTCCAGCCGGGCTTCACCGGGCCGCTCACCGGCCGCAGCACCGGTTACACGCCGATGCAGCGGGAGTCGTACTCGATTCCGGCCGGCGTCTACGGCGGGGTGTTCGACCCGAAGGCATCCGGAGTGAAGAAGATTGACTTCACGGTGCCGGCGAACACCGCCGGCATCGTCGTCGAAGCCAACACCGACGACCCGAACACGAACCTCGATCTCTACCTGTACAAGGGCGACACCCTGATCTACAGCAGTGACAGGTTCTGGACCAGCGCGGAGCAGGCGTACAAGTTCCTGCCCGAGCCGGGGCGCTACACCGCCTACGTCTTCGCGCAGGTGCCCGGTGGTCCGGTGGTCGATTTCGATCTGGGCTACGCCATCATCGGCCGAAACGCCAAGTACGCGGGTGCCACGCTGACGATGCCCTCCACCTCGGAGCGCGGTCAGGGCTTCAACTTCACGCTGAAGCCGAAGAAGCCGCTGGCCGAGGGCGACTTCTGGGCGTACACCGAGTACCGCACCAACGGCACTGTGGTCCCCGGCAACCTCGTCTACACCCAACAGAGTTCCTGGCAGTAACCGTTCAGCGGGTGTGGGGCGGTGCCGGTGCACCGCCCCCACACCTCGACGCCAACGCGCAGGCTCTCGGTCAGTAGTCGTCCACGTAACATCAACCGACCTTCTCATGGAGCGGCACCAGAGCTGTCACGCGATCAGGGAAGCTTCCAGGTCGCGGCGGGTGAGGGCGGCGCGGAGTTGTAGCGCCTCGGCCGCCAGATTCTCACGGCCGCCCTGCTCGCGGTCGATGGCGCAGACCACTGTCTCCACCTGGGCGCCGATGGACCGTAGCTGTGCGCACGATGCCAGTAGTGCTCCGCCTGTGGTGACGACGTCCTCGATCAGTACGACACGCAACCCGTTCACCGGACCGCCCTCGGCGGCCTTGTTGGTGCCGTACTCCTTGGCATGCTTGCGCACGAAGACTGTCGGCAGCCCCGTCAGCTGCGACATCACAGTGGCGAGAGGGATGCCGCCCATCTCCATCCCCGCCAGCACATCGCACTCCGGCAGCATGGCCACCATCGCTTCGGCGACCTCGCGCAACAGGTCCGGCTGCCCTTCGAACAGGTACTTGTCGAAGTACTCCTCGCTGACCTGCCCGGATCGTAGACGGAAATGTCCGGTGAGATGGCAGGTGTCGTAGACGCGGCGCGCGAGCGGGTGAGTCACCTGCTCAGCCTCGCATCTCGCCCGGATCAAGCAATCATGGGCCTTCAGCGCAGCGGGTACGCGATGAGGCAGTCGGCGAGTTGCTTCGGGTGGCTGAGGGGGACCGCGTGGCCGCCCTCAATGTCGTCCGGGACTGTGCCGAGCCGGTCGGCGGCCACCCGGCGCTGGAAGTCCGCTGGGAAGAACCGATCCTCACGTGCGATGAGCACCGTCGTCGGCACGTCTGGCCAGGCGTCCAGGGGCCACGGCTCGTTCCCCTCCGCGCTGACCTGGTCCCGGCTGTGTGTCGCTGCCTCCGCTACCACCTCGGCGGGCACGCCGTTGTAGAACTGCTGCTCCTCGCTGAGCCCTTTCGGGCTCCGGTAACCGGTGTTGGCCCACCAGTCGCCGGGTCTCTCACCGGGCTTAGGGATCATCGGTGTGAGCAGGACGATCCGCCGCACCGGCAGCTTGTCGGCAATGAGCGGCGCGGTGAACGCGCCGTACGAGTGTCCGACGACCACGAGATCTCTCCGGTCGCCGATCGCGTCGACGACCGTCTGGCAGAACTCGGGGAACCCCGCGGAGCTGTCCTCGATCGGCAGTTCCGGTACGACCACGTCGTGGCCGCGGCCGGTCAGCTCGGGGACAAGGAGATGCCAGTCCCAGGCGCTGCCCCCGCCGCCGTGGATCAGAACGAAAGTCGCCATGCCCCGGAGCCTCACACACAGGTACGACAGCCACGGCTCGCGGCCTTGCCGATGCGGCTGACGAGAGCGCTTCGGAGCAGTCACATCGAGGCTGAGGTCGGTAGGGTGCCGTCGATGGGATACCGGCCACCCCCGGAGGTCGTCCTCGGCGTGGCCCAGGCGCAATCTACTGATTCGAAGGAAGCCCGGCATGAGCAGCCCACGCGAAACTTTCCTCCGGCTGGTGAACGGTGTTTGCGACGGTCCGTACGAAGACTTGGCCGACCTGTACGCCGAAAAAACTCATGTCATGCATCCGTTCCACCCGCTCAAGCCGCCGCCGCTGCGTAGCCGCAACGAACTGCACGAGCACTTCACCGCGCCGCCTCCGGTCGCCCGGACGCTGATCCGTAAGCCAGTCGACGTGACGATTCATGAGACTGCGGACCCGGAGGTGATTGTCGCCGAGTTTGCCTATCAGGGGCGGGTGGTCGAGACAGGTGAGGCATTCACGGTGCCATGCGTCTTCGTGATGCGTATCCGCAATGGGCTCATCATCGAGTCCCGGGATTACATCGACCCCATCGCCAGCGCGCGGGCCTGGGGTCAACTCGACAGCCTCCTGACCGCGCTCCGTCCGCAGCAAAGCGCCACCATCGAGGGCACGGCCCGACCCTGAATCGCGCCCGACGCCCTGGGTGCGACTACCGCTGCCGGACGTCGCTGCTCTTCCCTTCCGTTGCGCCCTCTCCGCTCCGGGACGGCGGAACGGCCGCCGTCACCTCTCCAACGACTGCGCCGAGGAACTCCGGGATCTGGGCGATCCCTTGGTAGCGCCGGCGGGCGGGACGCTCCCGCCCGCCGGCGACCGGGGTCAGCTGACCGTGATGGTCAGGTTGAGCGAGCGGGTCTCCCCGCTGGTGTAGGTGACAGTCACCCGGGCGGTGAAGGTCCCCTTGCGGGGATAGGCATGGGTGGTCGACCGCAGCGTCGCCCCGTGTGTGACGGCGCTGTTATCGCCGAAGTCCCACGCGTAGTCGGTGATGCTCTGCCCGGACGGCGCCGTCGCCGTGGCGGTGAGCGTGGTGGTCAGGGGCGCGGGGCCGCCGGTCGGGTTGGCGGCCAGGGACAGCGTCCCGCCCGGCTCCTGTTTGACCCCGGCGCCGTTGAACCGCAGCCAGTCCAGGGCGAGCAGGTCCGGGGTGCCGCCCACCTGGGCGGCGTTGACGAACTTCGCGTACAGGGTGGTCGTGCCGGTGGGCTTGTTGGTCAGCGTGACGGTGGGGGAGACCAGGTTGTCCCACCCGCCCGTCGAGCCGATGGTGGCCGTGCCGATCAGCGTGCCGGTGGGCGAGCCGGTCCGCAGTTCGATGGTGCCGCCGAGGCCGCCGTTGGTCACCCCGAGCGTCACCGAGCCGACGTTGCGCAGGTCCGCCGGCCCGAACGCCACCCAGTCGTTGTGGTCGACCTCGCCGAGCCGCTTGCCCGCGCGGGCGGTGGCCCGATCGTTGACCGTGACGCCGGACTGGGCGCTGAAGTGCTCGGCCTCCTTGCTCTTGGGCTGCAACTGCACGCGGGTCGAGCCGGTCAGCGCCGGTACGCCGGCCGCGCCACCGTCGGTGTACTGCGCGGTGATCAGGGTGTAGAGGTTCTGCCCCGGCCCGTGGCCGTCACCGGCGTCCGCCTCGGTGGCGAGCAGCCCCGAGCAGCCGGTGTAGACGTCCAGCGGGTGGGCGTGCGAGTCGTGGCCGAGCTGCGTCTGCACTGTCACTTTGGCGCAGTCGATGGTGGTCTCCTCCGGGTCGGTGACCGTCACCGTGTACGGGATCTTGTCGCCGAAGTCGAAGAACCCGCCGTCGGGAACGGTGATCGTCACCGTCGGTCGGGTGTTGCCGACCACCACGTCGGTGACCGCGGTGGCGGTCAACCCGTTGCCGCTGTTGCGGACTGTCAGCCTGGCGGTGTGCTTCCCGGCCGTGGCGTAGGTGAAGCTCGGGTTGGCGGCGGTGGAGTCGGTGCTGCCGTCGTTGGTGAAGTCCCAGGCGTAGCTGAGCGCCGACCCGTCACCGGCGGACGACCCGGCGGAGGAGAACGTCACCGCGAGCGGTGTACGTCCGCTGTCCGGGGTGGCGGCGATCTTCGCGGTCGGTGGCCGCCCGTTGGCGACGTAGTCGATCCGGTAGATGCCCGCGCCGGCGTTGCTGCCGCCGCGACCGCTGCCGGTGCCCTCGCCGAAATCGATGACGTAGAGCGAACCGTCCGGGCCGAACTCCGCCTCGAAGGGCTGGATCCAGCTCATGTTGCCGAATATCCCGTTGATCGACTGGAGGTCACCCACAGCGGTCGGGCCGAAGCGAGCGTTGCTGAAGGTCTGCGCCGTCTTGTGGATCGAGAGCGTCTTGAACCACCTGCGGGTCAGCTCATACGTGATCCACTTGCCCTCGAAGTACTCGGGGAACTTCGTGGTGCGGGTGTTGGCCGGGTCGTAGTCGTAGACCGGGCCGCTCATCGGCCCGCCACCGCCGGTGCCCAGCTCGGGGAACTGGGTGGAGGCGGAGTACGCGTACCAGACCAGGGCGGACTTCGCCGCCGGCAGGGTGGTCAGGCCGGTGTTGTTGGGTGAGTTGTTCACCGGCGCGGCGCAGTTGAACTTCGCCCCCGAGGTGTTGGTGGCGAAGTTGTAGTCGTTGAACGGGATGTTGTTGCCCACGCAGTACGGCCAGCCGAAGTTGCCCGCGCTGGTGATCCGGTTGAACTCGACGGTCCCCTCCGGACCGCGGTTGGGGTCGGCCGCGCGGGCGTCCGGCCCGTAGTCGGCCACCAGCACCGCGTTGGTCTGCGGCTCGACGGTGATCCGGAACGGGTTGCGCATGCCCATCGCGTAGATCTCCGGCCGGGTCCTCGCGGTGCCGGCGGGGAAGAGGTTGCCGCTGGGCACTGTGTACGTACCGTCGGCTTGTGGGGTGATCCGCAGGATCTTGCCGCGCAGGTCGTTGGTGTTGCCGGCGGTGCCCTGGGCGTCCCAGGCGGCGCGGCCGGCGCGTTCGTCGACCGGGGTGTAGCCGCTGGAGGCGAACGGGTCGGTGTTGTCACCGATCGCCGCGTAGAGCCGCCCGGCCGCGTCCATGGCCAGCGACCCGCCCATGTGCGAGTTGGCCCTGCCCTCACCCCGGTAGGTGGGGACGGTCAGCAGGCGTTTCTCCGAGGAGAGCGCGACGCTGTTGTTGGCGACGGTGAACCGGGACAGGTTGAGCTGTTTGAGGGTCTTGTCCGACCAGAGCAGGTAGATCCAGCCGTTGCTGGCGAAGTTACGGTCCAGGGTCATCCCGAGCAGCCCGTCGGACTGGTCGGTCATCGCCGAGGTGTACGCGAAGTCCAGCAGCGTGGTGACCTGCAGGGTGTCGGAGTTGACCAC
The DNA here is from genome assembly GCF_015751785.1 of Micromonospora vinacea. NCBI lineage: Bacteria > Bacillati > Actinomycetota > Actinomycetes > Micromonosporales > Micromonosporaceae > Micromonospora > Micromonospora vinacea. The sequence continues at coordinate 5,762,403 of NZ_JADOTY010000001.1, read as the reverse complement.
CTTCAGCGCGCCGGTGCGCTGGATGTAATAGACCTTGCGGTCCGGGCCGACGGCCAGCTCGAAGGGGTCGGCCAGGTTCTCGGTGACCAGCCCCACCCGTTCGAAGTTGCTGGTCTTGGTGGCCGAGCAGTCACCGGCGACCGCGCCGGCTGCCCACTCGATGCCGTAGCGCAGGTGCTCCAGGAACGTCGGGGTGCTGAACTGGGAACTGGCGTGCCCACCGGCGGTGAACCAGGACCGGCCGCCGTCGTAGCGCTGACACCAGGAGTACGCGTGGTCGACGCCCTCGTCCAGGCCGTTGATCCCGTCGCGCACCTTGATCTGGGCGAGGGTGTGCACGTTGCCGGTCGGGTTGGTCCGCCAGTTGTACCACTCCTCGCTCTGCTCCCAGAGCTCCGGCAGGTTGCGCGTCGACGGGTGCGCCCGGTCGAGCACCTTCACTCGGCCGGGGAAGGTGCCGCCGGTGGACGAGAAGTCGGGGTGGTAGTCGAAGATCGTGCCGACCAGGCCCTCGTACCAGGGCCAGTCGCGTTCGCTGGCCGAGGCGGCGTGCAGGCCGGCCCAACCACCGCCGTTGCGGATGAACGTCTGCAACGCGGCCCGCTGGCTGGCGTTGAGCAGGTCACCCGAGGTCGGGAGCGAGTTGGTGTTGTTGAAGACGAGAACGTCGAAGGTGGCGAGGTTGGCGTCGGTGAAGGCCGCCGCGTCGGTGGTGGCGACGACCTCGAAGTTGTGGGCGGCGCCGAGCTGTTGGATCGCGGCGATGCCGGCCGGGATCGAGTCGTGGTAGAAGTTGGTGATCTTGGAGAAGACCAGCACCCGGAAGCGCGGGGCGGCCTCGGCGGGCAGGGCGGTGGTGGTGCTCACCACTGTGGCAATGGCGAGCAGGATCAGGCAGAACGCACGGAGGTGTCGGGGCATGGGGGCGCTCCCTGTCGGACGGTGAGGGTCGGAAAGCGCTTTCTCGCTGCCCGCATCACGGTACTGACAGCCAGTGACGACCGTCAATAGCACTGTGGTAAGCGGTTTCCTGACGGTCGCCGCCGGGTCGACGGGTCCGGTGCCCGGCGCTTACGGCTTACGATGTCCGCCTGGGCGATGCCGGGATTGCGGCGTGTTCGGATGACCAGCCAACGAGCGTCCCGAGGAGGGATCAATGACCGCCACGTCGCGCGACATCGTCGAGCAGGTGTTGCGGGCGGGCCGCGAACTCGATATCGAGAGGTTCGTTGGGTTGATGGCGCCCGACGGATACATCGAGTGGCCATACCGGCCGCCAGGCGTGCCAGGGCGGGTGCGGGGCCGCGCGGAGATCCGCCGGCATCTGACCGCCACGGCCGAAGGGTTCATCAGGATCGCCGAACACCGCAACATGGTGGTGCACGAGACGACCGATCCGGAGGCGATCATCGTGGAGTACGAGGCGCACGGCACGGTTGTCGCGACCGGTGCGGCCTTCGAGCAGACGGTCATCGCCGTGTTCCGGGTCCGCGATGGTCAGGTCCTGTCGTACCGCGACTACATCAACCCGCTGCCGCTGCTCGACGCGCTCGCCAGCGTCACCGGGGTGTAGGCCGCCCTCGTAGGGCCCCGCGCTCCCACGCCCAGCACCTACCATGGTCAGATCGTGCGTCGTGCCAAACGGTGGCGCAGCCGGGTGACCTGGGGAGGTCTCATGACGGTGCCGTCCACGTCGGAATCGCCAGAGGGCCGTGGTGCCGACCGGATCGACACCACGACTGTGCACCCGGCCCGCCGTTACAACTACTGGTTGGGCGGCAAGGACAACTTCGCCGTCGACCGGGAGTCCGGCGACCAGATCGCCGCCGTCTACCCAGGGGTGCGCACACTCGCCCGGGAAAACCGGGCCTTCCTCGGCCGGGCGGTCCGCTTCCTCGCCGAGGAGGTCGGCGTCCGGCAGTTCCTCGACATCGGCACCGGCATCCCGAGCGCCGACAACACCCACGAGGTGGCCCAGTCCGTCGCCCCCGACTCCCGGGTGGTCTACGTCGACAACGACCCGATGGTGCTGGTCCACGCCCGGGCGCTGCTGACCAGCGACCCGGCCGGCGCCACCGCCTACCTGGACGCCGACCTACGCGACCCGGAGAAGATCCTCGCCGACCCGCAGCTGCGCGCCACAGTGGACCTGTCCCAACCGGTGGCCCTGGTGCTGATCGCCGTGACGCACTTCCTCACCGACGAAGACCGCCCACACGAGCAGGTCGCCCACCTGCTCGACGCGCTGCCGTCGGGCAGCTGGCTGGCGCTGACCCACTTCACCACCGACCACATCCCCGCCGAGATCGTCAAACGGATGGAGGCCGAGTTCGTCGCCGGCCGGATGAAGCAGGACGCCGTACCCCGAGACCGCGCCGAGTTCGCCCGCTTCTTCGCCGGTCTGGAACTGGCCGAACCGGGTATCGCGCCGGTCACCGAGTGGCGGTCGCAGGTGCCACCGGAGCAGCGTCCGCCTCTGGCCGACGCCTCCATCTACGGCGCTGTGGCCCGCAAGCCCTGATCGAGCAATTCATGGGCATTGTCGGCGCGACGATAGCAATGACTGAGGTTCCATCCTGCCAGGGATCGATGGAAAGCGGCCTAGTTGGGTGATTCGTCGAGCGGGAAGATGGCCGCCTCGGGGTCGGAGATTGCCAGCTTGATGCTATCGGCGATTTTGTCGATAAGCTTCTGCCCCCAGAACGGATCTTCCTTGTCGTACTTAATGTATCGAAGATGACGAAGGTCAAACGGCACGTCCTCATCGGTGGACGAGACGAGGATCACCGGCTTATGTAGGGCATGTGCAAGCCCAAGTTCGTAGAACACGTTTGGGTTTCTGGTGGTCAGTTCAGCGATGAGAACGGTTGCGCTGCCGATGCCCCGCCAGATCTGGTCGATGATCTTGCCCGGTCCGAAGATGTTGCCGTCGGCTCGAATCGGATCTAGGCCGGCCTGCTCGATCGCTGGCTTGAAGATCGACTCGTAGTAGGTGCCGAGTGGCGGGGCGAACGGCTGCATGACGAAGCACTTTGTGCCGGCCGACACTTTGGCCTTGGGTGCGGCCTTCCCGTCCGCCGGACGGTGTGCCTCGTCGCGGCCGGCATCGATGATTCGCGTCTGATTGCCGCTCTCGTCAATCAGCTCGGCTGACTTCATCGAGTCCGTGAAAATCTTGACAAAGTCGTCCACCTTGTCCGGTGGAATGCCGAAGCGATCGGTCAGCGCATTGACGAGGAACTGCCTGTTTGCTGGAAGGAATTCACCACGATAGTGGTTGTAGACGTCCGAGATGTCGGGTGCTGCAAGGACGGCCTCTTGCAAGGCTGTCACACGATCGACATCGGATTGCGGTGCGATCGCACGACGGGCTCGTTGCGTCAGGACGAGTCTGCCATCGCTCATCTCTAGGAAGCCGTATTTTTTGCCCGAGCTGATCTCGACGTTCCACGGCCCCGAGATCGTGGCGCCTCCGGCGTAGGTAACTGCCTCGCCCGGCGTCGCGGGCCGACCAGCGTTCTCCTGATAGATGGCCCGGGGGATGCGCAATGCCTGCTCGACGCTGTGCCGGGGGTACTTGATCGTCTGTGCTGCGGCGGCAACCGCTGCCCTCTTCGTCGGTGACACCTTTTTCGCGGGAGTTTTCCTTGAACGGGCTGACTTCGCCGGGGCCTTCTTTGCCGCAGTCTTCTTCGCGGGAGCCTTCTTGACCGGCGTTGCCGGTCTCGTCTCGGCACGCTGCTGAGGCAATGCGATGGTCGCCTCAAGGGCGGCGGGCTGCGCACCGGGGACGTCCGGCAGTTGGTCGGTCATGGGGGCTCCTGCGAGGATGATTGCTCTGAGGCGATGCTCGGGTCGCACTCTAGGTCTACCTGTCGAGCAGGTCACGGCGACATGCCGTTCGGGCTCGGTGAGCCGAGCTTCCGGTTCAGGCTCACGGGCGATGTACCCGACCACTGTCGGATGACAGGGCGCGACGACGGCATTCCGTCCCCCACATGAGGCAAGCCCTATGACCGACGGCATATAGCCTAAGATCACGCTCGCCAGCGGCGCCAAGAAAAGACCGCCGAAGCTCATTAGCGCGACATCGAGAGTTTGGGTGCTTGCGCAGCGCGATGCGAAGCCGCAGCTATGTCAGCTAGCACCGATGCTCTTTCCCAGCAATGCGGCCGAGGGCTAGCGCCAGTGCGGTTTGATGTTGCGATCGTGTACTCAGGTGCGTCATGACCGCTGTCGCTTGGTGCCAAGCCGGTCGCGGGTCAGGGCCAGCGCGGTAGGTGGCAATGCCGCCAGCTAAAGGCACCACGACGGATCCGCGTAGCGGACGGTAGCGGCCAGTGATTGTTCGCGGTACCGTCCGAAGTGGCTACCGCCGGATGCAGGCCTGCCGGAGCCGCGAGCCCTCTGCATCGGAGTCGATGATGAACGATCCCGAAACTTTCGGCGCACGCCTCCGCGCCCGTCGCGAACGCGCCGGCAAGAGTCGTCCGGTCCTTGGCGGGCTTGTCGGCCGCAGCGCGGAATGGGTCAAGGCGCTGGAGAACGGCAAACTGCTTCCACCCCGCCTGCCGATGTTGCTGCGTCTCGCCGAGGTGTTGGAGATCTCCGACCTGGCCGAGCTGACGGGCGACCAGTCCCTACCGGTGGCGTCTGTGACCCGCGCCGGTCATCCCGATGTTGGCAAGGTCGCCACCGCTATGCAGAGCACTGCTGCGACGGCAGGTGGCCCGACAGCCGCCCCAGTGCTCCGCGGCATGGTTAACCAGGCGTGGGCGTTGTGGCATCGCTCCACCGCTGAGCGGACCGCCGTTGCTGCCGTCCTTCCTGGGCTCCTGAACGAGGCGCGGCATAGTGCCCGGCGACTCGATGGCGATGATCGCCGGAGTGCGTCCGTCGAGTTGGCGCGGGTCTATCACCTCGCGCAGCTATACCTCGCGCATCAGCCCTATCCGGAACTGGTGTGGCTCGCCGCCGACCGAGCGATGCATGCCGCACAGGACGCTGACGATCCTGACGCGATGGCGGCCGCTGCCTGGTACTACGCCCACGTCTACCGGGGGGCGAACCAGGTGGACGCGGCCGACCAGATCCTCCGTGAGGCTGTCGCGTTGGTCGACCCCGCTACCGGTGGCGAGCAGCTGGCCCGGTGGGGTCAGCTGCAGCTAGGGCTCGCCTTGGGGCACAGCAAGGCCGGCCGCGCTGGGCAGGCGTGGCGGGCGTGGGACGCTGCGGACGAGGCAGCGATTCGGCTCGGTGGTGTGCACCCCTGGCTGATGTTCGGGCCCGCCGCCTGCACCGCGTACTCGGTCACCGTTGCCACGGACCTCTGTCGGCCTCGTGAGGCGGTCCAGCGGGCGGATACGACCGACTACCGCGCCCTGCCATCGCATACCCGCCGGGCAGGCCATCTCATCGAGGCCGCACGTGCACACCTACTTGATCGGGGCGAGGTTGCTGCGGTGCATCTGCTCGGTAGGGCGCTGCGGGAGAGCACCGACACGGTTCGCCACCATCCGTACGCCCGCACGCTTGCAGTGGAACTGTCCGCCCGGCCGGGAACAGTGGGCGAGGACGCACGGGAGCTGGCTCTCGCCCTCGGCGTTGTGGGGTAGCCGTCCCCCAGGTATAGATCGTCCCCTTCGTTGGTCGTGACGGTTCGTAATCTCCTGATTGCGGTCGGCGGTCATGAGCGTCGTCGACCCCGCGTACCAGGAGGGGTGGCGATGACCAGACGGGGACAGGGAAATCTTGAGCTGCCGGAGTTTGGGTCGGCCGGCGAAGCGGCCGAGCGGAAGGCGGCTAAACAGCGGATCCTTGAACTGGCCGACTCCGAGCGAATTCCCGTTGAGGACACCGCGCGGGCGGTACCGGATCGGCGGTGGCGCAATGCGTAGTCCCGCTAGCTCCGTACCGATCGGTCGGCGGGTCGCGTACTGGCGGGTCCAGCGGAAGCTGTCGCAACAGTCGTTCGCCGACCGGCTCGGCAAGTCGAAGAGTTGGGTGGATAAGGCAGAGCGGGGGGTGAGATCCCTCGATCGGCTGTCCACCCTTCAGGAGATCGCCGCGGTCCTGCGGATCGACGTGTCGGCGCTCCTCGGCCGCGATATACAACCAGCTGAAGTGACCCAGCGCTTGCAGGCGGTCGACCAGATCCGGACGGCGTTGAGCACGTACGAGGTTGCATTGGCCCGCCCGACGGAGTCCGGCCGCATGTTGTCCTCCCCGCAGGTTGCGGACCTGGTGAAACACGCTTGGATCACATACCAGCAGGCACGGTATCCGCAATTGATCACGCTGCTGCCCAACCTCCTGATGAGCGCACAGCGGGTTCATGTGCCTGATCCGGAGGCTGGTCGGGCTCTATTGGTCGACGCTTATCGCGTCACCGCTGCGCTGCTGGTCAAGCTCGACGAAGCAGGCTTGGCGTGGCTGGCTGCCGATCGAGCGATGAACGCTGCGACTGGAGAGGCAGTGCTGCTGGGCGCCGCTGCTGTCCAGCTTGGTCAGGTTCTTCGCATGGCCGGGCGGGCGCGTTCAGCCGGGAGCGTGGCACTGTCCGCCGCATATCGGATCGCCCCGCCAGACTTGGACAACGGCCGGCCCGAGGAACTGTCGCTGTGCGGCGCGTTACTCGTTCAGGCTGGGCTGGCTGCGGCACGCCAGGGAGACGACTCTGCTGCCGCCAGGCTGCTTGACGAGGCCGCCGAGTTGGCCGTGCGTGTGGGGGAGGGCCGCGACGACCATCAGACCAACTTCGGACCCACCGCCGTCGACCTGGCCCGGGTCGCCGCAGCCCTCGACCTCGACGCGGCGAGCGACGCGGTCGTCTGGCATGAGAGGGCCACTGGTCAGGCGGCCTGGAGCTTGCTGCCCGCCGAGTACCGCGCCGGACACCTGATCAACGCAGCCCGCGCTTACCTCCAGACGGACGATCCGCTCAACGCCGGCCGTGCCTTGATCGATGCGGAACGTACCGCGTCCGCCGAGATCCACCACCGACCGGTAGCCCGGAAACTCGTTGCCCAGGTCGCCCGCTGTCCCGCCGCCCCCTCGACGGTCATCCGACTGGCCGCAGCGCTGAGCGTGACCTGAGTCGGTCGAAGGCGCCGAGCCGCATCACTGGGCCGTGGTCAGGCATGACGCGTCAGGTCCCAGACCAGGAGCCGGTCGAAGACACGTTGGTCGCCGTCGAGATTCAGGGAGTCCACGGGAACACGGCCGTACAGGGGCACCGCGTCGGACATCGGAGCCACGGGCCAGGCCGTCCCCGGTCAGGCAAACGGCTGCGGGGCGAAGCTGATGCGACCCCGCTCTGCCATCCGGAGCACCCGATGGCCATAGCGCGGGGGGTTCGTGCAGGTGCAAGGTGTAAGCCCGACGCCTGGTACCTCAGGTCCATGTCGTGCCCCTCCAGCCGCAGCGCCGGGCGCCAGGCGATGCTGGCCGTACCCGCAAAACGGCCGCGCGAGTCCGGACAGGAGGCAACGAGTGCAGGTCAGCCTGGCAACGAGCGCCGGCAGGGCCCAGCGGCCGAACGAGGACTTCGTCGGGGCGGTTCCCGGCTCTGTCGTCCTCCTCGACGGTGCCGGCATTCCGGGAGCCGAGTCACTTTGCCTCCACGGCGTCGCCTGGTACACGCACCGCCTCGGCGGCATGCTGCTCGGCCACCTGTCGCGCGGCGACGGGCGAAACCTCGCCGCGATCCTCGCCACCGCCATCACCGAGATCGCCGCCGAGCACAGCGACACTTGCGCCGTCGCCGACCCGAGCAGCCCGCAGGCCACCGTCGCGATGGTCCGCGCCGACCAGGACCGCCTGGAGTGGCTCCTGCTCGCGGATTCCTACCTCGTCCTCGACCGGGTCGACGCCAGCCCGCTGGTGGTCACCGATGAGCGTGAGGCGACCGCCCGGCGGGAATGCTCGGCGCCGCTGGCCGGCGTCGTCCCGGGAACGCCGGAGTACGACCGGGTGCGGGTCTCCTGCGTCAGCGCGCTACGTGCCCTTCGGAACCAGCCGGGTGGCTACTGGATCGCCAAGGAGGACCCCCACGCCGCGCGGGAGGCGGTGACCGGCAGCCGACCCCTCGCCGGCCTGAACGGTGTCGCGTTGCTCAGCAACGGTGCCAGCCGCATCGTCAGCCCGTACGGTCGGGCCGACTGGCCGGGGGTACTGGACCTGCTGCGCGCCAGCGGGCCGTCCGGCGTCATCGCCCGCGTCCGGCAGGTCGAGGCGCAGGCCACCGCCGGTGCGGATGCGCAATTCCCGGACGACGCCACAGTGGCCCACTGCACGCACCTGCCGCATTGAGTATTTGTCCGCCGAGTGTCGATGATCCGATAGCCCACGGTGTCCACACTGTACCGATGCAACAATCGCTGCGAAATGGACTGATCAGCGCCTCACCGAGGAGAGCGGGCCAATGCAGGGCGACCTGATATCGCTTGAGTTGAAGGACGAGACGACGTTCGCGGCGTTGGCGATGGAAATCGACTCTGAGGAGGAGGTCTCTCTTCAGTCGCTCAGAATCAAGCTCAGCGACGTGGCCGAACAGGTGGCGAAGGTCGCCGAGGAGATGGTGGAACACGCGCGCAAGGCCGCCCCGACGGAGATCGAGGTCACCATGCGCGTCGGCTTTTCGATCACCAACGGCAAGGCGGTGGCGCTCCTCGTCGATGGAAAGGCCGAGGGGGCGGTGGAGCTGAAGTTGGCCTGGAAGGACCTCGCTGGCTGAGATGGCTGACGTCGAGTCCGGCCGGCATCTGTGGGCGGGGCTGGTCGGCGTTCACCAGGGGTCCGTGAAGCAGACCGGCTTCATGATCGGACCGCGGGCCATCGCCACGGCCACCCACGGGTTGGATCGGACCGGGCCGGTGAAGATCCGTCGCATCGGCCGGTCCGCCGACGCGGTCGACGAGCCGGCGACCGTCCTGCTCTGGGACAAGCAGCGCGACCTCTGCCTCCTGACCGTGGAGGAGTCGGACGAGTTCTGGTTCATCCCGGACACCCGTCCCCCCGCTCTTGCTGCGGAATATGTGGTCGTCAGCTGCGTCGACCGGCGAGCCGAGACGACGCTCGTCGTCAACGAAGGGCTCGTCGAGGACGACGGGGTCGCCTGGCTCAAGCTGCGGTCGGGGCAGATCCAGCGGGGATACAGCGGCGCGCCGGTGCTCGACCGCGAGGACGGCCGGCTCGTCGGCATGGTCCGCGTCACGCGGGGACGGCAGACGGATCTGGGCGGACACGCCCTGCTGGGTACGGAGATCGTCCAGATCCGCACCTCGCTGGGCCTGGACACCGACGACCGCCGGATGCAGATCAGGCACGCCGCCAGCGGACTCACCTGGCCTCCGCGCAGTCTGATCCGCGGAGACGCGCCCTCGGAGCTGGTGGACCTCATCGGCCGGGAGGACGAGATCGCCGCGCTGGATTCGCGCGACGGACCCCGCCACCGGCTCGTCGTCGGTGACGCACTCGCCGGTAAGTCGGCGCTGGCCGGCGTGTGGGTGCGCCTCGCGCACATCCCCGCCGGCGACACGGCGTACGTCGACGCGGCGTTGGCCCCTCCGGTCCCCGCGCAGCATCCCGTGGTGGGGATCGTCCTCCCGGTGCTCGGTGTGACCATCCCGCAGGACCCGTTCGGCAGCCGCTCCGACGAGGAGACGCTGGCATTGGCCTGCTGGACGATCATGCGCGACCTGCGCGGAGGTCGGCTCGTCATCGACCTCCAGCACCAGGTCGTCGACACTGCGGCCGACGCGGATCTCGCGGCGCTCATGAAGGCCGCCGAACAGATGAACGCCGCGGTCGTCCTCGTCGGTCGGGACCTCGGCGACGAGCTGTCCTGCGTCGGACTCTCCACAGCGGTCGAGGTGGGGCCGATCGGTCGTCGGGACGCGGCCACGCTGATCGCACGGGCAACCCTCGGGCGAGTGTCGCGGCAGGAGGCGGAGAACGCGCTGGAACTCGTCGACCCGCGGTGCCTCCTCCCCGGGGAGATCCTGGAGGCCTGCCGGCAGAACGAAGACGACGACGCGATCGACCTCGCCATCGCCCTGTCCGAACGATTCGATCTGCCCATCCTCGACCCCGCCACAGCGCTCCTGGACGACCCGATCGCGGCCCTCGGCGACCCCGGGCTGACGGTCGCCGGTGTCGGAGCCGGCCCAGACGGAGAGGGCTCCCACGACGTGCCGCCGCTCACCGGGCAGGATCTCGAACAGCAGGTACTGACCTCCGCCCACGACCCACTCGGCATTCGCGCGCCCGCGGCAACCCGCCGGGAACTGGCTCCTGGCGCGTTCAGCGCCGACGCCATCTGGCTCGACGAATGGCCGGGCACCGCCCCGTTCGTCTTCGAGGTTGACGCCCTGACGTCCGCACAGGGGCTCGCCATGCAGGACATCGCTCATCGCGTGTCCAGCCGATCCATGAGACCCGAGTGGGTGGAGTCGCTCTACCGGCAGATCGTCGAGCTCGAAGGCCGGGGGAACGAACGCGGCCCGTCGATGCGGGTCCGCCTTCGGCTCTGGCGCAGCCAGATCCACGCGGGCGACGTGGCGGCCGCCAGCCGCACGTTCACCGAGATCGGCGGGTCACGCACGGTCAACCGCATCGTCGAGACGGGAAGCCACTTCGAGCAGGTCCAGGATGCCCAGGTGCTCGTGCTGGCGTGGTGGCTGGGGGTCGGCGCGGACGATGCCGTCGGCGCCGCGCTCGGGGCGTGGATGAGTGCCGTCGTCGTCGACGAGCACCTGTCCGGCCGCGCCGACGTGCGGATCGTGCTGCACGACGTGCTCCGCGCGGTCACCGTCCGGCCGTTGCCCTCCCCGGACGGCCTCCGCGCTGTCGGCGAGTGGTGCCTGTCCCAGCTGGAGGACGATCGCTCCTTCCTGGCCGACCCGGGCACCTGGACGATGTACGTCTCGCTGATCGGTCGCGCCGCCGACTTCAGTGCCGACCAGACGCTCACGGAGGTCTTCCTCACCAGAGCGCTGCGCGCGCTCACGCTGCACGTGGAGCTGCTCAAGTCGCTCGCTCTGGCCGGGGACAGCCGTCCCCTGCTGGCCATCGCGCGGCAGCAGCGGCGCCTGCATCGGCTGGAGCGGAGCCGACGCACCGGGGAACCGGGGCGACTTCAGCTCGCGCGCGACCTGCTGACCTGGACCGTGCAGAACGCTCCGACCGCCGACGCGTTCCTGAGTCTGCTCGTCGCCGACTCCACGCTGAAGGTGACCCGGGAGGGCGACAACGCTGTCGACTCGGACCTGCCCGCGCACCGCTCCGCCGAGAGCCAACTCGCGCCGATCAAGCGGGCCTACCGCAGGTGGCGGAAGAGTCACCCGCAGGTCACTCCGCTCATCGTGGAGATCGAGTACCGGTTGGTGCGCACGGAGTGGGCGATCGAGGGTTCCCTGCTGAGGCAGGCGCGGATGTCCGATGAGCGCTGGTTGAACCGCCCGATCCCACACAAGCTGGCCGTGCTCGAACAGCTCGGCGAGGTGCGCCGGAGGAGACTCGTCTCCCTGGCGAGGCGGTGCGGCGACTCCGTCGAGGCGGTCGAGCGGGAAGCCCACAACGAGCTCCAGCTCAAGACGGCCCTCGCCATCGTGGCGCACACCCCCCTCGACCTCCGCGCGGTCGACGAGATCCTGACCCGTGGGCGGCGGGCCTTCCCGTCCAGCCCTCGGATGGCACACCTGCTCGCGGCCCACCGCCGGCACCGGCGGCAGTTCCCCGCGGCGGCGGCCGCCTACGTCGACGCCTACCGTCTCGCGCTCGGCGATCCGCTGTTGCGCATGCGGGCCGCCGTGGGCGCGTGCGAATCGCTGTCGCAGGCCTACGCGGCGGGGGAGTGCACCCGGGATGAGCTGGTGGTGGCGGCGGCACGAGCCGAACTCCACGAGTCGACGGACTTCTCCGCGTCGATCGTCTGCGCCCTGGCACGGCTCGAACTGCACGGCACCCTCTCGGAGGGTTACGGCAAGCTCGCCCATACGATCGCGCGGGTGGGCAGCTTCTCCCGGCTCGCCACCGACATGCACTCCATCCGGGACGAGATCGCGACCGCCGTCGGGCCGGAGACCGCGCCGTTGGTCGACAGGTTCCTGCACGACTTCACGGACGTCGGCCTGCTCGTCGCGCTCGGGGCGATGTTCGTCCGCTCCCACACACTGTCGCCGAGTGACGGACTTGAGCGGCTCACCGCCGCGCTCGTCCTGCTGGACGGGGTGCGGATCATGGCCGGGACCGTCTGGAACGTACCGTCGGTGAACTTCCAGCAGGGCCGCGCGCTGCTGGTGGCCTGTCAGCAGTTCCAGACGCCGAATCCGATCGGTTGGGACAAGGACCGCGAGCGATCCGACATCGACCTGGCCTTCGCGAAGTTCCAGTCCGCCGTCGACCTGTCCGTCGACTCGTTCCGCGAGATCGTGCTCGGCTTCATGCGTGAGACGGGGGAGCTGCGACAGAGGCTCGGTCGTCCGACCCCTCCGGCGCGGTGATCGGGGCCGCGATGATCCGGCTGGGCACCACCGGCGCGTCCCGGCCGGTGCCGCGCCGGTTGTCTCCGCCGGATGATTCCTCGTGGTAGTCCTGCTCCACGTTGACCGACCAGACGTCGTGGGCACTCCCGGTGGCGATGTTCTCGGCGGTGAGCATCGCGGTGAGCATCGAATGGTCCTGGTTGTTGTAGCGGTGCATGCCGTTGCGGCCCACCGGGTGCACGTTCGGCACCGCCTCGGCCAGCCAGGCCCGGATCACGTCCACGTTGTGCTGATAGCGCTCGTCGTACACCGGGTAGGCCTTGGGCATGCGCACGACGTAGCCGGCCTCCACCACGCCCTGTCGCACCAACCCCAACCGCTCCAGCTCCGCGGTGCCGAGGGCCACCAGGTCGGCATCCGGGGTACGCCACATCTCGTCGTCCTCGAACACGAAGTACTCCAGGCCCAGGCAGGTGCGGCCGTCCTTGACGAGGTACGGCGACCAGGAGCCGAAGTTCTGGATCCGGCCCACCCGTACCTCCGGGTCGTGCACGTAGATCCAGTTGTCCGGAAACGAGAACTCCGCCGGCACGACCAGGGCGACCGTCAGGAAGTCGCGGTAGCGCAGGTCGGCCGCGCAGGCCCGCACCTCCGGCGGTGCCGGCGGGTGAAGCGCGGCCACCAGCTCCGAGATCGGCATGGACGAGATCACATGGTCGGCCGCTTCGGTACGCTGCCCGCCCGCGCCGTTGACGGTCACGCTGATCGCCCGCCGCCGGGCCGGGTCGCGGTGCACGGCGGTGACCCAACTGCCGGTGGACAGCCGACCGCCCCGCTCGCGGACCTGTTCGGCGCAGCGCTCCCACATCATCCCGGGCCCGTACTTCGGGTACTGGAACTCCTCGATCAGGCTGGTCACGTCGGTGCGTCGACGCCGGGGCAGCACGGCGTTGCGGATCGCCGTGGCCAGCGACAGGTTCTTGATCCGTTGCGCTGCCCAGTCGGCCTGCAACCGGTCCGCCGGCATACCCCAGACCTTCTCCGTGTACGTCTTGAAGAAGATCGAGTACAGCCGCCAGCCGAACCGGGCCGACACCCAGCCCTCGAAGTGTGACTGGTCCCGCGGTGGCCGCAGTCGGGCGCGGGCGTACGAGCCGAGGCAGCGGGCGGCCTCCGGCAGACCCAGGTTGCGCAGCGCGTTCATGGCACTGAGCGGGTAGTTGAACAGGGCGCCCCGGTAGAAGATGCGGCTCATCCGGGGTCGGGTCAGGAAGTCCTCGTCCGGCAGGATCTCGTGCCAGAACGCCTCCACCCGGGGCACCTTGGTGAAGAACCGGTGCCCGCCGATGTCGAACCGCCACCCGTCGCGCTCCACGGTCCGACTGATCCCGCCGACCACCTCGTCGGCCTCGAACACCTGGACCGACCGGCCGTGCCGAAGCAGTTCGTATGCCGCGGTGAGCCCGGCCGGCCCCGCACCGATGATCACCGTGCCGTTCTGCTCGCTCATGCTGACGCGCTCCCTGCTCACCGCCATGATTGAGGTGCGGCGTCCACCCGTTATGGGCAGAATGTCACACTTGGCGATAGCTGGTCCTCGCTTCGGCGTGGGCGTGGCGGCGTACCACGAGAAGAGCGACCCCCGCGCGGCCCGCGGACCGGGGAAGCGGGGAAGCGGGGCGGATGGACCGGTGGCGGAGCGGCGCGGCGGCGCTGGCCGCCCGGGCGGTCGCGGCCGGCCGCGGCGGAGCGCGCCTGGCCCGTCGGGTGCCGGCACCCTGGCCGTACGTCATCGGCCTGTTCCTCGGCGCGAAGCTGCTGCTCACAGTGCTCGGGCTTCTGGTCCTGCACGCCTGGGACGGCGTCCCCGGGGCCCCGCCGGCGGACGAGGCGTTGATGTGGGCGCAACAGCGGGAGATCTCCGGACACCGGTGGATCTCCTTCTGGTTCGCCTGGGACTCGCTGCTCTACCTGCGGCTGAGCACCCTGCCCCTGACCGAGCCCTGGCGAGACTTCGGCTTCCCCCTGCTGTACCCGTTCCTGGCCCGGCCGGTCGGCGCGCTGCTCGGCGGCGACAACGCCCTGGCCCTGCTACTGATCAGCAACGTCGCGTTCCTGCTGGCGCTCTGGTACGGCCACCGGCTGGCCGAGTTGCTGCTCGGTGACGCGCACGCGGCCCGCCGGTTCACCAGGTACCTGGTGCTGCTGCCGACCGCGTTCCTGTTCCAGGCCGCGCTGACCGAGTCGCTCTTCGTCTGCCTCGCGCTGGCCGCCTTCTACTACGCCGAGCGACACCGGTGGCTGCTGGTCGGTGTGATCGGCTACTTCCTGGCCATGAGCCGGTCCGTCGGCCTGCTCGTGGTGCTGCCGCTGGCCCTGGTGCTCCTCCGGCAGCACGACTGGCGGCTCGGGCCGCGCGCCCTGCTCGGCTACCTCCGGATCGGCTGGCCGCTGCTGCTGCTCCCCGCCGGGTGGTTCACCTTCATGGCGTACTGCCGGTGGCGGGGTGGGGACTGGTTCGCCTATCAGCACGCCCAACAGACCGGGTGGGGCATCAAGGTGCAGAACCCCGTACCGGTGCTGCTGAACGGGTTGACCGGTGAGCCGCGCGACGCCGCCCGGATGTGGTTCGCCGTGGCCGTCCTGGCCGTGCTGGTCGCGGGGTTCCGCCGCCGGGAGCTGGCTTATCTGGTGTACGGCGTCCTCATGGTGCTGGTGCCGCTGTCGATGGGCCCGCCGGTGTACAAGAGCCTGCTGCGCTACCTGCTCGCCGCCTTCCCGGTGGCGCTGGTGCTGGCCCGCTGGGCCCGCCACGCCAGCGTCGACGTGTGGCTGACCGCGACGCTCGCCCTGGTGCAGGGCGTGTTGTTCGTACTCTGGCTCAGCTACTGGACCCACATGATCATCTGATTGGGCCTGCCGTCGGCCGGGCAACATGGAGGAGATGACCGAGCCACGGGTACGCCTCGACGACCTGGGCGCCTGGCTGATCAAGGGCAACGCGGACCTGGTCGACCTCGCCGCCCGGTTCAACCGTGAGCCACTGGTCCCGAGCTGATGCGTACGCCCCGGCTACCGGGCGCTGTTGATGCGCCCCGGGCAGCCGGTGGTCTTCTGGGCCAGCGGCAGCCGGAGTCGACTGCCGTACGGGGTGTGGGGCGTCGGACGCCGCGCTGCAGACCCACCTGCCGGCGTGAGCGTGAGGGCGGCGTGCCTCGACCAACGTGTCTGTGCGAGCCTGCTAGCGACGAAGCGCACTGAGTGGAGGCCCCGGTGTTCGCCCTGCCGCTGACCGAGGACGTCGAGCTGCGCCCGCTGGAGCCGTGGCGGGCCGAGGAGTTCCTCACCCACCTCGATCGGGCCCGCGAGCACATCCAGCCCTGGGTGTCACCGTCCTTCGTCGCCACCGACCTGCCGTCGGCCCGTGCCGTGTTGCGGCGCTACGCCGACCTCTGGGCCAAAGACAGCGGCGGCATCTGGGGGCTGTGGTGGCGGGGCACCCTCGTCGGCGGGGTCATGTTCGTGTCGTTCGACGTGACCCGGGGCGTCTGCGAGGTCGGCTGCTGGGTGGAACCGGCCGCGCAGGGCAAGGGCATGGTCGCCCCGGCGGTGCGACGGATCGTCGACTGGGCGGTGCGCGAGCGCGGCATCCAGCGGGTGGAGTGGCGCACCAACGCCGACAACACCCGCAGCAAGGCCCTCGCCAACCGGCTCGGCCTGCGCCTGGACGGCACGCTCCGCCAGGTCAGCCCCGGTCCGCACGGTCGGATCGATCTTGAGGTCTGGTCGGTGCTGGCCGACGAGTGGCCCGGCGCGCACGCACCGTCCACTGACGACAGCGAATAGTTGTCATACCCGCGCGGCACCATGCATCCATGGCCGTCCCCGCGCTCACCCCTCATACCGACCCGCCGCGTTCCGTGCCGCTGCGTGAGGCGCGCACCCGGTTCAGCCAGCTCGTCGCGCTGGCCGAGCTGACCGACGCGGTCACCGTCGTCACCCGCGACGGCGATCCCCGCCCGGTCGCCGCGATCGTCCCCGCCGCAGCCGCCCGCAGCGGCGCGCAGGCCCGCGCCGACGCCGACCGGCTCGCCACGGTCACTGCCGGCTGGGCCCGCCGCCTGGAAGAGCAGCACCGACGAAGCAGCCAGCGACACGCCGCCGAGCTGGGCGCGGTCCGCGCGGCATTGGCCGAGGCGTGGGCCGAGCTGGATCGCCGGGTCGTCCCGGGCAGCGACCCGACGCTGGCCCGTCTGCGCGCCGCACACGCCGACCTGCTCGCCGGCTGACCCGCGTCCGCGCCCGCGCCGCCTGGCCGCACCGGCTGAGGCGGATGCCGCGCTGCCTGTGTGGTGGCGGTGCCTGTGTGGCGGTGTCGTGCCGGCTGCCGGGGTCCGCGTTGGCGCGGCGAGCCGCTCGGTGTCCGCGCGAGCCTGCGCGCCGCTGCGGGCCGGCGTCCGTGCGGGTCGGCGTCTGCGCGGGCCGGCATGCATGCGGGTCGGCGTCTGTGCGGGCCGGCATGCGTGCGGGTCGGCGGCGTTCGTGCGGGTCAGCCGTTGGCCGGGTACGCGTGGGTCTCGGTCGCCTTGACCGCCGCCCAGACCCGCTGCCCGGGGATGAGCCGCAGCTGGGCGGCGGCGGCCGGCGTGACGTCAGCGGCCACCCCGATCGGCCCGTCCAGTTGCACCCGCACGTTGTCACCGTGGCGCTGGACGCCAGCGACTGTGCCCACCCAGGTGTTGCGCGGGCTGCCCTCCGGCCGGGCCGGATGCAGCGCCACCGCGGCCGGGCGGAACGCCACGAACGCCTCGCCGTCCAACCGGTCGGCGACAGTGAGGGTCAGCTCCGGCGAAACCCGCACCCCGTGACCGTCGGCGCGACCCCGGTACAGATTCAACCCCACCAGCCGGGCGACGTAGTCGGTGCGTGGGCGGGCGGTGACGCTCGGCCCGTCGCCCTCCTGCACCACCCGGCCACCCTCCACGATGACCAGACGGTCGGCCAACGCCAGCGCGTCGAGCGGGTCGTGAGTGACCAGCACCGTCGCACCCGCGTGCGCGGACAGGTGCCGGTGCAGCTCCGCGCGGGTGTCCAACCGGGTGCGGGCGTCCAGTGCGGCGAGCGGCTCGTCCAACAGCAGCAGCGACGGTGCCACGGCCAGCGCGCGGGCCAGCGCCACCCGCTGCGCCTGACCGCCGGAGAGCTGCCGGGGTCGGCGCTGCGCCTGCGCGTCGAGCCCCACCCGACCCAGCCACTCCCGCGCCGTGGCGCGGGCGGCCCGCCGCCCGACGCCGTGCCGGCGCGGCCCGAAAGCCACGTTGTCCAACGCGCTGAGGTGCGGAAAGAGCAGGTAGTCCTGGAAGACCACGCCGATCGACCGGCGTTCGGTGGGCACCCAGCCGCCGGTCGCCGGGCGGTCCAGGTCGACGCCGTCGAGGGTGACGTGCCCGTCGGTGAGGGGATGCAACCCGGCCAGCGCCCGCAGCGCTGTGGTCTTGCCGGCGCCGTTCGGGCCGAGCAGCGCCACCACCTCGCCCGGCGCGACCCGCAACGGCACGTCGAGCCGGAAGGTGCCCCGGTCGACGACGAGCCGCGCGTCGAGAAGCGGGTCGCTCATGCGGTGGTCATCCAGCGATCCCGCAACGCGACCAGGATGCCCACCGACACCACGAGCAGCACCAGGCTGAGCACGATCGCGGACTCCAGGTCCGTCTCCAACGCCAGGTAGACGGCGAGCGGCATGGTCTGCGTCCGTCCGGGATAGTTGCCGGCGAAGGTGATGGTGGCACCGAACTCGCCGAGCGCCCGCGCCCAGCAGAGCACCGCCCCGGCGGCCAGACCGGGTGCCACCAACGGCAGCGTGACATGGGTGAAGGTGGTCCACCGGCTGGCGCCCAACGTCGCCGCGGCCTCCTCGTAGCGGTGGTCGGCGGCACGTAGCGCACCCTCCACGGCGATGACCAGGAACGGCATGGCGACGAACGACTCGGCCAGCACGACACCCGTGGTCGTGAAGGGCAGGGTGACGCCGAACGTGGTGTCGAGCCAGCCACCGAGCAGGCCACGCCGGCCGAAGACCAGCAACAGCGCCACCCCACCGACCACCGGCGGCAGCACCAGCGGCACGGTGACCAATGCGCGTACCAGTCGACGGCCCGGAAACTCGACCCGGGCCAGCAGCCAGGCGAGCGGCACCCCGAGCAGCAGGCAGAGCGCGGTGGCCAGGGTGGCGGTCTGCACCGACAACCGCAGGGCGGTCAACGCGCCCGGCTCGGTGAGCCGCTCCGGCAGCGTCGTCCACGGTGCCCGGATCAACAGCCCCGCCAACGGCAGGACGAGGAACAGCAACCCCAGCCCGGCGGGGATCAGCAGCGCGGCCGGCACCCGCCCCCGCCGTCGGCGGGTGGCCGGGCGCCCCCGGGGTGCGTCGTGGTCGCGGACCTGCGTCACGGAACCTGGAACCCCGCCTCGGCGAGGACCGCCTGCCCCGGCGCCGAGCGGACGTACGCGACGAAGGCCCGTGCGCCGTTCGGATTCGGCCCACCCTTCAACGCGACGATCGGGTAGTCGTTTACCGCCCGCGCCGACTCGGGGAACTCCACGCCGGTCACGTCGGCGCTCGCCGCCCGCGTGTCCGTGCGGTAGACCAGTGCCGCGTCGACCTCGCCGAGCTTCACCTTGGCGAGCGCGCCCTTGACGTCCCGCTCCAGGGTGACAGGCGTCAGCGCGACGCCGGCCGCGTCCAGAGCGGTGCGGGCCGCCGCGCCGCAGGGCACCTGAGCGGCGCAGAGCGCCACCTTCACACCCGGGCTGGTCAGGTCGGCCAGGCCGGCCACTGCCTTCGGGTTGCCCCGGGGCACCGCGATCACCAGCTGGTTGCGGGCGAAGACGCTCGGCGTGCCGTCGGCGTCACCCGCCTCGACGACAGTGGTCATGTTCGCCGGGGCGGCCGAGGCGAACACGTCCGCCGGCGCGCCCTGGGTGATCTGGTTGGCCAGGGCGGAACTGCCGGCGACGTTGAGGGTCACGCGACTGCCCGGGTTGGCGGCCTCGAAGTCCTTCCCGATGCGGGTGAACGACTCGGTCAACGAGGCGGCCGCGAACACGGTCACCGTGCCGGTCACCCGGCCGTCGCCGCTGCCACCGGCCGTCCGGTCGTCGACCGCGCCGCAGCCGGCCACCGCCAGGCCGGCCGCCACCAGGACAGCCACCGCCGTACGCCTGCTCCGAGCGTTCATCCGCCCGGCCGTCCGTGCGTTCGTCCGCGCGGCCGTTCCCGTGTTCGTCCGCCCGGTCGTCCCCGTGTTCGTCCGCGCGCCCATTCCCGGGTTCGCCCGCCCGGTCGTGCCCGTGTTCGTCCGCGCGCCCGTTCCCGTGTTCATCCGGCCGACCGTCCCCGCGCCGGGGCGGGTGCGGCCCGCTCCACCACGACCGTGGTCGACTTGATCACCGCGACGGCGACCGACCCGACCCGCAGGTCGAGGTCGTCGACGGCCTCCCGGCTCATCAGCGATACGACCCGGAACGGGCCCGCCTGGATGTCGACCTGGGCCATCACCGTGTCCTTACGAACGTCGACGACGATGCCGCGCAACCGGTTGCGGGCCGAGGAGAGCTCGGCGCCCGCGTCCGGGTCGGCGGCCTGAGCGCGGGCGAACGCCGCCAGGTCGACGCCGTCGACGACCCGGTGGCCGTGCTCGTCGCGCCCGGCCGTCAGGCGCCCGGCGTCCACCCAGCGGCGAATGGTGTCGGCGCTGACGCCGAGCAGGTCGGCCGCCTCCCCGATCCGGTACGTCGTCACCCGCTCACCTTAACGCCCGCATTTGCCATGGCGGAAGGTCGGGATCGGCGGCAGCCGCGCAGACAAACGGGCGTCAAGGCCGGCAGTTGCGTCTCCCGGTTCTGTCTCAGGAAGCCGGCGAGCCCCTCAGGCGGTCCGCAAGATCGTGCTCGAACCAGGAAGTAGTGGTGTCGGTGTATCGATGAGGCCGCTACATCCTGGTTCGAGCACGATCTTGGCGTGGGCCGTGGGCCGTGGGCCGTGGGCCGTGGGCCGGGGGTGCCCCAAACTCGCTCCCGGCCGGTCGGACGCGATGGCCGCTTTCAAGATCCGCGCAATATCAGGGATGTTGCTGTCTCATTGGGCGTCGGAGGCAGCAACATCCGGGAAGTTGCGTAGATCTTGGCGCGGGGCGCGGGGCGCGGGATGCGGGGGTGCCAGGCGTCGTGGGGCAAAGGCGTGGTCGGGCAGGGCGTGGGGTTCGGGGCGAGCCGGGTGTGGGGATGTGGGGCGGGCGGGCTCGCGGGAGCCCGCCCGCCGTGGATCAGCAGTTGCGGAGTTCGGGGGACTGGTTGAGCAGTTGGCCGCGGGTCGACACGAAGCGGCGGTAGCGCTCCCCGTCGACGGCCGACGGGCGGAACGCGGCGACGCGGTGGCAGTTCTGGAACGCCAGGCGTACGCCGAAGTGCCGTTCCAGGCCGGCGCGGATCGCGTCGCTGGCCAGGGCCCGGAGCAGTTGCCCCCGGTCGGCGTCGGTGGGCGGCGGGACGACGTTGTCGGCCAGGTCGTCGTCGCCGGCCTCCAGCTCGGCGACCACCCGGCTCACCGTGGCCCAGGCGTACGGGAGTGAGTCACGGACGCAGGCGATGAACGCCTCGTCGTCGATGGGGCCGCGTTCGGCGGCGTCGAGCAGGGCGGGCGGGACAGTGAGCGACATGGTTCTCCTCCGCGTCGGCTAATGATTACCGTTTTCATTAACGGTGTCGACTGAGCAGACCACGTCATCGCAGGGACGTCAACGACCCGCAGGGCGTGCCGCGTGAAAGAACCGCGATCAGAAGGAGGTCAGGGCCTGCGGGGGTGGCCCTTGAGGTGTCGGCCCAGCTCGCGGGCGATCTCCCGGTTGGCGTCGCGCTCGGCCAGCGTCTGCCGCTTGTCGTAGGAGCGCTTGCCCTTGGCGAGAGCCAACTCGACCTTGGCGTAGCCGTTCTCGAAGTACATCGACAGCGGGACCAGGGTCACCCCACCCTCGCGGACCTTGTCCAGGATCCGGTCGATCTCGGCGCGGTGCAGCAGCAGCTTGCGGTTGCGGCGCGGTGCGTGGTTGGTCCACGTGCCGTAGGTGTACTCGGCGATGTGCAGGCCGTACAGCACGATCTCGCCGTCGCGTTCGTGCGCGAACGCGTCCACCAGCGAGGCCCGCCCCTCGCGCAGCGACTTCACCTCGGTGCCGACCAGCACGATGCCCGCCTCGTATGTGCGCAGCACCGTGTACTCGTGCCGGGCCTTCTTGTTGGAGGCGATCAACCGGCGTGCGGGCGGCTTGGACGGGGTCACCAGGCGACGATATCGGGCCGCCGGGGCGGTCGTAGCGGCCGGCTCAGCCGCGCGCCGGGCGTAGTCGCGCGGTCAGGTCCCGTACCGCGTCCGCGAACGCCTCCTGCGACTCACACGGCCAGTGTCCCAGGATCGGTGGGGGAACGCTGTCGCTGGGCGCTGGCACCACGTCCTGCGGGTCGGTCAACCGCCGGTCCACCGTCGCGGCCGGCCCGGTCAGCGTCTCGGCCTCCCCGGGTCGGTGCGAGGCGAAGATCCATCCGCCGATCGGGTCGGTGTCGCGCCACAGGTTGATCCAGCGCCAGCCGATCCGTTCGCCGATCTCGCGCAGCGCCGGCTCGTCGGCGTACGCCGGAAACAGCCGGGAGTACAGCCGGCCCAGCGGTGACCCGTAGGTCAGCAGGGCGACCCGCTCGGTGATCCGGGTGGGCAGTTGCAGGACCGTGGCGGCCAGCAGCACCGAGCCGTGGCTGTGCCCGGCCAGCAGCACCCCCTGCCCCTGCTCCACCAGGTAGGTGATCCGCTTGGCCAACTCCGGCACGGCCCGCTCGGCGTAGCAGGGCGGCGCGAACGGGTGCGCCGCCCGGGGCCAGAAGGTTCCCAGATCCCAGAGCACCCCCACGTACCGACGGAACTGCGCCGTCCGGTACGCGAAGATGCCGCCCACCACGAGGCCGAGCAGGATCGCGGCGATCGCGTAGCTACCCGAGCCGATCAGAAAGTTGACCATGCCTTCCGGCACTCCGAGGTAGCGCTGCGCCACGTCGCCCGGTAGGAGCTGGAGCAGGCCGAGCAGGCTGGTGGCCAGGCCGAGCGCCGCCAGGCAGGCGTACACCACGGAGAGCGGTTCCAACCGTTCGGTGAAGCGGGCCCGGGCCACCGCCTGCTCGACCCGCCGCAGCCGGTCCGCCGCCTGCGGCGGGGCGTCCGGAAAGTCGGCGGCCACGATCGCCCGCGCGGCCCGTCGCCGCCCGCGCCGGGTCATCCTGGTGACCAGGCCGGCCACCAGCAGGGCGGTCACCACCGCCAGGAAAAACCCGAAGATCGCCCACTTGTACGCCAGGGGAGGGCTGGTCTCCAGGCCGTCCGCGGTCGTGCCGCCGCGATCGAGCAGGTCCGCCACCCGGTAGACCAGCTCGGCGGAGAACGCCACGGCGAGCCCGGCCGAGATCGTCATGAAGACCGGCACTCCCAGCGCGCGCATCGGTGACCTGCGCTGCCCGCCACCCCGCCGCCAGATCACCAGCGCGGCGAGCACGGCCACCAGCACGGTCTGGCTGACGAACAGCCAGGCCACGATCGCGCCGTAACCGGGCAGCGCACCGCCCTGCGGCCACGGCGCCGGGCTGATGACGACGTGCACGATCACCAGCATCGTCAGGCCGCAGGCGATGGTGCGCAGCCCACGGAAGACGCCGTCCACCCGAGGCGACGGGTCGGTGCGGTCGATGCTCGGCACCACGGTGACCAGGGCCAGGCAGCTCAGCAGCACCGCTCCGGTGGCCGTCAGCAGGATCACCATCACCCACGAGCGGTGCTGGCTGGCTCGCGCGGCCAGCAGGCTGGCGCTCAGCGTGGCGAACGCCGCCGCGACGTGGACCGAGCGCAACCGGCCCACCAGCGGCTCGCCGTCCCACTGGCCGACGGCGCTCAACTGGTGCTTCGACGTCGGCGCCGACGGCGTTCGGAACGCGTCGAACGAGTGGCCCGGGCGAGCGCCCAACCACCAGAGGAGCCCGATGGCGGCGACGGGCACGAGCGCCAGCACACCCAGACGCAGCCCGGTCGGGCGCCCGCCGAGCCAGGACAGCCAGCTCCGGCCGGCCAGGCACGACGGGGTGTCCATGCAGCGCCACGCGATCAGGTCCAGCGCCACCCCGACGATGGAGAGCACGTAGAGCGCGGTGAGAGTGAGGGCCAGTACCCGGCACAGCGCCAGGATGGTGTGCTTCGCGGCACGGTTCGCCGGGCGCATCCAGAACGCCACGTTGCAGAGCATGAACGGCAGCAGGAAGACCAGCGACAGCGTCCGGACGGCCGTGCCGGACGGCAGGTCACTCCACCGGTACGCCTCCAGCGTCACCCCGTCCGTCCCGGTGGAGTCCGGATAGCCGGGGCGCGGTCGGTAGAACCCTCCGCTGCGGTCCCCGGCGACCTGGTACACGTACGGCCGGTCCAGCACCTGGTCCGCCCCCGCGCCGGAGACACCGTGCACCCGCAACTCGACGATTCCGCTCGACGGCGTCGGTGCGGTCGGTGTCGCGTCCGCCATGGGCCCCCCGAGGTGTGCGCGGCAACCGGGCGGGTCGTCGATGTCCGGCCACCCGCGCGGCTCCCCGGCTTACCCATCCCCGAGGCGGTCAACCGTGAGCCGGGTCCCGCGATGGTGCGGTCGACCCTCGACAGGTGATTTCATGGCGCCATGGCGAACCCGGTGATCCTGACCGTCGACGACGACCCCGTGGTGTCCCGGGCGGTGGCCCGGGACATCCGGCGCCGCTACGGCGACCGCTACCGGGTGTTGCGGGCGTCCTCTGGGCCGGAGGCGTTGGACGCGCTGCGCGAGGTCAAACTGCGCGGCGAACAGGTGGCGCTGCTGCTGGCCGACCACCGGATGCCGGAGATGACCGGCGTCGAGTTCCTGGAAGCGGCCATGGACATCTTCCCGGCCGCCCGTCGCGTGCTGCTCACCGCGTACGCGGACACCGACGCCGCGATCGAGGCCATCAACGTGGTCGACCTGGACCACTACCTGCTCAAGCCCTGGCATCCGCCGGAGGAGAAGCTGTACCCGGTGGTCGATGGGCTGCTGGAGGCGTGGGCGGTCACCCCGGACGCGGCCAGCGCGGAGATCCGGGTCGTCGGGCACCGCTGGTCGGCGCCGTCGTTCAAGGTCCGCGACTTCCTGGCCCGCAACCTGGTGCCGTACCGCTGGCTGTTGTCCGACGACCCGGAGGGCGTCCGGCTGCTCGACGCGGCCGGGGCCACCGAGGCGGACGTGCCGCTGGTGGTGACGCCCGAGGGCAAGGCGTTGGTGGCCCCGAGCGAGGCCGAGCTGGCCGCGCTGGCCGGGTTGACAGTGGTGCCGGCGTGCGACTTCTACGACCTGGTGGTGATCGGTGGTGGCCCCGCCGGTCTCGGCTCCGCCGTGTACGGCGCGTCGGAAGGGCTGCGCACCGTGCTCGTGGAGCGACGGGCGACCGGCGGTCAGGCCGGGCAGAGCAGCCGGATCGAGAACTACCTGGGCTTCCCGGACGGTGTCTCCGGCGCGCAGTTGACCGATCGGGCCCGGCGGCAGGCGGTCAAGTTCGGCGCGGAGCTGCTCAGCGCCCGGGAGGTGGTCGGTCTCAGCGAGGCCGGTGGCGCCCGGCTGCTGCGCTTCGGCGACGGGACCGAGATCGCCGCGCACACAGTGGTGCTGGCCACCGGTGTGTCGTACCGGGTGCTCGACGCCCCGGGCCTGGCCGACTTCACCGGCCGGGGCGTGTTCTACGGCGCCGCCGCCACCGAGGCGCCGAGCTGCGTCGAGCAGGACGTCTACATCGTCGGCGGGGCCAACTCCGCCGGCCAGGCGGCGGTCCACTTCTCCCGGTACGCGTCGAGGGTGCACCTGCTCATCCGTGGTGCGGACCTGACCGCCTCGATGTCGCGTTACCTGATCGACCAGCTGGAACGGATCGACCGGATCACCGTGCACCCGCACACCGCAGTGGTCGGCGGGGCCGGGGACGGTCACCTGGAACGGCTCACCCTCTGCGACACCCGCACCGGGGAGGCCCGCTCGGTCGACACCTCCTGGCTGTTCATCTTCATCGGCGCGGAGCCCCGCACCGACTGGCTGGACGGGGTGTTGGTCCGCGACGGGCGTGGGTTCATCGTGACCGGTCCGGATCTGCTCGCCGGGGGTCGGCGGCCGGCCGGTTGGTCGCTGTCGCGCGACCCGTACCACCTGGAGACCAGCGTTCCGGGCGTGTTCGCCGCCGGGGACGTACGGGCCGAGTCGGTCAAGCGGGTCGCCTCGGCCGTCGGCGAGGGCGCGATGGCCGTCTCGCTCGTGCACCGCTACCTGGAGGCCCAGTGAGCCGGTCCTGCGAGCCCCCGCAGTCGCGAAGTAAGGAGACCCAGTGAGCATCGAGTCTGATCGGCTGACACCTGCGGAGTTGCGCACCCTGTTTCTGTTCGAGTCCCTCGACGAGGGGCAACTCGAGTGGCTGGCCGAGCGGGGCCGGGTCGAGCAACGTGCGGGCGGCACCCTGGTGTACGCCGAGGGGGAGCCCGGGACCTGCTTCTTCGTGCTGCTGCGCGGCGCGGTGGCGCTGAGTCGCCAGGTGCGCGGTGACGATGTCGAGGTCAGCCGGACCGATCAGCGCGGGGTGTACGGCGGTGCCGTCCAGGCGTACCTGGGTGACCAGGTCGACCAGATCTACCGCAACAGCATGCGGGCGGTGGTCGACTCGGACTTCTTCGTGCTGCCGGCGGAGGACTTCGCGTATGCCCTGCGGTCCTGGTTCCCGATGCCCATGCATCTGTTGGAGGGGCTGTTCCTCGGCCTGCGGAACAGCCAGGCCATCGTGGGCGAGCGGGAGCGGCTGTTGGCCCTCGGTTCGCTGTCGGCGGGGTTGACCCACGAGCTGAACAACCCGGCCGCGGCGGCGGTGCGGGCCACGTCGGTGCTGCGGGACCGGGTCGCCGGGATGCGGCACAAGCTGGCGATGATCGCCGATGGGCGGCTCGACGGGAGCGCCCTCCATGGCCTGGTCGCGTTGCAGGAGGAGGCGGTGGCCCGGGTGGCCACCGCGCCGAAGTTGACTCCGATGGCCACCGCCGACGCCGAGGACACCCTCACCGACTGGCTGGAGGAGCACGGGGTCGGCGGGGCCTGGGACCTGGCGCCGATCCTGGTCGGCGGTGGGCTCGACGCAGCCTGGTTGGCGCAGGTGAAGGCCGCGGTCGGGGCCGCGGACCTGGAGGCGGCGGTGCGCTGGCTCACCTACACCGTCGACACCGAGCTGTTGATGCGCGAGATCGGCGACGCGGTCACCCGGATCTCCGGGCTCGTGGACGCCGCCAAGCAGTACTCGCAGCTGGATCGCGCGCCGCACCGGGTGGTGGACGTGCACGACCTGCTCGACGCCACGCTGGTGATGTTCAAGGGCAAGATTCCCGCCGAGGTCAAGCTGGTCCGCGAGTACGACAGGGGCCTCCCACCGGTCCCGGCGTACGCGGCCGAGCTGAACCAGGTGTGGACCAACCTGATCGACAACGCGTTGGGCGCGATGGGGGAGAAGGGTGTGCTGACCGTCCGCACCGGACGGGTCGGCGACCAGTTGACGGTGGAGATCACCGACACCGGGCCGGGCATCCCGCCGGAGGTGCGTCCGCGCATCTTCGAGCCGTTCTTCACCACGAAGCCGGTCGGCGCGGGCACCGGACTGGGGCTGGACATCTCGTACCGGATCGTGGTGCACAAACACCACGGCGACATCCGGGTGGAGACCGAGCCCGGCCGCACCACCTTCCGGGTCCTGCTGCCGATCACCGAGGGGCCACCGGACGGGCCTCACGACGCGCCGACTACCTAGAGACAGTGGGCGGTCGCGGGCAGTAGTCTCGGGCGGCGTTCGTGATCCCCGTCCCGAGGAGGGTCAGTGGAGTCGATGGCCCGCCAGCGCGCCGCCGCTGAGGACGACGACCAGCCGGGCGAGCCGCAGGCCGGCACGATGCTGCCGGAGCTGGAGGAGCGCGAGTGGTTACACCACGCGCAGGAGTTCGCCCACACCAGCTTCTGGGCAGTGGCCCGACGGCTGCCCCGGCTGGTCCGCGAGGCGGTCGGGCTGGCCTGGGCCACCAACCGTCGGGACACGGTTGCCTCCATCGGCCTGAACGTCGCCGCCGGGGTGATGACCACGTTCGGCCTGCTCGCCACGACCAGCGTGCTGCGCGAGCTGTTCGCCGCCGGCCCCACCCCGGATCGGGTACGCGCGGCGCTGCCGGCGCTGGTCGTGGCGGCGGCGGCGGTGTCGGCACGCGGCGGCCTGGCGATCGCGGCCGGTTGGGCACAGGCCCGACTGACCCCACAGATCAACTATCAGGTGGAGCTGCGGCTGTTCGAGGCCACCACAGCGGTGGAACTGGCCGCGTTCGACGACGCCGGCTTCGCCGAGGAGATGGACCGGGCCCGCGACCGGGGGATGGCGGAGGCCGCGTACATCGTCGACCACACGGTCAACCTGGTCACCGGCGTGGTCGGCATGCTCGCCACCGCCGTCGCGGTGACAGTCATCCAACCGTTGCTGCTGCCCTGCCTGCTACTCGCCGCGATTCCCCAGGCGATCACCGCGGTACGGATGGCCCGCCGCGAATACCTGGCGATGCTGGCCCGGATCACCAGGCAGCGTCGGATGTGGATGCTGGCCCACCTGATGGCCAACCGGCACACCGCCGCCGAGGTGCGCGCGTACCAGATGCGCGACTTCCTGCTGACCGAGTACCGCGGCGTCATGGCCGTCGAGACCCGCGCCCAGCTGCGGCTGGTGAGGGCCCAGACCGGCACGCGGGTGGTCGGCGCGACGGTGGCGGGCCTGGCCACCTTCGGCGTGTACGCGGTCCTCGGCGGTCTCCTTCTGGGCGGGATGGTCGCCCTCGCCGCCGCGGCGACGGCCCTGCTCGCCCTGCAGTCCGCGCGGACCAGCCTCGGCGTGGCGGTCATCGCCACCAACTCGCTCTACGAGGACGCCCTCTACTACCAGGACTACCGGGACTTCCTGGCCCGCGCCCACGCCCGGGTGCCGGTCGGCGGCGACCGGGTGGCCGACGCGGTCCGTCTGATCGAGGCGGACGAGGTGAGCCTGAGCTACCCGGACACCGACACCCCGGCGGTGGATCGGGTCAGCCTGACCATCCGGCGCGGAGAGGTGATCGCACTCGTCGGTGAGAACGGCTCCGGAAAGACCACCCTGGCCAAGCTGATCGCCGGGCTGTACCGGCCCACCGGTGGGGTGATCCGCTGGGACGGCGTCGACGCCGTCGAGCTGGACCCACACGCCCTGGGCAGTCAGGTGGCGGTGATGACCCAGGAGTACTGGAAGTTCCCGTTCACCGCTGGGCAGAACATCCGCGTCGGACGGCACGACCGTCCGCCGGGGCGCTCCGGCCCCACGATTCAGGAAGCGGCCGGCGCGGCCGCCGCCCACGACATGATCATTGGTTTGCCGCACAGCTACGACACCCTGCTGGACCGCGAATTCAAGGACGGCCACGAATTGTCCGGCGGGCAGTGGCAGCGGTTGGTCGCCGCCCGGGGCCTCTACCGCGACGCCGCCCTGCTGATCTGTGACGAACCCTCGGCCGCCCTGGACGCCCGCGCCGAACACGCCCTGTTCCAACACCTGCGCCGCCACCCCGACCGGGCGGTCGTCCTGATCACCCACCGGCTGGCCAACGTCCGGCACGCGGACCGGATCCTCGTGATGGGGCGGGGCCGCCTCGTCCAGCAGGGCAGTCACGACGAGCTGATGGCGGCCGGCGGCCTCTACCGGGAGCTGTTCGAACTCCAGGCCAGCGGCTACCTGACCGGCGCCGACGAGACCCGCCCCCGCTGACAGCCGAGCGGTCCCGGCTCTGCCCTGCCCTGCAAGATCCTGCTCGATCCAGGAAGTAGTGGCCTCGGCGAGCGTTGATGCCACTACAACAAGGATCGAGCACGATCTTCCGCCGCTGGGCCGGCGGTGAATCGGGCGGCGGGGTCAGGCGGTGAGGTCAGACGGGGGAGCGGGGGTGAGGAAGTCGGCGAGTACCCGGGTGTGGGTGGAGAAGGCCAACTCGACCGGGTCGGTGAGCACCAGCCACTCGGTCGCCTCCTCGGTCGGCGCCGACGGTGGCAGGTCCTCGGCCGCCCGCTCGGGCAGCACTCCGAAGACCATCATCGTCCCGCCCGCGGGTGCGCCGTGCACCGCGAACAGGCGGGCGTCCTCGGCCGCCGCGATCAGGCCGGTCTCCTCCCGCAGCTCACGGACGAGCGCGTCGGACCACTCCTCGCCGTACTCGATGAAGCCGCCGGGCAGCGCGAGCAGGCCGCGGGCCGGCTCGATGTCCCGGCGGACCACCACCACACCCAGGCCCTCGGCCGTGCGGACCGGCAGCACCGCGACCGCCACCGGCAGCGGGTTGCGCCAGATGGTTTCGCCGCAGACCGCGCAGACCCGCGGCCATCCGGCGGCCGCCGGGTAGGCGGCGCCGCAGTAGGAGCAGTGCGAGTACGGCGTGCCGGTCATGCCGCAGCACGTTACTCCGACGCTCACTCAGACCGCCGCGCCGCCGCCCCTGCGCTGGCCGTTGCCCGGGGCCCGCTGCGCCGTCGGCCCGCTGCGCCGTCGGGCGCTCAGGCTGCCGGGGCGCCGGTGTAGAAGGCGGTGGTGCGTTCGGCGGCGGCCTTCGCCTCGTCGGCGTCGGTGCCGGCGGCGATGCTCGCCTCGCACCACAGCTGGCTGCTCAGCTCCATGGCCCGCCGTCCCTCGTCGGAGGCGGTCCACTCGGCGCCCTGCTCCGGGGTGATCCCGCTGCCGTCGCCGGCCAGGTGGGAGGCGAGGCCGAGCAGCCCGAGGTCCCAGCCGACGCCGACCGCGCCCGGCCCGAACTGGGCCCACCGGTCCTGGTCGACGTGGGCGATGTGGTCCAGGTCGAAGCGGGTCCGCTCGTCGTCGATCGGGGTGAGGCGTACCTCGATCCAGCTCACCTCGCCGCCCATCTCCCAGGTGGCGGTGAAGCGGTGCGGCGGCTCGCAGCTCTCGACGGTGCCGCCGGCGTTGCCCTGGAGCTGGTACGTGCCGCCCAGCCGCAGGTCGCCGGAGATCGGCAGGAACCAGCGCGGGATGCGCTCGGCGCTGGTGCAGGCGTCCCACAGATCCTCGACCGTCGCCTGGTAGGTCTGGCTGATCGTGGTGACCCGCGCCTCGCCGGCCTCCAGGGTGCGGCTGCCGACCTTCCGCTGCACGGCGTTGATCTGCTCGGTGGCGTCGAACATCAGGTGTTCCTCTCGTCGGGTGGGTCGGCGGGCCCGCGCAGCCGACGCTCGCGTCGGCCCCGGGCCAGCTCGGTGGCGAGTGCCGCCAGGGGTGGGGTCCAGAACCGGCGGAAGTGCTCCAGCCAGCCGTCGACCTCGCGCAGTGGGCGTGGGTCGACCGCGTAGAGCCGCCGGGTGCCCTCCGGCCGCACGGTGGCGAAGCCGTTGTCGCGCAGCACCTTGAGGTGCTGGGACACGGCGGGCTGGGAGATGCCGAACTCCTCGCGGATGACGGTGCTGACCGCACCGGCGGTCTGCTCGCCACCGGCGAGCAGTTCCAGGATGCGGCGCCGGACCGGATCGCCCAGCACGTCGAAGGCGTGCACGTCGACAGTTGTATCACCATCGGCTTATTTAAGCCAAGTCTGATACTCCGATGAGCTTGTCCAGCCGGATCGGCAGCTCCCGGATCCGTACGCCGGTCGCGTGGTGCACTGCGTTGGCGACCGCCGCAGCGGCGCCGACGATGCCGATCTCGCCGAGGCCCTTCACCCCGGCCGGGTTCAGCTCGTCGTCGCGCTCGTCCAGCCAGTACGCCTCGATGGACTCCACGTCCGCGCAGCCGGTGATGTGGTACGTGGCCAGGTCGTGGTTGACCCAGTCGCCGTACCGCTCGTCGAGCAGCCCCTCCTCGTGCAGCGCCATCGACAGCCCCATCGTCATCCCGCCGATCAGTTGGCTGCGCGCCGTCGTCGGGTTCACCACCCGCCCGGCCGCGAACACGCCGAGCATCCGGTTCAGTCGTACCTCGCCGGTGTCCGCGTCGACCCGTACCTCGACGAAGTGCGCCCCGTACGCGTACCGGGGCAGCGCGGGCTGCCCGCCCACCTCCTCGGTGGTGTCCGCCTCGGCGGTCACCTCGCCGGTCGGCGGCCCGCCGTCGCGCAGTTTCTCGCGCAGCGCCTGCGCGGCGCGTATCACCGCCCAGCTCCAGCTGGCGGTCCCCATCGAGCCGCCGGCCAGCGCCGCCGCCGGCAGCGCGCTGTCCCCGATCCGGATCTCCACCTTCTCCGGCGGCACCCCGAGGGCGTCGGCGGCCACCTGCCAGATCGCCGTCCGGGCGCCGGTGCCGATGTCGGTGGCGTTGATCTGGACCAGGAAACTCCCGTCGGGTCGGGCGGTGGCCGTCGCCGTGGACGGCCGGGCCCGGGCCGGGTAGCTCGAACCGGCCACCCCCGTCCCGATCAGCCAGCGTCCGTCGCGCCGGGACCGGGGCGACGGATCACGGCCGGCCCAGCCGAAGCGCTGTGCGCCCTCGCGCAGGCAGGCCACCAGGTTGCGGCTGGTGAACGGGCGCCCCTGGTCGGGGTCGACAGCGGTGTCGTTGCGGATGCGCAGCTCCACCGGGTCGATGCCGACGGCGATGGCCAGCTCGTCCACAGCGGACTCCAGCGCGTACGCGCCGGGACACTCGCCGGGGGCGCGCATCCAGAACGGCGTGGGTACGTCGAGGCGGACCAGCCGGTGTGTGGTGCGGCGGTGCGGTGCGGCGTACATGCTGCGGGTGTAGACGGCGGTCTGCTCGGCGAACTCCCGGATGGTCGAGGTCTGGCTGATCGCGTCGTGGCAGATGGCGGTGAGCCGGCCGTCGGTGTCGGCGGCGAGGCGGACCCGCTGGATGGTGGGGGTGCGGTAGCCGACCGGCCCGAACAGTTGCTGACGGGTCAGGGCCAGTTTGACCGGGCGGTCGACGTGCCGGGCGGCGAGGGCGGCCAGCACCACCGAGGCCTTGGCGTACCCCTTGCTGCCGAAGCCGCCGCCGACGTGCTCGGCGACGACCCGGATCGACTCCGGCGGCAGCTCGAACAGCTCGGCGAGGGTGGCGCGTACCGGCGTCGCGCCCTGGGTGGAGTCGTGCACCAGCAGCTGTCCGTTGTGCCACTGCGCGGTGGTGGCGTGCGGTTCCATCGGGTTGTTGTGGTAGGCCGGGGTCCGGTAGGTGACGTCCACCCGCACCGGGGCGGCCGCGTACCCGGCGTCGAAGTCGCCCTCGGCGGTGTCCGTCGGATAGCTGGGGTTGACCTGGTCCGGTTTGTACAGGCCGGGGTGGTCGTCGGTGAGCACTGTGCTGTGCGGGCCGGTGTCGTAGTCGATCCGGACCAGGCGGGCTCCCTCGCGGGCCGCCTCCAGGCTGGTGGCCACCACCACCGCGACGTACTGCCCCCGGTAGTGCACCGCCGGCTCCTGCAACAGCCGCAGCTCCGGCTGCGGGCCGAGCGCCATCCGGGGCGCGTTGCCGTGGTGTACCACCGCCAGCACACCGGGCGACGCCAGCGCGTCCGTCGTGTCGATCCGGGTGATCCGGCCCCGCACCACCGCTGCCGGGACCGCCCAGCCGTAGGTGACCCCGTCCACCGGGTACTCCACCGCGTACCGGGCCGTGCCGGTGACCTTCGCCGGGCCCTCCAGCCGCGGGTACGCCCGTCCGACCGCCCCGGTGGTCACGACGACGCCAGTTCGGTGAGTGCCCGTACGGTGATGGCCCGGGTCAGTGGCAGCTTGAAGCCGTTGTGCCGTAGCGGGCGCGCCTCGGCCAGCTCCGCGTCGGCGGCCCGGGCCGCCACCTCGGGGCTGAACGGACGGCCGCGCAGCTCCTCCTCGGCCCGGTACGCCCGCCACGGCCGGTGCGCCACCGCCCCGTACGCCAGCCGCACGTCGCGGACCACGTCCCCGTCGAGGTCCAGCACCGCGGCCACCGAGCCGGCAGCGAAGGCGAACGAGGCCCGGTCGCGCACCTTGAGGTACGTCGAGCGGCGCGCGGCCGGTAGCGGCGGTAGCCGGACGGCGGTGATCAGCGCGCCCCGGGCCAGTGTGGTCTCCCGTTCCGGGTGGGCGCCGGGGGAGCGGTAGAGCTCGGCGATCGGGATGTCGCGGGGGCCGTCGGTCTCGTGCACCTCCACCACCGTGTCCAGGGCGGCCAGCGCGACGGCCAGGTCGGACGGGTGGGTGGCCACGCACTGCTCGGACCAGTCCAGCACCGCCAGGTCGCGGTTCTGGCCGTGCAGGGCGGCGCAGCCGCTGCCCGGCTTCCGTTTGTTGCACGCCTTGCTGGTGTCCTGGAAGTAGACGCAGCGGGTGCGCTGCAACAGGTTGCCGCCGGTGGTGGCCATGTTGCGCAGCTGTCCGGAGGCGGCGGCGAGCAGGGCCCGGGCCAGCACCGGGTAGTCGCGGCGCACCACCGGGTGGGCCGCGAGGTCGCTGTTGCGGACTGTCGCGCCGATCCGCAGGCCGCCGTCGGGCATCTCCTCGACGGTGTCGAGCGGGAGCCGGGTCACGTCCACCAGCACGTCGGGGCGCTGCACCCCGAGCTTCATGAGGTCGACGAGGTTGGTTCCGCCGCCCAGGTAGGCGGCGTGCGGTTCGGCCGTCAGCACGGCGACCGCCTCGGCCACGTCGGCGGGCCGGTGGTAGCGGAACGCCCTCACGAGGACGCCGTCTCGCGCACGGCCGCGACGATGTGTGGGTACGCGGCGCAGCGGCACAGGTTGCCGGCCATCCGCTCGCGGATCTCCGCGTCGGTCAGCTCGGCGGGGGTGTTCAGGTCGTCGGTAACCGCGCTGGGCCATCCCCGGGAGACCTCGTCGAGCATGCCGCGGGCGGAGCAGAGCTGCCCGGGGGTGCAGTAGCCGCACTGGAACGCGTCGTGCGCGACGAAGGCGGCCTGCAACGGGGACAGCCCGTCCGGCCCGGCCAGCCCTTCGACGGTCACCACCGACCGGCCGTCCACGGTGACCGTGAAGACCAGGCAGCTCTTCACCCGGCGGCCGTCCAGCAGCACCGTGCAGGAGCCGCACTGGCCGTGGTCGCAGCCCTTCTTCGCCCCGGTCAGGTCGAGGTGTTCGCGCAGTGTGTCGAGCAGGGTGGTGCGGTTGTCCAGGGTCACCTCGCGGGACGTGCCGTTGACCTCGACCGTCACCCGGGACGAGTGGCGCTCGTCGGTCGTCGTCGCGTTCTCCGGTCCGCCCTGCACCGGCCCAGACTAGCTTTGTCGGTATATCTCAGGGCGAATAACGCAAAGCCCTTCGTACGGGAGGGGACGACGGTGACCGCCGGACTGCTGCTGGCCGCCGGCGCCGGGCGGCGCTACGGCCGACCGAAGGCGCTTGTCGAGCTGGACGGCGAGCCGCTGGTGCGGCGCGCGATCCGGCTGCTCGGCGACGGCGGCTGTACGCCAGTGCACGTGGTGCTCGGCGCGGGAGCCGACGAGGTGCCCGACCTGCCCGGCGCGGTGCCGGTCCGCCACGACCGCTGGCCCGACGGGCTGGGCTCGTCGCTGCTGCGGGGCCTGGCCTCGCTGCCGGCCGTCGTACCGGCCGTCGTCGTGGTCCTCGTCGACCAGCCACTGCTCAGCCCGGTGGCGGTGCGCCGGGTGCGCGCGGCGTACGCCGGCGGTGCTGTCGTCGCGGTCGCCACCTACGCCGGTCGCCCCGGGCACCCGATCCTGCTGGATCGACGGACCTGGCCGCTGCTGGGCGGGTACGCCGTCGGCGACCGGGGCGCCCGTGGCCTGCTGCGCGACCGGCCGGACCTGGTGGTCGAGGTGCCCTGCGACGACGTCGGGTCCCCGGTCGACGTGGACACCCCCGCCGACCTGCTTCGGCTGTGCCCGGTCAACGACGGGTCAGCCAGCGGGGCAGACCCTCGCTGGTGACCGCGTGATAGGTGATCATGACGATGACGCCGATCAGGCCCAGCAACGGGCTGACGAACCAACCGAGCAGACCGCTCAGGCCGTACAGGATCAGGCCGGTGACCGGTCGCAGCCGCTGCATGCGCACGTACTCGGGGCTGACCCGGCGCTCCAGCAGCGCCGGGTGGCGGTGCAGGTAGCCGAAGAACACCAGCCAGGGGGCCGACATCAGCGCCGCGGCCAGCGCGTACAGGGCGACGGCCGCGCGTTGGTCGTCGGTGTCGCCGTGGGTGAACGCCGACGCCAGCACCGCTGTGGGGAAGGGGATGATCACCGCGCCGAAGAGCACGCCGAGGTTGATCCAGCTCAACGTGAGCGTGGTGCCACGGATCAGCCGCAGCAGCGCGTGGTGGTTGAGCCAGAGCACCCCGATGTAGACGAAGGACACCACGAAGGCCAGGTAGGAGGCGCCCTCGTCGAGCAGACCGTTGAGCAGCTCGCCCTCGTGGTATTCGGGCACCCGCAGCTCGATGACCAGGAGCGTGATGACGATGGCGAAGACGCCGTCGCTGAAGGCCGTCATCCGGTCGGTGGCGGACACCCGCCCCTTGGGATCGGGCTGCTCTACCTCGTCGCGTGCTGCGGACATTGCCGCAGGCTAGCCACTCGGCAACGCGGTCGGTGGCGGTTTCGTCCGATTGGGACGGGAACGGCCGCCCGGGGTCGACACCCCGGGCGGCCGCTCGCGCCGCCCCCGTTCAGGCCACCGGCGTCGCGGTGCCGGTGGTGCGGGCGAGCCGCTGGTGGGCGCGGATCAACTCGGCGTAGCGCAGACCGCTCGCCTTCACCGTCCGGCGCTGGGTGGTGTAGTCGACGTGCACCAGCCCGAAGCGCTTGTCGTAGCCGTACGCCCACTCGAAGTTGTCCAGCAGCGACCAGACGAAGTAGCCGTCCAGGGGAACCCCTCGGGCCACCGCCGACGCGCACGCGGCCAGGTGCTGCTCCAGGTGGTCGGTGCGCTCCTTGTCCTCCACGGTGCCGTCGGCGGTGACCTCGTCCGGCCACGCCGAGCCGCTCTCGGTGACGATGATCCGGCCCGGCCGGTACTCCTCGTGCACGTCGACGAGGAGCCGCTCCAGGCCCGCCGGGTACATCTCCCAGCCCATCGCCGTCTCCACCGAGCCGGGCACCGGCACCTGCCGGGCGTACGGGGCCGCGCCGGTCGGGTCGTCGACCACCAGCTGGCGGAAGTAGTAGTTCACCCCGAGGAAGTCCGTCGGCGTGGCGATCACCGTGAGGTCGTCGCCGCGGACCGGCGGCTCGACCCCGTAGGTGGCGATCATGTCGGCGGGGTAGCCGCGCCCGTGGATCGGGTCCAGCCACCACCTGTTGACGTGCCCGTCGGCCCGGCGGGCCGCCGCGACGTCCTCGGGTCGGTCGGTTGCCGCCTCGATCGGGCTGAGGTTGAGCACCAGGCCCACCGAGGCCGGCCGGGTGGCGTTGGCGCGGATCGCCTGGGTGGCCAGGCCGTGCCCGAGCAGCACGTGGTGCGAGGCGTGCACCGCCCGGGTGAGGTCCCGCTCGCCGGGGGCCATGTTGCCCTCCAGGTGCCCGATCCAGCACACGCAGAGCGGCTCGTTGACGGTGCACCAGTCGGCGACCCGGTCACCGAGGCGTGCGGCCACCACCGCCGCGTAGTCGGCGAACGCCTCGGCGGTGGCGCGCTCCGGCCAACCACCCCGGTCCTGGAGAACCTGCGGCAGATCCCAGTGGTAGAGCGTGACGAACGGCCGGATCCCGTCGGTGAGCAACGTGTCGACGAGCCGGTCGTAGAAGTCCAGCCCGGCGGCGTTGACCCGCCCGACGCCGTCGGGCATGACCCGCGGCCAGGCCACCGAAAACCGGTACGCGTCCACGCCGAGTCGGCGCAGTAGCGCCAGGTCCTCCGGCCACCGGTGGTAGTGGTCGCACGCCACCGCGCCGGTGTCGCCGTTGTCGACAGTGCCGGGGGTCGCCGAGAAGGTGTCCCAGATGGACGGCGCCCGGCCGTCGACGTCGACGGCCCCCTCGATCTGGTATGCCGCCGTGGCGACACCCCAGAGGAAGTCGGGTGGCAGCTTGGACAGGTCGGGCACGGGACGGTTCTCCTCTGGGGTTGGATGACTCACTTGACCGCGCCGGCGGTGAGGCCGGCGACGAAGTAGCGCTGCAGGGCCAGGAACCCGACGACCACCGGGATGCTGACCACCAGGGAGGCGGCCATGATCTGGTTCCAGTAGACGTTGAACTGGGTGGAGTAGCCCTGCAGGCCGACGGCCAGGGTGCGGCTGCCCTCGTCGGTCATCACCGACGCGAAGAGCACCTCACCCCACGCCGTCATGAACGCGTACACGGTGACCGCGACGACGCCGGGCACGGCGGCCGGCAGGATGACCTGGAACAGGGTGCGCAGCGGACCGGCGCCGTCGACCTGCGCCGCCTCGTCCAGACCCCGGGGGATCGAGTCGAAGTAGCCGACCAGCATCCAGATCGAGAACGGCAGCGAGAAGGTCAGGTACGTGATGACCAGGCCGGTACGGCTGGCGTACAGCTCGATGCCGGTGGCGTTGCCCAGGTTGACGTAGATGAGGAACAGCGGCAGCAGGAACAGGATGCCGGGGAACATCTGCGTGGACAGCACCGTCACCGAGAAGACACCGCGACCGCGGAACCGGTACCGGCTCACCGCGAACGCGGCGAAGATGGCCACCGCCACCGAGCAGACCGCCGCGATGCTGGACACCACAAGGCTGTTCACCAGGTACCGGGCCAGCGGCACGGTGCTCCACATGTCGATGAACGGTTGCAGGGTGGGCCGGCTGGGCCACCAGGTGAAGCCGTTCTGCACGTCCTGCAACGGCTTCGCCGCGGAGGTGACCATCACGTAGAGCGGGATGACGACGAAGAGGGTGAGCAGGGTCAGCACGATGCGCCGGCCCCAGCGCTCACCGGCGGTCTCACGCATGGTCGTCCCTCCGACGGTTGGTGATCAGCAGGTAGGCGGCCGAGACGACGAGCAGGAACAGCAGCAGCGCCACCGACATCGCCGACCCGGAGCCGAAGTCCCAGGTCTTGAAGGAGCTGCGGTAGATGTGGATGGAGATCAGGTCGGCCTGCTCCGGCGCGGAGCCGCCGAACAGCACGAACGGGGTGTTGAAGTCGTTGAACGTCCACAGGAACAGCACCAGCAGCAGCACCAGGTTGACCGGTCGCAGCATCGGCAGGGTGACCGACCGCAGCCGGCGCCAGAACCCGGCGCCGTCGATCGCTGCGGCCTCGTACAGCTCGCCGGGCACGTTCTGCAACCCGGCCATCAGGCACAGGAACGCGAACGGCCAGTTGCGCCAGACCGACACCACCAGCAGCGACCAGAAGCTGTTGTCGCCGATCAACCAGAACGGCCGTTCGTCCATCAGCCCGAGCTGGTCCACGAGCACGTGGTTGACCAGGCCGGTGTCGCGTTGCAGCAGGAAGCTCCAGGTGATCACGGCGGCGTAGACCGGCAGCGCGTACGGGGTGAGGAACAGCGCCCGCAGGATCGCCCGTCCACGGAACGGCCGTTGCAGGACGACCGCCGCCGAGATGCCCAGCAGCCAGGCGAACCCGACCGAGAGCAGGCTGTAGGCCAGGGTGATCCAGAACGAGTGCAGCAGTTCCTTGCCGGCGGCGCTGTTCAGGTCGAGCGTCGCCCGGTAGTTCTCCAGCCCGATGAAGGGCGCTGTGGACCAGTCGCGGATGTGGAACTGGGTCAGCTCCAGCAGGCTCATCCAGACCCCGACCACCATCGGGATCACGTGGATGGCGAGTTCCAGCACGACGGCCGGTGCGAGCAGCAGGTACGGCAGGAGCGAGCGGCGGGGGCCGCGGGGCCGGCGGGCCGGCCCCCGGACCGGCGACCCGGCCCGGGGTTCGCGCCGGTCGGCGTCCGGCGCGGTGGTGCTGGTTGCCATCGGGGTCCTCTCGGAGGCGGTGGCCGTGGCCGGGCTCAGCGCCCGACCACGGCCACCGGTGACGCCTGGGTCAGCGCATCTTCTGCTGCGCGTCGGTCAGCTTGGCCTTCACCGACTCCTCGGTGACCGGCTTGCCGCTGGCCGCGTCGGCGAACAACTCCTTCATCGCGGTGCCGACCAGGGTCTCGAAGGTGCTCTCATCGGGCACCTGCGGCAGCGGGGCCGCGGTGGTGACGAGGGTCTCCTGGATGGTCTTCTGCTCGGTGGCGCTGAACGCCGGGTCGGAGGCCGCGGTCTTCACCGCCGGCAGCGACCCGTACGTCTTGTTGAGGATCGTCTGCTCCTCGTCGCTGGTCATGAACTTGACGAAGCTCAGCGCGCCGTCCTTGTTCTTGGTGTGCTTGAAGACCGCCATGTTGATCCCGGCGACCATGCTGTTGACCTTCTTGCCGCCGGCCGGCGGGCTGGCCAGGAACGGCACCGGGGCCACCCCGTACGCGTCGGCGGGCATGTTCTGCGTCTTCAGGTTCGACCCGGCGGACTGCCAGAGCAGCATGGCGGCCTTGCCGTTGGCGAAGTCGGAGACCGACTGGTTCTGCGCGTACTCGGCGTTGCTCGGGTTGGTGATCTTGTCGGCGGCCATGAAGTCGATGTACCGCTTGATCGCCGAGACGTTCTGCGGGGTGTCGAAGGTCGGCTTGCCGGCCGAGTCGAACCACTCGCCGCCGTACTGCTGGCTGAAGGTGAAGGCGTGGTGGGCGTTCTCCGACGGGTTGGCCCCCTCGATCGCCAGGCCCCACTTGCCGCCGGTGCTCAGCTTCTTGCCGTACTCGGCGAGCTGCTCCCAGGTGGTGGGCGGCGCGGTGATGCCGGCGTCGGCGAACGACTTCTTGTTGTAGTACAGGCTGTACGCCATGCTGTAGAGCGGCACGGCGGCCGGAGGCTTGCCGGGGGCGCCGGCGGCGGCGAGCGCGGCGGGCACGATCCGGTCCTTGCCACCGACGGCCTGCAGGGCGGCGTCGTCGAACTCGACCAGCGCGCCGGTTGCCTGCAACGACGCCGACCAGGTGTTGCCGATGTTGACCACGTCCGGGCCCTTGCCGGAGGCGGCGGCGGCCAGCAGGCGGTTGAGCAGGTCCGACCAGGGGACCACCTCGACGGTAACCTTGATCCCGGTCTGCTTCTCGAACTTGTCCAGCTCGGGCTGGAGGATGGTCTTGTCGGCCTCCAGGCTGGCGCCCTGGTTGCTGGCCCAGTAGGTGAGCGTCTTCGGCGATGCGGCGGAGTCGTCGCCGGAGCCACCGCAGGCGGTCAGCGAGGCGGCCGCCAGTACGGCGGCGGTGAATATCCCGAGGTGTCGTCTCGACACGGGTCAGCCCTTCCGGTGCGTGGTGGGGGTCCACCGACCTTCGTCGCCGATAGGGGTTGGGCGACGGTGGCCGGCTGCGGACAGGGTTCGGGGGTGCGCCGTCGGGGTCCGTCGGCGTTTCCCGGGAGTTACATCACGGCTTAATTTATGTCGTCATTAAAGTTGCTGGCCGGTGGGTCGTCAAGCACGAGGCGGTTACAGTCGCCTCGAACGGCCGACGGGAACGAGGTGACGAGTGGAGCTGGCGCGTGCCACCAACCGCAGCGTGCGGCTGCGCAATCGGTCCGCCCTGCTGACCAGGCTCTTCCTGGACGGCCCGCTCACCCGGCAGGACCTGGTGCGCAGCACCGGGCTGAGCCAGCCCGCGGTCAGCAACGTGGTGGCCGACATGATCGACGAAGGGCTGGTCGCCGAGGCCGGCGCCGCCGAGTCCGACGGCGGCCGGCCCAGCATGCTGCTGCGGATCGCGCCCCGCTTCGCCTTCCTGGTCGGCGTGGACGTCGGCGAGACCCGGGTCCGGGTGGAGCTGTTCGACTTCGCGATGACCCTGCTGGGCAGCGTCGAGTACCCGCTCGACCCGGCCCGTACCGAGCCCGACCTGGTGGCCGGGCACGTGCTGGCCGGCATCGACGCGGTCACCGGGTCGGCCGGGGTGGCCCCCGGCGACGTGCTGGGCGTCGGCATCGGCGTCTCCGGCGTGGTCGAGCAGGGCGCCGAGGCCGTCGTGCACGCCCAGGCCCTCGGCTGGGACCGGGTGCCGCTGGAGCGCCTGATCGGCGCCGGCACCGACCTGCCGCTGCACATCGACAACGGCGCGAAGACCCTCGGTCAGGCCGAGATGTGGTTCGGCGCCGGCCGGGGCGCCCGGCACGCCGTCTTCGCCCTGGTCGGCTCGGGAGTGGGCGCGTCGGTGGTGACAAACGGCGCTACCTACCGGGGCGCGTCCAGCAGCGCTGGGGAGTGGGGGCACACCACCCTGGTGTACGGCGGTCGGGCCTGCCGGTGCGGCGCGCGCGGCTGCCTGGAGGCGTACGTGGGGGCGGAGGCGATCATCGACCGCTACCGGGAGGCGCGTCGGGGTCGACCGGTGCCGGGCGAGGACGAGGAGTCCCAGATCGCCGCGCTGGTCGCCGCCGCCGAGACCTCGGCCACCGCCCGACGGGTGCTGGACGACACCGCCGGCTACCTCGGCGCCGGGGTGGCCAACCTGATCAACCTGTTCAACCCGGAGCGCGTGGTGCTCGGTGGCTGGGCGGCGATGGCCCTCGGCGACCTGCTGCCGGCCGTGCGGGAGGCGGCCGGCCGGCAGGCGCTGCGCCAGCCGTACGAGCAAGCGTCGATCGAGCTGTGCCGGCTCGGGGTGGACGCGGTGGCGCTGGGCGCTGCCACCCTCCCGATCGCCCGCTTCCTCACCGAGGGTGGCGTCCGCCGCTGAGCGGGGACGACTGCCGAGCCGTCGGCAAATTACCCAAAAAGAATCCTCGGGATAAATAACGAAGCTATAGATCGATGTCTTGACGCCGTCGCAATCTCGCCGCAACACTCCTACGAGAGCGCTCTCCGACCCGCGACGCCGCATCGGCGGCACCACCCACGGCGCCACGGGGCGAGCCGATCCCATCCGCGCGGCACCCCCGTAACCCCCTATCGACAGGCGATGTCATGACATCTCGCGCTACATCCGTACGCCCGCGTCCCCGGGCTGTGCGGCACCTGCTCGTCGGACTCACCGTGGCCCTGGTCGCGGCGCTCA
The DNA here is from genome assembly GCF_015751785.1 of Micromonospora vinacea. NCBI lineage: Bacteria > Bacillati > Actinomycetota > Actinomycetes > Micromonosporales > Micromonosporaceae > Micromonospora > Micromonospora vinacea. Next base: position 5,719,779 of record NZ_JADOTY010000001.1, on the reverse strand, counting down.
CGCCGACCGGAACCACGACACCCGCGCAGGCCGCCCCCTCCCTGCTGTCCCAGGGCCGTACGGCAACCGCCTCGTCCACCGAGAACGCCGGAACGCCCGCCTCCGCCGCCGTCGACGGCAACACCGGAACCCGCTGGGCCAGCGCGTTCAGCGACCCGCAGTGGCTCCAGGTCGACCTGGGCGCCCGCGCCACCATCAGCCAGGTCAACCTGCTCTGGGAGGGCGCCTACGGCCGGGCCTTCCAGCTCCAGACCTCCGACGACGGGGCCACCTGGACGACGATCTACTCGACCACCACCGGCACCGGCGGCACCCAGAACCTCACCGTCACCGGCGCCGGCCGCTACGTACGGATGAACGGCACCGCCCGGGGCACCGGCTACGGCTACTCGCTCTGGGAGTTCCAGGTGTACGGCGAGACCGGCGGCACCACGCCGACCTGCGGCAGCACCAACGTCGCACAGGGCAGCCCGGCGACCGCGTCGTCCAGCCAGGACGCCGGGCTCGCGGCATCCGCGGCGGTCGACGGCAACCCGGGCACCCGCTGGGCCAGCGCCGCCAGCGACCCACAGTGGCTGCGCGTCGACCTGGGCAGCACCCGCACCATCTGCCGGGTGGTGCTCACCTGGGAGGCCGCGTACGCCCGTGCCTTCCAGCTCCAGACCTCGGCCGACGGGGCCACCTGGACCACCGTCTACTCCACCACCACGGCCACCGGCGGGACGCAGTCCCTCACCGTCGCCGGCAGCGGCCGCTACCTGCGGATGTATGGCACCGCCCGGGGCACCGCCTACGGCTACTCGCTGTGGGAACTGGCGGTGAACACCACCGGCGGCACCAGCGAACCCCCGGTCGGCACGACCGACCCGTACAACCCCAACCTCGGGCCGAACACCTTCGTCTTCGACCCGAGCACGCCGACGTCGACCATCCAGAGTCGACTGAACACCCTCTTCACCCAGCAGGAGACCAACCAGTTCGGCCCGCAGCGCTACGCGGTGCTGTTCAAGCCCGGCAACTACACCGCCGACGTCAACCTCGGCTTCTTCACCCAGGTCGCCGGCCTCGGCATGAGCCCCGACGACGTCAACCTCAACGGCCACGTGCGCGCCGAGGCGTTCTGGTTCGGCGGCAACGCCACCCAGAACTTCTGGCGGGCCGCCGAGAACCTCTCGGTCACCCTGCCCGCCGGGCAGACCGTGGAGCGCTGGGCGGTGTCCCAGGCCGCACCGTACCGGCGGATGCACCTGCGCGGCGCGCAGAACCAGATCCAACTCTGGAACGGCGGCGACGGCTGGTCCAGCGGCGGTCTGCTCGCCGACACGCGCATCGACGGCCTGGTCGTCTCCGGCTCGCAGCAGCAGTGGTACTCCCGCAACAGCGAGTTCGGCAACGGCTGGACCGGCTCGGTCTGGAACATGGTCTTCCAGGGCGTCAACGGCGCCCCCGCGCCGAGCTTCCCCAACCCGTCACACACCGTCATCCCGCAGACCCCCCAGGTCCGGGAGAAGCCGTTCCTGTACGTCGACGGCACCGGTGAGTACCGGGTCTTCGTACCGGCGCTGCGCACCAACTCCACCGGCACCAGCTGGTACAACAAGACCCCGGCCGGCTCGTCCATCTCACTGTCGCAGTTCTTCGTGGTCCAGCCGGGCACCAGCGCCGCCACCATCAACGCGGCCCTCGCCCAGGGGCGGCACCTGCTCTTCACCCCGGGCGTGCACCACGTCACCGAGCCGATCCAGGTCAACCGGGCCGACACTGTCGTCCTCGGCCTCGGTCTGGCCACCATCCAGGCCGACAACGGCGCGGTGGGGATGCGGGTGGCCGATGTGGACGGCGTCAAGGTCGCCGGCCTCATGTTCGAGGCCGGCACGACGAACTCGCCGGTGCTGATGGAGGTCGGGCCGTCCGGCTCGTCCGCGAGCCACGCCACGAACCCGACCTCGCTGCACGACGTGTTCTTCCGCATTGGCGGGCCGCACGTCGGCAAGGCCACCAACACGCTGACCGTCAACAGCGACAACGTGATCGGTGACCACATGTGGCTGTGGCGGGCCGACCACGCCGCCAGCGGAGTGCCGACCGGGTGGACGCTGAACACCGCCGACACCGGGCTCACCGTCAACGGCGACAACGTCACCATGTACGGACTCTTCGTCGAGCACTACCAGAAGTACCAGACCATCTGGAACGGCAACGGCGGGCGGACGTACTTCTACCAGAACGAACTGCCCTATGACCCGCCCAACCAGGCGGCCTGGATGAACGGGTCGACCCGGGGCTACGCCGCGTACAAGGTCGCCGACTCGGTGACCAGTCACCAGGCGTTCGGGCTGGGTAGCTACAGCTACTTCAACGTCAACCCTGCGGTGGTCGAGGAACGGTCCTTCGAGGTGCCCACCAACCCGAACGTGCGCTTCACCAACATGGTCACCGTCTCGCTCGGTGGCGTCGGCACCATCAACCGGGTGATCAACAACGCCGGTGGCACCGCGAACGCGGCCAACCAGCAGGTGTACCTGACCACCTACCCCTGACCGGGGCGCCCGCGTCGGCCCGGTCCTCCGAGACCGGGCCGGCCGGGTAGCACCCAGGGCCGTGGCCGGCCCGGTCCCGCCGAGACCGGGCCGGCTCGGTCGTGCCGGTTCAGCCGGCCAGCACCTCGGCCGCCGCCCGCTCACCGGCGCGCACCGCGCCCTCCAGGTAGCCACTCCAGCGGGTGGCCGTCTCGGTGCCCGCCCAGTACACCCGCCCCACCGGCGCCCGCAGGTGCGGACCGTACGTCCGCCAGGTGCCCGGGGTGAGCGCACCGGAGAAGCAGCCCCGGGTCCACTCGTCGGCCGACCAGTCGTACTCGACGAGGTCCACCGGGTCCTCGGCGCGCGGCCCGACCGCGCTGGCGAACGCCTCCAGCAGGCACTGCCGACGTCGCGCGGGGGACATGCCGCGAAGCGCGGCGGCGTCCGTGGAGTAGCTGAACCCGGTCAGCACCCCGAGCGGCGAGGTGGGGGTGGAGTTGTCGACCGTCTCGGTGAGCGGACCGGCGCTGCTGGTGGCCACCCCGGAGCGCCCGTCGGCCCGCCAGAACGGCTCCGGATAGACGGCGTGCACCTTCAGCGCCGACCCCATCGGCATGCGCTGGGTGAGCCCGTCACGCAGCGGGGGCAGCGGCGGGTCGTACCGGATCCGTCCGGCCAGTGCCGGGGCCAGCGCGACCACCACGGCGTCGCCGTCGACGCGCCCGGTGTCGGTCCACGCGGTCGCGCCGCCGGCGGTCTGTTCGATGGCTCGCACCGGCGCGGCCAGCGTCAGCGTGCCCGGCGGCAGGGCGGTGGCCATCCGCTCCGCCAGCGCAGCCGGCCCGCCCACGATCCGGTCCTGCTGCGCGCCGCCGGCCATCCCCAGCAACGGCCCGGTCCCGCCAGCGCTGCGCAGGTAGAACAGCAGGTGCAACAGGGACAGCTCGTCCGCGCCGGTGGCCAGCAGCCCGCCGGCGAGCAGCCGCCCCAGGTAGTCGGCGGTGTCGTCGTCCCCGGCCGTGGTGGCCAGCCACCCGCCGAGGGTCGTCCGGTCCCACAGGGCGGCATCCGGCGTCGCCCAGGGTGCGGCCGGGTCCAGACGTGCGGCGTACTCGTCGAGCAGGCCGAGCACCCGGCCCACCTGTGCCGGCGGCTCGGCCCGGCGCTCACCGGCCCAGAGCAGTGAGGGCGCGCCGACAGATGCCGAGGCGAAGGTGGCCAGCCCGTGCTCGGCGACCAACGCGTACATCCGGTCCTGGGTCGGGCCGATCCACTGCGCCCCCAGGTCGAGTTGCGTGAGCTCGGGCAGCCACCGGGTCAACACCCGCCCGCCCACCCGGTCACGGGCCTCCAGCACCCGCACCTGGGCGCCGGCGCGGCTCAGCGCCAACGCGGCCGCGAGACCGGAGAAGCCGGCGCCGACCACGATCACCCGCAAGCCGTCGACCACACCGGGGTCTACCCACAACCGTCGCAGGCATGACTACCGGCTCCGGTCGCGGCACTGGCGGACCGTACCCCCGTCCCCCGTTCTTCGTCCTTTGCTCTGCACCCGCCGACGCGCCAGCCGTGCCTGCGCACCCGTCGCATCCGCGGGTGCAGAGCAAAGGACGCCAACACCGGGCCGGGTCGGACGCCGAGAATTTTCCGCCGGCCTGTCGATCTGGGCGGCGGCCGATCGTGTGGAGGATGAGAGGTCGGCGACGGGCCGGCCCCCCGCGAGGAGGAACGATGACGCTGTACCTGCTCAGCCTTCACCAGCCGCAGGGTGAGCTGCCCCCGGACCCGGAGTTTCTGGCCGGGGTGATGCGCCAGCTCGGTGAGCTGCGCGCCGAGTTGGCCTCCACCGGTTCGTGGGTCTTCGGTCAGGGACTGCACGGCCCGGAGACCGCCACAGTGCTGCGCGCCCGCGACGGCGACGTCCTGGTCACCGACGGCCCGTTCGTGGAGGGCAAGGAGTACCTGGGCGGCATCACCATCATCGACGTGCCGGACCTGGACGCCGCCCTGCACTGGGGTCGCCGTTACGCGCTGGCCACCACCCTGCCGATCGAGGTGCGCCCCTTCCAGGGCGGGGCCGGCGACTGACAGTGCCCGACGTGGAGGCGGTGTTCCGCGCCGAGTACGGCCGCGCGGTCGCCGTCCTGGTTCGCCTCCTCGGCGACATCGACCTCGCCGAGGAGGCCGTCCAGGAGGCTTTCGTCGTCGCGGTGGCGCGCTGGCCGACGACCGGCCTGCCGCCCAGTCCGGCCGGCTGGATCATCACCACGGCCCGGAACCGGGCGATCGACCGGCTGCGCCGCGACGCGTCCCGGGTCGACCGGCACGCCCAGGCGGCCCTGTTGTTCGCCGCCGACAGTCCCGTCGAGGAGGGACCGGTGCACGACGACCGGCTACGGCTGATCTTCACCTGCTGCCATCCGGCGCTCGCCCCGAGCACCCGGGTCGCCCTCACCCTGCGGCTGCTCGGCGGACTGGGCACCGCCGAGATCGCCCGCGCCTTCCTGGTGCCGGAGCCGACCATGGCGCAGCGGCTGGTCCGTGCCAAGTCGAAGATCCGGAACGCTCGGATCCCGTACCGCGTGCCGCGCGACGCCGACCTGCCCGACCGGCTGCACGCGGTTCTCGCGGTGCTCTACCTGATCTTCAACGAGGGGTACACGGCCAGCGCCGGGCGACAGCTGGTCCGCGCCGAGCTGTGCGTCGAGGCGATCCGGCTGACCCGCCTGCTGGTCGAGCTGATGCCGGACGAGCCGGAGGCGCTCGGTCTGCTCGCGTTGATGCTGCTCACCGAGTCCCGCCGCGACGCGCGGACCAACGCCGAGGGTGAGCTGGTGGCGCTGCCGAGCCAGGACCGGGCCCGGTGGGACGCCGAGCTGATCACCGAGGGGCAGGCGCTCGTGCGCCGCTGCCTGCGCCGCGACCGGCCCGGCCCGTACCAGATCCAGGCCGCGATCGCCGCCGTGCACAGCGCCGCGCGGCGCGCCGCCGACACCGACTGGGCACAGATCCTTCAGCTGTACGACCAGCTGACGGTCGTCGCCCCCAGCCCGGTGGTAGCGCTGAACCGGGCCGTCGCGGTCGCCGAAATGTCCGGACCGGCGGTGGCGCTGACCGAGGTGGACCGCCTCGACCTGGTCGGCTACCACGTCTACCACGTGGTCCGCGCCGACCTGCTGGCCCGGCTCGGCCGGGGCGGGGAGGCCGTCGAGGCGTACCGGACGGCCGTCGCCCTGACGGACAACGCGGCCGAACGGGCCTTTCTCACCGCACGCGCGACGGCCCTGAGCGCGTGTCTGCCACCGGGGTAGGCGGGGAGTCGAGGGAAGCTGTCAACTGATCCAAGCCCAGCGAACCCAGCTCCAGCGCGTGACGATGGAATGCGCGCCGGTCGCCGGGGAAGGACGAGCGGCCTGCCAGCCACACGCGCTCACCCGCCTTGTAGGCCAGCGCCTGCCCCGGCCGCCCCAGGTAGCGCCCGAGCTCGGCGGACGCGTAGGGCCCCTGGTGACAGCGGTCCCGCAGCAGCTGCAGCGCAGCATCCGGCGTCCACACTGCTCCGCCACCGGAGGGCATCGGCAGTCGCAGGTGCAGGCCGATGTCGAGCACGACCCGGGCTGCCCGCAGGAGCTGCATGTACAGGTACCCCAGTCGAGCACCCGGCTCTTCATAGAGCCCGAGCTCATCCATGAACCGCTCGGCGTACAGTGCCCAACCCTCCTGACTGCCGGAGAGGCCGCCGAGCAGGTTGAGTCTCTGCCCGAGGACTCCCCGGCAGACCTCGGAGCCGAGGTGGAGGTGGTGGCCGGGAACACCCTCGTGATAGGCGGTGCTGTAGGCGTACCAGGTGGGGAAACTCGTCGCGTCCTCGGGGATGGACCACCAGACCCGGCCCGGCCGCGTCAGGTCGCGCGACGGCCCAATGTAGGCAATGCCGGACGACGTGGTCAACCGCGACTCGATGCTCCGCAGCGGGGCGGGGATGTCGAAGTACACGCCGTCCAGCCGCTCGACGGCGGCTTCCAACAGCTCCTGCAGCCACGCGGCGAACGCCCCCCTGCTGTGCAGGGCGCCGGGTGCGTCGGGGCTGGCGAGCCGGGCAAGCACCTCGGGCACGCTCCCGCCCAGGGCCTTCGCCTCCGCGATCAGCTCTGCCTCAGTCGCTCGGAACTCGTCCCAGCCCCAGTCGTACAGCTCGCACACATCAGGTTGGGCCGCGAGGAAGGCGCGCACCCAGAGTGCGTACCGCTGCTGGCCGAACGCCTCCTCCTCAACGGCCCGCGGTGCCAGGTCTGCGCTCAGCATCTCGGCGAGTTTCTGATACGCCTCTCGCGCGCCCGTCGCTGCGGCCTGCAACGACGCCCGCTGACGCCCCTCGCCGTAGCAATTCACCACTGCCGCATCGTTGTCGATCCAGTTTCGGCAGCGCTGCGTGACGAGCTCCACCTGGCGCCGCGCCGGCAGATTGCCGCGCTCCGCGGCGAGTAGGAGGCTGCGGGCGTACCCGTCCAGAGCCGCGGGGATCGCGGCCATGCGTGCGCCGACACGAGCCCAGGCCTCCTCGAACGCCGCGCCCTCGGCGCCAGGGCCGGGTACCGCGGCCTCGACGGCCTGGCGGATGAGCTGGAGCGGGCCGGTGGCCGCCGCGTGCAGTTCGCGTAGATCCTCGCCGGCGTCGTGGAAGGCGATGCGCGTATGCAGCCGTTCGGCGAGGTGGGCGTGCAGCGGGCCCACGGCCGTCAGTGCGTCGCCCAGGCTCTCCAGCTCGCACAGGGCGCGGGCTGCGAGGTCGGCGCGGGCCTGGTGGCCCTCCGGGCTGTAGTCGGTAAGCGCGTCGACGTCCTGCTCGCCAGCCTCGACGACCGCTGTGCAGGGGTCGAGGCTGGCCATGTCGCACAGGAGCCGATCCGCGAAGTCCTCGATCATTGGAGCAATGCTAGGGCGCTACCTGGCCTCCGCGGGTTTGTCATCGGGGTAGGCCGGGAACCCGAGGCACCGCCGCAGCAGGGGATGGGAGGGGCCATGGCGTACCGTCCGACCGCCGTCGACACCGCACCCGACCTGTCCACCCTCACCCTCGGCGTGGAGGAGGAGTACCTGCTGCTCGACCCGGGCAGCGGCTGGAACCTCCCGGTCGCCGACCAGGTGCTCGCCGCGCTGCGCGGCCCCGCCCGCGACCAGAGCCGCCAGGAGTTCCGGCACAGCATGGTGGAGATGGTCACCCCGGTCTGCGCCGGCCTCACCGAACTGCGCGCACACCTGGTGGCGTTGAGGCGCTCCGCCGCCGAGGCCGCCACGGCGGCCGGGGCCCGGCTGGTGGCGGTCGGCGCCACCCCGGTTGCCGAACCGCACCGGACGGTCCCCGACGAACCGCGGTACCACGCGATGTCACGCCGGTACGGGCCGGTGGCGCACGACCCGGCGGTGTGCGGCTGCCACGTGCACGTCGGACTGTCCGACCGGGAACTGGCCGTGCAGGTCTGCAACCACCTGCGGGTGTGGCTGCCGGTGGTGCAGGCGATCACCACCAACTCGCCACTGCACGACGGGTACGACACCGGGCACGCCAGCTGGCGCGCGATGCAGCTGGAACGGTGGCCCAGCATCGGACCGACGCCGTACTTCGACTCCGCCGCCGACTACGACCGCACTGTCGACCAGCTGATCGCCGCCGGCATCATGCTCGACGCGGCGATGGTCTACTGGTACGCCCGGCCGTCGCCGACGTATCCGACGGTGGAGGTGCGGGTCGGTGACGTCTGCACCGAGGTGGACGACGCGGTGCTCGTCGCCGCGCTGGTCCGGTCCCTCGTGGCCACCCTCGTCGACGACGTACGCGCCGGGGTGAGCGCCCCGGACGTCCGGGACTGCCTCGTCGCCGCGGCGCACTGGCGGGCCGCCCACGACGGTCTCGACGGCGATCTGATCGACCTGCGCGCCGGTGGCACCCGGCCCGCCTGGGCACTCGTCGACGAGCTGATGGCGGTGATCGCCCCGGCCCTCCTGCGCCACGGCGACCTCGGGTACGTGTTGGCGCAGCTCGCCCGGCTGCGCCGCGACGGCACCGGCGCCACCCGGCAGCGGCAGGTGCTGGACCGCGCCGGTGACCTGCGCGCGGTCCTCGACGACCTGGTCGTCCGCACGGCCGCCGGCTGACCGCGCGCGTGCGGCGGACCGATGCCTCAACGGATGTCGTGGGTCTGGAGCCACAGCTCCAGCAGGCCGAGCTGCCACAGCTTGTTGCTGCCGGCCGCCGCCTCCGCCCGGTCCGGCTCGGCGAGCAGGTGGGCCACGTACTCCGGGCGGAACAGCCCTCGCTCGCGCGCGGCCGGCGCCTGCAACGCCTCGGCGACCAGCTCGCGCACCGGACCGTCCACCTTGCGCAGCGCCGGCACCGGGAAGTAGCCCTTCGGCCGGTCGATCACCTCGGCCGGCAGCACCTCCCGGGCGACCTCCTTGAGCACGCCCTTGCCGCCCTGGGCGACCTTGTGCTCCGGCGGGCAGTGCGCGGCCAGGGTGACCAGGTCCTGGTCGAGGAAGGGCGTACGCACCTCCAGACCCCACGCCATGCTCATGCTGTCCACCCGCTTGACCGGGTCGTCCGGAAGCATCAGGTGGGTGTCCAGACGCAGCACGGCGTCCAGCGCGGTCTGCGCCCCAGGTGCGGCTAGGTGCCCGGCGAGCAGGTCCCGGCTGGCGTCGTGCTCCAGCGCGTACGCCGGGCCGACGATGCGGCGCAACTCGTCATGGTCGCGGTCGAAGAACGCGGCGGCGAACGTCTCGGCGGCGCCGTGCCGGGGCGCCTCGACCAGTGGCTGGTGGTAGCCGTAGCCGGCGAACACCTCGTCGGCGCCCTGCCCCGACTGGGCCACCTTCACGTGTTGCGCCACCTGCTCGGAGAGCAGGTGGAAGGCGACCACGTCGTGGCTGCCCATCGGCTCGGTCATCGCCAGCACGGCTCGTCGGACGGCGGGCACCAGGTCGTCGTCGGCCAGTCGGATCCGATGGTGGTCGGTGTCGTACGAACGGGCCACCAGGTCCGAGTAGTGGAACTCGTCGCCGGACTCCCCGTCGTGGCTGTCGAAGCCGATGCTGAACGTCCGCAGGTGTTGCTGGCCGGCCTCGGCGAGCAACGCCACGATCAGGCTGGAGTCCAGTCCACCGGAGAGCAGCACCCCCACCGGCACGTCGGCGACCAACCGTCGGCGTACCGCCGCACGCAGCGCGTCGCCGATCGCGGCCCGCCAGTCGGCGGCGTCCATCCCCGCGTCGGCGGGCTCCCGCACGTAGTCGGGTCGCCAGTAGACCTCCTCGCGGCTGCGCCCGTCCGCCTCGATCACCCGCAGGGTGGCCGGTGGCAGCTTGCGCACGCCGCGCAGCACGGTCCGGGGCGCGGGCACAATGGAGTGCCAGGACAGGTAGTGGTGCAGCGCCACCGGGTCGATGCCGGTGTCGACGTCGCCGGCCCGCAGCAGCGCGGGTAGGGTGGAGGCGAACCGCAGCCGGCCCGGTGTCTCGGCGAGGTAGAGCGGTTTGATGCCGAGCCGGTCGCGGGCCAGGATCAGTCGCCGCCGGACCCGGTCGACCAGCCCGATCGCGAACATGCCGACCAGGTGGTCGACGAACCGTTCACCCCAGTGGGCGTACGCCACCAGGATCACCTCGGTGTCGCTGGTGGAGTGGAAGGCGTACCCGGCCCGGCGTAGCTCCTCGCGCAGCTCCGGGTAGTTGTAGATGCAGCCGTTGAAGACCAGGGCCAGGCCCAGGTCGTCGCGGACCATCGGCTGCCCGCCCGCCTCGGACAGGTCGATGATGGTCAGCCGGCGGTGCCCCAGGGTCACCCAACCGTCGGTGAACAGCCCCTCGTCGTCCGGGCCGCGTGAGCGCATCGCCTCGGTCATCCGGGTGACCGCCGCCGCGTCGGGCGAGTGGCCGTCGAACCGCGCCTCCCCGCTGATCCCGCACATCAGCCGGGCCTCCCGTCACCTCGCCCCCGACCGGTGCCGGCCGGTCCCGCCGACCGGACGGGGGCGCTGGCTACCCGTGCGCGCGGCGGGCAAACCCGTCAGCCGCGCAGGGTGCGCAGGATGCGGGCCAGCTCGGCGCGGTCGGTGTCGTTGAGGTGGCCGAAGAAGCGGTCGGCCTCGGCCCGGCGCGCGGCCCGGATGGCGGTGCTGACGCGGTCGCCCTCCTCGGTGAGCGCGACAAGTGTCGCCCGGCGGTCGCCCGGGTCGGGTCGGCGCTCGACCAGCCCTCGGGTCTGGAGGTCGTCGACGACCTCGGTCGCCGAGCGGGGCGCGATGCGCAGGTGCTCGGCGAGGGTGCCGGGGCGTACCTCGCCGTGGCGGGCCAGCACGCCGAGGGCTCGAGACTGGCTGGGGGTGACATCCCAGGGCGCCAGTGAGTCGCGGGTCTGCCGGCGCAGACGGGACGCCACGGCCCAGAACGTCTCCGCCAGGCTCTCGTCGTCGGCGCTGTCGACGGTGTGCTCGGTCACCGGAATACGGTAGCAGGATATGTGGTTGCTCCCTCATGATGAGGTAACCTCAGCAATATTGCCGACGAAAGGTAGTGCCCCCTTGGAACCCACCCCGAAGGGCCGCGACCGCGGCCACCGCACCCTCAGCGCCGAAGAGAAGGCCCAGGCCCGTCAGGTGTCGCTGCGCCGCATCGGTCGCCTGTTCACCCCCCACCGGCCCGCACTGGCCGCCGTCACCGCGATCATCGTGGTCTCCTCGATCATCGCGATGGCCAGCCCGTTCCTGCTGCGCGCCGTGATCGACCGGGCCCTGCCGCAGGGCGACGTGACGCTGCTGGTCTGGCTGGTCCTCGGCATGGTCGCCGTCGCGGCGGTGACCTCAGCCCTCGGCGTCGTGCAGACCTGGATCTCCACCCAGGTCGGCCAGCGGGTCATGCACCGGCTGCGTACCGACGTCTTCAGCCACCTCCAGCGCCAGTCGCTCGGCTTCTTCACCCGCACCCGCACCGGCGAGGTGCAGTCCCGCATCACCAACGACATCGGCGGCATGCAGTCGGTGGTCACCTCCACCGCCACCGCCGTCGCCGCCAACCTCACCACGGTGGTCGCCACAGTGGTCGCCATGGTCGCGCTCTCCTGGCAGCTCTCCCTGGTCTCGCTCGTGGTGCTGCCGCCGGCCATCTGGCTGACCCGACGGGTCGCCCGGATGCGCCGCGAGATCACCGCCCAGCGGCAACGCGAACTCGCCGACCTCAACGTCACAGTCGAGGAGGGGCTCTCGATCAGCGGCGTACAACTGGCGAAGACCCTCGGCACCGGCCCCGCGCTGATCGACCGGTTCACCGCCTCCTCGGCCCGCCTGGTCGACCTGGAACTGCGCAGTGAGCTGGCCGGCCGCTGGCGGATGGCCTCGATGAGCATCATCTTCGCCGCCGTACCGGCGGTCATCTACCTCGCCGCCGGGCTGCCCGGCACCGCCGGCACGCTGAGCATCGGCACCCTGGTCGCCTTCACCGCCCTGCAGGGCGGCCTGTTCCGGCCGCTGATGGGGCTGCTCAACGTGGGGGTCTCGCTCACCGCGTCGCTGGCGCTCTTCGCCCGGATCTTCGAATACCTGGACCTGCCGGTCGACGTGGCCGACCCCGCCGAGCCGGTCCGCCTCGACCCTGCCCACGTGCGCGGCCATCTGCGCCTGGAGGACGTCACCTTCGGCTACCCGGGCAGTGACACCGCCGCCCTCGCCGGGGTCACCCTCGACGTGCCCGCCGGCACCAGCCTCGCCCTGGTCGGCGAGACCGGCTCCGGCAAGAGCACCCTCGCCGGGCTGGTCAGCCGGCTGCACGACCCGACCGCCGGCCGGATCACCGTCGACGGCGTCGACCTGCGCGACCTGCGCCTGGCCGACCTCGCCGCGATCGTCGGGGTGGTCAGCCAGGAGACGTACCTGCTGCACACCACCGTCCGGGAGAACCTGCGCTACGCCCGGCCGGAGGCCACCGACACCGAGATCGAGGACGCCGCCCGCGCCGCCCAGATCCACGACCTCATCGCCGGGCTGCCCGACGGGTACGACACAGTGGTCGGTTCCCGCGGCCACCGGTTCTCCGGCGGTGAGAAGCAGCGCCTCGCCATCGCCCGGACGCTGCTGCGCGACCCGCGCATCCTCGTCCTCGACGAGGCCACCAGCGCACTGGACACCGAGACCGAACGCGCCGTGCAGCGGGCGTTCGACGTGCTCGCCCAGGGGCGCACCACGATCACCATCGCGCACCGGCTCTCCACCGTCCGCGACGCCGACCAGATCGCGGTGCTCGACCACGGTCGCATCGTCGAGGCCGGCACCCACGACAGCCTGCTGGACCGCAACGGCCGCTACGCCACGCTGGCGGCCTGAGTTCCCGACTCACAACCGTCTCGAAACAGTCTTGAAACCGTCTCATTATTGCGTGGTCAGGTGGCGGTAGACGGTGGCCCGCGAGACACCCAGCGCGGCGGCGATGGCGTCCACCGAGTGGGTGCCCGCCGCGTGCATCCGCCGGGCCGCCTCGACCTGCTCCCGCCCCAGCGCGGGCGGCCGTCCCGGCCGTCGACGCCGGCCCGCCGCTCCGCCGGCCGGGCCCGGTGACGTCGCCGGGGCCGCGCTCCCCGAAGCGGCGTCCCTCTCGGTCCCGGGCGCCGGGGTTTCGCGCGCCGACGCCGGGACCGTCGTGGTCCCGCGCGTCCCGGCCGCGAGTTCGGTGCGCGCCCCGGCCGCGGCGTTCGCGTGCGGTCCGGCTCCCGCGTTCGCGTGCGGCCCGGCTGCCGCGCTCAGGGGCGGCGGGGCTGCGGCGTCCGTGGGCGGCGGGGCCAGCAGTCGGCGTACGCCGTCGAGCATGTCCGCGCGCAGCACCTCGTCCGGCACGTCGGTGAAGAAGACGATCGGATCGCTGCACGCGGCGACCGCCTGCACCGCCCGGACCCGCTCCCGACGCCCGGCGTCCGGCCCCGCGATGACGTCGTTCGCCCGCATCGCAATCGTGATCAATCGATGGTATGTGTCGCCCCGACCGACAAGCGCGATGTCGTGATAGAGCATGCCGAGCGGTCGGCGGTGGGCGAGCATGATGTCCACCCAGCCCTCCAGCACCGTCCACCGGGCCTGCTCGGTCGGCTGTCCCTGCGTGGCGTCGAGCAGCCTCTCCAGGTCGGCCAGCAGTGGCTCGATCAGGGCGGCGAGCAGGTGCTCCTTGGCCGGGAAGTGGTACAGGATGGCGGTCTTGGTCAGCCGTAGCCGCTCGCCGATCTGCCGCAGCGAGGTCCGCTGGTAGCCGTGCTCGGCGAACAGGTCGAGCGCGGCGCGCAGGATCCGGGTGCGGGTGTCGTCCGCGGGATCGGCCGTCATGCCGGCCAGCCTAGCGACGTCCTGACCGGTGGGCACGATCACCGTTGATTCTACTGACCAGCGGTCAGTACAGTGGTGACTCTCGACGCAGCCAACGGCAGGAGGGGTCATGCCCGTCATCTCGATCGGCAACCTGGTCAAGACGTTCGGCGCCATCCGGGCACTCGACGGGCTGGACCTGAACGTCGAGCAGGGGGAGGTGCACGGCTTCCTCGGGCCCAACGGCTCCGGAAAGTCCACCACCATCCGGATCCTGCTCGGGTTGCTCCGCCGCGACTCCGGCGACGCCCAGGTGCTCGGCGCCGACCCGTGGCGCGACGCGGTCCGCCTGCACCGCCGACTGGCGTACGTGCCGGGTGACGTCAGCCTCTGGCCCAACCTCACCGGCGGGGAAGCCATCGACCTGCTCGGTCAACTGCGCGGTGGCCTCGACCGGCGTCGCCGCGACGAGCTGCTGCACCGCTTCGACCTGGACCCGACCCGCCGCTGCCGCACCTACTCCAAGGGCAACCGACAGAAGGTGGCCATCGTCGCCGCCTTCTCCTCCCCGGTGGAGCTGTACGTGCTCGACGAGCCGACCTCCGGCCTCGACCCCCTCATGGAGGCGGTGTTCCAGGACGAGGTCCGGCGGGTCAAGCAGGCCGGCGCCACAGTGCTGCTCTCCAGCCACGTGCTCGCCGAGGTCGAGGCGCTCTGCGACCGAGTCAGCATCATCCGCGAGGGCCGCACCGTCGAATCCGGCACCCTCGCCGAGCTGCGCCACCTCACCCGCACGGCGGTGACCGTCGAGACCGCCCGCCCGGTCACCGGTCTGGACGCGCTGCCCGGCGTGCACGACGTGCACGAGGTCGACGGTCGTACCCACCTGGAGGTCGACCCCACCCACCTCGACGAGCTGCTCGGCCAGCTCATCCGCTTCGGCGTCCGTGCGCTGACCAGCACGCCACCCACCCTGGAGCAGCTCTTCCTGCGCCACTACGGCGACGACCCGGCCGCCGCTGCCTCGGACGCCGGCGCCTTGGACGATCCCGCCGCTGGCGCCTCGGCCGCTCCGGCCGCTGGCACCTCGGCCGCCGATGCGCACGCTGACGCCCCGCAGGGCGGTGCCCGGTGAACGCCCTCACCGGCACGACCCGGCTGGCCCGGCTCGTGCTGCGCCGCGACCGGATCCGCCTCGCCATCTGGATCCTCGGCACACCCCTGCTCGGCTACGCCCTCGCCGGCAGCGTCGCCGGCATCTACCCGGACCAGGAGGCCCGGCTGGGTTACGCCACCACCTCGGCATCCAGCCTGGTCGCCCGCGCCTTCAACGGCCCCATCCACGGCACCGACCTCGGTGCCGTGGTGGTCGCCGAGACGTACGTGACGCTGGCCCTGATCGTCGCGCTGCTGAGCACCTTCGCGGTGACCCGGCACACCCGGCAGAACGAGGAGACCGGCCGCGCCGAACTGCTCGGCGCCAACGTGGTCGGCCGGTACGCGTCGCTCACCGCCGCGCTGCTCGTCATCGTCGCGGCGAACACAGTGGCCGCCGCCCTGCTCGCGGTCGCCCTGGTCGGCGCCGGTCTACCGCTCGCCGGCTCCGTCGCGGCAGCGGCCGCAATCGGCGGAGTCGGGGTCGCCTTCACCGCGATCGCCGCGGTCACCGCCCAGCTCTCCGTCACCGCACGCGGCGCCAACGCGCTCGCCGCCGCCACCGTCGGGCTCTCCTTCGTGCTACGCGCCGCCGGGGACGTGCTCGGCGACCAGAGCGCCGACGGCACCCGGGTACGCAGCGCCTGGCCGTCGTGGATCTCCCCGCTCGGCTGGGGCAACCAGGTACGAGCCTTCGACGGTGAACGCTGGTGGGTGCTCGCCCTGCCCGTCGTACTGCTGCTCGCCGGGGTGGCGCTGGCGTACGCCCTCGCCGAGCGACGCGACCAGGGCGCCGGCCTGATCGCCCCCCGACGCGGCCCGGCCACCGGCGCGCCACGGCTGCTCAGCCCCACCGGGTTGGCCTGGCGGATGCAGCGCGGCACACTGCTCGGCTGGGCGATCGGCGTGGCGGTGCTCGGCCTCTCCATGGGCGTCGCCGCCGACGAGTTCGACGACATGATCGACGCGAATCCGGCCGCCGCCGAAGCGATCAACGCGATGGGTGGCGGAGCCGACCTGATCAACGCGTACCTGGCCGCGATGCTCGGCCTCTTCGCCCTTACCATCGGCGCGTACGTCGTGCAGGCCCTGCTCCGCGTCCGCGCCGACGAAGCCGACGGGGTGCTGGAGGCGGCCCTCGCCACGGCGGTCAGCCGTACCCGCTGGCTCGGCACCCAGGTGCTCGCCGCGACGCTCGGCGCTGTCGCCCTGCTGCTCCTCGCCGGCGTGACCACCGGCCTCGGCTACGGCATCGTCACGGGAGACCCGCTCGGCCAGGCCGTCGAGCTTGGGGGCGCCGCGCTGCTGCGCCTGCCCGCCCTGCTCGTGATCGCCGGGGTGGTGACCGCGATCTTCGGGCTACTGCCCCGCTGGTCGGTGGTGCTGTCCTGGACGGCGCTGCTGGTCTTCCTGCTCCTCGGGCAGCTCGGCGCGGTGCTGGAACTGCCGCAGGCCGCGCTCAACGTCTCGCCGTACACCCATGTGCCGGCCGTGCCCGCTGTCGACCCGACGGCGCTTCCCCTGGTGGTGCTGGCGGCGGTGGCCGCGGCCCTGCTCGCCGTCGGCGTGGCCGCCTTCCGCCACCGCGACGTCCCGTCCTGAGCCACGTTCCTCCGTCGTTACTGAGCTGCCACCGATCATTCAGGCCAGGATCGGGCAGTCCGTGGGCGCGGGCCGGAGCGGACGGGGTTGCCCGGGGCTGGCAGCCTCGACCGCGTGAGCGATCTTTTGACGCAGCTTCCGGCGCTCCTCGGCGTCCTGGTTGGCACCCTGGGCACGATCCTCGCCACCTCCCTCGCCGACCGCGCGCGGTGGCGGCGAAGCCAGAGCGTCCGCTGGGACGAGCGGCGGCTCGACGCGTACGTCGACTACGCGCACGCCCTCAAGGAAAGCCACGCGGTGGCGCTGCGCCTGACGGCCGACCACCGGCCGGGATCGCGGAGCCACCCCATCGACCGCGAGGAGGGGCTGGCCCGGCTGGCCGAGGCGGACGCTCGGCGCACCATCGTCTGGGAGAACCTGCTGCTGCTCGGCGACCAGCCGACGGTTGCCGCCGCCGCCACCTGGCGGGATGCGATCTGGCAGGTCGAACGGCTCGCCCGGGGAATCGTCGAGCCGCCGTCGGACGTGATGGAGATGCTGACCCGCGTCGACGAGGCCCGCGACGGGTACTACCGGGCGGCCCGGCGCAGTCTGGGGGTGCGCGGGGGGTCGGTGGAGCAGTCCGCGACGCTGCGGAGGGCGTTGGTCGACCGGTCCACCGCAGCGTCTGAGGTGCCCGCCGCCTGAGTGCGGCGGTGCCGGGGGCCGCCGCGGGCCCTCCTATGTGGGAACGGCGGCTGACGGGTACCGGACACTGTCGACGGTCGTGCAGGGGGTTTGTCGCACGCTACCGCGACACTGGGGCTTCCTCGACCGGGGAGGTGCCTCGTGCCGTATGTCAGGTCCCACACCAGGAAGGGTGGCGCGCGGGTTCGAGCGCACTACCGAAGGCGGCGCACGGGCAGCGTTCGGCGCAGATCGACGGTCCGCCGCGTGGCCGGTGGCGGCAGATCTGCCAACGGCTGGGCTCTGGCACTGTGTGCCGTCGTCGCTTTCGTGCTCCTCCGCATGGTCATCGATTTCGTGCAGCGGCATCCATACTGGTCCGCTCTCCTGGTGAGCCTCGTCGTAATGGCGGCGGCCACGATCGGTCTTCTCATCTCGAAGCAGCGTGCCCGCGAGCGGGCCGATCAGGCCCAGCGGGACAGGCTGATCGCGGTGACCGACACGATGAGCGGCCCCGAGTTCGAGCAGTGGTTCGCCCGGATCCTGGTCGCGTCCGGGTTTCGGAACGTGACAGTGTGCGGCGGCCCCGGTGACCGGGGAGCGGACGTCCTGGCGATCGCCCCCGACGGTCGACGCGTCGTGGTGCAGTGCAAGCGGCAGAACCCCAGCAACCGGGTGGGCAGTGCCGCGATCCAGCGGTTCGCCGGCACCTGCCGAGACATCCACGGTGGCGAGATCTGCATGCTCGTGACTAACAGCTTCTTCACCGCGGGCGACGGAATTCAGATAGCCCGGCAGCTCAACATCACGCTCGTCGACCGGGATGCGCTGGAAATGTGGGCCTGGACGGGAAGGCCAGCGCCGGGGTCCATCGTGGGCGGCGCGCCGCACTGATACGCCCGGTAGATCGCCGAGTCACCGGATGTTCCCAAGATGCTGACCCGTGTCATCAGCGGGGCGCACCGGCTACTACCGGAGGTCCCTCGGAGTATCGGTGTCCGGGGTGGATCTCGCGATCTGTCCACGGCGCTGCCGGTAGAGATCAGTCTGGTCGAACGGCGCCCACTGTCCGCATACGTCGAAAACTTGAGTCGACTCGGACTACCCGGCACGGTCGTTTCGGTGAACTGTGGGCGCTGAACTGCCGGTAGGCTCTCCGCAGCATTTACACAGTAATTCACCAGATAAGGCACCTGAATGGTAATGCGTTTCAATACCCCGCCCGGTTGGCCAGCCGCTCCCGAAGGTTGGATTCCGCCGGCTGGTTGGCAACCTGACCCGTCGTGGCCCGCGCCGCCGCCCGGTTGGCAGTTGTTCATCGACGGCACACCACAGCAGGGGTCCGCAAACCTCCCCGCCCTTCGGCATTCCGGTGAAACGGCCGTGCCTGTCGTGGTCGAGGTGCAGCAAGTGCAGCAGGCGACCGGCCCGCTCCCGCCGATCATGCCATCGAGCGCGCCGCCGCGTCAGGTGCCTCCCGCTGGCGAACCGGGTGTGCTGTGGTCCGCTGTCGGTCAACCGCTTACCGGCATCGGCGCTGGTCGGTACAAGTTGACAGCAACCATGCTGTATTTCGAGCGGGGAGTCCTTTCGACAAACGCGCAGCAGGTGCCAATCGCACACGTCGTCGATGTCGATCTGCGGCAGTCACTCACCCAGAAGGCGCGTGGGGTCGGGAGCGTCGTCGTGAAGGTGCAGCGGACGAACGGCTTGGAACTGGTAGTTCTGGAAGACCTTCCCGATCCGCGTGCGGCTGTTGCGGTGATCAACCAAACGGCGCAGGCAGCTCGGCTTGTCGAGCAGCAACGGATGAACACCCATCACTACGCGGGCCTGCCGCCGATGGCGCCGGCGATGCCGCCCGCCCCAGTACCCACTGGGGTCGACCCGATCGCGCAGCTCCGACAACTCGGCGAGCTGCGTGACGCAGGCATTCTGACTGAGGTCGAATTTACGACCAAGAAGGCAGAAATCCTCTCCAGGCTCTGATTGCGCAGGTGGGTCCCCGATGGTTCGGCACTCTGCCCCTAGGATCTCTGGAATGCAGGAGGGCCGTTGGACGACGATCACGCCGTCGCAGTTCGCGCACGAGCGGGAGGCGCTGGCGCACGTCCAGGCGCTGCTGCCGGACAGTGAGCCCTACCGCGCCTGGTCGAACTTCACCTTCACCGCCCAGACCGGGCACCCCTACGAGGTCGACCTGTTGGTCGCCGCGCCCGGCGGCCTCTACCTCATCGAGATCAAGAGCCTGAACGGCCGTCTGCGATCCAGCGGCTCCAACTGGATCCTCCAGGGCCCGAACGGCACCCGCACCTTCGACAACCCGCTGCATCTAGCCGACGCCAAGGCCAAGAAGCTCAAGTCGCTGCTCCAGGTGGCCGCCTCGCGACGCAAGGGTCAGCCGGTCAGGATCCCCTTCGTGCAGGCGGCGGTGTTCCTGTCCAAGCCTGGCCTGAAGGTGGAGCTGTCGGAGCATCATCTCCACGGCATCTTCGGTCCGGAGCCGGCCCCGGGTCACGAACCGGGGCTGTTGCCGGCGATCACCTCGCTGCTGCAGCGTCCACCGCAGGACGAACGGCAGCGGGTCACTAAGGAGATGTCGGCGGCGTTGCCCGACCTCCTCGACGCCGTGGGCATCGCCCGTAGCCGCCGGCACTGCCAGATCGGCGCGTGGGAGTTGGAGACCCGTCCGTTCGACGTCGGCCCCACCTGGCAGGACCACCAGGCGCGGCACCGCGATCTGGAGCGCGAACAGCGCCGGGTGCGGATCTACCTGGTCGAGCGCAACGCCGTGCAGACCGAACGGGCCAGCATCGAACGTGCCGCCAAGCGCGAGATGCTGGCCCTGCACGGCATCAACCACCCGGGCATCGTGCAGGTCGACGCGATGGAGTCGCACGAGGCCGGCCCGGCGCTGATCTTCCGGTACGACTCTCGGTCGGTGCGTCTCGACCATTACATCGCCCAGTACGGTGACCGCCTCGACGCGCTGAGCAGACTCGCGATGATCCGCCAGCTTGCCGAGACGGTGGCGTACGCACACGGTCGGCGGCTGCACCACCGTGCGCTCTCTGCTCGCAGCGTGTTGGTGAACCCTGGCCGGGCGCGGCGTGGTGGCAGCGACGACGAAGCGTGGCTGATGCCTCAGCTGCAGATCAGTGACTGGCAGGCGGCGACCCGAGGCGTGGACAGCGCTGGCGGCAGCAGCGGCCAGCCAGTGACTCTCTCCTCGCACGCGACCGCACACATCGAGCGGTCCGCCGAGGCGTACCTCGCTCCGGAGTTGACGGCGCCGACTCCTGACGCTGTGGCGATGGATGTCTTCGGCCTCGGCGCACTGGCGTACCTGATCCTGACCGGTCAACCACCGGCCACGAAGCGCCCCGAACTGCTGGCCCGGTTGGCTCGGGACAACGGTCTGCGGGCCGCCGCTGTTGCCGACGGCATCAGCGAGTTCGCCGACGAGTTGATCCAGGCCGCCACCGCACCTGTCCCGGCCCAGCGGCTCACCACGGTCGCCGACTTCGTCGAGATGCTCCAGCTCGTCGAGGACGAGTTGACCAGCCCACCACCGGGTTCGGTGCACCCGGAGGAGCCGGCACCCGAGCAACCCGACCCGCTGGAGGCGCGTGGGGGCGACCGAGTCGGCGAGTGGAAGATCGTCCGCCGCCTCGGCACCGGTTCGACCTGTCGGGCGTTCCTCGGCTTCAACGAGCGCACCCGGCGGGAAGAGGTCCTGAAGGTTGGGCTCTCCGACGAGAAGGGCGCCCGGCTGGCCCACGAGGCCCGGGTGCTCAGCCCGCTCACCGACTCCCGGGTGATCCGGCTGGCCCGACCGGAGCCGTTGCAACTGGGCAACCGCACCGTGGTGGTGCTTGAGCACGCTGGCGACCACACACTGGCGCGCAAGCTGCGCGACGACGGTCGGCTCACGGTTGACGAGCTGGAGACGTACAGCGACTACCTCTTTGGCGCCCTCGACTACCTGGAGGGCGAGGGCGTCTATCACCGCGATATCAAGCCGGACAACATCGCCATCCGGATCCGGCCCAACCGCACCAGGCAGTTGGTGCTCTTCGACTTCTCCCTGGCCGGAGTCTCGGTCAAAGAGATCATCGCCGGTACTCCGCGCTATCTGGACCCGTTTCTCGGCGCTGCTAATCGTCCCGTCTACGACAAGCACGCCGAGTGGTACGCGCTCGCGGTCACCCTGCACGAGATGGCGTCCGGAGAGCTGCCCGTCTGGGGCGACGGCGGCACCGAACCGCAACTCACCGACGGTCCGCCGGTGCTGGCCGCCGAGGCGTTCGACCCGGCGATCCGCGACGGCCTCGTGGAGTTCTTTCAGCGGGCACTGCACCGCGACCACCGTCGACGCCACGCGTCGCTGAAGGACCTGCGCGACGCCTGGCAGGACGTCTTCCGCCGCTCGGACGCGAGCACCCCGGTCGGCACCGAGCACCCGGACGTCGACGAGCCGGACGAGCAGGTCGCCGCCGCGGCCCGCGACGAGGCCGCCGGCAAGGCCACCCGGGCAACCGCCCTGGAGGCCGCCGGCCTCACTCCACGCGCGGTCTCGGCCGCACACCGCCTGGAGGCCACCACCGTCGGCGAGCTGCTCACGGTCTCCAACAAGCTCGCCCACCTGCCCGGTCTAGGCGCGAAGACCCGCCAGGAGCTGCAACGCCGGGTCAAGGAGTGGCGGCAGCGTCTGGGGGAGCGGGAAACGCTGCCCACCACGCCCGCCGCCCGCAAGGCGGCCAGCGAAGAAGCGGCCACCGAGACCACCGCCGGCCACGGCGACACCGATCTGGTACGCGTCGGCCTGGACGCCATCGCCACGCTGCTCGTCCCGGCGAAGAATGGCCGCAACGCCACCGAGATCGAGGGCACCCGGCTGCTGCTGCACCTGCCCGACGAGTCAGGGGCGCTGCCGGCGTTGCAGCTGTGGCCGCAGCAGCCGCAGGTGGCCTCCGCGCTGGGCGTCACCGCCGGTCGGGTCGCGCAGATCCTCGGCAAGCAACGCAAGCGCTGGCACGAGATCCCGGTGGTCGCCAGCGTGCGTACTCAGATCATCGAGCTGTTGCACGACGGCGGCCGGGTCATGGGCGTCGCCGAGCTGGCCGCGGCGCTGCTGAGTAGCCGCGGCTCGGTGCGCACTGGGGACGAGCTGCGTCTCGCGGTGGCCGTCGCGGCGGTGCGTGCCGCCGTGGAGGTCGACGCGCTCGCCGACGAGCCGCGACTGTTGCTGCGCCGGCACTCCCGCGCCGACATCGACGGCAAGCCTCACCCGCGCGGCGACCGGCTGCTGGTGGCGTTGGAGGTCAGCGATGACGACGCGCCGGAAACCCCGGCCGCGCCGGCGCTGCTCGACTATGCCGACGCGCTCGGCAAGGCCGCCGACAAACTCGCCGCGAGTGAGGTGCTACCCAGCCCCGCAACAGTGCTGCGTACCCTCGCGGCCGTGACCGTGCCCGGCGGGGCGGCCGAGGCGTTCGACGAACGACGGCGGGTGTTGCTCGCCGCAGTGGCCTCCGAGCGGGCCGCCGCCACCGCGCGGCTGGAGCTCTACCCGCGCAACCTCGACCCGGTGCGGGCGCTGCGGCTGGCCCAGGCCGGCCTGGTGCCGCCGACGACCCCGTCTGACGGACGGCGCGGGCTGACCCCGACGCACGTCGCCGACCGGGTCACCGCGCGCTTCCCGGAGCTGGACCCGCTGCCAGGCCACCCCAAACTGGATCGGCTACTGGCCGAGGCTGGCTTCGAGCTGCGGTGGGACCGGGACCGGTACGTCTCGCCACCGCCCCGCGCGGCCTCGTCCTCGGTGTCGATCATCCAGCGGCGTCCGTCGGTCACCGCGACGCCGAGCCGGTGGACGGCCGAGTCTCCGGAACTGGCGGCGGCGATGCGCGCCGAGGAGCGGCTGGCCGGCGCTCGGGCCGCGGGTGGGTTCCGGGCGCTGACGGTACGCCTCAACCGGTACCACCTGGCCCGAGAGGAGTTGGCGCGACGCTTCGACGCCCGGCCGATCAACGTGGCGGCACGCTTCCTGAATCACCTGCATGCCCTGGTCGACGCCCGTCCGAAGCCGACATGGGAGACCGTGCTCAGCGCGGACATCGCCCAGGAGGGGTCGCGGGCGGCGATCAAACTGGGGGAGTACGTCGAGCAGGCGTGGCAACTCACCGTGCCGTCGCTGCGCGCCATGCTGTCGGCCGGGGATGGGCCGGTGCTGCTGCACGATGCGGCGGTGCTGGCTCGGTACCGGGCGATGGAGAGGCTGCACGAGGTGGCTGACGCGGCGCGCGGTGGGGCGGGGAATGTGTGGCTGCTCTGCCCGATGGAGGATCCGGCGCTGCTGCCCAAGCTGGACGGTGTGGTGGTGCGGGTGGGCGACAACGAGTGGATCGCCCTACCGGACGCCTGGGTCGTCAACGCCCACCGCAGCACGGTGGCAGCCTCCTGACCGGTTGCCGTGGTCGACTGGATTGCCGGGAGGTCAAGTGGCGGCACCCCGTGCGCGGCCGATTTCCCGACAGCGTCCGCAGTCCCAACGGCGTACCGTCCCGGGTCAAGCATGGGAGGAGTCGGATGAGTTTCCTGCAGCAGGCGGAGCAGTCGCCGGACACCGAGCGGATGTTCGATACCGACACGAAGGCGATGGGCTACCTGCCCAACTACACCAGGTTGTTCGCCCACAACCCGGCGGTGTACCTGGCATGGCAGCAGCTCAACGGTGCGGTGAAGACCGGGATGGAGCTGCGCCGCTATGAGTTGGCGACCCTCGCCGCGGCCCGGGCCCTGAAATCCTCCTACTGCGGCCTGGCACATGGAAAGGTCCTACGCGACAAGTTCTTCGACGCGCCGACCGTCGCCGCCATCGCGTCGGACCACGGCAGCGCCGGTCTCTCCGCGCAGGAGGTCGCAGTAGTCAACTTCGCCGGAAAGGTCGCGGCCGATGCGAACTCCGTCACCGAAGCCGACGTCGCGGGCCTGCGCGGTCACGGTCTCAATGACGCGGACATCTTCGGCGTGATCCTCGCCGTTGGCGCCAGATGCTTCTTCAGCACCGTCCTCAGCGCTGCTGGGGCTGAGCCCGATCCGCAGTACGACGAGAGCCTGGACGTGGATCTGCGGCAGGCGCTGAGCTTCGGCGGTTAGACCCGGAGAGAACGCACCGACCAGGCTGTCCCACGGCCAGTGGGTGTGCGCGAACTTGTCGAGGAGATTGCGTTCGCCGCTCGCGACGCCCGACCGCGACGGATCAGGTGACGTGTGCGCCGAACAGGTTCAGCAGGGCCGTCTGCTCGAGCGTCAGACGCAGCGGGGATGTTCCGTTGGTGCCGGGGAAGATCAGAGCCCCGTCGAGGTCTGCCCGGCGAATGCTCGTCGCGATGCCGACCTTGACGCCCCGACTGGCCAACGTCTCGAGCAGGCGGGGCGTGTCGAAGAGGTACGCCGCGGAGATCTGCCACCGGTGGTGCCGCACCGCGCCGAGTGATCGGGGCGGACCGCTGAAGATGAGGTAGAAGTCGCAGAGGTGTGGGCTGATGTCGATGCCGGTGAACACGTCGCCGTAGGCCTTGACGTTGACGGTCCGACCGGAAAGCGGACCGGATCGGAAGAACCCGTCGTAGCCAGCCTGGACCGCCGTACCCGACAGCTCGATGTCGAACACCTGCGCGGCGATGAACTCGCCGATGTCACCCGGCCGGGCTGACCGCCCGGTGAGCGCCGCGATCCTGGCGTCCAGGTCGTCCCGAGCCTGCAGCAATGCCGCCAACTGGTGCAACTTCTCGGTCACGAGGTTGATTCTTCGCGTTGAGTACTGGCTTGACCAGTGACACGTCGCTAACTTCCGGTCATGACGACCTCCGCTCGGCGACGCGTCGGTCCCGGCCAAACAACTCGCGACGGCTTCCCTGAGCCCTACCACGGCGACCTGCTCGGCTTGGAGCGCACGCCACGGATTGTGGTGCTCGGTCTGAACCCCTCCGAGGTGTCGTCATGATTGCGGCAAGCGACACCCTCGCCACGGCCACGCGCGTCGAAAGGCTGCGCCGGTACATGGGCGCGCAGGTTCTCGGATCGTCGGGCGATTGCATCTGCCGGAAGCTGGGCAGCTGCCGGCGGAGTGTCCTGTTCGACCGGCGTGGGGAGCCTCGGCCCGAGGTGTCCTACGGCGCTGGGCAGCTATCGCATGTCGGCCGTCATTACGACCTTACGCTGGACGGGAAACCGTGCCGAATCCTGGTCATCGCGATGGACACGGTGCGACTGCGAGAGCACGTGACTCTTGAACAGCGCCACGCCGAGGTCATGGAATCCGCCGACGTGCCGTTCACCCGCCGGAATCCGCACATGCGAGGTACCGCCAGTGCGCTCCGGCTAGCTGTGGGGCGGCAGCCGGGGGACGATCGCGAGGGCGAGCAGCTCCACATAGGCGGTGCACGGCAACCCGTGCATCTCTTCGACGCGTACGCCATGGCGAATCTGCGGCTCTGCTCGGCCACAGCCGACGGAGAGAGGTCGTTGAGCAGCGCGACCATGAGCCGGAATTGTCTCCCGCATCTGGCAGCGACGATCAAGATCCTGGAGCCGACGCTGTGCATCGTGCAGGGCGTCCAGGTCAACAGGGTGCTCACCGAGCTGATCAGTCGGCGTCGTCAGGTTGCCCCACACGTCGAACAGGCGCGAGTCGCAGGCGTTGACGCCCTCGTCGCGGCTTTCACCAATCCCTCCGCCCGGGGCATCTACCGGTGGGGACAGCTCACCGGCGTTCCCTACCTGTACGGAACTGTGGTGCCGGCGCTTCGGGTCGCGCACCAGGTGGTGGTAGGTGCGCCCGCCTTGAGCGGCAACGCGGTGCACCCGCAGCGGCGGCCAGCCGTCCCCGATCGTCAGCCGCCGGGATAGCGGCTCCACCAGTGGGGGTCGGTCGCCTCGACGTACTCGGCACCGGACGGGCTGTGCTCGACCTGTGCCACGTAGTCCCGGGCGAGAGTGTCGGCGACCCAGGCCAGTTCGAGCCGGGACAGCCAGTCGACGGGGATGGCATCCGGGCCGTGCGCGGCCCCCAGGAGGGCGCCGGCCACCGTTGCGGCGTGCTTCGCGCCGACGGATGACGCGAATAGCAGCGCGTCCCGCACCTGCTCTCGATTAGGAAAGGAGACCGCCACGTAAACACCCCCGAGCAGCGCGCTGTGGGCGGTGTTGCCAGCGGCAAGCCGGACCAGCTCGGCGGCCTGAGCCGGCTTGGTGTCGGCTGCGGCGAGCGCCGGCGCGAGTGTGTCTGCGCTGGTGCCGGACCAACTCCCGTGCGGCATGTGATGAGCCCTCATGGCGGCTCCGGCGACACCGTTGCCCAGGCCGATCAGGTGGATCATGGTGGCGCCCAGCGCCGCCGCTACCATTGCCGTGCCACCGTGACTGAGGGCTGCCAGGCTGGCGCCCAACGCACCAGGCGAATTCCACCATGTGCAAAGCCCCGCCGGGAGGGCGCGCGTCAGGGCGTGTGCGCCGATGCTCGCGCCCCCGGGGTGCTCCAGCGTGCCGGCCCTTCCTCCCTGTAGGGCGGTGACCGTGGCGGGGGCGGAGCCCCGTCGCTCCCGCAACACCGGGACCTTGGCGAGCCAGCCTGTCATCGGATCGCCTCCGTGTGCCGGCTTCACACCGGTGATGCCCTGGAGCACCGCCCATCGGCTGTAGCCGTACCAGACCATGCTGGGCGGGTCGGTCAGTCCCTTGTGCATGCCGCGTACGTGAGCGCGGATCAGACCTTCGACGGTGAAGCAGGCGAGTTGGCCCGCGCTCGTCGCGCGTAATGGCCCGCTTGCCGGCACCGTGCCGCCCGTCACCCCGATGGCGTCACCCAGCACCAGGCCCAGGATGCAGCCGCGAGCGGTCGCCAGTTGTGGCGCGGGCCTGATCATGCCGCTGAGCATAGGGTGAGGCACGGTTGGAGCGTGCGGCGCGGCGAGCCGTGTTGCGTGGTTTGCCAGTCCTTCAGCACTCGCTTGATCCGGTCGTTCTCCTGGCTGAGCAGCCGTACCGTCTCGTTGAGCATGGCCAGCTTGTCGCCATCGGGCCTGCAGATCGTTTCGGCCACGTCCATCAGCAATCCGACACCATCAATGGATGCGGGCGGCGCGCAGGCCCGTCTGGCAGCTAAGGAATCTCGCTGGAGCGACGGAATGCCGGATCTTCAGCGACAGCACCGGATTGGCAGCGACTAGCCAAGTACTTAGGGTTATCGGTGCTTCACCCCAGGCGACGGCGAGCCGATTGGCGGACTGCGGATGGCTGTGAACACGCATCGACCGAATTGCGCGAATGCCCAGAACCCGGGCTGCAAATGCTCCGGCTGTGGTGGCTCGCTGCATGGTTGGGGTGGATGGGCGGACCTCGCCGTCGATCCCCTGGCCGTACGAGACGAGCGGCGACGAACGCTCAGGGACAAGATCACGAGAGACTCTGCTGGGAGACTGGGATTCAACGCAAACAATCGGCAGCAGTCAGTCGACCTTGCTCGTCTGGAGCTTGCCGACCATCTATGGGACACGGACCCCCGTTCCGGGACCGAGGACAGGCGTCCGCGTGATTTCAAGGTCAGCGACAGGGTGGCGCTGACCTTCGACAACGGGCGGATGAACATCCTCGCCGATGAGGTCATGGGGAAGCCAGGGGATGAAATCTCGGACGGCATCGACAACCTTGTCGGCGATAAGCAAACCGCCAGAGAGATCAAGAAGGATTTGGCCAGCCACGGCTGGTGCAGCCTGCTGGTGGCGCTGATCCAGTTGATTGGGAAGGCCAACAAGGCGATCGGTCTTGTCGCCGACGCGGCCAAGCAGGCCATCAAGGATGCGCTGTCGAATCACTTCAGGTCCCGCCTCGCGAAGCAGGTGAAGGACGCCGTTGTCGATATCGTCGTCGACAAAGTGTGGTCGGCACTGGCGCGGCTGGTCGAAGCTCACTTCCCTCTTCTGGGTGCCGACACCGTGCGCGTCCTCCGGATGTTGGCCGTGTTCGCCTGCCCATCGGTCGAACGGCATCGAGACGTCTACCAGCACGCCCTCGTGCCGCTCATGGGTGACGGCCAAGGGCTCGTCGCGGAGGAGGTCAAGGTGCAGGTGGTCACTCTGTTCACGGCGTGGTGGCAGCGGAAGGGCCCAGCAACTGCCCAGTGACACCAAATGTTGAGACATCCGTGAGTGAGTTGAGAAGCACGTGGGTGGTGTAGGTCAACGAGCGCCTCGGCGGCCCTGCCATCTCGAAGCGGGTGCGGCGGGCACGGGAGCGGGACGAAGGCCGGCGAGTTGAACAAAGACCTCGCGCTTGGCGATCGCGTTGCCTCGGCGGTTGAGGACGTAGCCCGTCAACCAGACCCAACCTTCGTACGTCGGCCGGTCGCAGACTGAGACAACGCGGAAGGTCAGGGCACGATCCCCGGCGAACTGCACCGAGGCCCGGCCGTCGATGACGAGCAGGTCGCCGGGGAGGGACGCGCGGTCACCAGTGGCCGGAGTTGTGGTGGCGCTCCTGCGGCGGCGGGCACTCCCGCGTGTGCATGGCCTGCCAGTCACGCAAAGCCCGCTTGATCCGGTCGTTCTCCTGGCTGAGCAGCCGTACCGTCTCGTTGAGCATGGCTAGTTCGTTGGCCACCCGGGCCTGGAACTCGCGTACCTCATCGGGGTCGACGCCGCGCCGACGCGCGGCGAACTCGCGGGTCCGCACCTCGTGCGGCGTCAGCCGGCCTGGGTAGCCGGCGGGGTAGGGCTGGCCACCTCGATACACCTGAGCCACGACGGTCCTCTCTGAGGGCAGGCGGGAGCGCGGAAGGTCCTTGTGGTGGGTCTGGAAGGGCGGGCCGTCCGCGCGGGGGCCGCGGGCGACCCGCCCGCTCCGCCACCGCAGCCCAGTTCAGCGGTGCGACAGCAGAGCAGTCCGGTGGGTCGGGACGGGCACACGCACCCGCCCCGACCAGGGGATGAGCCGAACTCGTTGCCACGCGAGAAGCGGCTCGGAATCAACATAGCTAGACATGTCAGATGAGTCAACGTTGCTTGTTAGGTGCGTCGCGGTGTGATCAAATCGGGTTGCCACGCGAGGAGTGCCATGCGAGAAGTGCCGGATTACTGGCGCATCGCCGATGATGTGATCGCCGACGTCAGGTCGAAAAAGTTGAAGCCCGGGGACAAGCTGCCCTCAATCGTTGAGCTGCGTGCTCGCTACGACGTGAGCCACGGGACCGTGCAGATGGCCTACGCCCGGTTGGAAGCGCTGCGGGTGATTCGACGGCAGCAGGGCAAGGGTGTCTTCGTGACCGATCCGAAGACCTGGATGCGGGAGCCGTAGGTAGCGGGCCGGCTACCTATCCGAGCCTTTTGGGTACCCCCGTCCCGTCCACGGGACGACTAGAGTCGGCGCGTGATCGACCGGAAACTGCTCTTGTCCGACCTGCAGAAGCAGGTCAAGAACCTGGAAAAGGACCTGCGAGAGCAGGCCGAGTCGGTCGAGGGGGTGCGCCTGCGCCTTCGTAGCGAGTACGACCACGCCTTCAAGGTCGGCCGCACCGCCGCTACCTGGGCAGCATGGCGAGACGAGCGCGTCACCCAGGCCGCGGTCGCCTGGGTGCTTGGCAGCGTCTTCGTACGCTTCTGCGAGGACAACGCCCTGCTGCCGGACCCCTACCTGGCCGGCCCGGGGGATCGCCTGGTGCTGGCCGAGGAGGCCGAGGCGCAGTTCTTTCGCGATCAGCCCGACAGGACCCTCCGCGACTGGCTGCACCAGGGCTACGACGCCATCGCCAGCACCCAGGCCGGCAAGTCACTCTTCGACAAGCGGCACAACCCGCTCTACCAGATCCCGCTGTCGCACGATGAGGCAAAGAACCTCGTCGCCTTCTGGCGCCGCAGAGGGGAGACCGGCCGCCTTGCCCATGACTTCACCGACCCGGAGTGGGACACCCGCTTCCTCGGCGATCTCTACCAAGACCTCTCCGAGTCGGCCCGCAAGACCTACGCCCTCCTCCAGACCCCGGAGTTCGTCGAGGAGTTCATCCTCGATTTGACGCTCACTCCGGCGATCGCCGAGTTCGGCCATGACGTTGTCAAGATGATCGATCCAACCTGCGGCTCCGGCCACTTCGTACTCGGCGCCTTTCACCGCCTGCTGAGGGAGTGGAAGCAGCATGCCCCGAACCGCGACCCTCGCGAGCGGGTACGCCTCGCCCTCGACGCCGTCCACGGTGTCGACATCAACCCCTTCGCCGTAGCCATTGCTCGCTTCCGGCTATTGGTCGCAGCCCTCCGCGCCTGCGACCTCAAGGCACTCGACGACACTGTTGGCTACTTGCTCCCTCTTCACATCGCGGTTGGCGATGCGCTCATCAAGCACCGTCAGCTGGCTTTGTTCGGTGACGATGCAGACGACCCGGCCAACTTCCAGTACGCCACCGAGGACGTGCAGAATCATCCCGGAATTCTCCAAGAGGGCCGTTACCATGTCGTCGTAGGCAATCCGCCCTATATCAATCTAAAGGATAAGAGCCTCAACGACATCTATCGGTCGATCTATACTGCCTGCCACAGAGAGTATGCACTGACGGTGCCTTTTGCGCAGCGGTTCTTCGAACTCGGAATTTTGGCTAATGAAGACGGTCGCGGCGCAGGCTACGTTGGTCAGATCACGGCCAGCTCGTTTATGAAACGAGAGTTCGGCAAGAAGTTGATTGAGCAGTTCTTTGCTCGGCAGGTCGAACTGACTCACGTGATCGACACGTCGGGTGCCTACATTCCGGGGCACGGTACTCCAACAGTAATCCTCGTCGGTCGCCGAAACAGCCGACGCCGAGCCGGCGCCACGCGCGTTGTCATGGGTGTTCGAGGGGAGCCAGGAACGCCCAATGATCCGAGCCTGGGTAAGGTCTGGTCAGCTATCGTAAATCAAATTCACCTACCGGGCTCAGAAAGCCCCTGGGTAAGCGTGGAGGACGCTTCCAGCAATCTGCTGTTTAGGCATCCGTGGAGTCTTGCGGGTGGTGGCGCGGCCGATCTAGTGGCACACATAGAGGCGGGAGATCCTGCTCGGATTGCGACGCGCGTTGAACGTGTGGGGCTGTTCGGCATGACTCACGCAGATGACGTCATGTTGGCACCTCAGCGTGTTTGGTTGAGAAGCCGGACAGACTCTCGATGGGTGAGGCGCATGACGACCGGCGAAGACGTGCGGGACTGGGGTAGTGCCGACAGCTCCTACTCCTTCTTCCCGTACGATGATCGGGGTTTGACTGTTGAGGGCAGGCTTGACGGCGCCGCGAAACACCTTTGGCCATTTCGGACGACGCTCGGGAATCGAGCCACCTTTGCGGGTGGGACTTATTTTTCTGACAAGCGTGCGTGGTATGAGTGGCACCAACTGCCGAAGGACGTCGGCGCTAGCAAGTGGACCATCGCTTATGCATTCGTTGCGACCCACAATCACTTCGTCCTTGACAGGGAGCCCCGAACTTATCGGCAATCGGCCCCAGTTATCAAACTGGGTGTTGATGCAGGCGAGGATGAGCACCTCAGTCTACTCGGTCTTTTGAACAGTTCTGCCGTCTGTTTTTTGATGCAGCAAGTTAGCCACAACATGGGAAGTACGGTCGACGCCCACGGTGCTCGTCAGAGCACAGTTCCTTGGGATGATTTTTTCCAGTTCAACGGTGCCAAGGTAGGGAATGTGCCGCTGCCGTCGGCGTACCCCCTTGAACTGAGTCGGGAGATCGACGGCCTGGCGCAGCGGCTTGCCGGGGTGAGCCCGGCGGCGGTTGCGGCCTCCGGTGTGCCCACCCGTGATCGGTTGGACCCCGCCGCATACGACTGGCACATCACACGGGGCCAGATGATCTGCTTGCAGGAGGAGTTGGACTGGCAGGTCTACTCGCTCTACGGGCTGCTGGACGAGGAGTTGTCCGCGCCGGAGAGCGTCCGGCCGCCGATGCTCAGTCTCGGAGAGCGGGCATTCGAGATCGTGCTCGCCCGCAAGATGGCCGCCGGCGAGGCGGAGACGCAGTGGTTTGAGCGACACAAGTCGACGCCGATCACGGAGCTGCCGTCGCACTGGTCGGACGAGTACCGGGCGATTGTGGAGCGGCGGATCGCGATCATTGAGGGCAACCGCAACATCGGGTTGATCGAGCGGCCGGAGTGCAAGCGGCGCTGGGCCACCGACGGCTGGGACGTCATGCAGCAGAAGGCGCTGCGCGACTGGCTGTTGGACCGGTGTGAGGCGCGGGAGTTGTGGTACCAGCACGTCGACGGCCTCGAACAGCCGCGCCCGCTGACCACCGCGCAGCTCGCCGACGAGTTGCGCCGCGACCCCGACGTGCTCACCGTCGCCAACCTTTACGCGCCCGGTCAGGATCTCGGCAAGGTGATTGCCGGCCTGGTCGCCGACGAGCATGTGCCGCACCTGGCCGCGCTGCGCTACAAGGACACCGGGCTGGCCAAGCGCGCCGACTGGGAGCAGGTGTGGGACCTGCAACGGCAGGAGGACGCGCTGCCCGACGAGGCGGCGAAGCGGGAGTTCCGCAAGGGCATCCCGGTGCCGCCGAAGTACACCTCGGCGGACTTCCTCAAGAGCAGCTTTTGGAAGCACCGAGGCAAGCTCGACGTACCCAAGGAACGGTTCGTCTCGTACCCCGGTGCCAGCCGCGACGGTGACCCGTCGCTGCTGGTCGGCTGGGCCGGCTGGGACCACCGCGAGCAGGCCCAGGCCCTGGCCACCCTGATCGTGGCCCGCGAGCAGGAGGACGGCTGGGCCGACGACCGGCTGTTGCCGCTGGTCGCGGGGTTGCGCGAGATCCTTCCCTGGGTACGCCAGTGGCACGGCGAGTTCGACCCGGAGTGGGGCGCCTCGCCGGCGGACATCTACGACGGGTTCCTCGCCGAGACCACCAACCGCCTGCACCTCACCGACGAGGCACTGACCTCGTGGCGACCGGCGAAAGCCACCCGCGGCCGGAAGGCCAAGGTGTGACGACCAAGTCAGTGCCGACCGGCCTCTGGTCGACGGATGACGTCGAGGAGCTGACCGGGATCCTGGCGGCCCGCCGTTCCCGGCTGTGGCAGATCACCCAGCCGGCCGAGCTCGCGGCGTGGGTGTTCGCTGACCCGGAGCCAGCGCCGCTGGACCCGCCGCCGGCCGCCTTCGACGGTGACTGGGCCGATGGGCTGGACGAGCCGCAGCGCACAGCGTGGGCCCTCGCCGGATGGGTGGCCCGGATGACGGTGCCCGAAGCCGCACCGACCGCCGGCAGGCACTGGCTGCTGTCGCGGGTGAGCGCCGGCCACGGTCCGCTGCTGCGGCTGACCGTCGGAGTGCTGGAAACCCTCGGCGTGTACGAGTCCGGAGAGGAGGTGTGGCTGCGGGTGGCAGGAGCACCAATCGTCCTTGCGATGGAGGAGGGTGCGGCGGACCTGGAGGAGTGGGGACGGCGCGGCATCGACGTGCAGGAAGATCGGACGAAGACGCTCGCTGAGGAGAAGCTGCTTCTCACCTGCCCGGACATCGACACGGCGCTGTGGTTGCTCCGGCAGCCGCCGGTGATGGTGGCCGCCCGGATGCTCAACGCCTGGGTGGCAGCCGGCCCGTTCCCGTTCGAAAGCAGGTACCGGCCCGAGGTCGTCGGCCGAGCCTGGCGGGCGGCGGAATCTCTGCTCGGTGCCGCGGCGCCCGTCGCGACCGGCGGGGAGCGGGGCTTCGACCGCGAGTACGCGGGGGCGGCCGTGCCGGTCGACCTGCCGGCGCAGCGGTCGTTCGACGCGGACGCCTATCGGGCCGGAGTAAGTGAGCACGATCGGCTGTGCCGGGCGCTGATCGATCACCTCGACGCCGAGGGTGTGCGGATTGGTGCGGGGTTGAACGGTGTACCGGTGGATCTGGCCTGGCGGGACGCCGACGGGCGGCAGTTCATCGCCGAGGTGAAGAGCGTGGTCGGGGTCAACGAGGTCGAGCAGCTTCGGCTGGGCCTCGGTCAGATCCTCGAATACCGTCACCGCCTCGCGGCGCGCGGAATCGTCGCGACGCCCGTCCTGGTCGTGTCGAGATGCACGGACCGGGCTTGGCCGGCCATCTGCGGTGACAACCGCGTCATCCTGCTACAGGGTGAGGGCACACCGAATTGGACGGCCGATCTGCGGCCGGACGTTGTTGTAGGTGTCGCTAGCACCGCCGATGGCGATGCCAGTTTGGGAAGGGACAACGCGTGACCACTGATAACCGGGCACCCGTGCCAGTATGGACACTCGCCACAGACGCGGTGAGCCTGCCGAACGTGCTCGGCGATGAGGGCATGACGCCGGCCCGACTTGAAGAACTGAGAACAGTCCTGGCAACACTTGCGGATTCCCCCATCGCCACGCTGGAAGCGCATCCGATCGCAACCAAGCGCGATCGGAACGGTGGAATCCCGCTCCATGCGACCAGTCCGCTCGCTCAGCACTTGTCGCACCTCGTGACTCAGACAGCGAAGTCGGCACCTCCGACGCTGAACGTCGCCGCTACCGGTGACGTGCTCTACCGAATGGTGGTGCCGGCAAAGGTCGCCGCGCAGTTCGGGAAGGGGCTTGTCCGACCGATGGCGGCGAAGGCGTCCGCTGGAGGTATTCACAGCGCGCTGCTCAACTCCACCGGCATCGCAGCCCAAGCCACGTTCGTGCCCGTTGCTGGGAAGGCCGCTGTTGCAGGTGCGGCAACCGGCTCAGCCGCCACAGCTGGTGTGGCCGCCGCCAGCGCCGGAGCGTTGACAGTGGCCGCGCCACTTGTGTTGATGGCCGTCGCAGTCGGGGTCAGCGCCTACGCCGATCACCAACGCCAGGAAGCGATCGAGCGAATCACCGACCTCCTGGAGGAGTTGCACGAAGACAACCTGGAGAAGGAACGCAGCGCGTTGGACGGTTGTCGTGACGCGATCGACAAGGCGACGTCGGTCCTCCTCGACCAGGGCAGAATCGGCCTGTCGTTGGGGCTGGATTCCTCGTCGTACGCGATCAACACAGCCATCGAGGGTGCCAAGCGCCGGCTCACGAAATGGCAAGACGCGCTAGCTGCGCTGCCCGACGGGCCAGTTGAAGTCGGTACATTGACGAAGCCGTTCCCCGGCATCAACGAGGATGGTGGCGCATTCCGCGCCCACCTGGAGCTTGCGCGGCTCGCCGTCGCCCTCAAACGCCGGGTGCTCGTGCTTCAAGCAGTCGAGCACGCTCAACTGGTGGGGACGGACAACCCGTTCCAGAGCTTTATCGGAAGCTTGCGCGACGACGAGCGTCGCGTCGACGAGTTGGAGTCAGGCATCAACTCGGTCCTGCTTCGGCTGTCGACCATGGAGTTGAAGCGCCCCGGCGGGTTCCGAAGCATCATGTTCACGCAGGGCGAGGTCGACGACCTACTCAAAGCCGCGTACCGCCTTCGCGCCTTGGGCGACGGCCTCAGCGTGGGACACCATCGAGCCGACGTTGCGATTGAGATCGAACGAAGCAGCGACGGGTCGCTCGTAGTGTTTCCTGCAGCCGCTGCCTGACGGACGCCGCGCGCCGAGCGGTGTGACGGCGGTCAACTGAAGGGACCTGAACTGTCCTCACCGTGAAGCCGGTCTCAGCGGCCGGCCGGGATGGAGGGAGCGGTGGTAGTGAGAGACATCCCGTCCGGCTGGCGCATCAGGGAGATGCTTCCTGTCCGGGGGCGGCTGCAGCAGTACCGGCTTCAGTCAGCTGTGACGTTTCCTTGCGGCCGCTGCGGCCGTGATACGACGACTCAGACAGTCGCCACCCTTGAATGGGACTGGTCAGCCCCGATATGCGAAGGCTGCCACGGCGAACTGTCCAAGACCACGCACGCCGATCCCATCTGGCCGGTGGTTCCCGAGCCATGGAAGCCATCCGCTCCAGAGCCGCGGAAACCTGCGTCAACCAACGCGAAGCCGCAGAAGCGAGAGGCCCGGGCTGGGTCACCGGGAACACTGCGCAAGAACTTCGTGCAACTGGCCACCATTCTGCGGGACCGGGCTGCCGGCGTGAAGCTGGACCCCGAAGAGCGGCAGGCGCTCAAAGTCCTCGCTGACGACCCCATCTTTTCGGTGGCGTTGCGTTATGCGGAGTTGCTCGATGAGGGCGAAGCCATGGTGGCCAGGCACAGCGGGCGCCCCGCAACCCACCACGTCAAGGCGCTGGCTCGGCAACGCATCGACGCTGTGCGGCGCCTTGAGAGCCACTACCGGCAACGGCTCACCCACGCGCGAGGCACGAGCAGCGTTTCAGATCGATTGAGCGTCCTGGTAGTGCGGGAGATAGCCGGAAGAGAGTACGACCGGGCACTCGCCTCCGTCCTGCGGCAACGAGGTCTCCGCTCCGAGGCCATCAGCCTCCCCACTGTTCGCCTCTGGTCCTGGCTCAACAATGCGGCAGGCGCCCGAACGCCCGGCGATGAAGCTGTGCCCCCAGGCGTCCGCCGGCTCTTGCGTATGCACGACACGGCCTTCGTGCAGGCCGTCATGGCCGATGCGAAGAGCTCCCATCCTGAGGCCGCCTTTGAACATCCAGCTGTTGTGGAGCGCTGGGCGTCCTGCACCAGCGAGGTCGAGTCTCGGTTGAGGTCTGCCCGCGAGCAGTGTGACCGGACGCTGCGTGGGAAGGTGCCGAAGGGCCAGCGGGCCAAGGAGATCGGCAGGCTGCGCGGCGCCGCAGGCGCATACGCGATGGCGTCGGCACGCAACCTGATGGCTGACTTCGCGTTGAAGGCGCTTCGGCTGCAGGTGTTGCAACAGTACGGGCAGCAACGATTCCAGCAGTTCCGTGTCGCACTCCTGAAGGAGGCCACGGAGATGGTCTTCCGGACCGAGCCGGCATTGGCAGCCGAGGTGGCGCGGGCAAGCGCGGATCACCGGCGGACCTGCCCGCGGTGGTCCCCGAGTAACCCCTGTTTGACGTGCGCGCCAGGAGTGGCGGCCGTCGTACGCGAGCGCCTTTCGTCACGGGCGGGTGCGAGTGCGGGCAAGGCACAGACTGCGACCTCGACGCCCTCTGAAGTCGAAGCTGGGGATATCACTGGCAGCGCCTGTAGCGGCGGACCCAAATCCTTCGCCTGCTCGGATCTCCGCGGGCAACTGTCGGCGAACCTCGGGCGGATGGTCGGTGTCACTGAGCTGCGGCATGACAATGGAACGGGACGCTTCGGCCATGGCTGGGTGACCGAGCACGGGGAGTGGGGCACCGGAGGCGGCGACGCCGCCAATGTGCATGACGCATGGCTGCAGGCCGTATGCCGTACGGCTCTGGAGCTTGGCGGTGGGGTGTCTCGCGTCTATGTTTTGTGTCGCGACCAGCGAGCAGCCTCCGTGGTGAACCACGTCGTGAAGGTCAAATTCGTCGCCGAAGCGCTGGGATTTCCGGTCACCGAGCAGACCCGAAAGCTGCTGACACGGCTGATTGAGAGCCGCGGCAAAGTTTCGGCCTCAGCTAACTGCTGCCAGGAGCGCCATCGTGGGGCCGAGGCGGCAGGGCGACTGGCCGACCTCGCGATCCGCGCTCGCCAGCCGGGCGGGACGGAGGCCATCAAAGCCGCGGGGGACAAGGTCGCAGAGGAGTTCCGCAGGCTGTCAGAGACGACCAGCGTGCAGTCACCGGAGGAGAGCGGCCGGGCGCTTTGGGTGCCGGGCGGGTCCAACGCGGGGGAACTCCACTGGCGAGGCGCGTTGCTTCGGGTTCACCTAGCCGATGGCTGGACCGAACTTCCTGACGGGCTGAAGGCCACAGTCGAGGACCGGCAACGGCTGCGTCTCGTCGTTGACCATCCCCGTCGAGGGTCCCCGGCCCTTCAGGCCGAGAGCGAGGTGCTGCTTCGGCGTACCGGCCGACGATGGGAGCTGCACGGGGTGAGCTGGCCCCGAGGGATGCTTCCGGGAACGCTGGTCACCTACCGCTGGCGTGCGAGTGAACGCCTCATCAGGGCGAGCAGCGAACTGCTGCCGCAACCAGAGCGGATCGATGAGCTGACCTACCGACACCGGTACGACATACGGGTTGTCACCAGGGAGAACGCGCCCGGAGCGGAACAGGGCGGGCAAGGCCATGATCTGTCGGATGCCGCCTGGGTGATGCGTACCCTGCGAATCTTGGGTCACCTCAGTGCGGACGGCAGCGCGATCCTGGCTGAGGAAGCGCTCGTGCGTAACTGCCTGGAGCTGGGCCTGCCGCAGAAGAGGGTGACACGCGTCCATTCTGCGGTCGAGCGGCTGTTGAAGGAGCAGCGTATAGGGCGCGTATGGGGAAGCCTGGACGGCAGCGGCCAGCCCAGCTATCCGCCGCAACGCGGAGAAACCCGAGTCCGACTTCTCCGCTACGCTCCGCGCCTGGAACGCCTCGCCTCGCCCTCGCCCAGGCGCCCGGAAGCACAACCCCCTGGCCGCGAAGAGGTGGTGAACGGTTTTGTCCGTCGCCTCCCGGCCGGACGGCAGGCATCCGACGAACAGAAGGAACTACATCATGAGGCGGTCCGCGCCAAGCGAATGGTGAACCGCCCACTGCCCGACGGCTACACATTCGTGCGCCCCCACCATCGCAAGCGTTGAGTCAGCCGACGACCTGCGGAACCGAGTCCAGCTGAGGAGTCGGACCTGACGGATGCGACCGAACGTCAGCGAAGCGGTCTTGACGGATGCTCCTCCTCCGGCAGACTTTCGGGATGGGCTTGTTCGAGATGACCGCCGACGGGGAACTCGTTCCCGTGCCGTCCTCCACCTTCGCCGCTGAACAGATCCTGGAGCGAGCGGATCTTCAGCGAGCCCTTCGGGAACACATCGCCGCCCTCGGCGAGGACCTGCTCGTCGTCGCGGAGGAGTTCGGTGACTTCGAAGTACGCCGCCGCATCGACCTACTCTGCGTCGACCGCAGTGGCCGGCTGGTGGTCGTGGAACTGAAGCGCACCGAGGACGGTGGCCACATGGAGCTGCAGGCGCTCCGCTATGCCGCGATGGTGTCGGCGATGACCTTCGACCAGCTCGTCGACACGTACGAACGGCATCTGGCGCAGACCGATCCCGAGAATGCGGACAGCGCCCGTGAGCGCCTCGCCGAATGGCTGGAGGAGGCCGGCGGGGACGCCGCCGTCATCCAGCGTCAGGTCCGGATCGTCCTCGCTTCCGCCGGCTTCGATCCTCAGATCACCACCACCGTTCTCTGGTTGAACGACATCTATGGTTTGGACATCACCTGCGTCCGCCTGACTCCCTATCGCATCGGCGAGAGGCGACTCCTTGACGTGCAGCAGGTCATTCCGCTACCCGAGGCCGCGGAGCTGACTGTGCAGTTGCGGCGCCGCGAGACGGCGGCACGAGCCGCA
This sequence comes from Micromonospora vinacea, assembly GCF_015751785.1. NCBI lineage: Bacteria > Bacillati > Actinomycetota > Actinomycetes > Micromonosporales > Micromonosporaceae > Micromonospora > Micromonospora vinacea. The sequence goes on along the minus strand of NZ_JADOTY010000001.1, from coordinate 5,680,115 downwards.
CAGGCGAGCAGTGGTCGAGACCTGACTCGGTACGCAGTCGTTACCCCCTCGGGAACGACAGAACCGCTGCCAAAGCGCAGGGCAATGCTCGCACTCGTCACCGCGCTGCACGAGGCTGGTGTGGACGTCGCCGACATGACGAAAGTGCTCCCCAGATGGCCACGACTACTGCCGGTCGACGGAACTCTTACCGGTCAAGTGCACGAGGAGGCGTTCGCCCGGGCCTACCCCAGGTACGCCAACCAACTTCAGCGGTGGTTTTTCGAGCAGCCCTTCCACCGGGACGGCAGGACTTGGGTGCTGTCGAAGATGTGGGGTGCGGACACCATGGACGGCCTCGACGCGCTACTAGCGCTCGCGCAACTGCCCGGGTACGACTACGAGCCGGTCGAAGCCCAGTCGTGAACCGTCGCCGCCATAGGGGCAGCTGAGCACCGATCACCTTCGGTAGGGTGATGACTCCGTGGCGCACGAGAGGATTGCGGCGTGGGCAAGCGGTTCACCAGAACCATCGATTGGTTTGATTCCTCGGCGTCCGGCAACGTCCTCGTCGACCGGCTGGCCAATGGCTGGAAGGCCAACAGCGTCGAGCATTTGGTGGGGTCCGCCCGGTGGGCACCTCTGGCCCAGCACCTTGGTTTTCGCCTGTCTCCTCGACATGGCGCGGGTCCACGTATCCCCGCCATGCGGCAGCCGAAGGCCTCGGTGTCGGCATGAGGCACGGTACGAGCGAGGTTCACGGCGAGGACGAGCAGCGGTGATGGATGCGGACGCGGCCGAGAACTGGGTGCGATCCTGGTCCGCCTCGGTGAGCGAACGCGCCGCCCAGGCGCAGGAAATGTCGAGACTCGTAGCGGATCTGTCCGTCTCCGCAACGAGCGCCGACGGCGCGGTCAGGGTCACCGTTGCCGCCACCGGGGTGGTCACCGAGCTGCGCTTGAGTGATCGGGTGCAGGGCTGGCCCGGGGCGCGGATCGCCGCAGAGGTCATGACCACCATGCGGCGGGCGCAGGCCCAGCTCGCCGAGGCTGTGGCTGACGTGGCAGCCCGGACAGTGGGCGAGGGCTCGGAGACAGGCCGCGCCGTGGTGGCCAGCTACACCGAGCGGTTCCCCGAGCCGCCTGAGAATTCAGACGATGATCGCTCACGGCGGCGACAGGATGGCTGGTGGCCGACGGCTTCGAAGTCGACGCCCAGTCGCTGCGAGTCCACGGCTCGGCCGTCGACGACACCTCCCTCGCGATCGACGAGTGCCGTCGGGCGGCGTCCTCGATTGCGCTGGGCCGCGATGCGTACGGTCGGTTGTGCCAGCTGATACCAAGCCTGCTTCACCCAACACAAGAGGCCGTCATCGACAGCTTCGGCGAGACGGTACGGGCGCTGCAGGAGGCGGCCGACGGGTTGCGTACGGTCTCCGACCGGTACGAGCGGGGTGACGAACGCGCAGCCGCCCGGTTCGATGGAGCCACGTGGTGAACCAGCCGTCCCCGTTGATCGCAGCCCGCCAGGACAGCACGACCGCGTTCAGCGGCGTCTTCATCGCGGAGGACATCGACGCCCTGATGGCGGGCTACACCTCCGGCGGCTGGATCGATGTCGCGATCGGCGGTGTCGCGACCTCCATGGATACCCTCGCCTTCGTCACGGATCCGCTCGGGCAACTGGTCGCGTGGGGAGTGGGCTGGCTGATCGAGCACGTCAAGCCCTTGTCCGACGCACTGGACGAGTTGGCCGGCGACCCAGACCAGATCACCGCGTACGCAGAGACCTGGCGCAACGTCGCCAAGGCCACGACCGAGGCGGGCACCAACTTCAGTGCGATGGTCGGCAGCCAGATAGCGGGCTGGAGCGGTGCCGCCTCCGACGCGTACCGCAGGAACAGTGACCGCCACATCGCCGCAATGAACGCGCTCACCAAGGCCGCGGGTGCCATGGCGGAGATCACCACTGGCGCCGGGTTGCTCGTCGCCATGGTTCGTGGGCTGGTTCGTGATCTCATCGCGGAGTTCGTGTCAGTGCTGGCCGTGCGGCTCTGGGAGTGGTTGGCCGAGGCGGGGCTGACACTGGGCCTGGCAACCCCCTGGGTGATCACGCAGGTGACGGCACTCGCCGGTAAGTGGATAGCGCGGATCACCCGTCTGTTACACGGGTTGATCGAGAGCCTGCGCCGGCTGGCGCCCATCCTGCGTCGTCTCGAACAGCTCATCGCAGATCTGAAGGCGCTTGTCCGCGGCACCGCGCCGGGTGGAGCTGCACGGTCAGGCGCGCTCGATCGTGGCACCCATCTGTTTCACGCCGACGCCGATCCGCTCCGGAAGTGGGGTCCGGCGCGACAGACGCACCCCGAGGAGTGGGAGGCGGCGATCCAGGAGGCCCGTGCCCTGGATGTCGAGATCACCTTCCGCCCGGGTGCGCTGGCCTACGGTCCTGCCCCCGGGCCGGGCCGCCCCGGCCAACTCGTCCTCGATCCCGACGCGTCGTACGGCGCGCTGTTGCACGAGATGCAGCACCTGCGCGACGACCAGGCGGCCGGCTGGGCGGGCATGAGAGGCTGGTTTGAAGACCCGGTCGTGCGGTATGAGAACGAGGTACGGGCTTACCAGAGGGAGATTGACTATGCCAACTCGATTGGTGACCACGAGTCCGTCGAACGCCTGAACCAGGCGATCCGCGAAGAGTATTCGAGAATCTTCGGAGTTGATCCGTGACCGCACCGCCCCCGCCGAACCTCCCGGTCCCACCGGTGCGGCAAATGACCACCGCAGATCTGGCGCACCTGGCCGCGAGCGGTGGCCCTTACCGGGGCAAAGCGGTGTTCGAGCTGGTCGACCGGGCACGTTCCGAGGACGACGCCGCCACCAGGCTCGATCAGCTGAGCCGGCTACCGGCCCTGCGCGAAGACCGTGCGTTTCACCTGGTCTCTCTCGCCTGGGCGGCGATCATCGGCCTGCTGGCTGCGGAGACCGTACACGCCCGAGCCAGGGCATACGCCGCGTTCGAGGCCCTGGAGCGCGCCGAGCAGGTCGACTTCCTCGCGTACGTAGGAGCGGAACGCGTTGAGGACGCTCATCCTCGAATCTGACACGTACAACAGAGGCCCGGGATTCTCTGCCAAAGAGCCTCTTACAACACCCCAGTTTTGAGGTCAGCTCTGCGGCTCGAAGTGGACTCGCTGACGGGCGATATCCGGGTGAGCGGAGAACCCAGCATCACTCCACGACCTGGACTGCGAGTGGGTCCTGTCGTCGTTCGACCACCAGGCCGAGTAGCGGTGGGCCGAACTGGGCAAGCCACCCGGAACCAGGTCCGAAACCTCCTCAAAGCTCATCTCGACATCCCCGGAACGTCGTCGGAGGTGCTCGTGTAGACCGTCGTACTTGGCCACGGACTCACCCCGCGCCGGGCTCGGGCGTGTTGAGGACGTCCAGGATCGCGGCGGCCACCTGCTCGATGTAGTCGATCGTCTGCGTGGTGCTAGGACCGTCGATGGGGCGCTTCCGACTGACGTCGTTGGGATCCTCGTCGTACTCGTGGGCAATCTTGTGACGGCGCTGCACGGCCTGCCGGAGTTGTTCCTGGATGTCTTTGCCGGTGAAGACGACCCCGTCTCCGCTCTGCTCCGTGAGTACCCGCGCTACCCGGTCCCAGAAGCCCTTGACGTCATGGACGAGACCGAAGCCCTCGCGAATCTTGTCCGGATTCTGGTAAACCAGGTGGCCCTGATCGCGAAGCTGCTGATCCAGGGCTTCGACGAGCGTCTTCGTGCCGAGCTGCACCTGCTCGACCAGGCCGAGGGAGATCTGGAAAGCGGTGAAGGCTTTGGGCTTCTGCGCCGTGGGCTGTGCGACCAACCTCAGCATCCGGCTCCGGATCTCCTGTCGGACCCAGTGGTCCAGTGCGGCGACGCTCTGGACCCAGGCTGCTCGGAACACGTCCGAGACCTCGAACGACCCCACCTTGAGCTGATCCAGATGCTGGCCAGCGGTGGCAAGACTACGTGCGTAGTTCAGGTTTCGCCGCAGGTTCGTGAACGGACTGGAGCCGTCGTCCTGAGCAGGTGGACCAGAGGTGACGGGCTCCTCGGGAGGCGCCGTCGGCGGGTTGTGACCGAGGAGCCGCTCGAGTCGGGTGAGGCTGTCAGCCTGATTGATCCGGTAGACGGTGGTCAGCGACGGGAGGGCGAGCACTTCCCGCTCCACGGACGCCCGAGGGATGTCGGTGCGGGACCAGTGCACGGGCCGTACGTGGCGGATGTCCGAGGGTAGATCAGTCCGGTACTCGTAGGGACCGGTAACGCGGCCAACGGCAACGTCGGGGCTGGTGCGCTGGAGGTACAGCACAATATCGCCTTCGGACATCCGAGACCGGAACGCGAGCAGCTGGATCGCGTAGTTCTCCACCGTACGGCGTTCGACCTCCCGATAGGCGGCTTGGACTCGGTCGTGGATGTCGGCGTGGGTCGTGGTCTTCGTCAGGTCTCCAGCGCCGGACCAGCCGACCGCGATCAGATTCTTGTCAAGGGCGAGCGCGTCATAGCTGTCATCGCGGCCAGCCCGCACGATCCATGCCTTCGTCATCGGATCTCCTTCGAAGGGGTGTGGGTGTGCCGGTCAGTCCGTGCTCGTGATCGGGAACTTGATGGGTTCGCCGTCCCACTGCTTCGCCTCGATCCGGGGGAGCGCGGAGAGTGGCTGGGAGGTGTCGAGTTCCCGGTCGAAGACGCCGCGCCACTCCTCTGGAGTGCCGGTGACAAGAAACGGCCCTATGTGAACCTGCAACGAATCCTCGATCATTTCGACCGGGGTGGACTCGCCGGCGATCGTCACGTCGCTGTCAATGCCCGCGACCCGCGCTGACTCGATGGCGCTGTCCAGTTCGGCCATGCTGGCCGAGCCCACCCAGGAGATGCCGTCACCGGACGCCGTGAAGACGATCCGGCCACCGTCGCGGATGCTGCCGTAGAGGGCCAGATCAAGCGACAGTCCGGCGCTTGGATCGGCGTTCTCAACGGGCACCTCATCGAGGAATGGCGGCCGGAACCGGTCCAGGAGCCCGTTCATGGCCTCTGCGAGGAGCGCACGTCGGGCATTGAGGAACCGCTGGTAGCCATTGGGATCCCTCAGCGACTCGTCCAGTGGCACCAGGTGTGCCCGCAGTTCGTGCTCGTCCAAGGTCGGGAAGTACTCGATCGGGCTCCGACCGTTGATCTTCTTGTTGGCCTGGGCGGAGATGAACACCAGGTTCGCGAGATCGTTGACCATACCCTTGTCGAAGCGGCGATCGTCGAGGGTCGACAGCGGATGGACGTGGTGGTGCTCGAGCCTCGGCGCCATCTCCGTGTCGGGAAGGATGTCGGAGCCGTACCACCAGTCACCCGCACCCCGGGCCATGGACACGAGCAGACTGAGGAAGAAGTAGGGGCTTTCCTTCGTCCGGCCCCGCAGCGCCCGCTCGGTCACCTCAGCTCGAGAGTTCTCGACGTTGAGGCCCTCAAGTAGCGCCCGGACCGGATCTGGCTGCCGAGCGGCCCGGATGTCCTGGCTCAACCGGGTGTCGGTGGAGCCGCTGTAGCGGGTCCTGATGGTGGCGAGCAGAAGCCAGTAGATGATCCCGTTCGAGGTTTCCTCGTCGACCGTGTCGTCAGTGCGCTCACCGAGGAGCACGACCAGTGGAATCAGCACGATCATCGAGGGCAGCGGGTCCGACCGGGTCAGCTTGAGGTGTGTCTGCAGCAGCGGAACCAGCCGCCGGAGACCTCGCTTGACCACTTCCCAGCCCTGCTCGAGCTCCGTGTCGCCGGTCTGCCGCAGCTTGCTGTGGGACCACACCGACAGACCACGCCCGAGGACGACACCTGCCAGCGCCCGGGACAGAAAGTTGACGTCGATGTGCCCGTAGCCGTGGCGGAGCCAGTGCTCCGACTCGCGCTGCAGCCTGGTCAACACCCCCGTCCACCTCGTGGAAAGGGTCGCCATTGCCAGGTCGAGGGTGCCGAGACGGCGGCCGCCGCTGTTGACCCGAACGAAGATCTCCGCGACCTCCTCGTACGGAAAGCCCTTGAGGACCTCCATGAAGAACCGCCGGTTGCGCAGCTCCTTGATCTTGCCGAGTCGATCCTCGATCTCGTGGTCCTCAAGAGTGGACCCCGCGTCGAGTAGCCGCTGGGTCAGGCGCAACATGCTCGCCTTCGGGTCGAGCACGTCCGCCACCTTCACCCACTTCGGGTCGCGCTGGGTGGCCGCGCTCTGGTTCTGGAATTTCTGGTTCTCCACATGAAAAACGACCTGTGCCTCGGGGTGGTCACTGAACACCCGGTGCAGGGACGTCAGGCGTTGTTGGCCGTCGAGAAGGAAGAGAGGCGGCTTCGACGGCGCCCGTTCAGGTCCGCTGACGAACATCTCCCGGGTCTCCGGGACGTCGTCGGTCTCCCAGAACAGCAGCGAGCCGAAGGGGTAGCCCCGGTAGATGGAGTCCATCAGCTTGGCAACCTGTGTCGGCTTCCAGACATATTCGCGCTGGATCTCAGGAAGCAGGATCTCGGCACTCGAGATCTCGTCGATCAGTTTGCCGATGGACCGCTCGATCCTGTCGACGTGCATCAGTCAACCTCTTCATCCCCGCGAAGGTTATGGAATACCGAGCCGGGCGCCGACTCAGCCGAGCAGCAATTCCGACCCGACTCGGGCCGCCGCACGCCGACAGGCAGCAGGACGCGCTGAGCGATTGGCCCGACTGAAGTCCTACCGTGCGGGGGTACGCCTGTCCACCCCATGATCGGCCGTCCGATTCGTGCACCCTGACTGCCGAGTGGAGGATTTGGCTGATGTGCGTCAGCCATGAAGCCGATCCTCCCCAGTCGCGAACGCGCCTGTACCGAACAGGCGGGCGCTGGTCGGTACGGTATGCACCATGTCTTCGCCCAGCCCCGCGCCGCTGCTTCGGGAGTTCATCGAGATCCCGGAGCGCACGAGCACGAGCGACTTTGTGCTCAAGCTCGCCGACAGTGTCGCCGACGCCGATGCCACCTTGCGCGACTACGTGGTCACGGATCGGCTGCTCGGCAACTTCGACGAGGCGCTCGGCTTGATCCGCTCCGCTGTCGAAGGGCACGCCTCCAAGGCCGCTTACCTGCACGGCTCCTTCGGTTCCGGTAAGTCGCACTTCATGGCGGTGCTGCACGCGCTGCTGCGGGGCGAATCCGCTGCCCGCGGCCGCGATGAGTTGGCCCCGCTGGTGGCGAAGCACAGTGTTTGGCTGGACGGACGCAAGTTCCTGCTCATCCCGTACCACCTGCTCGATGCGCGGTCGTTGGAGCAGCGGGTGCTTGGCGGTTACGTCGACCGGGTCCGCGCGCTGCACCCCGATGCGCCCATCCCGGCGGTCCACCGCACCGACGCGCTGCTGGAGCAGGCCGCCTCGCTGCGGGAGAAGATTGGCGACAAGCAGTTCATCGACGGCCTGCCCGGCGGGGACGCCGAAGATGAGTGGGGCGACAGCGAGACGTTCTGGACGCCGGAGCGCCTGGATGAGGCGTTCGGCGGTGCGTACTCCGACGAGCTGCGCCGCAAGTTGGTCAACGATCTGCTGACCAGTTGGAACGTCGGCTTCTTCAGCAACGCCCGGGAGGACGCCGAAGCGTTCGTCTCGCTCGACCGGGGCCTGACCGAGATCAGCCGGCACGCCAAGGAACTCGGCTACCACGGGTTGATCCTCTTTCTCGACGAGCTGATCCTCTGGCTGGCCAACTCGATCGGAGACCAGCAGTTCGTCTCCCGGGAGATTCAGAAGATCACCAATTTCGTCGAGGGCGGCGACACCCGCCGGCCGATCCCGGTGGTCAGCTTCATCGCTCGGCAGCGCGACCTGCGCGAGTTGGTCGGCGAGGAGGTCACCGGCGCCAACGAGCTGAGCTATCAGGACACCCTCAATCTGGCCAGCGGCCGGTTCGACGTGATCAAGCTGGAGGACCGCAACCTCCCTGAGATCGCTCGCCGCCGGTTGCTCAAAGCGCGCGACGACCGACCCGGGGCGGGCGAGGCCATCTCTCGGGCCTTCGACGCCACCACCAAGGTACGGCGAGAGGTGTTCGACACCCTGCTCGGCACCGACTCGGGCAGTGGCGCCGACATCGACGCCTTCCGGTCGACGTACCCGTTCAGCCCGGCATTCCTCTCCACCCTGGTGCACGTCTCCAGCGCGTTGCAGCGCTCCCGGACGGCGCTGAAGCTGATGCGCCAGCTGCTGGTCGATCGCCGCGACACCCTGCGCCTCGGCCAGTTGGTGCCCCTCGGAGACCTCTACGACGTCATCAGCACAGGCGGCGACCAGCCCTTCACCGAGAAGCTCAAGGCCGAGTTCGAAATGGCCCAAAAGCTCTACGACCTGAAGCTGCGCCCCTACCTGCTGAGCCAGTACGACCTCACTGACGACGACCTGGAGGCGGCGCGCCGCGGTGACACCCAGCCTGCTGAGACGGTCGGACGGGTTCGAGCCTTCACCGGCGACGACCGGCTGATCAAGACGCTGCTGCTGGCCGCGCTGGCGCCCAGTGTCCCGGCGCTGCGCAATCTCACCGCCCGACGGCTGTCGGCGCTCAACCACGGCAGCATCACCAGCCCAATCCCGGGAGGTGAGGTCGCCCAGGTCAACCGGAAGCTGACCGACTGGGCCGGCCGGTTCGCCGAGATCCGCATCGGTGAGGGCGACGACCCGATCGTGTCGCTGGAGTTGGTCGGCGTCGACGTTGACAGCGTGCTCGCCACCGCCAAGCACTACGACAACGAGGGTGCCCGCAAGCACCTTGTGCAGCGGCTGCTCTGGAAACAGCTCGGCGTGCCGTGGAGCGACTCGTTCTTCGCGGAGGCCGCGCTGACCTGGCGGGGGAGTCGCCGCACGATCGAGCTGGTGTACGGCAACGTCCGCGACCCACACGACATCCGGGACGAGGCATTCCCCCCGAACGACCCGACCGGCTGGCGTTTGATCGTCGACTATCCGTTCGACGACGGGAGTCATGGGCCGGCGGACGATCGGCAACGGGTCCAGGAGCTGAGCGGCCGGATGACGCCGCGCACGGTCTGCTGGATTCCTGCCGCGCTGACCATCGAACGCCGCACCGAGCTGGGCAAGCTCGCGATCATCGACAAGTTGCTGGAGGGGCAGCGCTTCGACAGCCACGCCGAGCACCTCAACCCCGACGACCGTCGGCGGGCACACGCGGCGCTGACCAACCAGCGCAGCGCGCTGCTGAACAAGATGCAGGCCGTGCTGCGCCAGGCGTACGGGCTGGCGGGCAAGCAGCCCTCAGACGTGCAGCTTGGCTTCGATGACCACCTGCAGTCGCTCACCCGTGCGTTGGAGCCGAAACTGCCCATGGGCGCCACATTCGCTGACGCGCTGCGCAGTCTCGGCGATCAGATGCTCAGCCAGCAGTTCCCTGCCCATCCTGACTTCGACCCCGACCGCAAGGGCGAGCCTGTGCGTCTGCCTGACGTGAAGGTAGTGCTCGACCACGTCCGGCGAGCGGTCGAGTCGCCGGAGGGACGCGTAGAGGTCGAGCGAGCGCACCGCCAGACCATGCGCCGGATCGCCAATCCGCTCGGGCTCGGCACGATGCACGAGGCGGCCTTCGTCGTCGAGGGCCAGTGGGCGCAGCATTTCCACCACAGGGCGGCCGCCGAGGGCGTCAGCGGTGAGCTACGCGTCGCCGACATCCTGGGCTGGATCGACGAACCCAGCCCACGCGGTCTCGACCCGATCGTGGCGCAACTCGTTGTGGCCACCTTCGCCGAGCAGACCGACCGTGCCTTCCACCTGCACGGAAGCCCGGTCACACCCGCTCCTGATCCAGGCAAGATCACTACCGATCACGCTCTGCGCGAGGAGCGGCTGCCCAGCGAGGAAGATTGGGCAGAGGCTCGGGCCCGAGCCGGGGCGATTTTCGGTGTACACAACCTGAACTTGCGGCGGGGCCGGCTGGTGGCGATGTTTGGTCGCGACCTCAGCAACGAGGGCTCGCGGTATCGAGAAGCGGCTCATGGCCTGACCGCCCGGCTCGAGCAGCACGACAAATGGCTGGGTATCGACCAGGCGTCGCCGTCAGGACGACTCGCCACCGCTCGCGCGGCGGCTGACCTGCTGGAGCGGCTGGCGACCGGGCGTACGGCCGTGGAGACCACCGAGCGGTTGGCTCGGGCGGAGCTCGCCGGACCGGCCGACAGGGTCGGGAAGAGCATCAAGAGCGCCGCCCAGGTGTCCGCCGAGCTGGCCCATGCGGCGTGGGAGAACTTCGAGATCATTGCCGGCCTCGGCGAGCCATACGCCGGGGAGGCGACTGGGATCCTCGCCGAGCTGCGCCGCGTCGGCCAGGCCGACGAGTTGACCGTGCCGCTGAGCCCAGCTCTCCGGCGCGCGCAATCTGACGCGGTGGCGCTCATCCGGCGTGCCACCAAGAAGGCCTCGCCCCCGTCGCCGCTGCCTCCACTGCCGCCGCCTCCGCCGCCCCCGCCCATCGGGGGTAAGGCGGTCGTTTCGGCCGGGCTCTCCGAGGATGCGGTGAACGAACTTCGCCAGTACGTAGCCGCCCACCCGGACGCGACCATCGAGGTCACCTGGAGAATCGTTTCGTGACTCAGGCACCTGCACCGGCTCAGGCACTGCGGATCAGCCCAGTGGCACTGCGGCAGAAGGTGGCGCAGCAGCTCGAACGGCACCGTAACGGCGACGCGTACCCGGTGATGGTGATCCGGGCGGAGCCGATATGGCCGCACGACCCGACGGTGCTGTTGTCGGACGGACGCCCGGTCCGAGTAGTGCCATGCGTCTCCCCGCTGGCCGTATGGGAGCACCTCGTCAGCGACCGCGACGAGGAGGTTCTCGTCCTGCTGACCGACGTTCCAGAGTCGGTGCTGCACCACGGCGTGCGTAGCCGGGTCTTCCGTCAGCGCGTCATCACCGTGGAACCCTGGGACCTGGTCGTCGATGCGTTCGGCGCGCAGCTACCGGACACCGCGCTCGAACGCGAGGCATGGGCCGGCGAGGCGTTGCTCGACGCCATGCCGCCGGGCGGCTGGCCGGGGCTGGCCACGTCGGTGCTGACCCGCGACATGGCTCTGCGGCATCTCGCGGCGGTGCGGCTCGGTCTCGACCGGCAGGGCATCGGCCCGGACGACCTGGACGTGACGGCGCTGTTGCGATGGAGTGCCGAGCCAGGTGCGGTCGAGGCGTATGGACTGCTACGGGAGGCCGAGCGGAACGGGCTCGCGCGCTGGCTGCTGGAGCAGTTCGGCCGGCCGGCGAAGGCACTCTTTGCGCTGGTCGATGCCGGGCATGGCAACGAAGCGTTGCCGCTGGGTTTGGTCTGCGATGCGCTCTGGGGCACCGAGAGCGCCGACTCGGTGCGCGCCCAGGGGCGTATCGACCAGTACTTCGGCAACCTTAACGACGATGCCACAGTGCGCAGCTTCGCGGCGGCGGCCGTGCAAGTGGTTAGCGCCCTGTTGAACGCGCCGCGCGCGGCGGTTCGCCGGGACGGCCATGCCATCCTCGACCGAGCGGAGCAGCTACTCATCCAGTTCTCCGCGGGCAACAGCGCGGGCCACAGTCCGGTCCTACGGACCGGCTTCGCCAACCGCCTCGGTGCCGCGGCAGGAGCCCTGCTCGCCGGACTGCGGAACCCCGCGAACCCGGAACTCGACCTGGCGATCGAACACCTCGCCGGACATCGGCTCGCCGAGGCCGAGGCAGAACGGGTACGTCGAGCCCGGATGGCCCAGCGGCTGGTGCACTGGCTCGGCACGACGGTGGTGCCTCCGCAGAGCGTCGCGGACGGCGTGGACCGGCATATCGCCGAGTGGGGGTGGGTGGATCAGGCGCTCAACCACGTCTGGGCTGGGGAGGAAACCCATCCGCAGCTGCAGCGGGCGTACCGGGAGATTCATGAGCTGGCGCAGCAGCGGCGGCGTGAACTCGACGGCGCGTTCGCCGGCCGGCTCGCCGCGTGGGCCACCGCCGGGCCGGGCAGCGACGGCGACCTGCTCACCATCGAGAATCTTCTGCCCCGCGTGGTCGATCCGCTGATCCGTGCTGGTCGACCCTTGCTGCTCGCCGTGCTCGACGGGATGAGCGCCGCAGTCGCGGTGCAGCTCGCGGACGAGTTGGCCCCGCACTGGGTGGAGTACGACCCGCTGGCAGGGGCGGGAGCGGCTCGGCGTCGGGGGATTGTTGCCGCGCTGCCCACCCTTACGGCGGTTTCCCGCACGTCGCTCTTCGCCGGCGCACTGCGTGCCGGGAATCAGGACCTTGAGCGGCGGCTCTTCGCCGAGGGGCGATGGGGTCGGGACTCCCGAATCTTCCACAAGGGCCCGGCGCGCGGCGGTGCGGGCGAGGTCATCGCCGCCGACCTGACCGATGCCGTGGCGAGTTCTGCTCCCGTGGTGGCCGTTGTGATCAACACGGTTGATGACGCGTTGGCCCACGGCCGGGAGGGCGATGAAGCCGGGTGGCAACTCAACGATCTCGGCTTTCTGCGCAGCCTGCTCGACCAGGCTCGTCGCACCGGCCGGGCCGTCATCGTCACCAGTGACCACGGGCACATCCTTGAGCGTGGAGGTCAGCACCTCAAGACACCGGACGCGGCATCCGCCCGTCACCGGGTCGGGGCTGGCCCGGCCGGCCCCGGTGAGGTGGAACTGACAGGTCCCAGGGTCATCTCGGATGGCAATCGCATCATCGCGCTGTGGGATCCGCTGCTGCGCCACCGTCCGAGCCGGGCGGGATACCACGGCGGTGCGTCGCTGGCCGAGGTGACCATCCCGTTGTTGGCCTACCTGCTGCCCAACGTAACCGACCCGCCGGCGGGCTGGGCGCCCGTAGAGGAGCGCACACCGGAGTGGTGGCAGACGGGCGCTGCCGCGTCGGAGCCGAGCGCTCCTGCACGGCCGACCAACACGCCGAAGCCGCGCCGGAAGGCACCCGCCATCGCTGGGGACGCGCTTTTCGAGGTACCGGAAGTGGCGGCCGAGCCGCAGGCAGCATCGGCGGTCAGCGACGGCGACCTGGTGGCGGCGCTGCTGGCCACCGAACTGTTCGAGGCGCAGCACAGTCTGACGCCGCGCCGGGTGGAGCTGAAGAAGATTCAAGCGGCACTACGAGCACTTGTCGACGCCAAGGGTGTGCTGCCCGTCGCCGTGCTGGCGCAGCGGGCCGGCGAGGCACCGGTGCGGGCGGTCGGCTTCGCCACCACCCTGCAACGGATCTTCAACGTGGACAACTATCCGGTGTTGTCGCTCACCGACAACGGTCGAACCGTCCGGCTAGACCTCCGGTTGCTGCAGGAGCAGTTCCGTCTGCGGGGAGGGGCGGAGTGACGACGGTCAGCCCGGCGCGTCGCCGCGAGGTGATCGACGCACTGCGACGCGGCGCCGTGCCATCGGCCGGACTGGACCTCTTCGCCGTGGGGTTGGACCGCTTTGCCGCAGCCATCGGCGATGACCTGGACAGCGTCGCCGCCGGCGGATCCGTCTTCAAGGCGGTTCGCGGTGAGTACGGCTCCGGCAAGACGTTCTTCGCCCGGTGGATTGCCGAGCAGGCCAAGCAGGCCAACCTCGCCGTCGCCGAGGTGCAGATTTCCGAGAACGAAACGCCCCTGCACAAGCTGGAAACCGTCTACCGCCGGCTCAGCGAGCGACTCACCACTTCGACGTTCCCGCCCAGCGCACTTCGTCCGATCGTGGACGGCTGGTTCTATGCGCTGGAGGAGGACGTCCTTGCGGCAGGGCAGGTCATTGCGGATGACGCCGGTGCTCTCGACGAAGCTGTCGAAACTCTCCTCGACCAACGGCTGGCCCTCGTGAGCCGGAGCGCTCCCGCTTTCGCTGCCGCGTTGCGCGGCTACCGGGCTGCTGCCGCGCGAGGCGATGCGGCGACCGCAGACGCCGTGCTCGCCTGGCTCGGCGGGCAGCCACACGTCGCGGCCGCCGCCCGCCGGGCAGCCGGTGTACGGGGCGATCTCGACCACTTCGCGGCACTCAGCTTCCTGCAAGGGTTGCTGGCCGTGCTGCGCGACAGTGGGCATCCGGGGCTGCTGCTGGTGCTCGACGAGGTGGAGACGCTGCAACGAGTCAGGTCGGATGCTCGGGACAAGGCGCTCAACGCCCTCCGGCAACTCATCGACGAGGTGCACTCCGGACGGTTCCCCGGTCTTTACCTGGTGATTACCGGCACGCCGGCTTTCTACGATGGCCCGCAGGGCGTTCAGCGGCTCGCGCCACTGGCGCAGCGCCTTGCCGTGGATTTCAGCACCGACCCACGGTTCGACAATCCCCGCGCGGTGCAGATCCGGCTGCCGGGCTTCACCGTCGATTCCCTCGTGGAACTCGGCGGCCGAGTGCGAGACCTCTACGCCGACGGGTCCGCAGTGCCAGAGCGGGTGTACGGGCTGGTTGACGACGGATACCTCGGCGAGCTGGCACGGGCAATAGCCGGCGGTCTCGGCGGCAAGGTCGGGGTGGCGCCGCGGCTGTTTCTCAAGAAGCTCGTGGGGGAGGTGCTCGATCGGGTGGACCAGTTCCCCGAGTTCAACCCTCGGCAACACTATGCGCTCACCCTGTCCAGCGCCGAGATGACGGACGTAGAGCGAAACGCCACGAGCGCCGACGAGATCTCGCTCGAGCTCTGAAGGACGTCGAAGTCATGGCGAGTGACGCCGAACTGCTGCATCCAGTCGTACAGCACCACATTGTCAACTCGCTGCAGTGGCCGGCATTGAGGCCATTGCAACAAGCTGCAGTGCAACCACTGCTGGCCGGCGAGGACGCACTCCTGTTGGCGCCTACCGCCGGCGGTAAGACCGAGGCGGCACTGTTTCCGCTGCTCTCCCGGATGGCGCAGGAGAACTGGTCGGGCACCTCTGTCCTCTACGTCTGCCCGCTGAAGGCGCTGCTCAACAACCTTCTGCCCCGGCTGGAGAGCTACACGGCATGGCTCGGGCGTCGGGCGGCGCTCTGGCACGGCGACGTCACGATGGGTCGGCGCCGTGCGATCCTCCGCGAGAGGCCCGACATTCTGCTGACCACGCCGGAGTCCCTGGAGTCAATGCTCGTCAGCAGCGCTGTCGATCATGACGTGTTCTTCGGCCAACTGCAGGCGATCGTGGTCGACGAGGTGCACGCATTCGCCGGCGATGATCGTGGTTGGCACCTGCTGGCGGTGTTGGAACGCCTCAGCCGGGTGGCGGGACGACCGGTGCAGCGAATCGGACTCTCGGCGACGGTCGGCAACCCGGACGAGTTGTTGGCCTGGTTGCAGGGTTCGGGTCGCGGCCAGCGGTTCGCGCGAGTGGTGGCGCCCGATCGTCACCCGGCGACGCCGGTGCCACGTCCAGCCGGTGAGGTCGAGCTGGACTACGTCGGGTCCGTGCACAACGCGGCCAAGGTCATCGCGGCCCTTCATCACGGGCAAAAGCGCTTGGTCTTCTGCGACTCCCGAGCGCTGGTCGAGGATCTCGGGCAACGGCTCCGCGCGCTCAACGTGACGACCTTCCTCTCTCATGCGTCACTCTCGGTTGACGAGCGGCGGCGGGCCGAGGAAGCCTTCGCGCAGGAGCGGGACTGCGTCATCGTCGCCACCAGTACCCTCGAACTCGGAATCGATGTGGGCGATCTCGACCGCGTCATCCAGATCAACGCCCCACGTAGCGTCGCCGCGTTCCTGCAACGGATCGGCCGGACAGGTCGGCGTCCCGGCAGCAGCCGCAACTGCCTCTTCCTCGCCTTGGACGGGGAAGGACTGCTGCATGCTGCTGGGTTGCTGAATCTGTGGGCACAAGGTTGGGTCGAAGCAGTCGCACCCCCGCCTGAACCGCGGCACATAGTCGCCCAGCAGATGCTGGCGCTCGCGCTCCAACAACACCGGATCGGTGACAACCTCTGGTCGCACGAGTGGAATGGCCTGACGCCCTTCGACAAGAGTGCCGACGTGATCATGCGGCACCTCGTCGAGCGAGGCTACCTCGACGTCGACTCCGGGATGCTCTTCATCGGGCCAGAAGCTGAACTGCGCTTCGGGCGTCGGCACTTCATGGACATGCTGGCGGTGTTCACCGCACCACCGCAGTTCACCGTGCTGGCTGGTCGTACCGAGATCGGCCGGACCGACCCGGCACTGTTGACCGCCAGGGTGCTCGGTCCCCGGCTGCTGCTGCTCGCCGGCCGAAGTTGGCGCGTCACCTATATCGACTGGAAGCGGCAACGTTGCTTCGTCGAGCCAGCCGAGGGGGGTGGAAAGGCCCTCTGGATGACCGGCGGATCGCCGCAGGGACTGTCGTACCGGATGGTCCGGGCAATGCGTGATGTGCTGCTCGGTGCCGACCCACCGGTCACCCTCACCGGCCGGGCGAAGAGCAGACTGGCTGTTCTACGGGACGACGCGGCCCCTGTCGTCCATCCCGCGGGCCCGGTGCTGGTCAGAGACGACGACGGTGAGGTGCGTTGGTGGACCTGGGCAGGCTTCCGGGCCAATGCCACTCTGATCGCTACGCTCAGCGAGCTGGCCGATCCGACTCAACGGTACGACGACGCCTCCATTCGGCTGCGACCAGATTTGGACCGCAGTGTGGTGCATCGGGCCATGTCAGACGCGGCCGACCGAATCTGCCTGCCCGACGTGTCGGACAAGGCGCTTGCCGGTCTCAAGTTCAGTGCCGCTCTGCCGGAGCGACTCGCCGTCGCCACCCTGGCCTCCCGGCTGGCGGACATTCCGGCGGCCCGGGCGGTTCTCGCCGAGCCAATGCAGATGACCTACCTTGCTCCAACCTGACCGACTGGTGCTCGGTAACTGCTCCGCCAGTAGGGTGCCCCGTCCTAGCTGCATACCCGGCCGTTGTGGAGGCTGGCAGCCCTGACGGCGTCGCTGCTCTCAACGAGGGCGTCTATCCGGCCGGACAAAAGGTTGGTTAGGGCGGACCTTCAACGCCCGGGGGAGCCGACCCAGACCAGGCATCACAGGTTCGCGTACCACAATCGAAGATGCCTCGGACGGCGGTCCACAGGTGCATTCGCTGTCCACCGCGGCAGTCACGCGGGCAGTAATCGGCCGTACGCCGAGGCAGGGTGGGGCGGTGGACCCGCGGTTGCATGCTCTGCTCGTGCGCGGCAATGGGCTGGTCGCTCGGCGGGACATACTGCGGGCGGCCCCGGCCTGGACGATCCAGACCGCCCGGCGGGCGAACCGGCTGATACAACTGCTGCCCGGGGTCTACGGCGACGCCGCGCTGATCCGTCACGCCAACTCCGACCTGCCGATGTTGGCCCGCGTCGAGCGGGACGTCGCTCGACGCGCTGTGCTGGCGTACGTCGACGGGCGCGGGGCGCTGAGTCGCCTGACCGCGCTCGACGTGTGGGGCCTGCGCCGTCAGGCGCCGGGGGAGCCGGTGTATCTCGATCTGCCGCGAGGGTCAGGCCTGCGTGATCGGCCGCATCTCGTCGTAGCGCGCCGGTCCGACTTCGCGATCGCGCCGCCGCAGGTGGTGATCCGCGGAGGATTGCCGGTCATCCGGCTCGACCGGACCCTGGTGGACTGTTGGCCGCTGTTGCCGCCGGTCGACCGACCGAGTCTGCTCATCCGCGCGGTCAACGACCGGCTGACCACGCCGCAACGCCTCGCCGCCGCTCTTGCCGAGGTGCCGAGGATGCCCGACCGTGGGGCGCTGAGCGGTCTGCTGGACCGGCTCGCCGCCGGTTGCCGCAGCCCGTTGGAGATATGGGGTCACGACCACGTCTTCACCGGACCGGGGATGCCGACGTTCACCCGGCAGGCGCGGGTGCGGGTCGGCGCCCGGACGATCTACCTCGACATGTTCGCCGAGGCGGAACGGGTCAACATCGAACTGGATGGCGCGACCAGCCACGGCGACCCGGCCGAACGCGAGATTGACCTCCGCCGGGACGCACTGCTCGCCACCGTCGGCATCCTCGTCGTCCGCTTCAGCCACCGCCGCCTCACCGCGGACCCGGTTCAGGTCCGCCAGGAGACTCTGGCCATTCTCGCCCACCGCGCCATTTCATGATCATGTGCTGAGAAGTAGGTCCCACAGGCCCCCCGCACCTACTTTTCATCACTTGATCATGGGGGAGAGGGGGCGGGTGCGGCGGGGGAGCTACTCGGGGGTTGGCGGGACGGGGGTGGGGTGGGTCTGTTGTGGGGGCACTCTGGGCGTGTGAGCCGGCTCTGGTGAGGGGTTGGCGTGGCGGTGGAGGAGTTCGGCGATCCATCGTGCGGCTTCTCGCTGCGCGGCGAGCATGTGGTCGCGGGCGTCGGCAAGGTCGTGGTCGTCCGCGTGATCATCGAGGATCGTCGCCCACTGGCGGCTGAGTTCCTCGGCGTACCGGGCCTTTCGGATCTGCTCGTCGAACTGGTATTCCAGCTTGACCAGGCGGTCGACGTGTGGCTGGAGCGCCGGCATGATCCGTTCGTCGAGGCGTACGGCGGCGTCGGGGCGGCAGGTCAGCGTGATGTCGCCCCGCTGGTAGTGCCACAGGGGATCCTCGGCGAGCGCCCGCTGCAACGCCACCTCCAGGTCACCGGCCCGGTGCGGGGGCAGGTCCCGGGCGGCGTCGGCGGCGAGCCGGGTCAGCCGTTGGATGGCGTTGGCTTGGAAGTACTGCACGTACCAGCTCAGTACCTCGGACCGCAGGCTCGCCGGCGACGACCAGGCGAACGTGGCGCGGATGTAGAACGAGTACACGTAACCGCGTGCGGGGACCGCGATCAGTCGGGGCGCGTCGCGTTGTTCGACGAGGGGACCGGACGGCGACGGCGCGGCAGCGGAGCCGACGGGTGCCTCGTCCTGGAGTGCGGCGACCAGTCGATCCCAGCTTCGCGCCCACCACCGCCAGCCGCGCACACCGGCGTCGCGGGCGATGGTCAACCCTCGTACACCCCGGTGCCGCCACTGGTCCGCGGGCCTCGGCCTCCCGTCGGGGGCGTCCGTCATGGCACCCCTCCACGGTCACGGATCCGCGTTTCACGCTAACAACCGGTGACCGATATGCCGGTCGCCACGCCGTCACCGAGCAGACCGCATATCGACACGAACCAGACCATGCACCGTCGATGGCGGGGCGGCCGCGCCGGTCCGACATCGCGCCGTCGCCTGCTGATCGTCCGCACGTCGGGTGGGGGTCAGCCGCGGACGACATCCTGCCCGGGTGCGCACACTGCCGACCGTCATCGCGTACCGGCTGCTCGGGGGCGTCGGTGCCACAGTGTTGTCCGGCGCCGGCCTGGCCGCCGGGGCGCTCCCGGTCGGCGCGCACACGGCCTGGTGGAGCGGGCTGCGGCAGCTCGCGGGGCCGGGTCTGCTCTGTGGGTACGCCGGCCTGACCCTGCTCGTGGCCGCCTGGTGGTGGGCGGGCCGACACCCGCACGCCCCCGACGAGGTCGTCGACCGGCGCTCCGCCGCGCTCACTCTGCTCTGTTGGGCGGGGCCGTTGCTGGTGGCGCCGCCGCTGTTCAGCCGCGACGCGTACAGCTACCTGGCGCAGGGCGCGATGGTCCTCGCCGACATAGACGTGTACCGGCACGGGGTGGCCCAGTTGGGCGGCGCGTTGGCCGGTGAGGTGCCGCAGATGTGGCAGCAGACGCCCGCGCCGTACGGGCCGGTGTTCCTCGCGGTGGCGGCCGTGGTCAGTGGCGTGACGGGCGGCAAGCTGGTGCTCGGCGTGCTCGGTCTGCGCCTGGTGGCGCTGGCCGGGGTGGCGCTGCTGGTGGCGTACCTGCCCCGGTTGGCGCGGCACTGCGGTGTCGACCCGGCCGCCGCGCTCTGGCTGGGCGTGCTCAACCCGCTCGTACCGTTGCACCTCATCGCGGGCGCGCACAACGAGGCGGTGATGCTGGGGCTGCTGGTGGCCGGGCTGAGTCTCGCCTTCGAGCACCGCTACGGCACGGCCACCGTGCTGGTCACCCTCGCCGCGCTGGTCAAGGTGCCGGCGGTGGTCGGGCTGCTGGTGGTCGGGTCGCTCGCCGCGCGCCACCGCGGGCTTCCGGCCTCGGTGGCCCGCACGGCCGGGTTCGCGGTGGGCACCGCCGCCGTGGTCACCTGGGCCACCGGCATCGGGTACGGGTGGGTCGGCGCGCTCGGCACCCCCATGTACCGGCACAGCTGGTCGATCTCCAGCGCGCTGGGTCGGGTGGCGTCGCGCACGGCTGGGCGGTTCGGTCTGCACCTGGGCGACGCCCCGATGCGGTTCTGCCTGGCGCTGGGCGTGGCCGTCGCACTGGCCGTGGCGGTCGGTGTGTGGTGGCATCGGCGACGGCTCGGCCCGGCGTACGCGCTGGGGTTGGTGTTGGTGGCGGCGGCGCTGCTCGGCCCGGCGACCCGGCCCTGGTACGCGCTCTGGGGTCTGGTGCTGCTCGCGGCGGCGGCGCACGGGCGGGCCCGGCCGGCGGCGGCGCTGGGCGCTGTGGTGCTCGCGTTCGTGGCGTTGCCGAGCGGCTTCGGACCGGACGTGGCGCAGGCGGTGCTGGCCGCCGCCGGGGTGCTGGTGGGGTTGCTCGCGGTCGGCTCGCTGCGCCTGCTGGTGCCGCCCGCCCCGGTGGGGCTGGCCCGATGAACGCGAGTCGGCGGCGAGTGGCGACGGTGTTCGGCCTGGTCACCGTGCTGGCGGTGGCGATCGCGCTGCTGCCCGGGCATCGGGGCTGGTTCGACGTCGGTGTGTACCACGGCGCGGTCGGGCACTGGGTACGCGGCGGCGACCTGTACGACTGGACCACCGGCAACGGGTACGGCTTCACCTATCCGCCGTTCGCCGCGGTGACCATGGCGCCGATGGCGGCGCTGTCCTGGTACCCGACGATCGTGGCGAACCTTCTGCTGACCGCGTTGGCCGTCGCGTTCCTGTTGCACCTGCTGGTGGACCCGTTGGCCCGGCGGCACGGGTGGACGCGCTGGTACGCGCTGGCGTTGGCCTGCTGTCTGCTGGCCGGGCTCAACCCGGTGCGGGACACTGTCAGCTTCGGGCAGGTCAACCTGTCGCTGGTGGCGCTGGTGTATGTGGACCTGTGGTTGTTGGAGCGGGGCAGTCGGCTGGCCGGAGTGGGGGTGGGGCTGGCCGCCGCCGTCAAGCTCACCCCGGCGATCTTCATCGGGTATCTGCTGGTCACCGGGCGGTGGCGGGCCGCTGCCACGGCCACCGGCACACTCGTCGGCGCCACAGTGGTCGCGGCGGCGCTCGCGCCGCAGGCCAGCCGCACGTTCTTCGCCGAGGCGTTGTGGGACACCGACCGGGTCGGTGAGTTGGCGTACGTGTCGAACCAGTCGCTGCTCGGCCTGGTCGCCCGGCTCGACCCGGCGCACCCGGACCGGCGGGTGTGGCTGCTGCTGGTCGTGGCCGTGTTGGCGGTGTGGGCGGTACGGGCACGCCGGGCGGTGCGTGACGGCGACGAACGGGCCGGCTTCGCGCTGACCGGCGTTGCCGCGTGCCTGGTCAGCCCGGTCACCTGGGTGCACCACCTGGTGTGGCTGGTGCCGGGGCTGGTGGTGCTCGCCGCGTCCACGCTGCCGTGGCCGCCGGTCGACGCGGCGGCTCATCGTCGGGCGCGTGCCGGTGCCGCCGGTTACGTCGTGCTGTGCAGTGGGCTGGTCTGGGTCTTCGCCAACGGGTCGGACGGGCCGTGGGGGTTCGTGGGCGCCAACGCGTACGTCTGGGTCAGCCTCGGCATGCTCGCGTTGCTCCCGATCGGGCGCGCCGAGACAGGTGATCATCCGGGGTTCACCGAGCATTGTGGAGCAGTTGGGGTGCCGAGGGGTGTTGCCGTCGACCGGCAGCGGTGAGACTGGGTCCGGTCCGACACTCACGCGGATCGATGGATCGGATGGTCTGGAGGCAGCCTGTGTCCACCCTCGTGTCCCCACTGGCCACGCTCGGCGCGATCCGCCGGCGTACCACCACGCTCGCCCTTCTCCTCGCCATGGTCGCCGCCGCGCTGGTCGGCCCGTCCGTGGTCTCCCCCCGGTTGACCGACCCGGCCTCGGCGTCGGTCTACAGCTCCTGCACCATGAGCCGCTGCGCGGACGCCCGCACCGCCCGTTCGGGCTGGTCCGCCAAGGGGTTCCCGACCAGCCGAGGCTGGTACTCCTGGAGTGGCGGGAAGTCCAACTTCGCCGGCGGCCAGTTCTACAACTACGAGGGCCAACTGCCCACCAACGCCACCTACTACGAGTACGACGTCTACCCGCGCACCCAGGGCGCCGCCCGGGACGCGTACCGGATCGTGGTGAACCGCAGTACCGGGGTCACCTGGTTCTCGCCCAACCACTACACCGACTTCTACCGGCTCTGAACGTGATGGTCGACGAGCAAGCGGGTCGGGTGCCCGATTGGCTGATCACCTGCCACGACGGCGGCCTCGACGTGCCCGGCGCGGTGGTGCTGGCCGGAGCGACGACGCGGACCAGGGCCGGGCTCTTCGCCGCGCTCGCCGCCGTGCTGGCCCTGCCGGCGTACCTGGGGGAGACCTGGGACGCCCTCTCCGACGTGCTTCGGGACCGGCTCGACGCCGGTCCGCTCACAGTGCTGATCACCGACGCCGGCCAACTGCTCGTCGACGAGCCGTCCGATCAGTACGGTCTGCTGCTCGCCGTGCTCGGCGACCTCGCCACCAGTGCCCCGCACGCGTTGCGCGTCATCCTCGACGAGGCCGCGCCGTCCTGACCGCCGACGCGACCCCGTCTTCGGCGGCGGTGCCCGGCGGTGCGGGTGGCGTCACCCGCACCGCCGGTCATCCCGGGTCAGTGCGTCGCGGGCGGGATGCTCTGCTCGTACTGGAAGACGTTGTGCGGGTCGTACTTCGCCTTGATCTTGCGCAGCCGGGGGAAGTTGTGCCCCCAGTAGGCCTTCTCCCACTCGGCCATGCCGATGTTCGGCACGTTGACGTAGGCGCCGTCCACGTAGGGCCGCAGCGCCTGGCTGAACTCGGCGATCCAGGTCTGGGCGATCGGGGTGACGGCGTCGTCGCTGTCGGGTTCGCCGCGGGTGCCCCAGCCGACGCCGGGCTCGGAGTAGAAGAGCGCGTCGCGGTGCGGGAAGGCCGCGCCACCGAACGGCTCCTGCCGTTGCGCCCCCCTACCGAAGGCCTGGGTGAAGAAGTTGCTGTCGGGTGAGGGCGACTTCTCCATGAACTCACGGACGATGCTGACCGCCTTCTCCGGGAACGGCTCGCGGGTGAACTGGGAGAAGAACTTCCACTTCGCCGGCTCCTCCTCGTTCGGGATCTGGAAGCCTGCGTAGACGTCGCCCCAGCCGCCGATCTGCACGGTGACAGTGGGGTTGCCGATCGACAGGATCGGCGCCAGCAGCTTCCTGGCCTCCGCCTCGGAACCCTCCGCGAGCACCGCGAACAGCAGGATCTCATCCGGGTGGACCTCGACCTGGGTGCCGAGGCGGGGGTCGGTGAAGGGTCCGACACGCTGCCAGGCGTCGAAGACCTCGTGCAGGTCGTCGAGACCGGGCCAGGTCACCTGAAGGTAGGCGACGCTGGTGAGCGGAGCGACCTTGTAGGTCAGGGACGTGACGATCCCGAAGTTGCCGTTGCCCGCTCCGCGCAGCGCCCAGAGCAGGTCCGGGTAGTTCCACGGGTCCACCTCGAGCACCTTCGCCCCGTCGGCGCCCGCCGCGACGACGATCTCGGCGCCGATCAGGTTGTCGCAGGCCATCCCGATGTAGCGGGTGAGGAAGCCGAAGCCGCCGCCGAGGGTCGCGCCGGAGAGGCCCACGGTCCCCTCCGTGCCTGTCGTCGCCGCGAGGTCGTGCTCCCCGAGGGCGGTCACCGCCTCCGACTGGGTGAGCCCCGCGCCGACCTTCGCCACGCGAGCGGCGGTGTCGATGTGGACGTCCTTCAACTCGCTGACGTCGATCACGATGCCGTTGTCGACGTTCGACCAGCCCTCCAGGTTGTGCCGGCCACTGCGTACCCGCAGCGCGACGTCGTGCTGCCGCGCCCAGGTGAGCGCGTTGACCACGTCCTGGGTCTCCTGAGCGAAGACGATGACCAGCGGGTAGTGCACGAACAGCTCGTCCCAGCCGAGGCTGGCCTCCGCGTAGTTGGGACTCTGCGGGCGGACGATCCGGCCGGTCAGCTGTGCCGGGGGGAACTTCGTGTCGGAGGGCCACCCGGGACCGTCGGCCGCGATGGCCGAGCTGCCGGAGATCATGCTCGGGATAGCGACCGCTCCGGCGCCGACGGCCGTCGCCCTGAGCAGATCACGACGGGAAAGGTCGCGCATGGTCAGAATCCTCTCGATTGGTGACACGGCCGAAAGACGAACCGAGAGGGGCATTTCCTCTCATTCGGCGCAAAACCAACCGTAATGCCCGAGGCTTCCGAACAGATCTGAGAACTTGTCACGGAACCCGGTCGGGTGATCCGGGGACGGGTCAGTTCGGGGCGGGCTGGTCCAGGATGGCGCTGAATCGCTCCTCGGCAAGGTCCAGCTGGCCGAAGATGTGCCGCTTCACCGCAGGTGACAACGGGGTGTCCGGCCGGCCGATCAGGTCCCGGAACAGCGGCACCAGCGGCCGGTACTTCCGGGCCGACGAGACCACCTTCGGCCCGACGGTGTGGATCACACCCACGCCGTTGTCGGTGAAGTCCGACACCTTGATCACCCGGGCCCAGGGCTCCCGGTCCAGGCTGACCGCCAGGTGCTCCCGGTACTGCTCGTTGCGGTCCCGCTCGGGGTCGTACACCGGATTGGTGACCGCGGCGACCAGGGTGGCCACCCGTGGTCCGAACCGCGCGGCCAGTGCGGCCAGCGCGGCCCCGGTCGGGTCGGTGCCCGGGTCGCCGTCGGCCAGCTCGGTCGGGTGGTCCTCCACGGCATCGTGCAGCAGACCGGCGACGATCACGTCCACGTCACGCACCTGGTAGTGGTGCATCAACCGGATCGCCACCCGCAGCAGGTGGTTCAGGTACGGCTCACGGACGCGTCGATCGTCGCGGTGCAGCTCGGCGGCGAGGTCGAGCGCGGCGGTCAACCGCGCCCGGGCCTCGTCGTCGAACTGCTGGACCTCCAACCGGAAACGTTCCAGCAGGCCCGGTTCGCCGTGGATCTCGGTGATCGCGTGCATCGGCATGCTGCCCAGGTGCGGCGGGAAGTCCATGCGTCACTTATAGCCGATCTTCACCACATCGATGAGCCCGTACGTCGCCGACCCGACCGCGAGTCGCGGGCGCGCCGCTATCCGGTCAGCTCGGCGCGGTACGCGCCGGACGCCCACGGCACCGACAGCTCGCTCGGCAGCGCCCCCCGCTCGGCCGCCCGACGCAACACGTCGACGACGCCCCGCAGGTGGCGGACCCGCTCCCCGCCCTCGCCGAGGGTGGTCACCAGATCGCCTTCGAGCAGCCGGGGCTCCGGCGCGGACCGCAACGCGTCCAGCAGCGCGGTGAACGGCGCGGTACGGGCCAGCGGCGCGATCAATGGCACGCCCGACGGGTCGTCCCGGTGGGCGAGCAGGTTCTCCAGCAACCCCAGCCGCCCCGGCACCCGGCGGGTCACCACGTCGCCAGGCAGGCGCAACCGGTCGGTCGGGTACTCCAGCACCGCCTTCCCCGTCGTACCGGTCACCGCCACCTCGCCGGCCACGAACTCCTCGGCGGCCAGGGTCACCGCCACCAGCACCGGCGGCCCGGCGCGGAACCGGACCCGCAGCACTGCGGTGTCCTCCACCTCGATCGGCCGGACCCGGTAGCGTTCCACCTCGATCGCGACCGGCCAGGGCGTCGCCCCGGCGAGCGCCTCGGCGATCGCCAGGCACTGCATCACCGCGTGCGCGAGCGGGTTGGCGAGCGCGCCGTCCAGCACCGGCCGGCCGTCCAGAGTCCGTCGACCGGCCCAGGCGGAGCGGGCGTAGTAGGCGTCCGGCCGTTGCCAGGCGGCGACGGTGGAGATGCCGGTGACAGTGCCCAGCCGGCCGGCGGCCAGCGCGTCGGTCAGCGCGATGAGAGCCGCCGAACCGAGCGCCTGGAAGCCGACCTGGGCCACCCGGCCGGCGGCGGTGAGGGCCCAGGTCAGCTCCTCGTGCTCGGCCAACGACAGCACCGGCGGCTTCTCCAGCAGTAGGTCCGCGCCGGTGGCCAGGGCGTCGCGGGCGATCGCCAGGTGGGTGTGCGGCGGTGTGCAGATCACCACCACCTCCGGTCGGGTGGCGGCGAGCATCGCCCGGTGGTCGGTGAACACCGCCACCCCGGGCGGCACCGGGGCGGCCGGGTCGTCCTCGACCGGTCGGACGTCGACCAGGGCGACCAACCGCAGCCGACCGGCGGCGTGCAGGGGCGCGATCACCCGCCGGTGCCAGCGACCGTGCCCGTTCGCCCCGATCACCGCCACCCGGGGCGGCGGCGTCGCCGCGTTCACCACCGACCGGCCCGGGTCGATCCGGTCATCGGGCACCGGCCAGGGTGGCCTCGACGCCGTGCCGCTCCAACGCGGTGAGCCAGGCGATCACGTCGGCGCGGACCTCGTCGTCCTCGGCCACCTCCACCGGGATGACGTCGCGCAGCGCGAAGACCGCGTCGACAGCGCCCGCCGGGCTCTGCACCCCGGCGTCCAGCGCGGCCCGGATCGGCCCGGCCAGTGGGTCCTGGAACGGCAACGGCCGGCCGTCGTCGGCGTACCCCAGCGCGAAGCGCAACCAGGACGCCACGACCAGCGCGCCCCAACGTGCGGACCGCCCGGCCGCACGCAGGTCGGCGATGGTGTGCAGGACGCGCTGCGGCAGCTTCTGGGAGCCGTCGATCGCCACCTGGAGGGTGCGGTGGTGGATCGCCGGGTTACCGAACCGGGCCAGGGCCTGCTCGCCGTAGTCGACCACCCGGACCCCGTCCGGCGGGGTGAAGCTGGCCGCCACGTCCTCGGCGATCAGTCGGCGCAGCACGTCGCGCAGGTGCGGGATCTCCAGCGCGTCGGCGATCGTCTCCCGACCGGCCAACGCTCCGAGGTACGCGGTGGCCGAGTGCACCCCGTTGAGGGCGCGCAGCTTCAACCGCTCCCACGGGCCCGCGTCGTCGGTCAGCACCGCCCCGGCGAACTCCCAACCGGGCCGGCCGCCCGGGAAGTCGTCCTCGATCACCCACTGCGCGTACGGCTCGGCGGCCACCGCGGCCAGGTCGGTCACGCCGAGCGCCCGCCGGGCCGCCTCGATCGTCTCCGGGGTGCTGGCCGGCACGATCCGGTCCACCATCGTGCCCGGGCAGGTGACGTTGCCGGCCACCCAGTCGACCAGCCCGGCGGGCACACCGCCGGCCCGCTCGACCGCCTGGTCGAGCATGCCGCGCAGCCGTCGACCGTTGGCGGGCAGGTTGTCACAGCTCACCAGAGCCACCGGCCCGGCGTCCGCCGCGGCCCGGGCGGCCAGCCCGCGCAGCAGCAGCCCCGGCACCGTGGTCGGGGGTCCGCCGCCGGCCAGGTCCGCGGCGAGCGCCGAGTCCGGGGAGAGCTGGCCGGTCACCGGATCGAGTTGGTACGCCTTCTCGGTGACGGTCAGGGTCACCACGCGCACCGCCGGGTCGGCGAGCAGCGCCACCACGGCGTCCGGGTCGCTGGGCGCGTGCCGGACGCCGCTAAGGGCGCCCACGACCCGGGTGGCGCTGCCGGCGGGGGAGAGGGCGCTGACGCTGAACAGGTTGTCCTGCGCGGCGATCGCCTCGACCACGGCGGCGCTGCGCGGGGCGACGGCCACGATGCCCCAGTCACCGCCGGCCGCGCCGACCGCCGCCTCGGTGAAGACCGCCTGGTGGGCCCTGTGGAACGCGCCCAACCCCAGGTGTACGACGCCGGTCGGCACGGTGCCCGGCCGGATCAGCGGGCGGGCCTCGGCGGGCAGCCGGCGCAGCATGCCCAGGCCGAGCCGGGAGGCCCCGACGGTCACCGCCATGCCGGACCGTCCGGGAAGCGGAACTCGGCGATCGACGCGGGCTTCATGGTGGCGCTGTAACCGGGCCGCTCGGGCAGCAGGTAGCGGCCGTCGCGGGTCCGCACCGGATCCACGAAGTGCTCGTGCAGGTGGTCGACGTACTCGATCATCCGACCGTCCAGCCCGGTGCCCACCCGCAGGTAGTCGAAGATCGCCAGGTGCTGGACGTACTCGCAGAGGCCCACCCCGCCGGCGTGGGGGCAGACCGGCACGCCGAACTTCGCCGCCAGCAGCAGCTCGGCCAGGACCTCGTTGACGCCACCGACCCGGCAGGCGTCGATCTGCATCACCCCGATCGCCTCGGCCTGGAGCAGCTGTTTGAAGATCACCCGGTTGGCGGCCACCTCACCGGTGGCCACCCGGCAGCGGCCGGCGGTCAACTCGTCGACAGCGCGGGCGATCCGGGCGTGCCCGAGGATGTCGTCGGCGTGGGTGGGCTCCTCGATCCAGTACGGGTCCACCTCGGCCAGCGCCGCCATCGCGGTGATCGCCTCGTCGACGTCCCAGACCTGGTTGGCGTCCATCATCAACAGCGCGTCCGGGCCGATCTCCTCCCGGATGATCCGGGCCCGCCGCACATCGTCGGCGAGCGGGCCGCCGACCTTCATCTTCATCGCCCGCCAGCCGTCGGCGTACGCCTGCCGGGTCAGCGCCCGCACCTTGTCGTCGGGGTAGCCGAGCCACCCGACCGAGGTGGTGTACGACGGGAAACCACTCTGCTCGAGTTCCGCGAGCCGGCCATCGGATCCGACCAGTCCCTTGTCGAGGATGGCGGCCGCCTCGTCCGGAGTGAGCGCGTCGGTGATGTGCCGGAAGTCGACGCTGGCCACGAGGTCGTCCGTGGGCAGGTCGGCGAGGAAGCGCCACATCGGCTTGCCGGCCAGTGTGGCCCGCAGGTCCCACACCGCGTTGACCAGCGCGCCGGTCGCCATGTGGATGACGCCCTTCTCCGGGCCCAGCCAGCGCAGCTGCACGTCGGCGCTGAGCGAACGCCAGAACGCCACCGGCTCGGCCGCGATCTCCTCGACCGTGCGCCCCCGCACGTGGTGGGCCAGGGCACGCACCGCCGCGCAGGTGATCTCGTTTCCCCGGCCGTTGGTGAAGGTGAACCCTGCGCCGGTAGGGCCGGCGTCGGTGCCCAGCTCCACGTACGTCGCCGAGTAGTCACCCCGGTTGATCGCGTCGGAGCCGTCGCCCCGGGCGGCGGTGGGGAACCGCACGTCGTGCACCTCGACAGAGGTGATGGTGACCGTCACTGAACCTGTCCTCCGAAGTTGAAGACCCGCCTGGGCAGCCGGTACGCCAGGTCGACGATGGTCTCGGCGGCCTCGTCCATCGGCAGCCGGTGTTCGGCGACGAGCCGGGCCAGGAAGCCGGCGTCCACCCGGCGGGCCACGTCGTGGCGTACCGGGATGGAGCAGAACGCCCGGGTGTCGTCGACGAACCCGGTGGTGTTGTAGAAGCCGGCGCTCTCGGTGATCGCCTCCCGGAACCGGCGCAGCACCTCAGGGGAGTCCAGGAACCACCAGGGCGCGCCGAGCAGCAGTGCGGCGTACCCGCCCGCGAGGGGCGCCAGCTCGCGGGTGAAGGTGTCCTCGTCGAGCGTGTAGAGCACCAGTCGCAGTCGGGGGTCGTTGCCGTAGCGCCCCAGCAGTGGGGCGAGCGCGTGCACGTACTCGGTGGCCTGCGGAATGTCCCCGCCGACGTCGCGGCCGTGCCGGGCGTGCAACCACCTGTTGTGGTTGCGCACCGCGCCGGGGTGCAGCTGCATGACCAGGCCGTCGTCGAGCGACATCCGGGCGAACTCCATGAGCATGTGCGCCCGGAACGCCTCCGCGTCGGCGGCGTCGGCCTCGCCGCGCCGGCCCCGGTCGTAGAGCCGCTCGGCCTCGGCCGGGGTCAGGTCCAGGGTGCGCGCGGTGGGGTGGCCGTGGTCCGAGGAGGTCGCGCCGGCGGCGATGAACGCGGCGCGTCGGGCCCGCAGCGCGGCCAGGTAGCCGGCGTACGTGCCGGTGTCCTCACCGGCCCGGTCCCCGAGGCGGTCCACGTTTGTCGACCAGCCCTCGAACTCCATGTCCACCACGTCGTCCGGGCGGAACGTGGTGACCACCCGGCCGCCCGGCCCGCCCCACCCGTCCGCGGCGAGCTTGGCGTGCTGCGCGAGGTCGTCCAGCGGCGACTCGGTGGTCGCCAGGACCTCGATGTTGAACCGCTCGAAGAGCGCCCGGGGCCGGAAGTCCGGCTCGGCGAGCCGGGCGGCGATCTCGTCGTAGAGGGCGTCGGCGGTGCTCGGGCGAAGCGGGGTGTGGACCCCGAACACGGTGCGGAAGGTCTGCTCCAGCCAGAGCCGCGACGGGGTGCCCCGGAACAGGTGCCAGTGCGCGGCGAAGCGTCGCCAGATCACCCGGCCGTCGGTCTCCACCGGGCTGCCGTCGCGGGTGGGCACCCCCAGATCCGCCGGGGGTACGCCCTGACTGAGCAGCATCCGGGTCAGGTAGTGGTCGGGCACGATGAGCAGCTGCGCCGGATCGGGGAAGGGGCGGTCCTCGGCGAGCAGGGCCGGGTCGACGTGCCCGTGCGGCGAGATGATGGGTTGCGCCGCGGCCAGGGCGTACAGCTCCCGGGCCAGCGCGCGCTGGCCCGGTTCGGGCGGCAGGAGCAGGTCGGTGTGGTCGAACGTGGGCACGGGGTGGGGCTCCTCGTCTCCTGTGTCAGCGGGGGGTGAGCAGGTCGGCGACGCGGACGGGTTGGCCGGTCTCGAAGGACCTGTTGGCGGCCAGGCCGGTGAGCAGGGCCAACGCGCCGTCGTCGGCGGTCGCGGCGCGACCCAGCGGGTCGGGTTGACCGCCGAGGAGCACCCCGGTCATCCGGGCGTCCGCGCCGCCGTGCCCGTGCCGACTGCGACCCTCCACCGGGATCTGCCGGGGCGGGGCCCAGAACGGGCGCAGCGTCAGCGTCGCACCTCCGCCCTCGGCCGGCGCCTCGGCACCGTGCAGGGCGGCGCCCTTGACCGCGCCGGCGGTGCCCCGGTCGACGAAGTCGTTCTCGGCCACGTCCAGCTCCAGTCGGCCCCGGCTGCCGTTGACCATCACCCGGTAGCCCTCCCAGGGCGCGTACGCGGTGAGGTGGTAGGTCATCGTGGCGCCGGTGGAGTAGCGGGCCAGCACCGCCATGTCGTCCTCGATGCTCACCCCGGGGGCGAAGACGTTGCGGTCGCGCTGGTAGCCGTCCTCGGCCTCGGCGTCGAGGTACAGCTCTCGCAGGCGGGGGTGCGCGTCCAGCCGCAGCGCGAACGGGTCGTCGGCGGCGGCGGGGGAGCCGTGCGCCCGGTCGTAGTCGCGGGCGTAGCCGTGCCGGCGACCGTCCTCACCGTAGAAGAAGAGTCGACCGGCCGCGTACACCTCGACAGGTGTGGCGGCCAGCCACCAGTTGACCAGGTCGAAGTGGTGGCTGGCCTTGTGCACCATCAGCCCACCGGAGCTGGCCTTGTCGCGGTGCCAGCGGCGGAAGTAGTCGGCGCCGTGGCGGACGTCGAGCAGCCACTCGAAGTGCACCGAGCCGATCTCGCCGACCGCGCCCTCGGCGAGCAGCCGGCGAACCTGTTCGTGCAGTGGGTTGTAGCGGTAGTTGAAGGCGACGGTCACCCGACCGCCGGTCTCGGTCACGGTGTCCAGGATCCGCCGGCAGCGGGCCGCGTCCACTGTCATCGGCTTCTCGGTGACGACCTGCCGGCCGGCGCGCAGAGCGGCCACCACGTACTCGTCGTGGGTGACGTCCACGCTGGTGACCAGGACGACGTCGACACGTTCCTTGTCCAGCATGGCCGCGAAGTCACCGGCCGGGTACGTGGGCACCGGGCGGTGACCCAGCTCGCCTAGCCAGCGGTTGTGCGCGTCCATCCGGGCCTGGTTGACGTCGGCGAAGGCGACCAGCTCGGTGGTGTCGGCGTGGTCGAGCACCAGCGCCCGGACGAACATCTCGGCCCGCGCGCCGGTGCCCACGACGGCGTACCGGGCCCGTGCGGCGGCTCTCGGTGACATGACGGTCGCCTCCCGTGATCCTGCAAAGGTTTGCAATGAAGTAATCACGATCGATCCGATCGCGTCAACGACGCCAGCGGGATCGGGGTCATATGTCAGCGTTTGGGAGGTAGCAGGTCACCATGGGGAGCGTTGGTGCAACGAAGCCGTAACCATTGACCGTTGACACTGACGCAACCGTTTGCATTAATGGGCCACACCTGCGTGACCGCCACCACATCGGACGAAGGGGCCGCCGTGCCAGTCACCATCCGGGACGTCGCCCGAGCATCCGGTGTGCACATCTCCACCGTGTCCCGCACCTTCTCCGCACCGCACCTGGTCAACCCGGAGACCCGGGTCCGGGTGCTCGCCTGCGCGGAGGATCTGGGCTACCGGCCGAACCGTGCCGCCCGGGCCCTGATAACCGGGCGGACGCACAACATCGGGCTGATCATCGCGGACATCGCGAACCCATTCTTCCCGCCGCTGATCAAGGCGGCGGAGAGTCAGGCCCGGCACCGCGACTACCACGTCTTCGTGGCCGACACCAACGAGGACCCGACCGCCGAGGAAGAGCTGGTCCACGCGCTGGCCAAGCAGGTGGACGGAGTGCTGCTCTGCAGCCCTCGGATGAGCAACAGCCTGATCGAGCAGCTCAGCCGCGAGGTGCCACTGGTCGTGGTGAACCGCCAGGTGACCGGCCTGCCCTGCGTGCTGATGGACGTCGGGCAGGGCGCCCGCTCGGCGATCGAGCACCTGGTCGGCCTGGGGCACCGCCGCATCGCGCTGCTCGGTGGCCCACGCAGCTCGTGGACCAACCGGGAGATGCGCCGTGCCGCCGGCGCGGCCGCCCGAGCCGGTGGCGCAGAGCTGACACTGCTCGGCCCCAACGCGCCCACCGAGGTCGGCGGCTCCGCCGTCGCCGAGCAGGTGAAACGCAGCGGCGTGTCGGCGGTGCTCGCCTACAACGACCTGATGGCGATCGGCCTGATCGAAGGGCTGGACGCGCTCGGGGTCCGGGTGCCGCAGGAGGTGAGCGTCGTCGGGGTCGACGACATCACCCTGAGCCGGCTGACCCGCCCCAAACTGACGACGGTGGCCACACCCACCGGGGCCGCCGGCCGGACGGCCGTCGACATGCTGCTGCAACAGGACATCGAGTCACCGCGCGGTGCGCGGGGGTCCGGTGCCGGCACGGCGCTCGGCGTCCGTCGTACCACCGCACAGGTAATGCTCCAGACCGACCTGGTCATCCGCGACTCGACCGGCCCGGGCCCGTACGCCCGACCGGCACGTCCCCTGGCCGCACCACGTGGCCCGGGCCCGCATTGCCCTGCGGACCCGGGCATCCCGACTGCGGCCACCGGTGACGCCGTCGCCTCCTAATGCCGAGGAGTGAGCGCACATGCACCCCGCAACGCCCCCCACCACTGACGCGCCCGTCGGGCGCGCCCACCGTACCCCGCTGCCCCGGCGGCGCCTGCTGCGTGGCCTGCTCGCGGTGACGGTCGCCGCACCGCTGATGTTCGGCGCCGCCGCCTGCGGCGACGACGACGGTGGCGCCGCCGACCCGAACGCCCCGGTGAAGCTCTCCATCTTCTGGTGGGGCGGCGACGCCCGGGCCAAGCTGACCGAGGACGCCCTCGCGCTCTACACCAAGAAGCACCCGAACGTGACCTTCGAGAAGACCTGGCAGGCCAACCAGGGCTACTTCGACAAGCTGGCCACGCTCACCGCCGGCGGCAACCCGCCGGACCTGTTCCAGATCGACGACAACTACCTGGCCGAGTACGCGGCCCGCAACAGCACGCTCGACCTGACCTCGTACCAGAAGTCCGGAAAGCTGGACACCTCCAAGTTCCCGGAGAGCCTCTGGCAGTACGGCGTGGTCGACGGCAAGCTCGCTGGCCTGGCCGCCGGGGAGAACACCCAGGGTCTGGTCTACAACAAGACGCTGCTGACCACTAACAACCTGCCCGAGCCCACGACCGGAATGACCTGGGAGGAGCACATCGCCTGGGCCGAGCAGGTCACCGCCAAGACCAAGGTGCCCGGCACCCAGGACCCGAGCGCCGACTACAAGGCCTTCTGGGTCTGGCTGCGGCAGCAGGGCAAGGACCTCTACCAGGGCAAGGAGCTGGGCTTTACCGCCGAGGACGTGACCAAGTGGTTCGACCTGTGGAAGGGCGCCCGGGACCGCAAGGCCACCCCGACCGCCGACGTCATCCACGAGGGCAACTCCAGCGACGTCACCAAGCAGCTGGTGGTCACCGGCAAGTCGGCGACCTCCTGGGTCTGGGCCAACCAGATGCCGGACCTGAAGAAGAACACCAAGGACGAGCTGGGCGTCATCGCCTACCCCGGCGACCCCAGCGCCCAGTGGGCCCGGGCCTCGATGTACTGGTCGGTGTTCAAGGGCAGCAAGCACAAGGATGTCGCGGTCGACGTGATCAACTTCCTGAACAACGACGTGGAGGCGGTCAAGCTGCTCGGCACCGACCGGGGCCTGCCGTCCAACCTGGACCTGCGCCGCGTGGTCAGCGACGACACCACCGACCCGGCCATGAAGCAGTCCATCGCCGTCGAGGCGGAGCTGACACAGAAGTTCGGCAAGTCGCCGCAGGTGCCGATCAAGGGCCACAGCAAGGTGAAGTCCGAGCTGATCAAGGCCGCCGAGAACGCGCAGTACGGCCGGGCCACCCCCGCCGAGGCCGCCGCCCAGTTCGTCGAGGCGTGCAAGTCCGCCATCGCCTGACGCCGTCAAGGCGAGGAGAGGAGCTGTTCGTGGCGTTGACCACGGCTCCCGACCCGACCCGACGCGGCCCTGGATCCGACCGGGCCCACGCTGAGCGGCGTGGGCCCGGACGCTTCCGGAACAGCGAAGGTCTGGCGGGGTACGTCTTCCTGTCGCCGTGGCTCATCGGCCTGATGGGTGTCACGGCAGTCCCCATGCTGCTGTCGCTCTACCTGAGCTTCACCAACTACGACATCCTCACCCCCTTCTCCGAGGTGGAGTGGGTGGGGCTGGCGAACTACGAGCGGATGTTCACCGCCGATCCGTCGTACTGGCACGCGGTGCGGGTGACAGTGACCTTCGCGCTGATCGCCGTACCGCTGAAGCTGGCCGCGGCGCTCGGCGTGGCGCTGCTGCTCAACCGCGCCTGGCGCGGCGTCGGGCTGTTCCGCGGGTTGTTCTACCTGCCGTCCCTGCTCGGCGGCAGCGTCGCGCTGGCCATCGTCTGGGTCAACATGTTCAACCGCGACGGCGCGTTCAACTCGCTGCTGAGCCTCTTCGGCATCACCGGCAAACCGTGGGTCAACGACCCCGACTGGGCCCTCGAAACACTGATGGTGCTGGCCATCTGGCAGTTCGGCGCACCGATGGTGATCTTCCTGGCCGGGCTCAAGCAGGTGCCCACCGAGCTCTACGAGGCCGCGTCGGTCGACGGGGCCGGCCGGTTCCGCCAGTTCCGCAACGTCACCCTGCCGATGCTCTCGCCGGTCATCTTCTTCAACCTGGTGCTGGAGACCATCAACGGCTTCCAGGGCTTCACCGCCGCGTTCGTGCTCAGCAACGGCACCGGCGGCCCTGTCGACTCCACCCTGATGTACACGCTGAACCTCTACATCACCGGCTTCACCGACCTCAACATGGGCTACGCCTCGGCGATGGCCTGGGTGTTCCTGCTCGCCATCGCGGTCATCACCGCGATCTTCTTCAGCACCGGACGGTTCTGGGTGCACTACTCCGACGGGGAGGACCGGTGATGGTGACGGTGACCCCGACGACCGCGGCGCCGACCGCAGCGCCGCCGAACGCGCGCCGACGGCCCGGCGGACGGCCCGTGCTACGACTGCTGATCCTGGTGGCGATCGTCGCCGTGGTGCTCTACCCGCTGATCTGGATGGTGGGCACCTCGCTGAAGTCCCAGGAGGAGATCGTCAACAACGTCGGGCTGCTGCCCGAGCGGTTCACCCCGGGCAACTACACCGCCGGGTGGTCCAACTTCGACGTCAGCTTCGGCCGGTTCTTCCTCAACAGCACCATGGTCAGCCTGCTCACCGTCGTCGGCAACGGGCTCTCCTGCCTGCTGGCCGCGTACGCCTTCGCCCGGCTGCGGTTCCGGCTGCGCGGCATGTGGTTCGCCGTCATGATCGGCACGCTGCTGCTGCCCCAGCACGTGCTGATCGTTCCGCAGTACATCCTGTTCCGCACGCTCGGGCTGGTCGGCGGTGACTGGCCCTACCTGCCGCTGCTCATCCCGCAGTTCCTGGCCACCGAGGCGTTCTTCGTCTTCCTCATGGTGCAGTTCATGCGCGGCGTCCCCCGGGAGCTGGACGAGGCGGCCCGCATCGACGGCGCCGGACCGTTCGGCATCTTCCGGCACATCATCCTGCCGCTGAGCCGTCCGGCGCTGGTCACCACGGCGATCTTCTCGTTCATCTGGACCTGGAACGACTTCTTCCGGCAGTTGGTCTTCCTGTCCCAACTGGAGGACTACACCGTCCCGGTCGCGCTGACCCTGTTCATCGACTCGACCAGCCAGAGCGCTGTCGGCCCGATGTTCGCCATGTCGGTGCTGTCGCTGCTGCCGGTCTTCCTGTTCTTCGTCGCGTTCCAGCGGATGCTCGTCGAGGGGATCAACACCAGTGGCATCAAGGGCTGAACCGGTCGACACCGGCGGGCGGCGGGACTGGCGCGACGTCGCCCGCGACGCCGCCGACCTCGCACTGCTCGGCATCCTGCTGACCCTGGCG
Source organism: Micromonospora vinacea (assembly GCF_015751785.1). Taxonomy (NCBI): domain Bacteria; kingdom Bacillati; phylum Actinomycetota; class Actinomycetes; order Micromonosporales; family Micromonosporaceae; genus Micromonospora; species Micromonospora vinacea. The sequence continues at coordinate 5,643,364 of NZ_JADOTY010000001.1, read as the reverse complement.
GCGGCGCCCCTGCTCACCGCCGCCGCGGCGGCGGGCACTGCCAGTGCGGCGGTGCACGACTGGACGCGCACCGGCAGCTGGCCGTCGGCGCGCACGACAGTGCGCCGGTTCGGCCGTTCGGTGCTGCCCGGTGTCCCGGTCAGCCTGCTCGCGCTCACCGGCGCCGCGCTGCTCGCCGCCGACCTGGCGGCGCTGGCCACCGGCCGGGTGCCGGGCGGCCCGGCGGCGCTGCTGGTGACGGCGCTGATCGCTGCCGGCCTGGCCGGGTACGCCGGGCTGGTCGTCGTCGAGGTGGGCGGCAACGGGGGAGGGCGGTGGCGGGCCTCGGCCCGGTCGGCCGCCCGCGCCTGCCTCGACGCGCCCAACCGCTGGGCCGCGCTCACCGGGGTCGTCGCGCTGGCCGGGCTGCTCGCCGTCCTGGTCACCCCGGTCGCGGTGCCGATCCTCGCCGGCTACACAGTGGCCGCCCTGCACGCCGTCGCCGCCCGCCGGCCGGTCCCGGCCGATCCCACCGCCGGCCGGTCGGTCCCGGCCGCCGCAGTCGGCCGCCGGGAGCTGACGTGAGCGGGGAACCGGTGCGGCTGACGGTCGATGCCACGGAGGTGGCGCGGTACGTGCTCGACCCGGCGCTGGACCCACGGCACGGGCCCCGACCGTACCTGCACCCGGTCCGCACGCTCGGCGGAACGGTGGTCACCGACGCGCTCCCCGCCGACCACGTATGGCACCTCGGCGCGTCCCTCGCGGTGCAGGACGTCGACGGCAGCAACCTCTGGGGCGGGCGCACCTACGTCCGCGATGTCGGCTACACCTGGCGCGACGACCACGGCGTCATCGCGCACACCGGCGAGGTCGAGCGGTCCCCGGGCCGCTACGCCCACGATCTTCAGTGGCGCGACCAGGCCGGCGGGGTGCTGCTGACCGAACGACGAGCGCTCACCGTGTCGACGGTCGCGCCGGACACCTGGCGGCTCGACGTGGACTCCGCCCTCACCGCCCCGGTCGACCGGGAGGTGCACCTGGGCAGCCCGGCCACCAACGGCCGACCGGGCGGGGCCGGCTACGGCGGGTTCTTCTGGCGGGCCTCCGCCGACGGCGAACCGGCGGTGTTCACCGCCGACGCGGCGGGGGAGGAGACGGTCAACGGCAGTGCGGCGCCGTGGCTCGCGCTGACCGGGGCCGGGTCGGGCGGCGGGGCGTACACCCTGGTCTTCGCGGGCCTCGGCCCGGACGACCGCTGGTTCGTGCGGACCGGGATGTATCCGGGGGTCTGCGTGGCGTTCGCGTTCGACCGCCCGGCGGTGGTGCCGGCCGGTGGACGCCGGCACGGCCGGTACCGGGTGTGGGTTGCCGACGGAACCCTCGACCGGGAAGGGGCGGCGGCCCTGGTCGCGACGGTGCCGTGAACCCGCGCGGCCCCGGTGGTCAACCGGACCGGTCGATCAGCTCACGGATCGCCACCTGGTACGCGGCCTGGGTGTGGTACGGCCAGTGGCCTTCGATCGGCGGCGGCACGGTGTCCGCCGGGTCGATGGTCAGGCTGCGGGGATCACGCAGTCGAATGAAGGGCAGCAGCAGCAACATCGAGGCCGTCCGTACCCCCCGCGCCGGCGGTCAGCGAACCCCAGCGGTACGCCTCGACGGCGACCCCGTCGGTGGCCCCGCCGGCGGTGCCGCTGCCCGGCCGGGGCCGGAAAAAGCCCGCGTGCGTGATCCCGGCGACCCGGGTCACGACCGGGTGGTCGAGGATCCGTTCGCGGTGCGATGAGATGACGTACGTTGCCGGAGGAAGTCGTCAATGGGGCAGTCACGTCCACGGGGGTTCCACGATCGTGATGAGGACCAACGCCGCCATGCGGAGCCTGCTCGGCAGCGCGGTCTTCGCCGCCGACCAGCCGACCGTTCCCGAGCTGGAGCAGGACACACTCGACGCGGGCTGGACGGTGGAACCGAGCGGCGCGCTCCTCCTCGTGGCGCATCGGCCGAAGCGCGTGCACGACATCCCGGCGGAGGCGCTCGGGGAAGGCGAGTACGAGATCAACGACGTCTACGTGTCTCTTGACGACCTGGGTAGGGAGAAAGTCGAGTTCCTCCCCAGGGCGGCGTCGCGTGGGCTGTACTTCGCCCGCCGAATGCTGGCGGCGGCGCGTGGCCTGCCGGGCTCGGAGACGCTCCAGGCGGCGGTCGCCATCCACGTCGACGTGGATGACGAGGACTTCGCCCTCCAGGGCGCCACGATCCGCTTCTTCAGCCGGCGGGGGTCCTATCCACAGTGGTTCGAAGACCTGGAGGCCTACACCCGTGAGGCGATCGCCGTGCTGGACCTGTCCGCCTCGACAACCTGATCCCCGTCAGGCCCGGCTCCCGAGGGGCGGGTGGTGGCGTCAACGGGTCGGTAGGGCGGCGGTGACTCGGATGGCCTTGACGATCGCCGGGATGGAGCCGATCAACAGCACCAGCCCCCAGATGATCGCGATGATCGCGAAGACCAGCGCCGCCACGTCGTCGACGATGCTGACCAGGATCACCGGCACCAGGTTGTGCAGGAACTCCAGCACGACAGTGCACAACAGGGTGGTGAGGATCAGCAGGACGAGCCCCTTGTTCTGCAGGAAGCGCGGCTGGGCCAGCACCAGCATCCCGGCCCACACCAGTTTGAGCAGCAGCACCAGCCCGAGCAGCACCGCCGCCTCGCCGACCGGGAAGAACCCCCACAGTGCCAGGTACGCCAGGGTGCCGAACGGGACGGCCAGGAACAGCGACACCATGATGGACAGCTCCACGAACGCGACGACCAGCGCGATCAGCCCGACGATGATCAGGATGATCGAGAAGATCAGGCTGGCGACGCCCTGTACCCGACCCTGCACGCGTTCGGGCAGTAGCAGGCCCAGGCAGAACAGCCCGGTGCTCCAGACCGCCACCGCGTCGATCAACGCCAGGTAGCCGGTGCCCCGGCCGGACGGTTCGCTGACCCCGGACACGTCGTCGAGCTCCACGTCCAGCGCGCCGGCGCTGTCGGCGAGGGCCGCGCCGGCGTCGGCGCCGCCGAGCAGCAGCCCGGCGCCGAGCTCGACCCCGATCGCCAGGACGATGGCGAGCATGGCCAGCAGCAGGAACGGCTTGCGCAGGTCACCCACGGCGGCACCTTCCTTTCCAATCCGGGTGGGGCCAGGAACGACTCAGGAGGTGGCCACGACGACAGTGCACCCGCCCAGGCCGGGGCAGACCAGGCCCACCTCGGTGGCCTGGTCGACGGCGATCTTCGCCACCGCGCCGGTGCCGTCCGCCGCCGGCTCGACCTCGTCGCGGATGGTGAGGTCGGCGTCCCCGGGTGCCGGGGCGACGACAGTGAACCGGGCCGTGCTGCGCAGCACCAGGGTGCGCAGTCCGCCGGGGTCCGCCACCCGCACCAGGCAGCTGCCCGAGAACGCCAGCCGACCCGTCTCGTCGGCGCAGTCGGCGCTGACCGTCGCCGGATCCACAGCGGACCGGTCGCCTCCCAGCGCGCCCAACCGGTCGACGAACCCGTACCGGGCCCCCGGATCACCACTGTCGTCGCGGCCCGCGCCGACCGCGACCACGAAGAGCGCCACCAGCAGGACGGCGAGCAGCCCCAGCAGGGCCTTCTGCCGACCACTCATCGCGCCACGGCCTGCGCCACGATCTCGGTGAACCGGAACGTGTCCACCCCGGCGAAGTAGGAGTTCGTGCCCTGCGTCTTGCCGACCACCAGCAGGGTGACCTGGTGGGGGCCCTTGGTGAGCCGGACCGTGCCGACGTCCAGGAACTCGGTCTTTCGCACAGTCGGCGTGAAGCCGAGGAACGTGCCGCCGACCTGGTTGCCGTCGATGGCGAAGACGGTGTTGGCGTAGTCGAGGGCGGTGGTCCGTACCGTGGCGAAACGCCAGGTGCCGTCGGCCGGGATCTGCACCGTCACGGTGACCTGATCGCCGATCGCCAGCCCCGTGAAGAAGAGCTGCTTGTCACCGGACCAGGTCACCCCGCAGCAGTTGGGCTGCGCGCCAACGGCCGCCTTGCTGTTCTGCGGCGACTTGATCACCGCGCCCTCCACCAGGCTCTCCGCCTCGACGGTGACCACCCGCGGCTCGCCGGGGGCCGGCTCGCCGTCGCGGGTCAGCAACACCACCCCCACGGCGACCACCACCAGCACCAACGCCGCGGCGGCGGCGATCCACAACCACGGGGTACGCCGTGGCGGCGCGACCGCCCGCACCTCGTAGGTGACCCGGCCGCTGGATCGGGAACTCTCCTCCGGCGCGGTGTTCGCCGAGTACGCGAACCCGGTCATGTCGTAGCGCCGGGGCGGGGTGCCGGCCGGCACGGCGAGCTTGACCAGGAACGACACCGACCCCTGGCCGGGTACCACCCGTTGCGGCTCGGCGACGGTGAACCAGGCCCGCTGGGAGCCGTCGCCGGGCGCCACGTCGAACACCACGGTGTCCGGCGCGTTGCCCGGGTTGGAGACGGTGAAGGTCAGCTCGCCGCTGTTGCGCGGGTCGACTGTGAACTGCTCGGCGGCGGCGACGACCGCCCACTCGGTGGTCATGGCGACTCCTCTTCCAGGACGATCTCGACGGTGGCCGAGGCGGGTTTCTCCGCCTCGACGATGCGGGTGATCACGGCGAGCTGACCGGCGGCGGCGACCGGCACCCGCACCACGACGTGGAAGGCCCGCTCGGCGGGCTCGTCGATGGCGAAGCCCGACATCCCGGTGGCCAGCTCCAGGGCCCGGCGCAATCCGTACGGGGTGCCGCGCCAGCGGGCCAGCAGGGCGGCGTTGGCCACCAGGTCGCGCAGCCGACCCACCGGCAGCGGGAGCGGGGTGTCCGGCCGGGGCGAGGCCACCACGTGGTCCATCGCCACCCAGCGGGTCAACCGCACCACCAGCCCGTCCGGTGCCCGGTACGGGTCGAACAGCGCATCCACCTCGGCGAGGATCGCCTCGTCCGGGGCGTGCAGGCCCTCCATCACGTCCAGCAGCGCCCACAGCACGCTGCCCGGCACGCAGGCCCGCTGGTAGGCGGCGGGCAGCAGCCGTTCAATCGCCGAGCGTCGCATCCTGGCGCACCACCTCGATGTCGTGCTCGCCGGAGCAGAGCAGCCAGGTATCCGGGACGGTCACCACGTCGGCGGTGGCCTGGTTGGCGCTGGGCGTCCACGTGACGGCGTCGGCGCTGCGGTGCACGCCGCGCTCGCCGCTGGCCAGGATCAGCCGCTCCGCCGCGACGGTGCCGCCGGTTGCCGCGCCGCCGGTTGCCGTGCTGCCGGCTGTCGGGCCGCTCACCGCGATGGCGTCGACCGGCACGAACCGGGTCCGGTCCCGCAACGGCAACCCGCAGTTGACCGACACCGCCTGCCACTGCGGCTGGGCGGCCAGGGTGTCCAGCCGCAGCACCCCTCCGCTCTGCGTGGCCGCCACCGCCTGCTGACCGGCGAACGCGAGGTCCCGGCAGGTGCCGCCGATCCACCCGGCCTGCATCGCCTGCCACTTCACGTCGGACTCGAACAGCCGGGTGCGATGGCAGCCCTGGCCGGGCTTCTTCGGGTCCGGTTCGCCGGCGCCGCTCCACAGCAGGGTGGCCGGGCCGTCGTACTGCACGGCGAGGACCCGGTTGTCCACGTTGGCCAGACCGACGTGGGTGAAGCTGCCGGGTCGGCCACCGCTGGTCGACAGGTACACCCCGAAGCTGGCCTGCGCCGCCACCGCAACGCCCGGCGCGCCCCGCTCGGAGACGAACGTGCGGACCGCGTAGAAGCCCCGGTCGGCGTCGGACGGGTCGACCAGGATCTGCAACGGCACCGCCCCGGGCAGCAGCGACACCTCGTACAGGCCGGTGTCGGTGGCCACCAGCAGCGCGCCCGCGCCGTCGCGGTCCAGCCAGGCCACGTCGGAGATCCGCGAATCCAGGTCGGTGAGCAGCGACCACGTATCACCCAGGTCGGTGCTCAGGTGCACCCGGGAGCCACCCGATTCGCGAAGCGTCACCACGGCCACCGAGCCGGGACGGGCGACGATGCCCGGCCGTACCGGCGCGGGTGCGGGCGCCACCCGCAGCACCGTCTCGTCGTCGAAGCGACCGGCCGGCTCCCAACCCGCGCCGCCGTTGCTGGAGCGGAACAGCACCGGGCCGCGCCCCGCGTACCAGGTGCGCGGCTGGTACTGGTCCACGGCGAGGGCGCGGACGTTCGCGTCGGGCGCCTCGTCGACCACGAAACGCACCGACTCGACGTAGCGCACCCCCGGCTCGGCGTGCTCCAGCAGCCGGTACACGTTGGACGCCCGCAGTGGCTCGCCGAACGGCCAGCCGGTCGGGTTGAGCGCGGTGGGCAGCGGGCTCAACGTCTGGTGCAGCCGGTCGTGGATGCGGCGACGGACAGCGTCCACGTCCTCCTCGCGACGGACCACCACCCGGGCCCGCACCGACACCGCTTTGAACCGCGCCCAGCTGGCCCGGGAGCGGATGCCGACCATCCGGCGTTCCTCCAGGTCCGCCTCGACCCGGTGCCGCGCCTCGGGCACCTCGTGCTCGCGCAGCACCGCCACCGGCAGCCGACCGCCCGGTCGGGCCGCCTCCGGCACGTACGGCACCAGCACCACCTCGACCTCACCCGGCCGGGCGAAGCTGTACACCGCCGCGCGGGTGAAGGCCCGCGCCCGCGCCACCGCGCCGGAGCTGGTCGCGAGGACCTCGAAGTCGCGGGCGGTGACCGCGCGCTGCTGGGCGAAGAACTCGTACGGGCCGCGCAGCAGCACCGATTCCAGCGCCTCCACCTCCCGGCCGCCGGCCGCCGGGGCGGGGTTGTCGACGCGTACCCCGGGTAGTGGGTCGCGCAGGCTGGTCAGGGTGCCCGCCGCCACGTTGCCGGTGGGTCCGCCACCGGCGCGGTACCAGAGCCGGATCTGTCGTCCGGTCGGCGGCACCGCCGCGACTGTCACAGTGCTCGCCGGCGTGGCCGTGTCGGCGGTGACCTCGCCGGGCGGGGTCGCCCCGGCGGGGGCCCGCAGGTCGAGGGCCGGGGCGAAGATGACAGTGCCCGAGCAGCGGTCGACCAGGTACGCCTTGGCCTGCGGGCCGAGCCCGGCGAAGCTCTCCACCGGCTGCCAGATCTCGAACGTGCGACCGTCGTGCTCGCGGGCCGCCGCGCCCAGCTCGACAGTGCCGGCCGGCACCTCCACCCCGAGCAGCAGGTCCAGTGCCTCGGCGGTGTGCGTCAGCGGCGCGTGCGCCGCGCGCAGCACCTGCCCCGGCTGGCCGGTGCCCACCCCGAGCAGCTCCGCCTCGACCGGTTCGCAGTGGTGCATCCGTACCGTCACCGACGTCTCGTCGGCGGGCAGCAGCGTCGGTTCGGTGGTGACGAACACGACCGGCCGGGGGTCCGCGCCCCGGGCCGCCGCGACCCGCAGCCCGGCCGGGATCCGGACCGCGCCGCGGTCGGTGCCGGTACGGGTGAACCGGACGTCCGCCCAGGCCGCTGTCGGCGCGTGCCGGGTGACCCCGAGCAGGTTCAGGAACGAGACGTACGCCTTCTCCGGCAACTGGTTCAACCGGTAGATCATCACCTCGGTGAGGTGCGCGAACGTCTCCACCAGCGCCATGCCGGGGTCGTGCGCGGACAGGTCGGTCCACGCCGGGCAGGACTGCCGGATCCGTTCCCGGGCCTCGGTGACCAGGTCGAGGAAGCCGCGATCGTCCAGGTGCGGCACGGGCAGCGTCATGAGGGTCCTCCCTGGGCGGGCTCGTCGGCCGGGAGCAGGTCCACGGAGAAGACCAGTTGCCCGGGTGTCAGGCTGGCCCGCACCCGGTAGTCCAACCGGATCACCAACCGCCACGCGTCGTCCGGGTCCGGCCCGGCGTCCACGTCGATCACCTCGACCCGGGGCTCCCACCGGGCGATGGCCTGCCGGACGTAGTGGATGGCCAGACCGGCCGTGGTGTCGTCGTTGGGCGCGAAGACCAACCGGTGCAGCCGGGAGCCGTACCCGGGTCGCATCAGCCGCTCGCCCGGCGTGGTCGACAGGAGCAGGAACAGCGCCTGCCGTACGCTCTCGTCGCCCTCGGTCATCGCCAGGCCGCCGGCCGCGGTGAGCGCCAACCCGCCGGTACGGCCGGCGTCGAAGCCGGCGCCGACGAAGCGGAACGCCCTCATCGGTCCGCCCCCAGGAACTGCTGGCGGGGGTCGCGCACCGTGTGCTTGACCAGCCCCGGCGGTGTGCCGTTGGTGAACCCCTCCAGGTGCGACAGCACCACCCGGTGCCCGTCGATCCGGAGCCAGTCGCTGTAGCCGACCCGGACGGTCAGCGTCGTCGTGCACGGCTTGATGGTCGGGCCGTAGTTCGGGCAGGCGGTGATCGTGCGTCCCTCCGGGTCGTCGTCGACGAGCACGGGCACGCCGGTGACCGTCACCCACTGCCGCGAGGGTCGGTTCTCGACCCGGCCGTCGTGATCGCAGGTGATCACGGAGTCACTGTGGATCCAGCGCATCAGCCGCCTCCTTGGTGGTGGGCGCGGGCGAGCGAACGGGCCTGCTCCGCCGCGGTGGTCGGGTCCTCGGTCGAGTCGGCGTGCAGGAAGTCCACGCTGCGGGCGCGTACCACCATGGCCCGGCCGGGTGCGGAGATCACCAGGTCGGACGCCGCGTGAAGGGTGGCCAGGTCGGGGGTCAACTCCAGGAAGCTGCCGCCCTCGGTGGCCAGCCGCAGGCTGCGCCGCACGTCGTCGACGACTATCGACTGCCCGCCGGCGGTGCGCATCGTCCAGCGGCGGGCCTTTCCGTCGTCGATGCCCGCGTCGTACGGCTCGACGGCGCCGAACAGCGAACCGAGCACGATGCCCGAGGCCGGCTCGCCGCCGGGCAGCACCACCAGCACGGTGTCACCCGGATCGGGCAGCGCCACCAGGCCCTTGCCCGGCCCCGCCCCGGGGCAGAGCACGGCGAGCCAACCGGCGTCCAGGTCCCCGTACGCCGGCAGGGTCAATCGGACCCGGCCCAGCCCGTCCGGGTCGGCGACGTCGGTGACGGTGCCGAGGGTGACCACCGCCCCGCCGGTCGGGGTGGCCGCTGTGGCCGGCGGCACCGTGGAGAAACGGGTCAGGTGCCCGTTGCCGTCCACCGTGTGCACCACCTCGGTCAGCACGTACGTCCCGGAGACCGGGTCGGGCACCCCGCCGATGTCGACGCGGCGGCCTGGCCGGAGCGCCGGATCGCCCTCGGTCACCCCCTCGGCCGTGACCAGCGTCGCCGCCCGGGTGTCCAGGCGGGCCTGGGCCAGCGCGGCCAACTCGTCGTCGCTGCGTCCGGGCTGGTCCACGGCGGTGCGAACGCCGTCGGCACCCACGTCGGCCGGGTCCGGGCGGTCCTCGGCGGGCCGGCCGCAGCGCGCCTCGTCGACCTGCTGGCTGATCACCTCGGCCCGCTGCGGGTGCCAGCCCAGGGCCGCGCTGGCGCCGCTGGCCTGGTCGGTGTTGGTGGACAGCCGCAGGGTGTGCACCTCCGCGCCGAGCGTCAACGCGACAGGCTCCCCGTAGCCGGCGAGCGTGACCAGCCGGACGCCGTCGCCGTCGGCGACCAGGTGCAGCCCGGCCCGGCCGGCCACCTCGCGCAGCAACTCCAGATCGCTGTGCCGGTGCTGGAGCAGCCGCTCCAACCGAGGGCCGTCGGCCTCGGCGGTCACCGCCAGCCCCACCGCGCCGCACAGCTCCCGGGCCAGCTCGACGGCGGTCACCGAGGTGAAGACCCGCAGCCCCTGCCGCTTGCGCAGCCGGTGCAGCGGGTCGTACGCCCGCAGCCGCAGCACCGCCGCCCCGTCGGCGGCGTACTCCACCTCCACGCAGGTGACCTCACCGGTGAACAGGGCGTCCGCGTGGTCGGCGAGCCGTACGTCGAGCGTCGTGCCGGGGCGTACCGCCGGGTCGAGCGCGCCGGGCCCGACCGTGGTGGCGAGCACCAGCTCGGCCTGGGTGGGCTGGTCGAGGCGGGCCGCCACCCGCAGCGAGCGGACCCGCTGACGGGCCGCGCCGACCAGTTCGGCACCGTCGAGTGCGACGATCAACGCCCGGGGCGCGATGCTGGTCACGGCGTACCGCCGGGGTTTCCGAAACCACTCGCGGTCGGGCCGACGGCCGCGTCCCGCGGCGTGCCGGCGATCGAGGCGCCCACGGACGACGCTCCCGCGCCCACTGCACCGGCCACCGCCCGCGCCAGCCCGGTCACCGCTCCGCCGATGGTCGACCCGCCGCCGGTGCCGGCAGCCGGTGGGACGGCGAGGGTGGTGCCGGCCGGCACGGCGAGGGGATCGGTGATCCGGTTGTGTTCGGCCAGCAGTCGCCACCGCAGCGGCGAGCCGAGCGCGTCGTTGGCCAGCAGGTCGAAGCGCACACCCGAACGACCCGGCTCGGCCGCCCCGTCACCGGCGGCGATCACCGCGCTGCCCGGCGCGGCGGTCGGTGTGCTCGCGGCGGCCAACTCCTCGGCGAAGCCGGCCTCGGCCTGATCGGCCGTCTCTGCCGCGCGGATCAGTTTGAGCCGCAGCCAGGACCGTCGCGGCGACCCGGTGCCGGTGAACGCGTCGAACCGTTCCGCCACCGCGATGATCACACCGGGCACGTTCCAGGTCTTGCCCCAGACCAACCGGACCAGCGGCGGTCGCAGCCAACCGTGCTCGGCGGTGGAGTTCTCCGCCAACATCCACAATGGACGGGTGAGCACCCGGACGTCGGCCGGACGCAGTTGCGCCTCCACGAAGTCGACATCGAAGAGCAGGTCGAGCACCAGTTCGGTGCGGCCACCGCCGGTGAAGACCAGCGGGTCGTCGGCCAGGCCGGCCCCGGTGAGCTGCCCGCCACCGGCACCGCGTTGGCGTACGCCGGCGAGCCGGGTCACCTGAACGGTCTCCGGGTTGAGCAGGCAGTCCACCCTCTCGCCGGAGGAGTCGATGAGGAAGGCGACGCGTTCCATCAGTCGCCCGCCTGTTCCCGGTCCAGCCGGGTCAGCTGGGCGGTGTCCACCGCCGCACCGGCGACCGACCAGAGTGCGGTGTCGTCGGGCAGCGCCGGCCACGGGTCGAGCGCCGTCGTGTCGGCCTGGAACGCCGCGCTCTCCGGCCCTCGCCCGACGCCCGGATCGCGGTGCGCCCAGCCAGTCCAGGTGACACCTGCGGCCCTCGCGGCTGACCCGTTCCGGTCTCTGGCGCCTGGTCCACATCGCTCGCCGACCCGCTGCCCCGACCGTGCCCGATCGTCCGGAAGGGCCGGCCACAGGCCGTCGCCGGTCACCGCCACGCCGCCGGCCGCCGTCATTCCGCCCTCGGTCGACCCCCAGCCTGTGTCTGCCTCGCCGACAGTTGACCGCCCGTGCCGACCCACCCCCCGGTCGGGACTCGCCCCGGCGACGCCGGCGGAGTCAGTCGTGGACCTTGGAAGGTAAGTGCCCCTGGAAGGGCCGAAATCTTCCAAGATCTCGACAGGGGCGGTATGGGCGGTGGGGGTCGGAGGGCTCGCCGGGGAGGTTGGCTCCCCGATTCGGGGCAGCCCTCTCGAGTCGGCGGCCGGGGTGCCGTCCCGCGCCGGTCCTGTCGCGGCGACCCGTCCGAATGGCGGGCGCAGACGCCAACCGTCCAGCAGCCGGCCCGGCGAACGTCGGTCCCCATCCGACGCGAGCGGTACCTCGGCGGTCAGCGCGACGGCGAAGGCGTCGCTGCTGCCCCGTGGGGGGCCGGCACCGCTCATGCCTGGGCCGCCGGGCCGGTCGGCTGCGCTCGACGCGTGCGCCGACCTCCCGGTTCCGCTCGTCGAGTGTGACCCGTCCGGCCCTCCACCCCCGGTCGCCATCTCCGGCCCGTCGACGCCGTACGCCGTGTCCACCGTTGCGCCGTCACCCACCGTGGCGCGCGTGGCGGACGCCGCGCGGCCACGCCCGTCGGGGTGTCCGGCCAGGTCAGTCCCACTCGTGCTGGTTGCGCGGCCGGGCCGACTACCTACGGTGCCGGGGGCACGACGACCCACGGTGCCGGGGGCACGACGACCCACGGTGCCGGGGGCACGACCATCCATCGAGTCGGCGGGGAACCCGGCGTCCTCCCCGACGGGATGCGCCGGTCGGGTCGCCGCGGTCCACCGGTCCGGACCGTCCTGATCGAGCCGATCGCCGAAGCCGGGGCCGCCGGCGGGTTCATCGCGCCCCTCCGCCGGTTCCGCACCGGGCGGGTCGAGGTCCAGGTCGTGCAGGAGGCCGGGCGCGTGGGCGGCGACCAGGTCCAGCCAGTGCTGCGGAGGCTCCCCGAAACGGCGTGGTGTCGCCACGGGCGCCTGTGACGGCGTCGGAAGGTGGCCGGCGGGCTCGACCCGCCCGGCGAGGCGCTGCACCACCCCGGCCGCCGAGCGCAGCCGGCCGGCCAGCCAGCTACGCGGGCGTCGGCGCGGTGGCACCGCCGGTCTCCAGCTCCAGGCCCTCGTAGCGCAGGGTCAGCGAGGCGATGGCGATCTCGTGGCTGAGGGTGTTGAGGTGCGCGCCGCGCCACCGGGTCGGCCAGGCGTCGATCAGGTTCCAGCGCAGCACCTCGGCGGTGCCGACAGAGTCGAGCAGCACCACTGAGACGTTGCGACGGTTGAGGGTGCCCTGGGCGGTGGCGTTCACCCAGTCCCACAACTCGCGGGAGGCGGTGAGGCCGAAGTGCAGCGTCACCGGCTCGTACTCGGCCTGACCGGGCACCATCCGCATCCGACCCAGGCCGTGCTCCCGGTACGGCTGCCCGGGGATGTTCACCTCCAGGCCGGTCATCTCGGTGAAGTGGCCGTTGGTGACGCCGTTGATGAGCAGCCGGAAGTTGTACGCCCGGTACGGGTCGACCGGGGCCCCTGGTTGCGGGGTGGCGGTGGTGGGCATGTCAGCCTCCGATCGTCTCGGTCTCGGTGCCGCCGGCCCACTGGCTCAGCTTGAACACCACGAATTCGGCGGGCTTGACGACCGCGATGCCGATGTGGGCGATCACCATGCCCGCGTCGCGGACGTCCACCGGGTTGGTCTCCTCGTCGCACTTGACGAAGAACGCCTCCTCGGGGCTGCGTCCCAGCAGCGCGCCGTCCCGCCACACCCGGGTGAGGAACGCCCCGATGTCGCGCCGGATCGAACGCCAGAGAGTGAAGTCGTTGGGCTCGAAGACCATCCACCGGGTGCCGTTGGCGATGGCCTGCTCGATGGCGATGCTGAGGCGTCGGACGTTGAGGTAGCGCCACTCGCTGGCCTCGGCGGCGAGCGTACGGGCGCCCCAGACGCGGATGCCCTCGCCGGCGAAGTAGCGGATCACGTTGACGCCCTTGGGGTTGAGCACGTCGTGTTCCGGTCGGGTGACCAGGTAACCCAGGTCGACGGCGCCGCGCACGGGTTCGTTGGCCGGGGCCTTGTGCACCCCGCGCAGGGCGTCGGTGCGGGCCCAGATGCCCGCCAGGTGCCCGCTCGGCGGGGTGAGTTCCAACTCGCCGCTGATCGGGTCGCGGACCCGCAGCCACGGGTAGTAGAAGGCGCCGAACTCGGACTGTCGCGGCCGGTACGCGGCCCCCTCGTGGCCGCCGGAGCCGCCCGGCTGGGCCGCGCCGCCACCGGGGCCGGCCGCGCCGCTGCCCGTACCCTCGGCGGGCTTTGGGGGTTTGCCGGAGGACGGCGTGGCGACCCGGGTCAACGCGGAGATGTCGTCGATGTCCGGTGCCGGGTCGCAGATCGCGACCATGGTGCGGGTGCGCTCGGCCATGCTGAGCAGCGCCTCGTGGGACACCACGTCGTGGAAGCCGGGCGCGGCGATGATGGAGATCTCGTCGACGGCCTCCAGCAGTTGCAGGCCGCCGCGCCGCTGCCCGGTGCCGGTGATCGCGCCACCCTCGCCGACGTTGACCACCCAGCAGCGGGCACCTCCGTTGTCCAGGAAGCCGAAGACCGCCCGGGCCAGCGGGGTGCTCTCCACCCGCTCCCCACCGGCGAAGAGCCGCAGGAACTCCGTCCAGTTGTTGACCGGCACCGCCTTGCCCAGGTGGGCGGAGCGGTCCGGGGCGACGCCGACGAAGGCGGCGATGCTGGTGCTCGCCGGCCCGATCGGTCGGGCGCCGCTGGGGACCTCCTCGACATAGATGCCGGGGGAGAAGTAACTGGGCATCGGTCCTCCTGTGCCTGTGGGTGTCAGTGGGTCGGTGGCGCGCAGACGATGACGATGTCGTCCTCGGCCGGGTCGACGTCGGCGGTGAGGACGAGCCCGCGTCCGGTCAGCCGCAGCCGTACCGGGCTCGGGTGCTCGGGGTCGTGCGGGACGCCGACGATCAGGAACCGGCCCTCGGTGTCGGTGCGGGTGGCGGACCCGGTGGCGGGCAGCTCGACCCGCATCGCGGCCAGTGGCTGCTCCTGGGGGCCGACCACCCGCCCACCGAGACTGCGCACGTCGAGCTGCCGCAACCGCAGCGGTTGCAGCACCGGCGGCGCGGCCGGAGTCGGGTGGTCCACCTGCGCCGCCACGTCGATCAGCAGCGCCGGTCGGGGTGCCGTGCCGAAGGCCGTCCACAGTGGGTGGTCGCCGGCCTCCAGTACGACCGGGTAACTGCCGTCGCTGGTCGCGGCGGTGAGCACCCGGTCCAGCCGGGGCAACCCGGCCGGCCCGGTCACGCAGAGCAGGTGGCGGACCGTGAACCGGTACGGTTCGCGGACCGCGCCGCTGGAGCGGGTCTGGCGGGCCGGGCGCAGCTCCATCGGCCAGAGGGTGAGCCCGTCGGCGTCGTCGCACGGGCGGGGCGGACCGACCGGGACGGGTTCCCCCGCCGCGCTGGTCACCCAGGCGACCAGTTCGGCGGTGGCGGTCTCGATCGGTCCGCGCCCGTGGGTGCTCATCGCGGCGGCGTCCCCTGGATCCGGTACGCGATGGCCTCGTTCCACACGTGCGGGTAGACGCCGATCTCGAAGTACCGGGTGAAGCGGTTGATCGGCGCGTTGGTGTGGTCGTGGTAGAGCAGCCACACCGGCGCGATGGTGAACAGGACGTAGTTGGCGAGCACCAGCGGGATGTAGAGCGGCCCGAGCAGGCGACCCTGGAAGATGTGCACGTCCTCGTGCCGCTGGATGCCCGAGCTGGAGCCGGCGCAGACGGTGCCGATGGTGGTGGCGTACCGGGGGGAGACCCCCTCCACCACGCTGACCCGACCGCTGTTCAGTGACGTGGGCCGGTCCAGTGAGTGCCCGAAGATCAGGTGCACGGTCAGGTAGATGGCGCCGACGACCGTGTTGAGCAGACTCCAGGTGTGGTCGACGACGAAGAGGAAGATGCCGCGGGCGTCCGAGCCGTACACCCCGGCGGAGGCCACCGACCAGCCGAAGACCGCGCCGACCACCAGGCCCACGACGGCGCCGATCAGCAGCCCGATGGGGCCACCGGCGAGGAAGCCGAGCAGGGCGCCGAAGCCGACCTGAACGGCCGCGCTGAGAATTCCGAAGACCATGACGACACCCCTCAGACCCAGGAACGGAAGACTCGGGGTTCACGACCCTGTGCGACCTGGGTCGGCGACGGTTGGGTCGCCTGCCGGTTGCCGGGCGGGAACTGGTTGACGCCGAGCGCGGCGGAGAAGATGACCAGCGCGTTGAAGAACGCGATGACCCACTTCTCGCCGCCGGCGTCGTCGGCGAACGCCGCGGTCAGGTAGGACAGCAGCAGCGCGATGGCGATGGCGATCCACTTGCGGAGCTTGTCGCCGCTCGGGCCGATCAGCCCGCCGATGACGTTGGTGGCCAGCAGGGTGGCGGCGCTCGCGCCGGCGATGGTCCCCAGGGCTGCCCAGGTGAAGAGATCGTTCATGACGATCCCCCTTCTGCGATGGTGCGACCGGGATGTGGTGGTGGTGAGGTCCGGTGCCCCGCGGGGGAGCACCGGGACCGGTCGCCGTCGTTTCGGGGGCGGCCGGGGCCGGGCGTGGCCGGCTGAGCCGGCCACCAGATGGATCAGCCGGGCCCCGGGGCGCCGGCGGGTGGGCCCGGCGGCGGGGTCGGACCGGGCGCAGCCGGCGCCGCGGGGTGACGGCGGCGAACCAGGAGTACGCCCACCGCGGCGAGCACCAGCAGGAGGAGGACACCGCCGACGAGCAGCAGCCAGGGGAACCCGTCGTCCTCCTCGCCGGCGGCAACCGGCGAGGTGGACGGTCGAGGTGGCGCCTCGGCCACGGCCCGCAGTTCGGCCGGCTTCTCCTGGTTAGGGTCGACCTTCCAACTGACCGAACGGCCGTTGACGGTGCCATTGCTGTCGATCACCCGGCCGGGAAATGTCACCGAGATCTCGAACGACATGAGCTTGAGGAACGCCTGTTGGTTTTGCGGATTCTGCTCCGCGACCTTTCCGCCATATTTTTTCGGGTCGAGCGGCAACGTGAAGCGGTACAGATCGCCATCCCTGACCAGTTTCACGCTCTCGGTGTCGAAACCGGCCAGCGGCGCCTTGCGGTAACTGATCTGGGAGCCGTAGAAAGTGTCGTCCTGGTAGAGGGTCTCCTCGCCCGCCGGTAGGGCGGGGATGTTCTGCCGCAACTCCGCGAAGGCCAGCGGGATGTTCTTGTTCCGGGCGGTCAGCACGGACTTCTGGGCCGTCAGCAGGAGCTGACCGTCGACCGTGTCGTCGGCGTTGACCGTCAACCCCATGTTGAGTTGCATGCAGCCGCTCAGCGCGGCGAGAAGAAGGAGGCACACCGCGACGCGGAGTGCCCTACCGCGGTTGACTCTCCTGTTCATGGGCTCAGTGTGTGTGATCGCTTTCACCATCAGCAGTCAGCGATCGGTCACAACGAAGTCGCCGATTGTACCGGCGCACTGTCGCCTTTGATTAGCCCCGACGACGACCAGAATGACTATTCTGGAGCTTTGGGGCCACGACGGTTCCTCGTCGGCCGTAGTCTGGTCGGATGAGAATTGTCGCGTGCGTCATGCTGGTGGATCCCGACGGGCAACTGCTGTTGCAACTGCGTGACGGCGACGCGACGCACCACCCGAACGTGTGGGGGCTGCCCGGCGGCCACGGCGAGCCGGGGGAGACGCCGGAGCAGACCGCCGAACGGGAGCTGTGGGAGGAGACCGGCCTGCGGGCCGACGGGCCACTGCACCCGGTCGCCGTGCAGACGCTGCCCGAGCTGGACCGGGTGAAGCACTACTTCCTCGGCAGCACCCGGGCCCGGCAGGAGGACGTGGTGCTCGGCGAGGGCGCCGCGATGCTCTTCGTTCCCGGTGCCGAGGTGCTCGACGGTCGTCAGTGGACGCCGGGCACCGTGGAGGTGTTGACCGAGTTCCTCGCCTCAGCGGAGTACGCCGCCCTGGCCAGCGGCCGGATCGCCGGGCCGGCTCAGCCCGCCGGCGGTCGCCAGTCCGCGTAGCGGGCCATGCTGCGCAGGGCCACCCGGCCCGGGATGAGTCGCAACGCGATGGTCCGCATCGCGAAGGCGATCGGGTTGTGCAGCTGCTGTCCGAACCGCCCGGCGACGTAGGAGGCACGGGCAACGGACTGACTGCGTGGTCGACGCTGCTCGTCGTACGCGGCCAGGGCGGCGGGCACTCCCTCGGCGCCGCCGGCGCAGACCGCGCCGAGCACCACCGCGTCCTCGATCGCCTGCCCGGCGCCCTGCCCGAGGTTGGGTGTCATCGGATGAGCGGCGTCGCCGAGCAGCGCCACCCGACCCCGCACGTACGAGGGCAGCGGCTCGGCCAGGTAGTGGATGTCGTTGCGCAGCACGACGTCGGGTGGGGTTGCCGCGAGAAGCGCCGGGATGGGGTCGTGCCATTCGCCGAAGTGCTCCCGCACGGCCGCCAGCTCGTCGGGGGCTTGGCCGCCGGGCGGGGCGTTCAGCGCGCCGTACCAGTAGAGCTGGCCGTCGCCGATCGGCACCATGCCGAACTCGGCTCCCGGCCCCCAGGTGATGGCGGCCGGGATCGGATCGGGAAACGCGATGGCCGCCCGCCACGTCGTCGAACCGGCGTACACCGGGCCGGGGTGTTGCGGCCAGAGCTGGGCGCGAACCTGGCTGCGCAGGCCGTCGGCCCCGACCACCAGATCGGCGGTGAGGGTGTGCGGGCCGTCAGGCCCCTGGTAGCGCACCTCGGCGCGGTCCGGGCCGGACTCGACGTGCTGCACAGTGGCGTTGGTGTGCAGTGACGAGGCGGGCAGGGCCTCGCGCAGGGTGCGGTGCAGCGTGGCCCGGTGCACGCCGAGCGCCGTGGTGCCCAGCTGCCGGATCATCTCCGAGGCGTCCACCCGGGACAACCACCGCCCGTGCCGGTTGCGGATTCCACCGGGCGCCTCGCCGTGTCCACCCCGGCGCAGGGCCGGGCCGAGGCCGAGGGCGTCCACCCCGCGTACGGCGTTGGCCATCAGGCTCAGGCCGGCGCCGACCTCACGCAGCTCCGAGGCGCGCTCCAGCACGGTGACCCGCCAGCCGTGCCGGTGCAGGGCGAGCGCCGCGCTCAACCCGCCGATGCCGGCGCCCACCACCACCGCGTGTGAGTCGTCCATGGCGATCCTCCTTCTACATCTGTAGAAGAGCGATACTACCTGCGGACCCCGGAAAGGAGGAGTGCCATGACGGCGCGGGCGAACCGGATCGCGACGCTGACCGACGCGGCCATCGAACTGATCGCCGACGGTGGCATGAGGGCCCTGACCCACCGGGCGGTCGACGCCCGCGCCGGGATGCCGCCGGGCACCACCTCCGCGTACCTGCGGACCCGTCAGGCCCTGATCGAGGCGGTGGTGGGTCGGCTCGCCGAGCGGGACCGGGCCGACCTGGCGGCGTACGACCTGCCGACCGGCCCGCCACCCCCGACGCCGGCCCCCCGGCTCGACGGCGACGACCTCGACGCGCTCGCCGCCGGCGTCGCCGAGGTGCTCGACCGCTGGTTGAGCGTCGGACGCAGCCGGAGCCTCGCCCGCTACGCCTGCCTGCTGGAGGCGGTGCACCGGCCCGAGCTGCGCGGCATCCTGCAGCACGGCACCGGCCTGCGGGTGCAGGCCAGGGACCTGCTGACGCGGGCCGGGGCGACCGACCCCGAGCGGCAGGGCGACCAGTTCGTCGCGTTCGTGGACGGGCTGCTCTTCGACCGACTGGCCGGCGCGGGCGCGCTCAGCGCCCCACAGCCCGGCAGCGCGGCCAGCCGCGCCGACCTGAGCGCTGCCGTCCGTACGCTGCTGCGCGCCCTCACCGGAACCTGACCCGACCGCCGCTGGTCGTCGTCGAGCAGGGGCGGGGAGCGGCCCGGTGATCAGGTCCGGCGCGTGATGGGAGACGATCGCCCAGGGATGCCGTGGGCCGCGGCATGGTGCCATGGGCCGGCCCTTTGGAGCTGAATCGTTTACGACATCGAGCCTGATGCGTCTACGGCATCAGCTCGAAAGGGGGAGCGGACCCCATGCTGCCGTAGACCTGCGGCGCGGTGTCGCGTTGGCGGTGTGCCGCCGTGAGCGAGTGTCTGTTGCGACCTGACGGTGCCGTGCGTGATGCGGCGGCGGCGGTGCGGTGGTGTGGTGTCGCGGGTCGGCGGTGTGCCGGCGTGAGCGGGTGGCGAGTGTGGTGAGCTGGCGGCTTGGTGTCGGGCCGGGGCGGGCCGGCCGGCGGGGGCGGGAGAGGTTGGGCGATGGTGCGGTTCAGCGGCCTGCGGACGGCCGGCGGGCGGTTGCGGCACGGCTGGCGGCCGGTGCTGGAGGCGACCGTCGCGGCTACCGTGGCCTGGCTGCTGGCCACCCGGCTGCTCGGGCACCCGCAGCCGTTCTTCGCGCCGGCCGCCGCGCTGATCGTCCTCGGTCAGGCCCGGGGGCAGCGCATCCGCCGAGCCGTCGAGGTCGTCCTCGGGGTCGCCGCCGGGGTGCTCGTCGCGGACCTTGTGGTGCAGGCGCTCGGCCCGGGCAGCACCTGGACGGTCTTCACCGTCATCCTGCTCACCGTCCTTCTCGCGGTGGCCTTCGGCGCCACCGGCGTGACGCTGGTGCAGGCGGCGGTCTCCGCGCTCTACCTGGTGGTGGTCGCACCGCCGGACGGGTCGTTGGTGCCGTTCCGCTTCGTCGACGCGCTGGTCGGCGGCGCTGTCGCGCTCGCGGCCAGTCTGCTGGTCGACGCCCGGCATCCGCTGGCCCCGCTGGTCGCCGAGGTGCGGCGGACCTTCGACGAGTTGGCCGGGCTGCTGGGCGGGATCGCCGACGCGCTGGACGACCGCGACGAGCCGGCGGCGGTCGCCGCGCTGAGGCAGGCCCGGGGGATGGACGCCCGGGTGGACGGGCTGCGCGACGGAGTGCTGGCCGCCGGTGAGGCGCTGCGGCTCAACGTCCGTCGACGCCGGCACATCGGTCGCCTGCGCTCGGTGGACGAGTCGATCCGGCAGATCGACTACGCGGTCCGCAACGTCCGGGTGCTGGCCCGTGCGGGCGTGACCCTCAGCCGGCTGCACACCCCGGCGCCGGCGGAGCTGGGCGCCGCCCTGCGGTCACTGGCCGAGGCGGTCCGTCAGGCCGGTGCCGCACTCGCCGCCGACCTGAACGGGCAGGAGGAGACCGCCGACCAGCATGCCACCCGGGCCGACGAGTCGGCGTTGGCCGCGGTGCACACCGCCGGGCAGCTCTTCGGCTCCACGCAGACCCTCCCCCTGGCGATGATCATCGGTCAGGTCCGGGCCACTGCCATCGACCTGCTGCGCGGGGTCAACCCGGAGGACGACGCCGCCGTCCTCGCCCGCGTCGACGACGCCCTCGGCCTCCCGCCGGTCTGACGTCCGCACCGCTCAGGGGTGGTCCGCTGCCCGTGGGGGATGGGCGGTGAGCCAGGCGATGGCGGAATCGCGGATCGGGGTGGGAATGTCGTGGCCGCCGGGGAACTCCTGGTAGGTCACGTCGTAGCCGAGGTCGTGCAGGCGGGGGACGAGGCGGCGGCTGCACACGTCGATGGGCAGCACCCGGTCGTCGACGCCGTGCGAGATGAAGATCCGTGGCTGGCCGTGGGTGACCGGTGGCGCGGCGAAACCGGGGGAGAAGGCCAGCACCGCGTCGACCAGATCCCCGTTCGCCAGGCCCAGCGACAGCGCGTACGAGGCGCCGTCGGAGAAGCCACCGACCGTCACGTCGGACACCGGATAGGTGTCGAAGACGGTCGCCAACAGCCCGTCGATGCGTCCCACGTCCGCCCCGAAGCCGCCGGCGATCAGGTCCCAACTGGCCGCCGACGAATCCGGGGCGACCAGCAGCAGGTGCTGCGCGTCCGCGACCGGCAACAGCAGGTCCAGCCCCTGTCGCGCCGAACCGCCCGCACCGTGCAGGAGCACCACCAACCGGTACGCCGAACCGTCGCTCGCCGACTCCGGGGCGTACCCCAGGGCCAGCCGGTCCCCGGCGGGGCCGGTCATCGGCACCAGCCCGGTGCGGCCCGGCGCCACCGGCGGGTGGCGGCGGGCGGTCAACCGGCCGTCCCGGGGGCTCGGCGCCGGGTCCCAGTGCGACGGCGCGGAGTCGGACACGGGTCGGCGCTCCTCGCTGTGGACGAAAGGTCCGACGCGGTTACCCGGCCGGTGCGGGGTTAACCGTCGGCGTGCCCAACTGGGCGTCGACTCAGGCGCTGGCCCGCGCCACCAGAGCGGAGGGGAAGAGGGTCACCGGTGCCGCCGGGCGACCGTCCAGCAGAGCGGAGGCCGCAGCGACGGCGATCCGCCCCACCGGATGACTCGCCGTGGTCAGCGCCGGTGCGGTCATCCCGGCCAGCGGAATGTCGTCGAAGCCGGCCACCGCGACGTCGCCGGGCACCCGCGCGCCGACGTCCCGCAGGCCCGCGATCACCCCGAGCGCGGTGTCGTCGCTGATCGCGTAGATCGCGTCGATGTCCGGCCAGCGGCGCAGCGCCTCGCCGGCCGCCGTCCGGCCGCGCGCCGCCCTGAAGTCCCCGGGCAGTATCCGCTCCGGTAGACCGGCCTCGGCCATGAGCCGGCGGTACGTCTGCACCGGGCGTTGTGCGCAGGGCAGCCACCGGGGGCCGGTCACCATGGCGATCCGGCGGCGACCCGAGGCGTACAGGTGGCGCAGCACCGCTTCGGAGCCGGCGGCGTTGTCGACGTCGAACGACGGCACTGTCGCCGAGCCGACGCCGATCGAGACGACCCGACCGCGTAGTGACGGGGGCACCGCCTCCAGCAGATCCTCGGTCGTGTTGACCAGGATCACCCCGCACACGCTGCGATCGCCGTCGAGTTGGTCGAGGCTGCGGGGGTCGCCGAACGGCAGCCAGTGCAGCGCCACCCCGACACCGGCGGGCGTGCACACCCGGGCGGCCGAGCCGACCACCTGGTGCACGTACGGGTCGTCCAGCACCGCGGCGCTGGTCCCCTGGACGGCCACGACAAGGCGTACGCCGACGCCGCGGACCAGCGCCCGGGCGGCCGGATTGGGCACGTAGCCGAGCTGGTCGACGGCTGCCGTGACCTGTTTCCGGGCGGCCGGCGAGGCGAACCCGGTGCCGGCGATCACGCGCGACGCCGTGGACCGGGACACCCCGGCGACCCGGGCCACGTCCTCGAGGGTGGCCGCTCGGTGTGCCGCTGTCGTCATCGTCGCCTCCTGCGGCGGCCCGTCCGGTCGGACCAACGCCTGCTCACATCATGCCCCGGCCGCACCAACAGCGGTAAGGGGCGGTTGCCGGTTGCGGTGGTAGCGCTCTCAGGTGTGCGATCGTGCCAGGAGATCACCCCGAGAAAGAGGACCCACCCCCGTGAGCGCCCCCACCAGTCGACCGGTAGCCCCGGACATCGCAACGCCGACCCTGCGGACGGTGCGGCTCGCCCGCAACGGCGTCGCCGTCACCTTCACCCTCAACGGGCTGGCCGTCGGCAGCTGGTTCTCCCGCGTCCCGGCGGTCCGTGAGGCGTTGGACCTCTCCGCCGGCCGACTCGGGTTGCTGCTGCTGGCGATGAGCGTCGGCGCGCTGCTCGCCATGCCCACCTCCGGCCTGCTCGCCCAGCGATTCGGTGCGGCCCGCACCGTCACCATGGCCACCGTGCTGGTCGCGGTCGGCCTGACCGTGGCGGGGCTGGGCGCCACGATGACCGGGTCGTTCGCCATCGTCGCCCTGGGACTGGTCGCCCTCGGCTACGGCTCCGGCGCCTGCGACGTGGCGATGAACGTCGAGGGCGCGGCGGTGGAACGACGGCTGGGCCGTACGATCATGCCCCGTTTCCACGCCGGGTGGAGCCTCGGTTCGGTGGCCGGAGCGGCGCTCGGCGCCGGGGCGGCCCGGTTCGACGTGTCGGTCGGCGCGCATCTCGTCGCGGTGGCGGTGGTCGTGTTGACCGGCACCGCGCTCGCCGCCCGGACGTTCCTGCCCGTGGGCAGCGATCACACCGGCGACCCGGCGGACGCCACCCCGGCCGCCCGTCGCCGGGCGCAACTCGCCGCCTGGCGGGAGCCGCGCACCCTGCTGATCGGGCTGTTCGTGCTGGTGGCGGCGTTCACCGAGGGTGCCGCCAACGACTGGCTGGCCGTCGCGTTCATCGACGGACGGAACCTCAGCGAGGCGGCCGGAGCGGCGGTCTTCGCCGTCTTCGTGGTGGGCATGACCGTCGGGCGCACCGCCGGCACCATCGCGCTGGACCGGTGGGGTCGAGTCCCGGTGCTCAGCGGCACCATCGGCCTCGCCGTGGTCGGCGCCGGCCTGGCCGTGCTGGCGGGCTCCGGGCCGGTGGCCATCATCGGCGTCGCTCTGTGGGGCCTCGGCGCGTCGCTGGGCTTCCCGGTCGGGATGAGCGCGGCGGCCGACGACGAGGCGCACGCGGCGGTGCGGGTGAGCGTGGTCGCGGTGATCGGCTACACCGCGTTCCTCGGTGGCCCGCCGTTGCTGGGGCTGATCGGCGATGAGGTCGGCACCCTGCGCGCGCTGCTGGCGGTGCCGCTGCTGCTGCTGCCGACCCTGCTGCTGGTGCCGGTGCTGCGCCCGCCGCACCCCGCTGAAACTGCTCCGTCGGTAGATAAAAACTAACCCATTTCGCCGCCGGGCGGTATCGGGTGCGCGGCCGACTGCGCCGCGCGCCCGTGCTGGTTACGGTCGCCCGATGCCAACCGACGAGATCACCGCCGCCGCAGCGGGTAGCTGGACCCTGGGCGACCGCACCGTGCACCGGATGGGCTTCGGCTCGATGCGGATCACCGCCAACCCCGACAGTGACCAGGCAGGGGCCCTGCTGCGCCGCGCCGTGGAGTTGGGCGTCAACCACATCGACACGGCCGCGTTCTACGTCTCGCCCGGCGGCACCCTGCGCGTCGGCACCGGCCCGGCCCGCTACGCCACCGAGCTGATCCGCGCGGCGCTCGCCCCGTACCCGGAGGATCTGGTGATCGCCACCAAGGTCGGTTTCGGGTACGACCCGGAGGCGGGTTTCACCGAGGCGTTCACCCCGGCGCAGTTGCGGGCCCAGGTGGAGGAGAACCTTCGCCGGCTCGGCCGCGACCAGCTCGACGTGGTGAACCTGCGCCTCGGCCGGGGGCCGGGTGCGGTGCCGGTGGCCGACCGGTTCGGCGCGCTCGCCGAGTTGCGGGCCGCCGGGCTGATTCGGCACCTCGGGCTCTCCAACGTCCGGCCGGAGCAGCTGGACGAGGTGGCGGGCATCGCGCCGGTGGTCTGCGTGCAGAACAACTACGGGGTGGACGCCTACCGGGAGCAGGACGCGCTCGTCCGGCTCTGCGGTGAGCGGGGCATCGCCTACGTGCCGTTCTTCGCGCTGGCCGGCACCGGTCGGGAGGCGGGCGCGAGCACCGCGTCGAGCGAGGCCGTCGAGGCGGTCGCCCGCCAGCACGGCGTCACCCCGCAGCAGGTACGCCTCGCCTGGACCCTGCACCAGGGCCCCCACGTGCTCGCCATCCCCGGCACCTCGGACCCGGAGCACCTGGCGCAGAACATCGCCGCTGGAGCCCTACGCCTGACCCCGGAAGACCTGACCCGTCTGCACTGATCGTCCACCCGTCACCGCTCAGGCCCGCACGACGTGCACCACAATCTCCTGACCGTCGCCCACAGTGCCGGAGAACCCCTCCGACAACGCGTCCGCAACCGTCAACTGGAGCGCGAGGGTCTCGTGCGCGATGAGCTTCTGATGCGTGGAGATCGCCGCCGCGACGTCAGCGGAGGCGGCGATCGACACCGTGATCCGGTCGGAGACCTCGAAGTCTGCGTCGCGGCGGGCCTGCTGGATGATCCGTACGACGTCGCGTGCGACGCCCTCGGCTGCCAGTTCGGGGGTGATCTCGGTGTCCAACGCGATCGTCACGCCGCGCTGGGACTCCACTACCCAACCGCTGCGCGGCACCTCCGTGATCAGGATGTCGTCCAGGCCCACCTCGACCTGCGCACCGTCGACCGACAGCGGGTACGTCCCGTTCGCCCGGAGGCCGTCGACCAGGTCCCGGGGGGCCACGGCGGCGATGGCCTTCGCGACGTGCTGGGTGCGGTTGCCGAACCGGCGGCCCAGGGTCCGGAAGTTCGCCTTGACCTGCACGTCGATGACCCCGCTCTGCGGATCGAGCGGCTGGAGGACCTTCACGTTCAACTCGTCGCCGATGTCGTCCAGCAACGCCTGCGGGAGAACCGTGCCGGCCGGCAGCCCCACGAGCGCCCGGCTCAACGGCTGACGGATCCGCAAGCTACTCGCCTTACGCGCGGACCGGCCCGCCTCAGCCAACGCCCGCGCCATGGCCACCTGGGCCGACAACTCAGTGCTGATCACCGTGGTGTCGGGTGTCGGCCAGGTCGCCAGGTGCACCGACTCCGGAGCCGACGCGGACCCCCGCCGGACGACCTGCTGCCACACCTCCTCCGTCACGAAGGGAATGAACGGCGCGAGCAGCCGCGTGAGGATGTCGAGGCACTCGTACAGGGTGGTGAGCGCATCGGGGTCGCCCTCCCAGAAACGCTGCCGCGACCGCCGTACGTACCAGTTCGACAGGTCGTCGATGAAGTCGGCGAGCAGTCGGCCGGCGCGCGCCGTGTCGTAGTTCTGCATCCGTTCGTCAACGGCTGCCGCGAGGGCGTGGACCTCGCCGGCGATCCACCGGTCCAACACCGGTCGCTGGGCGACCGGCTGCGCCAGATGCGGCGCCCACGTCGAGTTCGCCGCGTAGAGGGAGAAGAACGCCGCGGTGTTCCAGTAGGTCATCAACACCTTGCGGACGATCTCGTCGAGCGGGCCGGGCCCGATCCGGCGCGGCGACCACGGTGAGCCGGAGCACGCCATGAACCAGCGCACCGCGTCGGCGCCGTGGGTGTCCATCAACGGGATCGGCAGCAGGATGTTGCCCAGGTGTTTGCTCATCTTGCGGCCGTCCTCCGCCAGGATGTGCCCGAGGCAGACGACGTTCTCGTACGGGGACCGGTCGAAGACCAGCGTGCCCACCGCCATCAGCGTGTAGAACCACCCCCGCGTCTGATCGATCGCCTCGCAGATGTACTGGGCCGGGTAGGTGCGCTCGAAGATCTCCCTGCTACCCGGCACGTGGGGGTAGCCCACCGACGCGAACGGCATCGCTCCCGAGTCGTACCAGGCGTCGATCACCTCGGGGACCCGGGTGGCGACCTGACCGCAGTCCGGGCAGGCGACGGTGATCTCGTCGACGTACGGGCGGTGCGGATCCAGCTCGGACAGGTCGGCGCCGGCCAGCACTCCGAGCTCCGCACGGGAACCGACAGCTGTCACGTGGTTGTCCGGGCATCGCCACAGCGGCAGCGGGGTGCCCCAGTACCGGGAGCGGGACACCGCCCAGTCGATGTTGTTCTTCAGCCAGTCGCCGTAGCGGCCGTGTTTGATGTGCTCCGGGAACCAGTTGGTGTTCTCGTTCTCCCGCGTCAGTTCGTCACGGACCTCGGTCGTCCGGATGTACCAGGATGGCTGCGCGTAGTACATCAGCGGGGTGTGGCACCGCCAGCAATGCGGGTAGGGGTGCTCGAACGGTTCGTGCCGGAACAACCGGCCAGACGTCCGGAGACGGTCGATGAGCAACGCGTCGGCGTCCTTGAAGAACACCCCACCGACCAGGTCGATGCCGTCGTTGAACCGCCCGTTCGGGGCGACCGGGTTGACCAGCGGCAACCCGTAGGCGCGGCAGACGGCGAGGTCGTCCGCGCCGAAGGCCGGCGCCTGGTGCACCAGGCCGGTGCCGTCCTCGGTCGTGACGTACTCCGCGAGGACCACCCGGTGCGCGTCCGGGATGTCCACCAGGTCGAACGGCCGCTCGTACCGCAAACCCTCGAGGGCCGACCCCGGTACGGTCGCCAGGATCTCCGCCTCGTCGCCGAGGACCCGCCGGGTCAGCGGTTCGGCGACGACGAACGTGCCCTGCTCGGTGCGGGCGAGGGCGTACGTCACGGTGGGGTGTACGGCGACGGCGGTGTTGGACACCAGGGTCCACGGGGTGGTGGTCCAGATCAGCAGGTCGACACCGCTGTGTCCGGCTACCGCCCCGCGCACCGGAAACCGCACGTACACGGAGGGGTCGGTGACGGTCTCGTACCCCTGCGCCACCTCGTGGTCGGAGAGGGTCGTGCCGTCGCGGGTGCAGTACGGCGCGACTCGGAAGTCCTCCACCAGACGCCCGCCGTCGTGGATCTGCTTCAGTGACCACCAGACGCTGTCCACGTATTCTGCGGACATGGTCTGGTACGGGTGCTCCAGGTCGATCCAGTAACCCATACGTTCGCTGAGCTGGACGAACTCGTCCACATGCCGCAGCACCGAGGTGCGGCACCGGGCGTTGAACTCCGCGACGCCCAGTTTTTCGATGTCGGGCTTGCCACTCAGCCCCAGTTCCTTCTCCACAGCGAGCTCAACCGGCAGGCCGTGGCAGTCCCACCCGGCACGGCGCGGCACCGAGAAGCCCCGCATCGTCCGGTATCGGGGAAAGAGGTCCTTGAAGACCCTCGCCTCGATGTGGTGGGTGCCCGGCGTGCCGTTGGCGGTCGGCGGCCCCTCGTAGAACACCCACGGCGGACCGTCGGCCGTCTGCTCCAGACTCCGGTTGAAGACGTTGTTGGTCTGCCACCACTCGATGACCGCACGGTCCATCCCGCCGAGGTCGATCTTGGTGGGCAGTGGCACGAATGGCGACTTCGATGGACCGTCCGGCACCGACGTTCTCCCTACACTTCACATCCGCTCGCAAGGGCATCAGCTCACTGCCCATGCGGGGACGAAGCGCCGGGCGTATGGCCAGGACTCCGCGGTACCACCCCGCTTGCGCCTCGACGGTGCAGGCGCCGCTCACTTTCGCGACGTGACGTGCCGCTACGTCCGGTTCTACTGGGGCGGCGAACCGCCCGTTCTTCCGGAGGCTCCCCGGTGATGGCCGGATCGGTGCCGATGCCGCCCAGCATAGCTGTCCGCGCGCAGAGCCAGTGGCCGGAACACTAGGCGTGCAACCAGACGCGGAGAGGGCCGGTGGCGGTGAAGCCAGCGGAGAGCGCCGACGGCAGGTCAGCGCTGGTTTCATAGCCGACCAGCGGCGCGTTGGGCACTGTGGCACACACCGCCCGCCAGATGTCCCGGGAGTCGTCGGTGCGGGTGAACAGGTTGGAGACGCCGTACGGGCCGCAGCCGCTGAGCACCGCTCCACCGGTGAGCACACCCCGGTCGTCGTGGCGGGCGAGGATCCGTACCCGGGGGTCGGTCAGGAGCGCGGGGCGGAACAGCTCCCCACCGCCGTGCGCCGCCGCCCAGGCCGCCAACTCGTCGGGTGTGCTGACCGGGGTGAGCGGCGGGACGGGCGGCGGGGCCGACGCCGGCCGGTGGATCCACTGGGCGTCGAAGAGCACCCGAAACCCGTACCCGGACAGGTCGACGTCGGCGAAGCTGTCCTTCACCGACGCGCCGGGACCCACGTCGATCCGGGCCAGCAGGGCCTCGGCGTCGACGCCCGGCCGCACTGTGACAGCGTCCGGGTACCACCGTGGCGAACGGTGGGGGACCGACCAGGCGGCGGCGTCGGTACGGCCGGCCAGTCCATGGCTGCCGCAGACGATGTCGCACCATTCGGCGTTGTTGCGGGCCGCCGCCACCCGCTCGTCCTCCAGCACGCCAGGCAGTCTAGACAGCCGGGGCGCCGGCTCAGGGGGCGTAGACCAGGTCCATCGTGTCGGTGTGCCCGGACCAGCGCAGGTCGAGGCGCCAGCAACCGGCCTCGGGCAGGTCGATGATCGACGGGCCGGGGCCGCCGGCGACCTCCCGGGTCACCCGGGTGTCGGTGCCGTCCAGCCTCGCGGTGATCACCAGGGTCGCCGGCGCCGTCGGGTCGGGCGAGGTAGTGGCGGCGCGGGCCACCCAGAGGATCTTGTTGTTCGACCCGTCCTTGCGAACCTGGCGCAGCGGATGGGCGAACAGCACCGCCACGATGTCACCCTTCGCGCCGAAGACGTGCGGAACCCGCGCGTCCCCACTGAACCCGGCGTCCGCCCAGTCGGGCAGGGACCCCGTCTCGACCCGCGCCGCGCAGGCGGTCGCGGTGCTCGCCGTGGTGGCCGTGGTGGCCGTACCCGCCGCCGGCGAGGCGCTGCCGGTCGTGGGCGTGCACCCCGCCAGCACGATCATCGAGGATGCCAACATCAACCTGCCCCAGGAACCCATCTCGCCCCTTCCGGTACGCGTCGACGACTCGTCGCACCCTTCCGACACCGCCCGCGCCCGCCAGGTTCCTAGCCCAGTGAACGCGCGATCTCGATCGCCTCGGCCTTGGTGAAGGTGCCCTCCAGCCGGTAGCTCACGTCGTCGTCCTGCCAGATCAGGGTCGAGGCGGCCAGCCGGGCGGTCTCCCTGCGGATCTCGCCCGCCCGGTCCACGTAGGACAGGGCGTGTGGGCCGTCGACCCAGACGGCGAAGTGGTCGTTGACCTGGACCCAGTTCGCGCCTGGTGGGGTGACCTCCTTGTGGAAGGCCAGGTCGAGGTGACCGTCGAACGCGTCGACGCGCAACGTGCCTCCGTCGTAGAGCAGCGTCGCCACCCGGTACCGGCCCGTGGCGTCCGGGTCGGCGACCAGCACCTGCTCGGGCGGGCCGAGCCTCGCCGGCAGGCGGATCGGGAACCGCACCGCCCGTTGGGCCTCGTCCAGGGCGACGGTCCGCTGCCCGGGCAACGGTGACGCGGTGCCGGCGGGCGGCATCGGGGTGGGTGAGGTGGCGATGCTGACCCCGGCGAAACGCAGCAGCCCCGTGACGACGTCGGCGATCGCGGCCCGCGTCGGCGGCAACAGCGCCACCAGCAGGGTGACGAGCGCCACCGCGGCGAGCGACCGCCACCGGCGCCGCCGGGGCGCGGGCGTGCTGAGTCGTACGCGGACGCGGGCGGTCACGTCGGGCGGATCGGGGGTGTCCAGCCAGGCGGAGAGGTCACGCAGTTCCCGTTCGAGGTCACCCATGCCGGACCTCCTCACGGTCGAGCAGGCTGCGAAGCTTCGCCAACGCCCGGGAGGTACGCGACTTCACAGTGCCCCGGGGCCAGCCCAGAGCCGCCACCGTCTCCTCCTCGGTGAGATCGAGGAAGTACCGGCAGACGATCACCTCGCGGTCCCGTACCGGCAGTTGCCGCAGCGCCTGCACCAGCGACGCCCGGCGCTCTCCGGCGAGGACCGCGCCGACCGCGTCGTCCTCGACGATCTCGGACGCCGGGTCCGCTGCCGCCGCCCGCAGGACGAGCCCGTCCCGCCGGCCCCGGGAGCGGTGCAGGTTGCGGGTTTCGTTGGCGACGATCGTGAGCAGCCACGATCGGAAGGACGCGTCGCCGCGAAAACGGGACAACTTCCGGTACGCCTTCACGAACGCCTCCTGGATGACGTCCTCGGAGTCCGAGCCCGCGCCGAGCAGCACCGCCGTCCGGTACGCGGACGCGGTGTGCCGGGCGACCAGGAGGTTGTACGCCTCCAGGTCACCTGCCCGAGCGCGGATAACGAGCGCCTGGTCGTCCAGGGGAAAGACCTCCGTTCGGATCACTGTCATGACACCGCTCACCCGCCGCGGGTTCCACAGGACTTTTCGGGGCAGGTCAGCTGTCTCCCATCCGGCGTGCAGCGTATTGCCAGGAATCGGTGCTGCACTGGAGGGGCGTCGAGGAGAGGGGTGGGGCATGAGCTGGTTCAATCGGCGGTCACGGGGTGCCGAGGCGACCCCGACGAAGCTGGACCGGGAGGCGACCCGCGACGACCTCGCGGCGCTGGAGGCGTTCGTGGCCACCCGGCGCGGGGTGGAGTTCTACCTCGAGCCGGAGACGACCGCGACGGACACCACGGTGGTGGCGATTGCCCACGACGGCGAGTGGATCCGTCGTCGTACCGGAACGCCCCGCGCGGCCGGGACCATCGCCCGTAAGCACGCGGTGCCGCTCTACGAGGCGGCGCGCACCGGCTACCCGCAACGGATGCGGACCTGGAGCCGCGCCCACCCGGAACGCCACGCCCGCTGAGGCTCGTCCGCTCAGGCAGCCTCGACGGCTGAGCGGGCCTGCTCGAGCGTCATCGGCTCGGCGTGACTGGAGACGTACCAGTGGTAGGTGTCGTCCAGCAGCCGCCGGACCAGGTCGAGATCGAGGCCGTCCTCCGGCCGGCGCAGATGTGCCGGCGGCGGGTAGAAGCAGTCGCCCAGAAGCATGACCCCCGAGTCGGGCACCAGCACCACTGTCGAATCCGGCGCGTGCCCCCCGCCGACGTGGCGTAGCCGGACCCCGACCGGCAGCTCGTCCACGTCGGTGAAGGTCCGGGTCGGCGGCAGGATGGCGAAGCCCTCCCAGGACGCCATGGCGCGCGCGCGTGCCCGAAAGCTCGGGCGGAGGCGGGGATCGGCGCGTACCTGCTCCTGCAGGTAGTGGTGGCTCCACGGCCGGGTGGCCTCGGCGCGC
Source organism: Micromonospora vinacea (assembly GCF_015751785.1). Taxonomy (NCBI): domain Bacteria; kingdom Bacillati; phylum Actinomycetota; class Actinomycetes; order Micromonosporales; family Micromonosporaceae; genus Micromonospora; species Micromonospora vinacea. The sequence goes on along the minus strand of NZ_JADOTY010000001.1, from coordinate 5,611,449 downwards.
AGCAGCGACACGGCCGTCTCGTGCCCGACGATCTCCACCCCGGGCCAGGCGCAGGCGCCCCACACGTGGTCCCAGTGATGGTGGGTGTAGACCAGCCAGCGCGGCTCGGGTAGCCCGGCGGCGGCCAGCGCGGCCTGGATGTCGCCGGCGTGCGCGGGGCTCTGCCCGGCGTCGATCATCACACTGCCGCGTTCGTCGGCGACGACGGCGACGCCGGCCTGGACCGCCTCCGGGTCCGGATCGCCCGGACAGAGCCAGACCCGACCGGCGAGGTGGTGGAACTGCGGGGCGACCATGGTGATCGACCTCCGAGATTGATCACGGACACTGGTGTGGCGATCGCCGATCCTATGTGAGGGTGTCGGCCGGCAACGCGCCGCCGGACGATCGGCGCAGGCCAGGGTAGGTGCAACCTCCCTTTGCTCTGCTTACCTATACGCACCGGTGACGCTCCGTGTGTGGTGCACATAGGTAAGCAGAGCAAAGGATGTCGAGCATTGATCTGGGGCATTGCGGCGCGCGGACTCGCGCTCGCACCAATCGCTGAATCTCGATGAGTTCCGTGCGCCTGGTCGAGCCGGACCGGCGTTGACCGGCGGCGCGGCGGTGTGGCAGCATTCGCGGCCTGACGGCAGTGAAGGAAGTCGGTGTGAATCCGACGCGGTCCCGCCACTGTCACCGGGGAGCGATCCCCCCTCGTGAGTCACGGCCGTGTGTCTGCGGTTGGAAGGCCGGGGGAGAGCGTCGATCCGGAAGCCAGGATACTTCGGCCGTCGGGACGTACCCCAGGGCGTGGACACCCGAGGAGGACCCGATGACGCACGGCGTCTCATTCATCGACGAGCATCGTCACAATCTGTGTGCAGGGCGCCGCACCGCGCCCGGAACCGGTCGCGCCCGCACGCCTCGGGCCGGCCGCTGCGGCGTGCGCCAGGCCGCTGGCTTCCGGTACCGCTGAGCCGAGCGCCCGCCGCTGACCGGCCCCGACGCCCGCGTCGGCGCGCCGTTCGCTAGGGCCGTCGTACCGGCTGACGCCGTACCCATCCGCACCGTCCCGGTCGCCCCCCTCGTGGGGGCCCAGGGCGTCACTTTCCGGAGCCAACCGTGCGCATCCTGCTGCTGTCCACCGCCGACACCGACCTGCTGGCCGCCCGCGCCAGCGGCGCCGACTACCGGTTGGCCAACCCCGCGCGGGTCACCGTCGAGGAGGTGCCCGCCCTGCTCGACGGGGTCGCCCTCGTCGTCGTACGCCTGCTCGGCGGTCGGCAGGCCTGGTCGGACGGCCTCGCCGCGGTGCTCGCCACCGGCGTGCCGACGGTCGTGCTCGGCGGTGAGGCGCTACCCGACGCGGAGCTGATGGCCGTCTCCACAGTGCCGTCCGGGGTCGTCACCCAGGCACTGGCCTACCTGGTGGAGGGCGGCCCTGACAACCTGGGGCAGTTGGCCCGGTTCCTGTCCGACACGGTGCTGCTCACCGGCGAGGGGTTCGCCCCGCCCGCGCCCACCCCGGCGTACGGCGTGCACGGCGAACACCCCGCCGACCCGGACCGGCCCACAGTGGGGATCGTCTTCTACCGGGCGCACGCGCTCGCCGGCAACACCGACTTCGTCGACGTGCTCGCGGACGCGGTCCACAAAGCCGGCGGCAACCCCCTGCCGATCTTCTGCGGCTCGCTGCGCGGCCTGACCGCGGGTGCCGGCCCTCTCGGACTCTTCGCCCGCTGTGACGCGCTGCTGGTCACGGTGCTCGCGGCCGGCGGTGCGGTCGCCGCTGACGCCTCCGGTGGCGGCGACGAGGACGCCTGGGACGTCGGTGCACTGGCCGCCCTGGACGTGCCGGTCATCCAGGCACTCTGCCTCACCAGCACCCGCGCGCAGTGGGCCGACAGCGACGCCGGGCTGTCCCCGCTGGACGCCGCCATGCAGGTGGCCATCCCCGAGTTCGACGGCCGGATCGTCACAGTGCCGTTCTCGTTCAAGCAGATCGACGCCGACGGGCTGTCGGTCTACGCCGCCGACGCCGAGCGGGCCGCCCGGGTCGCCGGGATCGCGGTGCGCCACGCCCGACTGCGGTACGTGCCGCACGCCGACAAGCGGGTCGCCGTGGTGCTCAGCTCGTACCCCACCAAGCACTCCCGGGTCGGTAACGCCGTCGGGTTGGACACCCCGGCCTCGGCGGTCCGGCTGTTCGCCGCGCTGGCCGAGGCCGGCTACGACCTGGGTGACACGCCACCGCCCGACGACGGCGACGCGCTGATCCACGCGCTGATCGCCGCCGGTGGTCACGACGTGGAGTGGCTCACCCCGGAGCAGTTGGCCGCCGCCGAGGCCCGGATACCGGGGCCGACGTACCGGCGTTGGTTCGACCAGGTCCCGGCCGAGCTGCGCGAGCGGATGCGGGAGCACTGGGGTGAGCCGCCGGGCGAGCTGTACACCGAGGGCGGCGACATCGTGCTCGCCGGGCTGCGCTTCGGCAACGTGGTGCTGCTGATCCAACCGCCTCGCGGTTTCGGGGAGAACCCCATCGCCATCTACCACGACCCGGACCTGCCGCCCAGCCACCACTACCTGGCCGCGTACCGCTGGCTGACAGCGCCGGTCGCGGACGGCGGCTTCGGCGCGGACGCCGTGGTGCACCTGGGCAAGCACGGCACCCTGGAGTGGCTGCCCGGCAAGGGCCTCGGCCTGGCCGCCGACTGCGCGCCCGACGCGGTCCTCGGCGACCTGCCGCTGGTGTACCCGTTCATCGTCAACGACCCCGGCGAGGGCACCCAGGCCAAGCGGCGGGCGCACGCCGTGGTCGTCGACCACCTGGTCCCGCCGATGGCCCGCGCCGAGACCTACGGCGACCTGGCCAAACTGGAGCAACTGCTCGACGAGTACGCGACAGTGCAGGCCCTCGACCCGGCCAAGGTGCCCACCGTGCGCGCCCAGATCTGGGACCTGGTGCGCGCCGCCGAGCTGCACCACGACCTGCACGCCGAGGCCATGCCGGACGCGGACGACTTCGACGACTTCGTGCTGCACCTCGACGGGTACCTGTGCGAGGTCAAGGACGTGCAGATTCGCGACGGCCTGCACATCCTCGCCGACGCGCCCACCGGCGAGCCCCGGGTCAACCTGGTCCTGGCGGTGTTGCGCGCCCCGCAGATCTGGGGCGGCGCCCGGGCCCTGCCCGGCCTGCGCCAGGCCCTCGCCGTCGCATACGGGCTTGACGAGCAGGAACTGCTCGCGTCGCCGGGACAGCGGCTGGCGCTGCCCGCGGCGCTGACCGACGTGGTGGAGGGGCCGGCCGGCACCGCCGCCGACGCGATCGACCTGATCGAGGCCCTCGCGCGACGGCTGGTCGTTGGCATGGAGACGCTGGGCTGGGCCGTGGACACTGTCGACGCCGTGGTGACGGAGGTGACCGGTCGGTCGATTCCGGACGTGGCCGCGGTGCTGCACTTCGCCGCCACCGAGCTGGTGCCCCGACTGGACCGGACCACCGACGAGCTGACCCACACGCTCGGCGCGCTGGACGGGAGGTTCGTGCCGCCCGGCCCGTCTGGCTCACCCACCCGGGGCCTGGTCAACGTGCTGCCCACCGGCCGCAACTTCTACTCCGTCGACCCGAAGGCCATCCCGAGCCGCAACGCCTGGGACGTCGGCGTGGCCCTCGCCGACTCGCTGCTGGCCCGGCACCTCGCCGACACCGGCGGGTACCCCCGCTCGGTGGGGTTGACCGTCTGGGGCACCAGCGCCATGCGCACCCAGGGCGACGACATCGCCGAGGTGCTCGCGCTGCTGGGCTGCCGACCGGTCTGGGACGACCGGTCCCGGCGGGTCACCGGCATCGAGGTGGTGCCGACCGCCGAGCTGGGCCGGCCCCGCGTCGACGTCACAGTGCGCATCTCCGGTTTCTTCCGCGACGCGTTCCCGCACGTCGTGGCGCTGCTCGACGACGCCGTCCGGCGGGTCGCCGCCCTCGATGAGCCGGACGAGGAGAACTACCTGCGGGCGCACGTCGCCGCCGACCTCGCCGAGCACGGCGACGAGCGGCGGGCCACCGCCCGGATCTTCGGCTCCAAGCCCGGCGCGTACGGCGCGGGGCTGCTGCCCCTGATCGACGCCCGGACCTGGCGCAGCGACGCCGATTTGGCCGAGGTGTACGCGGTGTGGGGCGGCTACGCGTACGGCCGGGGCCTGGACGGGCGGGAGGCGCGCGCCGACATGGAGCGTTCCTTCGCCCGGATCGCGGTGGCGGTGAAGAACCAGGACACCCGCGAGCACGACATCGTCGACTCCGACGATTACTTCCAGTACCACGGCGGGATGGTGGCGATGGTCCGCCACCTCACCGGCACGTCACCGCAGGCGTACGTGGGTGACTCGGCGATGCCGCACGACGTGCGCACCCGCACGCTGGGTGAGGAGACCCGGCGGGTGTTCCGGGCCCGGGTGGTCAACCCGAAGTGGATCGCCGCGATGCGCCGGCACGGCTACAAGGGCGCGTTCGAGCTGGCGGCCACAGTGGACTACCTGTTCGGCTACGACGCCACCGCCGGTGTCGTCGACGACTGGATGTACGAGCACCTGGCCGCCGCGTACCTCTTCGACGAGACCACCCGGGAGTTCCTGGAGCAGTCCAACCCGTGGGCGCTGCGCGGCATCACGGAGCGGCTGTTGGAGGCCGCCGACCGGGGGCTGTGGGCCAAGCCGGAACCGGCCACCCTCGACCGGCTGCGCGACACGTACCTGGCCAGTGAGGGTGACCTGGAGGACCGGGTGTGAGCGCGAGGAGTGAGCCGGTTTTGCGAGCCCCGCAGTCGCGAACGAAAGAAGGCGCAGTGACGATCTACCCGTTCAGTGCGGTGCTCGGCATGGCCGACATGCGGCTGGCGTTGCTGCTCAACGCGGTGTCCCCGGCGATCGGCGGGGTGCTGGTGCGCGGTGAGAAGGGGACCGCCAAGTCCACAGCGGTGCGGGCCCTCGCCGCTCTGCTTCCCCCGGTGCGCCGGGTGGCCGGCTGCCGCTTCGGCTGTGACCCGGCCGAACCCGACCCGGCCTGCCCGGACGGCCCGCACCCGGCCGACGCCGCCGCCGAGATCCGCCCGGCCCGTCTCGTCGAGCTGCCGGTGGGCGCCGCCGAGGACCGGGTGGTCGGGGCACTCGATCTGGAGAAGGCACTCGGCGAGGGGGTACGCGCCTTCGAGCCGGGCCTGCTGGCCGCCGCGCACCGGGGGGTGCTCTACGTCGACGAGGTCAACCTGCTGCACGACCACCTCGTCGACCTGCTGCTCGACGCCGCGGCGATGGGTCGCAGCCACGTGGAGCGGGAGGGCGTCTCGGTCAGCCACGCGGCCCGGTTCCTGTTGGTCGGCACGATGAACCCGGAGGAGGGCGAGCTGCGCCCGCAGTTGCTCGACCGGTTCGGGCTGACAGTGGAGGTGGGCGCTAGCAGGGACCCGGAGATCCGGGTCGAGGTGGTCCGCCGCCGGCTGGCCGCCGACGCGGACCCGGTCGGCTTCGCCGCCCGCTGGGCCGACGCCGACGCGGAGATCGCCGGCCAGGTGGCCGCCGCCCGCCGCCGACTTCCCGGGGTACGACTGCCGGACGCCGCGTTGCGGCAGATCGCCGAGGTGTGCGCGGCGTTCGACGTGGACGGGATGCGGGCCGACATCGTCACCGCCCGTACCGCCCTCGCCCACGCTGCCTGGCACGGCCGGGACCGGGTCACCATCGACGACGTCCGGGTGGCCGCCCGGTTGGCCCTGCCGCACCGCCGCCGCCGCGACCCGTTCGACACCCCGGGATTGGACGAGAAGCGCCTCGACGAGGCGTTGCAGCGCGCCCAGGACGCCCACCCCGACGACCCGGACGACGACGGCCCCGACGGCGGCCCCGAGGATCGTGGTCCGGACGGCGGCGGCCCGGAGGGTGGCGGCCCGGCCGGCGGTGGCGGCCCGGCCGGCGGTGGCGGCCCGAACGGGGGCGGCCCGGCCGGCAGTGGCCCGCAGGGCAGTGGCGATGGCGCCGACCAGGGCGAACCCGAGTCGGTCGGGCACTCGACGGCTCGGGACGGCACCGGCCCGGACGGGCGTGCCGACGGGCCGGACCGTGCCGACGGCTGGCCGCAGCACCCGACGGGCGAGCGGGGCGACGACGACGGCTGGTCGCAGCGCTCGGCGGACGATCGGGGTGGTGACGGCCGGGACGCGCGCCCGCGCGGTGGCCGGGAATCGCGGGCGGGTGACGACGACCCGACCCGCGGCGGCGAGTCCCAGCCGGTGGCCGTACCCCGGGGTGGGCTGAAGGCGCGGGTGCTGACCGCGCCGGGCCTGGGAGACGGAGTGCCGGGCCGACGGTCGCGGGCCCGCACCGGGCGGGGCCGCACCACCGGGGCAAGGGTGCCGGCGGGCCGGGTCGGCGCACTGCACCTGCCGGCCACGATCCGCGCCGCCGCGCCGCACCAGGCGGCCCGGGGCCGGCTCACCGGTCCGCTGCGACTGCGCCGGGACGACGTCCGCGAGGCGGTTCGCGAGGGGCGCGAGGGCAACCTGGTGCTGTTCGTGGTGGATGCGAGCGGCTCGATGGGCGCCCGGCAGCGGATGGCCACGGTGAAGGACGCGGTGCTCGCCCTGCTCACCGACGCGTACCAGCGGCGGGACAAGGTCGCCGTGATCGCGTTCCGGGGTGCCGGTGCCCGGACCCTGCTGCCGGCGACCTCGTCGGTGCTGGCCGCCTCGACCCGGCTGGCCGAGTTGCCCACCGGCGGGCGTACGCCGCTGGCCGAGGGCCTGCTCGCCGCCGCGGACCTGTTGCGGGTGGAGCGCCTGCGGGACCCGAAGCGCCGCCCATTGGTTCTCATCGTCACCGACGGTCGGGCCACCGCCGGCACCCGCCCGCTCGACCGGGCGGCAGCAGCCGCACAGGTCCTGGTCGCGACGAACGCCCCCTGCGTCGTTGTGGACTGCGAATCCGGCCCGATCCGCCTGCACCTGGCGAACCGCCTGGCCACCCAGCTAAAAGCCCCCCGTCACCAACTAGAAGACCTCACCCACGCCCACGCCCCCGCCCGAGGAGATCTTGGAACGAAACGGCCCCTGGAAGGGCGGCTTCCTTCCAAGATCTCGACCGGCACCACCCTCACGCCCGACAGGAGCGTTGCCTGATGCCGCAGGGACAGCCGAGCAACGTGCCCGCTGACGGGTTGACCACCCGGCAGCGGCGGCACCGACCACTGCTGATCGTGCACACCGGACAGATGAAGGGGAAGTCGACGGCGGCCTTCGGGCTGGCGTTGCGGGCCTGGACGGCCGGGCTGCCGGTCGGGGTGTTCCAGTTCGTCAAGAGCGCCAAGTGGCGGGTGGGGGAGGAGAACGCCTTCCGGGCGCTCGGCGAGGTGCACGAGCGCACCGGCCAGGGCGCGCCGGTGGCCTGGCACAAGATGGGCGAGGGCTGGTCCTGGATCCGGCGCGGCGGCGACGCCGACCACGCCGCCGACGCCCTGGAGGGTTGGCGGCAGATCCAGCGCGACCTGGCCGCCGAGCGGTACGGGCTGTACGTGCTGGACGAGTTCACCTACCCGATGAAGTGGGGCTGGGTGGACGTCGACGAGGTGGTCGCCACCCTGGCCGACCGGCCCGGCTTCCAACACGTCGTGATCACCGGACGGGACGCCGACCCGCGCCTGGTCGCCGCCGCCGACCTGGTCGCCGAGCTGACCAAGGTCAAGCACCCGATGGACGCCGGCCAGAAGGGCCAGAAGGGCATCGAGTGGTGAGCGCGCACCTGTCGCTGCCCCGGGTGGTGGTCGCCGCCCCGGCCAGTGGCCACGGCAAGACCACAGTGGCCACCGGACTGCTCGCCGCGCTGCGCCGTCGGGGCCTGACGGTCAGCCCGCACAAGGTCGGCCCCGACTACATCGACCCCGGCTACCACGCCCTCGCCGCCGGGCGACCCGGGCGCAACCTCGACCCGTTCCTGGTCGGCGCCGACCGGATCGCGCCCCTGCTGCGACACGGCGCGAGCGTCCCCACTCCCGCCGACATCGCCGTGGTCGAGGGCGTCATGGGCCTGCACGACGGCGCGGTGGGCCGGCGCGACTACGCCTCCACCGCGCACGTGGCCCGGCTGATCGAGGCACCCGTGCTGCTGGTGCTGGACACCACAGCGCAGGGCCGGTCGGCCGCCGCGCTCACCCTCGGCATGGCCGCGTTCGATCCGGCGGTCCGGATCGGCGGGGTGATCCTCAACCGGGTCGGCTCGCCCCGGCACGAGACGCTGCTGCGCGACGCCCTCGCCGAGGTGGGCGTACCGGTCCTCGGGGCGGTCACCCGCGCCGCCGAGGTGGCCGCGCCGGCCCGGCACCTCGGGTTGGTGCCGGTCGCCGAGCGGGCACCCGAATCGGTAGCGATCGTCACCGCGCTCGCCGAGCTGGTCGAGGCCACGGTGGACCTCGACGCCGTGCTCGACCTGGCCCGGACCGCCCCGCCGCTGACCGCCCCGGCGTGGGACCCGGTCGCCGCCGTCGGCGGGCCCGCCGACGTCGAGCGGCCACGGGTCGCCCTCGCCGGTGGCCCGGCTTTCACCTTCTCGTACGCGGAGACCGCCGAACTGCTCACCGCGGCCGGCGCGGAGGTCGTCACCGTCGACCCGCTGCGGGACCCGGCGCTGCCCACCGGCACCCGGGCGGTGGTGATCGGCGGCGGTTTCCCCGAGGCGTACGCCCAGACGTTGGCCGGCAACACGGCGCTCCGTGCCGAACTGGCCGACTTCGACGGGCCGGTCGTGGCCGAGTGCGCCGGGCTGCTCTACCTCGGGCGGTCCCTGGACGGCCTGCCGATGTGCGGTCGACTGGACCTGACCGCCCGGATGACCGACCGGCTCACCCTCGGCTACCGGGAGGCGGTGGCCGTCACCGACTCCCCGGTGGCGCGCGCCGGCGAGCCCGTACGCGGCCACGAGTTCCACCGCACCACCACCGACCCGGGGCACGGCGACGCGCCGGCGTGGCGCTGGAACGACGCCGAGCACGGCTTCGTCGCCGGCCGGGTGCACGCCTCCTACCTGCACACCCACTGGGCCGGCCACCCGGAGGCGGCCCGTCGACTGGTCGAGGCGTGCCGATGAACGCCGACGCCACGCTCACCGGGGTCGGCGTCGGCCCGGGCGACCCGGAACTGCTCACCGTCAAGGCGGTGCGTCTGCTGCGCGAGGCCGACCTGGTCTTCGTACCCGTGATGGCGGACCGGGTGGCGCCCACCGCGACCGCCGGTCCGACGCCGCCGGACGCGGACCCCGGGCGGGCCGAGGCGACAGTGCGCTCCCACGTCGCGGCGGACCGGCTGCGCCGGCTGCCGTTCGCGCTCGACGACCGGGGTGGAGTCACCGCGCGCCGGGCGGCGGCCTGGGACGACGCCGCCCGGGTAGTGGTCGAGGCGATCGACGCGGGCGCGCGGTCCCTCGCGTTCGCCACCATCGGCGACCCCAACGTCTACTCCACCTTCGGTTACCTGGCCCAGAGCGTCCGCGCGCTGCGCCCCACGGTGCGGGTGGCGACAGTCCCCGGCATCACCGCCATGCAGGAGTTGGCGGCCCGCAGCGGCACCCCGCTCTGCGAGGGACGCGAACCGCTCACCCTGCTGCCGGCGACCGCGGGCCTGGCGCTCTTCGCCGACGCCCTCGCCGGCCCGGGCACCGTGGTCGCCTACAAGGGCTGGCGGCGGCACCCGGAGCTGCTCGCCGAACTGCGCCGGCAGGGCCGCCTCGCCGACGCCGTGCTCGGACGCAGCCTGGGGCTGCCCGGCGAACGCATCGGGCCGGTCGACGACACCGAGCACGACCTGCCCTACCTGTCGACGCTGCTGGTTCCGGCCCGCCGCGAGCACCGAGGAGGAAAGCTGTGACCAGCGACGGCACTGTGTGGTTCGTCGGAGCCGGCCCGGGGGCGGCGGATCTGCTGACACTGCGGGCCGCCCGGGTCATTGCCGATGCGGACATCGTCATCTGGGCGGCCAGCCTGGTGCACGCCGACGTGCTCGAGCACGCGCGCCCCGACGTGGAGATCGTCGACTCGTCGCAGCTACCCATCGAGGGGGTGCTGCCGCTCTACCAGCGCGCCGCCGAACAGGGGCTGACAGTGGCCCGGATCCACTCCGGAGACCCGGCGCTGTGGGGCGCGGTGCAGGAGCAACTGGACGTGTGCCGGGCGCTCGGCCTGGCCGTCGAGATCGTGCCCGGGGTGTCCTCGTTCACCGCCGTCGCGGCGATCGTCGGACGGGAGCTGACAGTGCCCGAGGTGGCCCAGTCGGTCATCCTCACCCGCCTCGAAGGCGGCAAGACCCCGATGCCGCCCGGCGAACGGGTCCGCGACTTCGCCCGGCACGGCACCACAATGGCGCTGTTCCTCTCCGCCGCCCGCTCCGGGCAGGTGCAGGCCGAGCTGCTGGCCGGCGGCTACCCGGACGACACCCCGGCCGTGGTGGCGTACCAGGCGACCTGGCCCGACGAACTGGTGGTGCGCTGCACGGTCGGCACCCTGGAGGCGACTGTCAAGCAGCACAAGCTGTGGAAGCACACCCTCTTCCTGGTCGGGCCGGCCCTCGCCGCCGAGGGCACCCGCTCGCACCTCTACCACCCTGGGCACTTCCACACCTTCCGGCGAGCGGAGCCGGCCGCCCGCGCCGAGCTGCGCCGTCAGGCCAGCGCCCGCACCGGGGGGAACGCCACACCATGACGTACGCCGAGCCGCCGCTGCGCGAGCCGGACCTGCCGCGCACCGCGAAGGTCCGGCCTACCGCGCTGCGCACCGGCTGGACCACCGGCGCGTGCGCGACGGCGGCGGCCAAGGCCGCGGTCACCGCGCTGGTCACCGGCACCACCCAGCAGGAGGTGGAGATCGGGCTGCCCGCCGGGCGCCGGGTGCGCTTCCCGGTGGAGCGCTGCGAGGTGACCGGCACCCCACCGGTCCGGGCCGAGGCGGTGGTGGTCAAGGACGCCGGGGACGACCCGGACGTCACCCACGGCGCCGAACTGACCGCCACGGTGGACTGGACCGACGTCCCAGGCCTGCGGCTGGCCGGTGGTGCCGGCGTCGGCACGGTCACCAAGCCCGGTCTCGGGCTCGCTGTCGGCGGCCCGGCGATCAACGACACCCCCCGCCGGATGATCGGCGAGGCGGTGGCCGAGGTGGTCGACCTCAGCGAGGTCGGTGTCCGCGTGGTGATCAGCGTGCCCCGGGGCGAGATCATGGCCCGCAAGACCACCAACCGTCGCCTCGGCATCCTGGGCGGCATCTCGATCCTCGGCACCACCGGGATCGTCCGCCCGTTCTCCACCGCGTCGTGGCGGGCCAGCGTCGTGCAGGCCGTGCACGTGATGGCCGCCCAGGGCGAGCCGACAGTGGTGCTGTGCACCGGTGGGCGTACCGAGCGGGCCGCCCGCGCACTCCTGCCCGACCTGCCCGAGGTCTGTTTCGTCGAGGTCGGCGACTTCACCGGGGCGGCCGTGACCGCCGCCGTGGGTGACGCGATGACCGGAGTGGTCTTCGTCGGCATGGCTGGCAAGCTCGCCAAACTCGCGGCCGGCATCCTGATGACCCACTACACCCGCTCCACTGTGGACCTTTCCCTGCTCGGCGCGGTGACCGCCGAGGCCGGCGGTGACCCGTCGCTGGTCGCCGCCGTGACCGAGGCGAACACCGGTCGGCACGCGTACGAGCTGTGGGAGGCCGCCGGTCTGCTCACCCCGGCCGGCGACCTGCTCTGCCAGCGGGTCCGCCAGGTGCTGCGGCGCTTCGCCGGGCCGACGGTAACGGTGGACGTGGCGATGGTCGACTTCGCCGGAGCGCACGTCGTCGCCTCGTCCGGCCGGTGGCCCCGATGACGCCGATGGCCCCGGTGACCGCCGTGACGGTGGTCGGGCTGGACGCGGCGGGCGCGCCGCCGCACCCCGCGCTCGCCCCGGTGCTGGCCACCGCCGGGCTGGTGGTCGGGGCCGCCCGGCACCTGGCCGCGGTGCCCGTACCGGCTGGCGCGGACACCATCGTCCTCGGGCCGCTCGCCCCCGCCCTGCGCCGCCTCGCCGAGGCCGTCGACGCCGGAGTGCCGGCCGTGGTGCTGGCCAGCGGCGATCCCGGTCTGTTCGGCATCGTCCGGCGGCTGCGCGCGGCCGGACTGCCACTGCGGGTGGTGCCGGCGGTGTCCAGTGTGGCCGCCGCGTTCGCCCGCGCCGGGCTGCCCTGGGACGGTGCCGCAGTGGTCACCGCGCACGGGCGCGACCCCCGAGCCGCAGTGAACGCCTGCCGGGCGCTGCCGTTGGTCGCGGTGCTCACCGCGCCCGGCGCCGGTGCGGCCGAGCTGGGCGCCGGCCTGATCGGCTGGTCCCGGCGCCTGCTGGTCGCCGAGCACCTGGGCGCCGCCGCCGAACGGATCCGCGCGGTGACCCCGGAGCAGGCCGCCACCGAGACCTGGGCCGAGCCGCACGTCCTGCTCAGCCTCGCCGACGGGGCACCCGCCGCGCCCAGCGACGCCGTGCCCACCGACGCCGCGCCCGATCGGGTCGCGCCCGGCGGGATGCGCGCCGACAACCAACCCGCCGCCGCACCGGCCGGTGGCTGGGCGCTGCCGGAGGACCGGTACGCCCACCGCGACTCCATGATCACAAAGTCGGAGGTGCGCGCCCTCGTCGTCGCCCGGCTGCGCCCCCGACTGGGCCGGCTGATCTGGGACGTCGGCGCGGGCAGCGGCTCGGTCGGCATCGAGTGCGCGCTCCTCGGCGCGGCCGTCCTCGCCGTCGAACAGGACCCCGAGGCCGGCGCGACCATCCGGGCCAACGCCGCCGCGCACGCCGTGCACGTCCGGTTGGTCACCGGACGCGCCCCGGCGGCGCTGGCCGACCTCCCCGAGCCCGACGCGGTCTTCGTCGGCGGTGGCGGCGTCGACGTCCTCCCCGCCGTGGTGGCCCGCCGGCCCGAGCGGGTGGTGCTCACCCTGGCCGCACTGGACCGGGTCGCACCGGCCGTGGGCCTCCTGCGCGCCGCCGGCTACACGGTCGAGGGCAGCCAGCTCTCCGCCGCCCGCCTCGCCGACCTGCCCGGCGGGTCGATCCGCCTCGCGGCCACCAACCCGGTGGTCGTCCTCACCGGGGAGCGCCAGTGACCGACCAGAACCCGCCCGCCCGGATCGGCCTGGTGGCGGCCACCGCCGCCGGCCGCCGGCACGCCGACACAGTGACCGCCGCCTGGCCGCACGCCCGGCTGGTCGAGGGGGAGACCGTCGCCGACGCGCTGCGGACCGCCTGGGCCGACTGTGACGCGGTGATCGCGTTCCTGGCCACCGGGGCGGTGGTGCGGATCGTCGCGCCGCTGCTCGACGACAAGCGCACCGACCCGGCAGTGGTGGTCGTCGACGAGGCGGCCCGCCACGCCGTGGCGCTGCTCGGCGGGCACGCCGGCGGGGCCAACGCCCTCGCCGAGCAGGTCGCCGCCCTGCTGGACGCCCGCCCGGTCATCACCACCGCCACCGACGCTGTCGACCTGCCAGGGTTGGACACCCTCGGCTGGCCCGTCCAGGGCGCGGTCGCCGCCGTGTCCCGGGCCATCCTGGACGGCGAGCCGGTCCGGCTGATCGCCGACGCCGACTGGCCGCTGCCCGCCCTGCCCCCGAACGTGCGCGCCGCCGCCGAGGACCCGACGGACCACGGGTACCGGCTGCTGGTCACCGATCGCGTGGTGCCACCCGACGAGCGGACCGCAGTGCTGCGGCCGCCGTCGCTGGTCGCCGGCGTGGGCGCGAGTCGGGGCGTACCCGCCGCCGAGGTGGCGGAACTGCTGCAGCGGGCGCTGGCCGACGCCGGCCTCGACCCGGCGAGCCTGCGCTGCCTGGCCACCGCCGACATCAAGGCCGACGAGGCGGGCATCCGCAACACCGCCGACGCGCTCGGCGTACCCCTGGTGACCTGGCCGGCGACGCGGCTGGCGGCGGTCGACGTGCCGCACCCCAGCGAGGTGGTCCGGGCCGCCGTCGGCACGCCGAGCGTGGCGGAGGCCGCGGCCCTGCTCGGCCCGGACGGCCGGGCCGACGAGGCGACGCTGCTGGTGGGCAAGACCGCGACGGCGATGGCCACAGTGGCGGTGGCCCGGCACGCGCCCCGCGGCCGGCTGGCCGTCGTCGGCCTCGGGCCGGGTGCCACCGACCTGCGCACCCCGCGCGCGGTGGCCGAGCTGCGTCGCGCCGCCGTGGTGGTCGGCCTCGACCAGTACCTCGACCAGGTCCGTGACGTGCTCCGCCCGGGAACCCGGGTGCTCTCCAGCGGGCTGGGCGCGGAGGAGGCGCGGGCACGCGCCGCCGTCGCCGAGGCCGCCGCCGGCCGGGCGGTCGCGCTGATCGGCTCCGGCGACGCCGGGGTGTACGCGATGGCCAGCCCGGCCCTGGAGTACGCCGACGAGCGCATCGACGTGGTGGGCGTGCCCGGCGTCACCGCCGCCCTCGCTGCCGGGGCGCTGCTCGGCGCGCCGCTCGGCCACGACCACGCCTACCTGAGCCTGTCCGATCTGCACACCCCGTGGGACGTCATCGAGCGGCGGGTGACCGCCGCCGCCGAGGGTGACTTCGTGACGCTCTTCTACAACCCGCGCAGCCGGGCCCGCGACTGGCAGCTCGGCAAGGCACTCGGCATCCTCGCCGCGCACCGTCCACCGGACACCCCGGTGGGCGTGGTGCGCAACGCCAGCCGCCCCGGCGAACGGGTGCACCTCGCCACAGTGGCCACGCTCGACCCGGCCGTCGTCGACATGTACAGCGTGGTGGTCGTCGGCAGCAGCGACACCCGGCTGGTCGCCGGCCGGATGGTCACACCCCGGGGGTACCGGTGGCGCTCGTGACCATCGACGCCTGCCAGGGCTGCGGCGCCTGCCTGCTCACCTGCCCGACGCACGCGATCCGACCCGTCGCCGGTGGCCTCACCGTCCGCGCCGACCGGTGCACCGGCTGCCTGGAGTGCCTGGAGATCTGCCCGGTCGACGCCATCCGCGTCGTCGAGCCCGACCCCTGTGAAGGAGCCCGATGAGCCGGGTCGTGCACCCCATCGAGGCCGAGTCGTACCGCATCCTGCGCGAGCGCGTCGACCTGACGCACCTGCCGCCGCTGAGCCGCGCCGTGACCGAGCGGGTGGTGCACGCCAGCGCCGACCTCGCGTACGTCGACGAGCTGGTCTGCGACGAGGTCGCCCTGGAAGCGGGGCTGGCCGCGCTGCGCGCCGGGGCGCCGGTGGTCACCGACGTGGCGATGGTCGCCGCCGGCATCACCCGGGCCGGCCTGGAACTGGTCTGTCCGGTCGCCGAGCCGGCCGCCGCCGCCCTGGGCCGCTCGGCCGGCATCACCCGCTCGGCGGCGGCCGTGCGGATCGCACTGGACCGGGTCGGAACCGGAGCGGTCTGGGTGGTCGGCTGCGCGCCCACCGCGCTCGTCGAACTGCTCACAGTGGACGCCGCACCGGCGCTCGTCGTCGGCCTGCCGGTCGGCTTCGTGGGCGCCGCCGAGTCGAAGGCGGCGCTACGGGCCAGCGGCCTGCCCGCAGTGTCCAACGTGGGGGAGAAGGGTGGCTCGGCGGTCGCCGCGGCCGCCCTCAACGCCCTGCTCTACGTCGAGGAGAAGTCATGACCGGATTGGTCATCGTCGGGCACGGCACGCGCAGCGCGGCCGGGGTCGAGCAGTTCGCCGCTCTCGTCGAGCGGGTCCGCGGTCGCGGGGACATCGGCGACGTCGAGGGCGGCTTCATCGAGCTGTCCCGCCCACCGCTGACCGACGCGGTCGGCGCGCTCGTCGCCAGTGGGCACCGGGCGCTGGTGGCGCTCCCACTGGTGCTCACCGGCGCCGGTCACGGCAAGGGCGACATCCCCGCCGCGATGGCCCGGGAACAGCAGCGCCACCCCGGGCTCAGCTACCGCTACGGCCGCCCGCTCGGCCCCCACCCGCTGCTGCACGAAGCCCTCGAACAGCGCATCGACGCCGCACTGGCCGGTGCCGACCGGGCCGGCACGGAGCTGACCGGTGCCGACCGGGCCGGCACGTGGGTGGCGTTGATCGGGCGGGGGTCCACCGACCCGGACGCCAACGCCGAGGTCGCCAAGGTCGCCCGGCTGCTCTGGGAGGGGCGCGGCTACGCGGGCGTGGAGCCGGGGTTCATCTCGCTGGCGCAGCCGTCGGTGCCGGCCGTGCTGGAACGGCTGCGCCGCCTCGGCGCGCGCCGGATCGTGGTGGCGCCCTACTTCCTGTTCGCCGGGGTGCTGCCGGACCGGATCGTCGCCCAGTCGGCGGAGTTCGCCGCCGCCCACCCCGACCTGGACGTCCGCGTCGCCGAGGTGATCGGCGACTGTGACGCCCTCGCCGACCTCGTCCTGGAGCGCTACGCCGAGGCGCTGGGCGGGGACATCCGGATGAACTGCGACACCTGCGCGTACCGGGTGTTGATGCCCGGCTTCGCCGACAAGGTGGGTCGCCCGCAACGCCCGCACGACCACCCCGATGACCCGGTCGGCCACCACCACCACGGGCACGACCACCACGACCATGACCACGGCTCGGTCGCCGTGGTCGGCGGCGGCCCGGGGCCGGACGACCTGATCACGGTACGCGCGAAGGCGCTGCTCGATGCGGCGGACGTCGTGGTGGTCGACCGACTCGCCCCGCAGGGGCTGCTCGCCGGGCTGCGCCCCGACGTGCTGGTGGTCGACGCCGCGAAGGTGCCCCGTGGCCCGTCGATGGCCCAGGAGGCGATCAACGAGGCCCTGGTGTCGCACGCCCGCGCCGGTCGCCGGGTGGTCCGGCTCAAGGGTGGTGACCCGTACGTCTTCGGGCGTGGCCACGAGGAGGTGCAGGCCTGCGTGGCGGCCGGGGTGCCGGTGACGGTGGTCCCGGGGGTGAGCAGCGCGCTCGCCGCCCCGGCCCTCGCCGGTGTGCCGGTTACGCACCGGGGCGTGGCACACGACGTCACAGTCGTGTCCGGGCACCTGCCGCCCGGGCACCCCGACTCGCTCGTCGACTGGGCGGCGCTGGCCCGGGCCCGGGGCACCGTCGTGCTGCTGATGGCCGTCGACACCATCGGCAAGATTGCCAGCGTGCTGATCGAGCACGGTCGCGCCCCGGAGACCCCGGTGCTGGCCGTGCAGGACGCCGGGCTGCCCGACCAGCGATCGGTACCCGCCCGACTGGACGAGATCGGCGCGGTCGCCGCCCGGGAGGGCGTCGGTCCGCCCGCTGTCTTCGTCCTCGGCCCGGTGGTCGCCCTCACCACCACCGGGCCGACGGCCTGACGGCTACTCGCTGCGGGCGGTCTCCGGCCCGGTGATGCGTTCCAGCAACGGCAGGGTGGAGGCGATGACGCCCAGGCAGGCTGCCAACCCGACCACGACGATCACGTAGAAGCGTGGCTCCGGCGCGATCAGCGTGTAGCCCATCTGCGCCCGTAGGAACAGGTGGGCGGCGAGGAGGCCCATGCCGATGGCGACGGCGGCGACGGCGAGCATCGGCACGGCGCTCTCCAGCGCCACCACCCGACGCAGGACCCGCACCGGAGCGCCGCTGAGGCGCAGCAGGCTGAACGGGCGTCGGCGTTCGGTGAGACCGCCGATGACGCTGACCGCGAGGCTGCACCCGCCGAGCGCGAGGCTGGCGATGATGATGACGTTGGCCAGTTGTTCCCAGCCGCGCAGCGTGTTGGCGAAGTCCGACTCGAAGTCGCCGGGCACGTTCGGCCCGACCCAGAAGGTCGGGAAGGCGACTTCCAGCACGGTGCGGGTGCGCTCGATGGCGGCGGCGGAGCCGTCGGTGCCGACGACCATCGACACCACGGGTAGCCGCTGGAGTTCGTCGAGGGTGAGCGACGCGGCGGGCCAGACCGTCGCGGGCGATGCCGATTCCCGCCAACGGCTGAGGCCCATCGGCACCTCGATGACGCTCGCGCCGTCGGCGCACCGGCCGTACGCGCTCGGCAGGTCGGCGCACGCGATCATCCCGCCCTCGCCACCGTTCATCATGTCCGGGTCTTCCCGGATGGCGGTCGCGGAGCGCACCCCGGTGATCGCCCGCAGCTCGGCGAAGAGCGCGTCGGGCACCGACGGCACCTTCTCGTCGAAGACGGTGGTCACCGTGCCCGCATCGGTCGAACCGACCGGTGCCGGGCCGCGGTTGGCGACGATCGTGGTGATGACGCCGACGGACACGCTCGTGACGAAGAGCGCGAGCATGATGCCGCTGATCGCCCGGAAGCCGGCCTTCGGGTTGTCGGCGAGGCGTCGCGCGGCGATGAGGGTGGCCGGGCGGTTGGCGTACCGGGCCATCACCCGGGCACCGACCATCGTCAACCACGGGCCGGCGAAGACCAGACCGGCCATGATGAGCAGCAGACCGGGCAGGAACACCGCAGTCTGGCCGTCGGACGTTTCCGGTTTGAAGCCGATGGCGAAGACCAGCACGGCGACACCGAGCAGGGCCGGGATCAGCCGGTACGCGCGCGGCGCCCGGGGGGTGACCCGCCGGGTGACGCCCAGCGGCGAGATCCGTACCCGGCGCAGCGAGACCTGGGCGGCCACCGCCGCCCCGGCCGGTACGCCGAGCGCCACCAGCAGGACGTTCAGCACGCCCAGCGACATGTCGCCGGGGAAGAACGGCATGCCGGTGAACGGGATGCTCGCGAGCGGATCGCGGAAGGCGTAGAACAGCCCGAAGCCGACGGCAGTGCCGGCGACCGCCGCGGCGCTCGCCTCCACGGCGGCGACCATCGAGATCTGCCGGGGTGTCGCGCCGACCAGGCGCATCGCGGCGAAGCGTTGCTCGCGGCGGGCCGCGCTGAGCCGGGTGGCGGTGCCGATGAAGATCAGCACCGGGAACAGCAGCCCGCCGGCGATGACGCCCAGGATGAGGTTCACAGTGGTCTCGGGGAGGGCGGGGGTGTCGCCGACGCTGGTGACCTGCTTCGCAGCGGGTAGCTTGGCGACCTGGTCGGGGGCGCCGCCGGCGATGACGAGCAGGGTGTCCGGCGAGGTCAGCGCGGCGGGTCCAACGGTACCGAGGTCGCGCCCCGGGTAGCGGTCGCCCAGTTGGTCGGAGGGGTGGGCGGCCAGCAGCTCCCGCAACGCGGGCGAGGCGTAGTACTCGCCGGGACCCGGGGTGGTCGGGATGCCGACCGGGGTGGGAGCACTCGGACCGGTCGCGGCGACGTCGATCCGGATGATCTGCTTGCCAAGAAAGTAGTCCTGCCGGGTGGACCACCACAGCGGGTCGGTTCCGCCGGCCGAGGCACTGGGATACATCGACGCGTACCGGGTGAGCTGGGCGTTTACCGCGTTGACCCCGGCGAGAGTGGTCAGCAGCAGCCCGCTGCCGACCGCGACGGCGGCGGCGATGGCGATCAGGCGGGTGAGCGCCTCACGGCCGCCGGCCACGGCGAGGCGGAGCCCGAAGCGGATCATGAGGCGATCCGGTCCGGCGCGTTGACGCGCCCGTCACGGACCATGACCTCGCGGTCGGCGTACGCCGCGATCCTGGGCTCGTGGGTCACCAGGATGACAGTGGTGCCCTGCTCGCGGGCGGCGCTGACCAGCAGGTCCATCACCTGCTCCCCGGTGAGCGAGTCGAGCGCGCCGGTCGGCTCGTCGGCGAAGAGCACCTGCGGCTCGGCGACCAGGCCGCGGGCCAGGGCGACGCGTTGCGCCTGCCCGCCGGAGAGCTCACCCGAGCGGCGCTGCTCCAGGCCGTCCAGGCCGAGGCGCGCGAACCAGGCTCGCGCCCTGGGGAGCGCCTGCTTGCGGTGTACGCCGCTGAGCAGCAGCGGCAGCGCGACGTTCTCCACAGCGGTCAGCTCGGGAACGAGCTGGCCGAACTGGAACACGAAGCCGAAGCGGTCCCGGCGCAGGCTGCTGCGCTGGGTCTCGGCCATGGCGTCGACCCGCGCCCCGTCGAAGAGGATCTCTCCGGAGTCGGGCACCAGGATGCCGGCCAGACAGTGCAACAGGGTGGACTTGCCGGAGCCGCTGGGGCCCATCACGGCGAGGATCTCGCCCGCCTCCACGGCGACGCTCGCGCCGCGCAGGGCGGGGGTCTGACCGAAGGAGAACTCCACGTCGCGCGCTTCGATCACGACACTCACGGCCGCACCTCTTTCCGCAGGGCGTCCAGTCGGGCACCGGTCATCTCGATCCATCGGAGGTCCGCCTCCAGGTGGTAGAGGCCGTGGTCGGCGAGCAGCGCGTCGACCAGACCGCCGGCGCGCTTGATCTCGGTCAGCTCACGCATCCGGTGCAGGTGCGCGCTGCGCTGGGTGTCGAGGTATTCGGCGGCCGGCCGGTCCAGCATCAGCGCGAGCACGACCTTGGCGAAGAGCACCGTCTGCAGGTGTGGTTCCGGGTCGACCGGTTGGGTCAGCCACTGCTCGACCTCGGTCGCGCCGACGTCGGTGATGATGTAGCGCTTGCGGTCGGGGCCGGAGCCGGGGGCGACGTCGCTGATCACCACCTTGCCGTCGCGGGCCAGTCGGCTGAGGGTGGAGTAGACCTGGCCGAACGGCAGTGGCTTGCCCCGGCCGAAGAAGGCGTCGTAGTCGCGCTTCAGGTCGTAACCGTGGCTGGGCTCCCGTTCGAGGAGGCCGAGAAGAGTCAGTGGCACGCTCATGCCAGCAGACTACACCGAGGGTATACCTCTCGTATATACCCTCGGTGTGTTGCCGACCGATGCCTGGTCCAGGCGTTGGTGCCGGGTGGAAACGGGTGGGGCGCGGCGGGCGTGCGGTCAGCCGGTCAGGGCGCGGGCCAGGGCGTAGCCGGCGGTGGCAGCGGCGAGCCCGGCGGTCACGCTGCCCAGCACGTTGGTCAGCGCGAGGAGCCGATGGCCGCCAGTGGTCAGCCGCAGCGTCTCGTAGCTGAAGGTGGAGTAGGTGGTCAGCGCGCCGCAGAAACCGGTGCCGAGCAACGCGCTGACCGCCGGGCCGGCCGGCCACCCGACCACGATGCCGAGCAGCAGCGACCCGGCCACGTTGACGAGCAACGTGCCCCAGGGGAACGCCGAGCCGTGCCGGGACTGCACGGCCCGGTCGGTGAGGTAGCGCAGCGGCGCGCCGACGGCCGCACCCAGGGCGATGAGCAGGACGGTCACCGGGTCGCCTGCCGCAGCAGCCCGGTGGTTGCGGCGTCGCCCACCCCGACCGCGACGAGCGCCCCGAGCACCGTCGCGGCGAGATACGCCAGTGCGGTGCCCGGCGCGCCCACGACGATCGCCTGCTGGACGTCGACCGCGTAGGTGGAGAAGGTGGTGAAACCGCCGAGCACCCCGACCCCGAGGAACGGGCGAGCCAGCGGGGGTCCGCCGTCGAGGTGCCCGAGCACCGCCATCAGCACGCCGATCAGCAGGCAGCCGGACGTGTTGATGGTGAACGTCGCCCACGGGAAGCCGGTCGGTGGGTGCGGAACGGCGTGTTGCAGGCCGGCCCGGGCCAGCGCGCCGAGCACCCCACCGGCCGCGATCGCGGCGAGGATCGTCGCGGGACGCGCGGTCAGTTCGCGGCGGTCGGCGGGGACTCGCAGGTCGACGTCGGGGTCGGTACGCGGTTCGAAAGGCTCTGGCACGGCTCCTCAGCGTAGTGCCGGCGACGGCGGCGTCGGTCACCTCCCGACGAGGGCGCGTCAGTCACCTCCCGGCGAGGGTGGCGTCAGCGCACCGCCGCGACGACGGCGTCCGGGCCGCCTCGCCAGACCGTGCCGACCTCGCTGAAGCCGGCCGCGGTGAGCGCGGCCAGGTGCCAGGAGACCGGCGGGTTCCACTCGGGGCTGTGCCCGGTCGGGTAGATGGCGTGCCGCTGGGCGACCAGCGGGGCGAGCGTCGGGTCGGCGCCGGCCCGCTCCCACCAGTCCGACCAGGACAGCGTCGAGCCGGCGGCGTACCGGGCGTTGCGCCGGTCCCGGGCGCGGTCCATCAGCCGCTTGGTCAGCTCCGGCAGGGTGTCGTCGGGCATGTGGTCGGCGTTGACGAAGACGCCGCCCGGTCGCAGCACGTCACGCAGTTCGGCGTAGAGCTGCCCGAGCCGGTCGGCCGGCAGCCAGTGCAGGGCGGTGGCGGTGAGGACGGCGTCGAACTCCTGGTGGGGGAGCGCGGAGCGCCACTCGGGGGTGCCGAGGTCGGCCGTGACGATGGTGGCCCGGTCGGCCAGCGAGGCGGCGGCGATGGCGAGCAGCGCCGGGTCGAGGTCGACCAGTGTCGGCTCCGCGGCGGGAAAGCGAGCGAGGGTCCGCAGCGAGATGCTGCCGGTGCCGCCGGCCAGGTCGAGCACCCGCGGCGGCCGGCCGTCGAGGACCGCGTCGACGGTGTCGAGCATGGCGGTGAACCGGTGTTCCCGGTCGGGGAGGTAAGCCTCCTGCTGACGGTCCCAGCTCTCCTGCCAGGCCCAGGGATCCACAATGTAAGGACTCATGGCGATCAGGCTAGTTACGGCACGCGGGCGTTGTCCAGACCTTGTTGCACATCTTTTGCAATTGCGAGACGATGGCAGAGCGATGATCAGAGCGACGCCGGGCCGGGCAACCGCCCGGCCCGGCGTCCTCCTCCCGGCGGGGTCAGACCGTGCTGTCCACCAGGCTCGCGTCGGCCCGGGCCGGCTCGTCGCGCCGGGCCAGCCGCAGCGCCCCGAGGAGCACACCCAGCCCGATGAGGGTGAGTGCGGCCCCGGCCCAGATCGGCGAGGTGTAGCCGAGTCCGGCGGCGATGGTCACCCCGCCGATCCACGCGCCCAACGCGTTGCCGAGGTTGAACGCGGCGATGTTCGCCCCGGACGCCAGGGTCGGCGCCTGGTGGGCGTACCGCATGATCCGCATCTGTAGCGGCGGCACTGTGGCGAAGCCGAACCCACCCATCAGCACCAGCGCGATGATGGTCAACACCGGATTCGTGGCGGTCAGCGCGAAGCCGACGAGCACCACTGTGAGCACCGCCAGGACGGTGACCAGGGTGCGCGACAGTGACCTGTCCGCGGCCCGACCGCCGAGCAGGTTGCCCGCGAAGAGCCCCACGCCGAAGAGGACGAGCAGCCACGGCACGGTGCTCGTGGCGAAGCCGCTCACCTCGGTCAGCGTGTAGGCGATGTAGGTGAACGCGCCGAACATCCCACCGAAGCCCAGGACGGTGATCACCAGGGAGAGCCAGACCTGCGGGTGGGTGAAGGCCCGCAACTCGCCGCGCAGCCCGCCGGCCGGGCGGTCGGCGTTGGCGGTCGCGCCGGCCGGGATGAGCAGGGCCAGCCCGATCAGGGCGACCACCCCGATGGCGGTGATCGCCCAGAACGTCGACCGCCAGCCGAAGTGCTGCCCGAGGAAGGTGCCGAACGGCACGCCGAGCACGTTGGCGATGGTCAGGCCGGCGAACATCATGGCGATGGCGCCCGCCCGGCGGGCCGGTGCGACCAGGCCGGCGGCGACCACGGCCCCGATGCCGAAGAACGCGCCGTGGCAGAGCGCGGCGACGATCCGGCCGGCCATCATCACGGCGTAGTCGCCGGCGACGGCGGAGAGCAGGTTGCCGATGATGAAGAGCACCATCAGGCCGAGCAGCACCGGTTTGCGCGGCAGTCGGGTGACAGCCGCGGTGAGGGCGACCCCGCCCACGGCCACGCTGAGCGCGTAGCCGGAGATCAACCAGCCGGCCACCGGCTCGGTGACCGCGAAGTCGGCGGCCACCTCGGGCAACAGCCCCATGATCACGAACTCGGTGAGCCCGATGCCGAAGGCGCCGATGGCCAGCGCGATCAGGCCGGGCGGCAGGGACTTTTGGCGTACGGACATGGTCTTCCCATCGGGAGGGGGCAGTTATGCGGCGCGTGCAACTACGCGCGCCGGCAACGAAATACTTGCACGCGCTTCATATCGGCGCAAGCGTGGTAATCTGGGGTCCGTTCAGATCACACCAAGGAGGCCGGCATGGGCATCGCCGACGACGCGGTCGAGATCCGCGCGCAGGGCTGGCGCACCCTCGCCGCCCTGCACGGGCTGATCGAGACGTCCCTGGAGCGGGCCCTGCAGGCCGGCCACGGGCTCTCCGTCGTCGAATACACGGTGCTCGACGCGCTCTCCCGCCAGGACGGCTGGCACATGCGGATGAGCCAGCTCGCCCGCGCCGCCGCGCTCTCCGGCAGCGCCACCACCCGGCTGGTCACCCGCCTCGAACAGCGGGGGCTGCTCACCCGCATCCTCTGCGCCGACGACCGGCGCGGCATCTACACCGAGCTCACCCCGGCCGGCTCCGAGCTGCTCGCCCAGACCCGCCCGACCCACGACCGGGTGCTCACCGACGCGCTCGCCCAGGCGGAGGCCACCCCCGAGCTGGCCCCGCTGGTCGACGCCCTGCACCGGCTGCCAGCCGCCCGCTGACCGCCCCGCCGGCCCCGGCGAGGGCGGGCGTACGGTACCCGCAGCCCCACCGGGACCGCCGCGCCAAGGAGGCAGCCGATGCAGGACCGCACCCCTCGTCCCGAGGAGCTGGAGCCGATCGAGCGGGCCGGCATCGACGAGCTGCGCGCCCTGCAACGCGAGAGACTGCGCTGGTCGTTGCGGCACGCGTACGACAACGTGCCGCACTACCGACGGGCGTTCGACGCGGTCGGGGTGCACCCCGACGACTGCCGGGACCTCGACGACCTGGCGCGCTTCCCGTTCACCGGGAAGGCGGAGCTGCGGGAGAACTACCCGTTCGGCATGTTCGCCGTACCCCGGGAGCGGGTCGCCCGCCTGCACGCCTCCTCCGGCACCACCGGCCGGCCGACGGTGGTCGGCTACACCCGCGACGACCTGCGCACCTGGGCGCGTCTGATGGCCCGCTCGATCCGCGCCTCCGGCGGCCGTCCCGGCGACCGGGTGCACGTCGCGTACGGCTATGGGCTCTTCACCGGTGGTCTGGGCGCGCACTACGGGGCCGAGGAGCTGGGCTGCACTGTCATCCCGGTCTCCGGGGGGATGACCGAGCGTCAGGTCATGCTGATCCGCGACTTCGAGCCCGAGGTCATCATGGTCACGCCCAGCTACCTGTTGGCCATCGTCGACGAGATGCGCCGCCAGGGCATCGACCCGCGCGCCACCTCACTGCGGGTCGGCATCTTCGGGGCCGAGCCGTGGACCGAGGACATGCGCCGCGAGATCGAGCAGCAGTTGGACATCCACGCCGTCGACATCTACGGGCTCTCCGAGGTGATGGGTCCTGGCGTGGCGACCGAGTGCGTCGAGACCAAGGACGGGCTGCACCTCTGGGAGGACCACTTCTACCCGGAGATCATCGACCCGGTCACCGGGGCGGTGCTGCCCGACGGCGAGCGAGGTGAGCTGGTGCTGACCTCCCTGACCAAGGAGGCGATGCCGGTCGTGCGCTACCGCACCCGGGATCTGACCCGGCTGCTGCCCGGCACCGCCCGGCCGATGCGCCGGATCGAGAAGATCACCGGCCGCACCGACGACATGATGATCCTGCGCGGGGTGAACATCTTCCCCACCCAGATCGAGGAGCTGATCCTGCGCACCCCGCAGCTGTCACCGCACTTCCAGTGCGTCCTCGGTCGGCGCGGTCGGCTGGACACCCTGACGGTGCGGGTGGAGCGACGGGCCGGCGTCGACGTGGACGCCGCCGAGCGGGCCGGCGCCACGCTGGTTCAGCTGGTGAAGAACACCATCGGCGTCAGCGTGGCGGTGGACGTCCTCGCCCCGGACACTGTGGAACGGTCGATGGGCAAGATGCGCCGCATCGTCGACCAGCGGCCCACCTCGATGCCGTCGTCGACATAGGATCGTGCCCATGCGCGTGCTGGTGGTCTCCGCTCCGCTCGTCGGGCACGTCTTCCCGCTGGTCCCACTCGCTGTCGCGTTGCGTGACGCCGGCCACGACGTGCTGGTCGCCACCGGCGGTGGGGGACTGGCCGCCGCCGACGCCGGTCTGCCGGTGCACGACATCGCGCCAGGCTTCGACTTCGGCCGGATCGCGCGGAGGGTCTTAACCCGCCATCCGCTGATCGCACGGGCGGAAATGGCCGGCACCGCCGGCACCCGGGGCGCCGGCCTGCTGTTCGGCGCGCTCAACGACCAGCTCACCGACCCGGTGGTCGCGCTGGCGGATCGATGGCGACCGGATCTGGTGCTTCACGAGCCGTTCGCGGTCGCCGGTGCGGTGGCCGCCGCGCGGCGCGACGTGCCGGCCGTACGCCAGGAGAACGCCCTCTTCGACGGCCGGGACCTGGTCCGCGCCACCGTCGCCCGCCTCGGCGCCGCACTGCGCCGGCACGGCCTCACCGAGCTGCCGCCGCCGGCCGCCGCCCTCGCCGTGGCCCCGCCCAGCGTAGCCACGCAGGGCGGTTGGCCGATGCGCTACACGTCCTACGTGGGCGGCGGTGAGCTGCCTGCGTGGCTGCGCGAGCCGGGTGAGCGTCCCCGGATCCTGGTCACCCGCAGCACCCTGACCGGCCCCGGCGACCGGGGGCCGATGCCCGCAGTGGTCGCCGCCGCCGCCGAGGTGGACGCGGAGATCGTGCTGGTCCGCCCCGACGAGCGGTCGGTCCGTTCGTTGCCCGGCAACGTGCGGGTGGTCGACTGGATCCCGCTCGACGAGGCGTTGCCGGCGAGCGCGGCGCTGGTGCACCACGGCGGGGCGGGCAGTGCCCTCGGTGCCCTCGCCGCCGGCCTGCCCCAACTGGCCACCACGGGGCCGGGGGACCGGCGGCACAACGCCGAGCTGGTGGCCCGCCGGGGCGCCGGTCTGGCGCTGCGACCCCGGGACATCACCGCGCGGGCGCTGACCCAGCTGATCACCGACGAGCGCCTCCGTACCGCTGCCGGGCAGGTCAGCCGCGAGATCGCCGGGATGCCGGCACCGACCGAGCTGGTCGGGCGGCTGGAGGCACTGGTCTGACGCCGACCCCGCGTGGCCACCCTGGATGCGTTGTCGGCTGCGGCAGGATGACCGGATGCGACACGTCGTGTTGTTCCACTCCGTGTACGGGCTGCGGCCCGCCGTGCGCGCCGCCGCCGACCGGTTGCGCGCCGCCGGGCACCAGGTCAGCACGCCCGACCTGTACGGCGTCCCGGCCACCGACACCGTCGAGGAGGGCTTCGCGCTCCTCGACAAGATCGGCCAGGAGGTGGTGCTGGACCGGGCCCGCGACGCGCTGCGTGACCTGCCACCGGAGACGGTGCTCGCCGGCTTCTCGATGGGCGCCGGTGTGGCCGGGGCGCTGCTGGCAGAACGCCCCGACGCCGCCGGTCTGCTCCTGCTGCACGGCACCAGTGGCGCCCCGGACGCGGTCCGATCCGGGTTGCCGGTGCAGCTGCACCTCGCCGACCCCGACCCGTACGACGCGCCGGACGAGGTCGACGAGTGGCAGCAGGCGCTGACCGACGCCGGTGCCGACCTGACGGTCTTCCGCTATCCCGGTGTGGGTCACCTGTTCAGCGACCCGGAACTGGCCGAGTACTCCCCGGACGCCACCGCGGCGGCCTGGCCACGCGTGCTGGCCTTCCTGGCCGCCCGCTGAGCACCCGTCCCACGGACCGCGCCTGCGTGGCGCTCGCCCACCACGCCGGATGGTCGGCCGCGCGTGCTCGGGTCAGGTGGACAGATGTTGGGTGGGGCACCTACGGCTTCAGCACGATCTTGCCTCGCGCATGGCGGGACTCACTCAACTCGTGGGCGGCGGCCGCCTCTTCCAGAGAGAACACGGCCGCGACCGGCACTGTGAAACGACTCCGCTCGGCGAGTTCGCTGGCGGCGGCGATTCCTTCGAGAGCCGGTGTGTCCGCGCCGGGGCCAGAGCCGCGCGACAGGTGCACGCCGTAGGCCGCGGCGTTGATGTCGGCGATGCTCACCACCCTGTCCGGGCTCGCGACCAGGCCGACCAGGTCTGGCATGGAGCCAGAGCCGGCACAGTCGAGTACGACATCCACCCCGCCGGGCACCAGTGTGTGGACACGCTCGGCCAGCCTGGGGCCGTAGGTGGTCGGGATCGCCCCGAGCGAGGCGACGAACTCATGGTTGCGGTCGCTGGCCGTGCCGATGACGGCCGCCCCGCGAGCGACAGCGAGCTGGATCGCGGTCGTACCGACCCCGCCGGCCGCGCCCTCGATCAACAGCGTGGTGCCGTCCTTGACGCCCAACCGGTCGAGCACTCGGGTGGCCGTCTCGATGTTGCCCGCCGCGCCCCCGGCCTGCTCCCAGGTCAGGGTGGCCGGCTTCCGTGCCCACGCGGCCAGGACGGCGTATTCGGCGTTCGCTCCGCCCATCTGGGCGTAGTCCGTGATCCCGAAAACCTCATCGCCTACCCGAGCCGTGGTCACCCCGTCACCGATCTCATCCACCACGCCGGCAGCGTCGACACCGGGCACGTGCGGCAGGCGGAGCGGAATCCACTCCTGGAATCGACCGGCGCGAACGTACGTGTCGGCCGGATTGACACCCGACGCCCGAACCGCCACCCGTATCTGGCCGGGTCCGGCGTGGGGTTCCGGTGCCTCCGATACCTCAAGGACACTCGCGGGACCGTACTTCGAAAATTGCAAAGCCCTCATGCATCCGGACGCTAACGCACGCCGCTGTCCGCCTCGCTAAAGTGAGAGTGGTGACCGATCGTTTGCCTCACGCTCTTCGCTCCGACGCCCTGGACAACCGCGAGCGCATCCTCGAGGCCGCCCGCGCTGTCTTCGCCGTTGACGGCCTGGACGTGCCGATGCGGGAGGTTGCCCGGCGCGCCGGGGTTGCACCCGCCACCCTGTACCGCCGGTTCCCGAGCAAGGAGACGCTGGTCACCGAGGCATTCGCAGAACAGATGTACGCGTGTCGCGGCGTTGTCGACGAGGGCCTTGCCGATCCGGATCCATGGCACGGTTTCTGTCTCGTGATCGAGAAAATGTGTGAACTGCACGCACGCGACCGAGGCTTTACCGCAGCTCTCATGTCGACCTTTCCCCATGCAGTTGATTTCGAGGCGCGCCGTGAATACGCGCTCAGAGCGATCGACGAACTGGCCCGCCGCGCCAAGGAAGCGGGTCGGCTTCGCCCCGACTTCGTCCTGGACGACGTCATCCTCGTGCTCATGGCCAACAGCGGTATCCGCGTGACCTCGCCGACTGCTCAGGTCAGCGCCTCACGGCGCTTCGCCGCGCTCGCCATCGCGGCCTTCCAAGCCTCCCCGGATGTCTCGCCGCTCCCGCCCGTGGCGCGGTTGGCGCCCCCGGCATCGGTATCCAGAGGCAGCCAAATGGGCTAGCACTCCCGGCGGCCCAGCCGGGTCGGGCGAGTCGTCGACTCGGCTGGGTCGGGCGGGTTGCGGACCTCGCTCAGCGGACGCTGGCGCCGATGCGCGGGGGCGTGGCGGTGCCGTGCACCCGCTTCGCGTGCCTGGCGAACAGCCGGGGTGCGATGATCGGCATGAGCAGCCGGGCCGGCAGCGGAGCGTGCGCCAGCACCGCCTTGACCACCTCCGGGTCGCCCTCGTACATGGCCAGACCGAAGGCCAGCGGCAACTGCTTCTTCGGCGACTTGCTCATGCCGTGCTCGCCGAGCTGCATCCACTCCCGGGCGGTGACGTGCCGTTCCGCCAGCGGCAGGATCTCGTTCTCCTCCAGGGCCATGTGCTCGATCAGCGCGGCACGTAGCTGCTCCAGGGCGTCCGCTAGCTGCTCACCGCCGCGTCCGGTGCGCCGCCACTGGGGGAGGAGGGCGACCACCGCCGCGTGGGCGTCCTCGATGGCGTGGTGCTGGGCCTCCATGGTGGGGACGATCGCCGCGGCCTCCGCGCCGCCGCGCTCCAACAGCCGGGGCCACAGCAGGAGATCCTCGCCCTCGTGGTGCATGTGCAGGATGTGGCAGAGCATCTCGGCGTGGGCGCCGACGACCTCCGCGCGCGTGGCGTCGCCCGGTGTGACGTCGCGGACGAGCTGCGGCAGCAGGCTGAACTCGCGACGGAGCGCCGAGTGCGCCATGTACATGTCGCGCACGTCGGCCATGGCTTCGCGGTGGTTCTGGTTCACGGTGACCTTTCCGAGGGATCAACTGGCACAGATGTGTTGATCATGCTCGGTGTCGCTTGGAACCGACTTGGAATCCACCAACCGTGACGGTCAGTCGGCCAGGGCCGCCGTCGCCTCGGCCAGCCAGTGCGGCGACTCCCACCGGCGGGCCACCCGGGCGGCGAGGGTGAAGTGCCGGGTCGCCTCCTCGGCGCGGCCCACCAGCCGGAACAGCTCCCCGAGCGTCAACGCGACCGGCCGCACCACGGCCGCGGTGGTGGAGAAACCGGCCAACTGGTCATGTACCGGGAGCAGCGCGTCGATCACCGGCTGGGCCAGGTCCCGTCGACCCAGCGCCACGACGACCATCCCGCGTACGGTGAGCAGCGCCGACTCGAAGTAGTCCGGGCGGTAGGTGTGCCGCCCGATCGGCATGGCCCGCGCCTCGTCCAGGTGTCCGCTTCCGATCAGTGCCAGCGCCAGCAGGTCGTCGACGATCGGGCCCAACGACCCCCGGATCCGCAGGGTCGCCTCCAGGTGCTCGCCGAACCGCCCCTGGCTGATCAGCAGGGTGCCGATGGAGAAGTAGTGGAAGGCCTCGGCGTGCAGGGAGCCCTGCCGCCGCATCTGCACGGCTACCTGGTCGTAGTGCCGCCGCGCGGCGGCGAAGTCGCCGGCGACGTGTGCGAGGGCGCCCAGCGAGCACAGGTTGATCGTCTGCGCCTCGTTCAGCTGGTACGTCTCGGCCAGCCACCCCTGCCGGGCGACGCTGAGGCGCAGTTCGTCCGGCTCGTTGAGCGCGGCAGCGCAGTGGCCCAGCGCCTGCTCGGCGACCGAACGGTAGGTCACCAGCCCGTGCTCGTCGGCGAGGTCGCGCAGCTCCAGGGCGAAGGTCCGGCGCTCCGGCGCCTCCCGCTCGTAGCTCATGGTGCGCAACCGTGCGGCCAGCCCGAGGGCGCGCAGCTCGGGGTCGCCCAGCCGTCGTGAGAGGGCCAGCGCCTCCCGTCCGGCCGCCACGCCTCGCGGATCGGACTCGCCGTCCAACTCCGTGGCCAGCGCCTCCAGCAGCCGACAGCGGGCGACCGGGTCCAGGTCGTCGGCGCGCAGCAGCCGGGTGAGCAACTCGACCACGCGGTGGTCCACCACGCCGTACTCGTGGGTCAGCCACGGGGTGGGGACGGTCCACGCGGTGAACGCCGCGACCAGCAGCTCGTCGCGGCCGGACGCCGCGGCGACGTCGATCGCCCGCGCCCGGGTCTGCCGGGCGGCGGCCACCGCGCCGGCCCGCGCCTGGGCGCGCAGCAACCGTCCGAGCAGATCGACCCGCAGCGCGTCGCGGTCCCCGGCGACAGTGGCGGCGGCCTCGACGGCGTTGCCGAGCAGCTCGATAGCGGCGTCGTACGCGTACCGCCGCTCGGCCAGCTCGGCGGCCCGGATGGCGTAGTCGACGGCGAGCGGCGCGGTGTCGGCCGACGCGGCGCGGGCGTACTGGTGGGCCAGGGCCGGGTAGTCGTCGGGCCGCAGCCGGCGGGTGGCGGCGGCGATCCGGGCGTGCAGGCGAGTGCGGCGCAGCTGCGGCAGGTCGGTGTAGATGGTGTCGCAGACCAGGCCGTGCACGAACCGCACCCGCCCGGGCGCCGGTTCGGTGAGCAGCCCGGCGGTCAGCCCGGCTTCCAGCGCTCGCAGGACCGTGCCCTCGTCGGTGCCGGCGGCGTCGACGAGCGTCCGCACCTCCGCCTCCCGACCGACGGCCGAGGCGAGACGCAGCACCGAGACGGCCGTCAACGGGAGGCGGGAGAGTCGTCGGCGCAGCACGTCGCGTACGCCCTCGGGCACGTCGGAGGTGGCGACCAGCGTGCCCTCGGCCGCGAGCAGCCGCGCCGACTCCCGGACGTAGAACGGGTTGCCCCCGGTCCGCTCGGCCAACGCGGCGACGGTGTCCGGGTCGACGGTGGTCCGGGCCAGCGCGCCGAGCAGTCGTTCGACCTCGGACGCGCTCAGACCGCCCAACGGGATCCGCTGCGGTGACCGGCGGGCCAGGACGGCCATCGTGTCGGCGAGCCGCTCGGCGTTGTCGGCGGGCCGCAGCGCCGCGACGAACAGGACGGTGCCGGTGGTCATCTCGGTGACGCTCTGCAACAGCAGCAACGTCTCGGCGTCGGCGGCGTGCAGGTCGTCGAGGATCACGGCGACCGGCCTGCGGGCCGCGGCGGCGTCCAACCAGGCGCCGACGGCGCGGTGCAGCCGGAAGCGCCCGGCGGTGACGTCGCCGCCGGGCTCGCCGTCGCCGCCTCCGAGCAGCGGGGCTAGCGCGGGTGCGAGGTCGCCCGGCGGTGCCTGCTCGGCGAGTTGCCGCAGCGCCTCGACCCAGGCCCAGGCCGGCGGGGCGCCCTCGACCTCGGGGCAGCGGCCCACGGCGACCAGCCAGCCGTGGGCGGTGAGCCCCTCCCGGAACCGGGCGAGCAGGCTCGTCTTGCCGGCCCCGGCCTCACCGCCGAGCAGCGCGACGCGCGGCCCGCTCGCCACCGCGTCGGCGGCTGCCTGCCGGAGCGCCTCCAACTCGACCTCCCGGCCGACGAAGACCTCCTCCGACATCTGCCGTTCGACGCGTACCGCTGTCGCCGCCACTGGCGGCAGCAGGTCGAGTCGCTGGCCCAGGATGGCGGACTCCACCTCGACCAGCGCCGGGCCCGGGTCCAGTCCGAGCTGGTCGGCCAGGGTCGCCCGGGCCCGGCGCAGTGCGGCGAGCGCGTCGCCCTGCCGACCGGTACGCCACAACGCCAGCGCCAGCAGCCGCCAGCTCTCCTCCCGCAGCGGCGCCTGCCGGGTCAACAGCTCCGCCTCCGGCACCACCTCGGCCGCGTCGCCGCAGCGCACCGTCACGTCGAGCAGCAGCTCCCGGGCGCCGAGCCGCAGCTCCTCCAGGCGCAGCACCTCCGACTGCGCCCACGGCTCACCGGCGAATTCGGCGTACGCCCCACCGCGCCACAGCCCGAGCCCGTCGCTCAACAGCTGACGTGCCCGAGCCGGGTCGGCCGGCCCGACCGCACGCGCCTCGGCGAGCAGCGCCTCGAACCGGCCGGCGTCGACGGCGTCGGCGGGCAGCCGCAGCGCGTAGCCCGGTGGCGCGGTGATCAGGATCCGCGCTGGTGCGCGGGGCTCGCGGGCCGGCTCCAGGAGGCGGCGCAGATGCGAGACGTACGCCTGGAGGGAGGCGATCGCCCGGGGCGGCGCGTCACCCCGCCACAGATCCTCGATCAGCTGACCGACGGACACGACCTCGCCGCGGGCCGCGAGCAGCAGCGCGAGCACGGCGCGTTGGCGGGGGCCGCCGAGGTCGACCGGCCCGCCTGTGTCGACCTCGACCTCAAGCGGCCCGAGCACCCGTAGCAGCATGACGGACCAATCCTAGTCACGCTGGTGGGCGGCTCATCCGTTCCCACGGGACACCGTCCGTCGGCGAGGTCCGCC
Source organism: Micromonospora vinacea (assembly GCF_015751785.1). NCBI lineage: Bacteria > Bacillati > Actinomycetota > Actinomycetes > Micromonosporales > Micromonosporaceae > Micromonospora > Micromonospora vinacea. The sequence continues at coordinate 5,577,977 of NZ_JADOTY010000001.1, read as the reverse complement.
TCGTGGCGCTGCTGGCCTCGGCGTCCGTGCCGTAGCGGCCAGGGCGGCACCCGGCCCGCCGTCGACGAGGGGCACCCGGCGAGAATGCGGCGTGGAGTTTCTCTGTTACCACAGTGACCGGCCCGGCTCGGCGGCATTGCGCGACGAGCTGTTACCCGAGCACTGGTCGTACATGGACCGGTACGCGGCGGGGATGATCGCCCGTGGCCCGACAATCGTCGGCGACACGCCCACCGGCAGTGTGCACATCGTCGACGTGCCCGACGCGGCCGCCGCGCGGGCGTTCGCCTTCGAGGAGCCGAACTACCAGGCCGGCGTGTACCGGGACGTGCTGCTGCGCCGGTGGCGCAACACGCTGGGCCGCACCATGTGGGACTTCCCCGGCGGCCGGACCGGCGGCAACCGTTATCTGGTGCTCGGCCTCGGCGCCGGGCAGGCCGTCGACCTGGCCGTGCCACCCGACCCGGACGAGCTGATCGCGTACGGGCCCCTGCTGGCCGACGACGGCGTCACCTGGCTCGGCACCGCCGCCCTGCTCCGGGCGCCGCACCCGGACGCGGCGCGCGCCATCCTGACGGTGGACCGGTACGCCGATGTCGAGGTGCACAACTGGCAGTTCGGTGGGCGACCGTCCTGACCTGCCCCGATGCCCACAGTCAGGCAGACGCGGGCAGGCCGTCCAGGCGGATCAACGGTGGGCGGGGTGATGCCCGCACCACGCCCGGCGGAGTGCCGGCGTCGGCGAGTGTCCAGTGCCCAGCCGAACTCGGCGGCGTGGGGCGGATCGGCGCTGCGGCCCGTCCGATGTCCCGGAGTGGGCCCACGCCCGCACCGCGCGGAGGTCGGGACACCGCTGTGGCCGGCGTCGGCGGTACGTCGCCCGCCGAGGCGACGGCGCGGAGCCGGCGTGGGCCCGCCGTACGGTTCGCGCCGGGGCTCGACGCGGCGGGAGGGGCCGCCATCGTCGGGGTGGGATTACCTGGTCTCGCCGCTGTCGTGCCGGTGGCACGGCCCGGCCCCGCCGAGGCCAGCGCCGCGAAGACGGCGTCGAGGCGGCCGGTCCGAGCACCGACGGTGTCGAGGCGCACGATCTCCGCACTCCTCGCCGCCGAGCCGTTGACCGCACCAGCGGGCGGGTTGGTGTCCCGGTGCACGGTGTCGAGGTGCGGGACGCTGGCGGCCCGGCGTTGAAAGACGGTCCGCAGGGCGCGGGGCAACCGTTCGACGGCGACCTGGCGCAGCGCGGGCGCGGCGAACGCGTACCCGTCGACGTGGTGGGGGAGCAGCAGCCCGGCGGCGACCAGCCGGCGGAGTGCGGGTGCGGACCGGCCGGGCGTCCAGCCGAGTGCCCGGTCCACGGCCGCGCCGGAGATCAGACCACCGAGGGTGCCGGCGGCCATCAGCACCGCCCGCCGCTCACCGTCGAGGTGGTCCAGCTCCGCGCCGACGGCCCGGCGTACCGCCTCGGGCAGCGGGAGCGCCGCCGGGTCGGCACCGTCCACCAGCGAGGTGACGTACGCCGTCGCGTGCCCGGGGCGGCCCCCCACCAGCGGCAGCAGCCGGTCGACCAGGGCCACCGGCTGCCCGGCCCGGGTGAGCAGGTGGCGCAGCAGTCGTCCGGACTGCACAGTGGCCAGCGGTCCGATCGTCATCTGGCGGGCCGGACCGGGCCGCGTGTCGGTCCACTGCGGCTGGTGCACGGTGAGCAGGGCCAACGGGAGCCCGCGCTCCGTCGCCGCGCCGAACAGCGCGTGCAGGAACCGGCTCACCGCCGGCGCGGCCCGGTCCAGGTCGTCGACGGCCACGATCAGCGGCCGGTGGGCGGCCACCCGCAGCAGGACCTCCCGGCAGATCGCCGCGCCGGCGAGGGCGGCGGCCGAACCGTCCGGGGTGGTCAACATCCGCTGCAGCGCCGGGACCGCGGTGGCCACCCTGGTCGGCGGGAACAGCGGCGTCAGGGCGGCGACGAGGCGGTCGTGGACCGCCGCCGGGCCGTCGCTGTGCCGGATCCCGGCGAGGCCGCGGAGCAGGTGCGCGACCGGCGCCAAGACCTGATCGGGGTACGGTTGGCAGGTCGCCACGCACCAGCGGACCGGCAATCCGTCCACCGTGGTCAACCCACGGGTCAACTCGTGCAGCAGCCGGCTGCGACCACTGCCGGTGGGGCCGACCAGGGAGATCCAACGTGGCGTCCGGTCCCGGATGGCAGCGCCCAGCTGGTCGCGGATGGTGGCCAGTTCGCGGCGTCGACCGATCAACGGGCCGTCGTGCCGGTCGGCACCGGGGCGTACCGGGCCGACGGCGTGCCAGACCGGCACCGGCGGCACCCGGCCGGCGACCGGCACCGGCGTCAGCTGACGCTGGGTGATCAGGCCGGCGGTGGCACGGGCGGTGGCCGCGCAGAGCGCGACGGCGCCGGGCGCGGCGTACTCCTGCAGTCGGGCCGCGGTGGTGATCACGGCGCCGCTGGCCACGCCGTGCCCGCCGGTGACGACGTCGCCCAGGTCGACGACGACCTCGCCGGTGGCGACACCGACCCGGACGCGCAGACTGATGCCGTCGACCATGGGCCGCCGGTCCAGCGCGGCCTGGATCTCGAGGCCGGCGCGCACCGCCCGGTACGCGTCGAAGCCGTCGGAGTGCCGAGCGCCGAAGAGCGCCATCACGGCGTCGCCGACGTACTTCTCCACCACCCCCTGCCAGCGGTGCAGCACGCCGGCGACGGTGTCGAAGTAGGCCCGCTGCAACGCTCGGACGTCCTCCGGGTCGAGCCGGTCCACCAGGGCCGTGGAGCCGACGATGTCCGCGAAGAGGACAGTGACGACGCGCCTCTCCTGAGGTACCGGCCAGAGCGGGGTGACGATCCGTTGCGTGTCGACGATGATGCTGGTGGTCATGGGTATCGCACCGGCCTTTCTCCCCGCTGTTGCCTGATCACCTCCGGAGATTGGCATTCCTCGGCCGACGGGGGATCTGCAGAACGACGTATGTCGGCCACCTGCAACCTTTAGTCGCAAAGTCGACGCGAGGAGTACCACAAGCGGTAGGCGGCCGTAGAACGGTGCGGGGCCCTGTGATTAGGCTGCGTGGCATGGCCAGCGATGTGGACACCGCACCGCTCGTGGGCCGGGCCGAGCTGGTGCAGACGGTTCGGTCCGCGTTGCTCGGTGACGCCGCGCACGGGCAGACCGCAGCGGTCTTCCTGACCGGTGAGAGCGGCGTGGGAAAGACCCGGCTGTTGGGTGAGATCGGCAACCGCCTGCGGGAGCGGGGCGCCGTCGTGCTCACCGGCAGCTGCCTCGACATCGGCGACGCCTCCCCGCTGCACCCGCTGTTGCAGGCGCTGCGCCGGTTCGACACCGAGGTGTCCACGTCGCCCGCCCGCACCTCCTCGGCGGTGCGGGGGCTGTTGCAGATGTTCGCCGACGAGACCGCCGGTCCGGACGGCGCGGGCGCGCTGCTGGAGCGGGTCTCCCGTGGCCTGCACCTGATCGCCGAGGGTCGCCCGCTGGTGCTGATCCTGGACGACCTCCAGTGGGTCGACCGCAGCACCCGGCAACTCCTGCTCTACCTGCTTGCCGGCCTGGGCGATCTTCAGCTGTCGGTGCTGGCGGCGGTGCGTGCCGAGTCGTTGCAGGGCGCGCATCCGTTGCGCCGGGTGCTCACCGAGCTGCGTCGACTCCGCACGGTGCGGGTGCTCGACCTGGCGCCGCTGGGCCGGGCCGACACCGAGACGCTCGCCGCAGCGGTGGTCGGCCGGACGCTGGCCGCCGACGCGGCCGAGCAGGTGTGGCAGCGCAGCGGTGGCAACCCGTTCGTCATCGAGGAGCTGGCGCGGGATCTGCGCGACGGCCGCGACGGCCTGTCCGAGACGCTGCGGGAGATCTTCCTCGACCGGGTCGACGCGTTGCCGCAGCACGCGCACGCCGTGGTGCACGCGGTGGCCGCCGGTGTCGAGCCGGTGCAGCACTGGCTGCTGGCCGAGGTGCTGCGGATGCCGGAGGACGAGCTGATCGCCGCGGCCCGGGCCGCGGTGGCGCACCGTCTGCTGGTCGGCGCCGACGAGGGCTACCGGCTGCGGCACCGCCTCGTGGCCGAGGTGCTGGCGCACGAGTTGCTGCCGGCCGAGCGCTCCGGGCTGCACCGCCGCTACGCCGAGGCGCTGACCACGGCCCCGGGTGAGCTGCACCAGGCCCGACTGGCGCACCACTGGCGGCTGGCGGGCGAGCCGGCGCGAGCCCTGCCGGCGGCGGTGGCCGCCGCCCAGGAGGCCGAGCGGCTGCACGGTTACGCCGAGGCGCATCGGCACTGGTCGGCGGCGTTGCAGTTGGCCGCCGAGCCGGGCCCGCTGACGGTGGACCGGGTCGAGTTGCTCGAGAACGCCGCCGAGGCGGCCCACCACTGTGGGGAGCACGCCCGCGCGTTGGCCCTGCTGGAGGAGTTGGCCACGCTGCGGGGTGGCGAGCCGAGCTGCGCGCTGCACATCCGCCGGGCCCGCTACCTGGCCGCCGCCGGTCGCTCCGCGCTGGCCGAGGAGGAATACCAGCGGGCGCTGAAGGCGGAGGACTGCTCCCCTCGGGACCGGGCGAGCGCCGCCGCACGCCTCGCCGAACTGCTGCTGCATCTGGGCCGGTACGCCGACGCCGGCGAGCGGGCCCGTGAGGCGCTGGCGTTGGCCGAGAACGTGGAGGGTTCGGCCACCGAGGTGGTGCTGGCCAGTTCGGCGCTGGGCTTCAGCGAGGCCTGTCTGGAAGACCCGGACGCCGGTCTGGCGGTCATGCGCGACGCCCTCGACACCGCCGAGCGTGCCGGTCAGCCCGAGGACGTGGCCTGCGCGTACCTGCACCTGGCGGAGCTGCTGACCGGGCCGCTCAACGTTCTCGAAGAGGGCGTGGTGGTGGCCCGGCGGGGCGCCGAACGGGTGGCCGAGCTGGGGTTGGGCCGCACCTGGGGCACCCGGCTGCTGGCCATCGCCATCAACGGGCTGTTCCGGGTGGGCCAGTGGGCCGAGGCGGAGAAGGTGGTGGCTGCGGCCCTGCGGCACCGACCGTCCGGTGCGGACGCCGTGGAGTTGCTGCTGGCCCGGTGCCGGCTGTCGGTGGGCTACGGCGACATCGAGGCCGCCGGTCGGGATCTCGACGCGGTGGCGACCCTGCTCGCCGGCGGCGGGGCGCGGCACGTCATTCCGCTGCTCACCCTGCGCTCCGGGCTGGCCATGTGGGAGGGTCGGCACGACGTGGCCCGCCAGGCGGTGCAGCGCGGCCTCACCGAGAGCCGTTCCGACGACGTGATGATTCTTTCCGCGCTGGTCTGGCACGGCCTGCGTGCCGAGGCGGAGGCGCACGCCAGCCGCACCGTGGAGGTGGACCCGACGGCGGTGCGCCGGCTGCGGGACGTGGCCGAGAGGGTGGCCCGCAAGAGCGCCGGGGCGGCCCGGCCGGTGCGCTCGGTGGTGGAGGGCTTCCTGGCGCTGTGCGCCGCCGAGGTGAGCCGCCTCGACGGCAGCGACCCGGAGCTGTGGGCCGCGTCGGCCGCCGAGTGGGATCGGCGCAATCACCCCTATCCGGCCGCCTACTCGCGGCTACGGCAGGCCGAGGCGCTGCTGGCTCGGCGCAGCCGGGTGGCCACCGCCGGCAAGCTCCTGCGGGAGGCGTACCGGGTGGCGCAGGGGTTGGGCGCGGTGCCGTTGACCTCGGAGATCCGCGAGCTGGCCGGGCGGGCGCGGGTGTCGCTGGACGAGCGCGACACCACCACCGGCACGCGCGGCGTCCCGGTCGACGCGTCCGACGACGAGTTGGCGGCGCTCACCGCCCGGGAGCGGGAAGTGCTCGCCCTGGTCGCCGAGGGGTTGACCAACAAGGAGATCGGGCAGCGGCTGTTCATCAGCGAGCGGACCATCGGCGTGCACGTGTCGCACATCTTCGACAAGCTCCAGGTCCGCACCCGCGTGCAGGCCAGCGCGATCCAGTTGCGCAACCAACGGCCCTGACCCACCACTGCGTACGTATCCCGGCGCGTGTGCGCGCCGGGATACGTCGTTTTACTGATCCGACGGGCGGGTGTCGGCTGAGAGGCTGGGCCGCGTCGACGACGGCACGGGGGATGCCGCCGACCACGATGGAGGAGAAATGATCGAACCGGTCTGGGGGCCCGTGCACCGGGACATCGTCGACCTGCTCGCCGATCACCCCGCGGACGTGCCGGCCGTGGTCGATCACCTGACCAAGCTCCAGGACATGCTGGTCCGGCTGCCTCCGTTGGAGGCCAGCTGCCCCCTCGCTGACTTCAACAAGCTCTACCTGACCATCACCAGCAGTGTGCTGGACGGGCTGTACGACGACCGCTTCATCGACCCGGTCTTCCTCTCCCGCCTCGACGTCGAGTTCGCCGCCCGGTACTTCGACGCGATGCGGCTGTGGACCGACTCCAGCCCCGGCACCCCGAAGGCGTGGTCGTGTCTCTTCGAGCGGATGCGGGGGCCGGACGCCCGCCCGTTGCCCTCGGCGGCGGCGGGCGTGAACGCGCACATCAACTTCGACCTGCCGTTCGCCCTGGTGACCACGTTCGACCACCTGGAGTCGGAGCCGGTCGACGGCAGCGACCAGCACCACGACTACCTCGAGATCAACAACATCTTCGCCGACAAGATCCCCGGCCTGCGCCGTGGCTATCTGGAGCGGTGGCAGCTGCTCATCGACATGCTCAACGGCGACATCGACGACTGGTACCAGGGGGAACTGGTCGAGTACACGCGCGATGTCGCCTGGCGTAACGCGCAGAAGATCTGGCGGTGCCGGCACGATCCGGACGCCCGAGAGTGTGAGCGCACACGGTTGGACGACAACGCCGCGGCGCTCGGCCGGCTGCTGCTCTCGCCCCTCGGGGCGTTCCTGCAGTAGCCGGGACGGGGGGTCCCCGCGCTCCGCCCCGTGGGGGGCGGCGGAGCGCGGGGACGCGTCCCACAGTTCCACCCCGAGTGGCCGACCGAGGTCGGGTCGGTCAGCAGGGGGACAGCCGGTCGGCCCGGGGGGTGTCGACCGTCTGCCACCGTCGGCCGGCCCGGGGGGTGTCGGCCGGCGGTGGGGGAACGCCGGGCGGGGGTCACGTCGAAGGGCGTGCGGATCCGGGGGTGTCGGCGGGCTCGGATCGGGTACGCCCGCGCCATGATTGTCCTGGCCCGGCGTCGGCCCGCCGCCCGCCCCCGGCCCGCGCGTCCCGGCCCTCTGCGGCCGGGTGGCCCGGTGTCGCGGCCCACCGCCCGGCCCGGCGCCCGGTGACCGGCGTCGCGACGCGGTTTCCGTTCCGCTTCGATCCGGTGTTCCGCCCGATGCTGGCGCTGCTCGGGGTCCGCCCGGCGACGGCCTGGGTCGCCGTCACCGATCAGGACCTGATGATCCGGTACGGGCCGTGGCGGCTGCGGACCGACCGGGGCAACGTCACCGCCGTCGAGCTGAGCGGACCATACCGCTGGTGGCGGGCGATCGGCCCGCACCTGTCGCTTGCCGACGGCGGTGCGACCTTCGGCACCAGTGCGACCGGCGGGATCTGCCTGCGCTTCGGCGTGCCGGTGCCGGCGCTGGTGCCTGGCGGGCGGCCCCGACACCAGGCGGCCACGGTGACCGTCGCCGACCCACCCGCGCTGGCCCGGCTGCTCGCCGTTCCGGACCTGTCCTGAGCAGGCCGTGCAGGTGCCCCGTTCCGCCGTCCGGGCACCGGGGCACCGCCTACCGTCGGATCAGGACCTGTGAGGGTGGGACTGGCGATGGGTGACGAGCACCACCGGGCGAAACCACGACGCTGGAGCGGACGCCGCCACGCGCCGACCGGGCCGGACCCGGCACTGCGGGCGGCCCGCGATCCGGCCCGCCCACACCGGGGCGGCCGGCAGGGGGTCGCGGTGCCCGAACGCGTGGCCACCGCGGCCCGCTCGGCGCCGCCGGCCAGTCCGCTGCGCCGGTGGCTCTTCCAGCACCAGGTGCAGCCGCCCGGTCCCGAGGCGACCGAGGGGCAGAACCGTCGGCACGCCTGGTGGCAGGTGATGTGTCTGACCGGTGTCGACTACTTCTCCACGCTGTCGTACCTGCCGGGCATCGCTGCGGTGGCGGCCGGCGCGCTCTCCCCGCTGGCGACCCTGTTGATCGTCGCGCTCACCCTGTTCGGCATGCTGCCGATGTACCGGCGGGTGGCCCAGGAGAGCCCGCACGGTCAGGGTTCGGTGGCGATGTTGGAGCGGTTGTTGCCGTTCTGGCGGGGCAAGATCTTCGTCCTGGTGCTGCTCGGCTTCGTGGCCACCTCCTGGATCATCACGATCACCCTCTCCTCGGCCGACGCCACAGTGCACCTGTTGGAGAACCCGTACCTGCCGGACGCCCTGCACGGGTCAGTGGTGCCGGTGGTGGTGACTGTGGTGCTGCTGCTCATCCTCGGCGGGGTGTTCCTGCTCGGGTTCCGCGAGGCGGTGGTGGTGGCCATCCCGCTGGTCGCGGTCTTCCTGGTGCTCAACGCGGTGATCGTGGTGGTCGCGGTGATCCGGATCGTCGAGGACCCGGGCATCGTGTCGAACTGGACGGCCGCGGTGACCCAGACCGGTGGCGGACCGGGACACGTGCTGCTCACCGCGGTGCTGGCGTTCCCGCTGCTGGTGCTGGGCCTGTCCGGTTTCGAGACCGGGGTCAGCATGATGCCCCTGGTCGCGGCCGACGGCCCGGACAAGGAGGCTCGGCTCGCCGCCCGGATCCGCAACACGCGTCGGCTGCTCACCACCGCCGCGCTGATCATGTCGGTGTACCTGATCTCGACGACCTTCGTGACCACGGCGCTCATTCCGGAGGAGGAGTTCCGACCGGGCGGCGCCGCGAACGGCCGGGCGCTGGCATTCCTGGCGCACACCTACCTGGGTGAGGTGTTCGGCAGCGTCTACGACGTGAGCAGTGTGCTCATCCTCTGGTTCGCCGGGGCCTCGGCGATGGCCGGGTTGATCAACATCGTGCCGCGCTACCTGCCGTCGTACGGGATGGCGCCGGAGTGGGCGCGGGCGGTACGCCCCGTGGTGATCGTCTACACCGTCGTCAGCGTCGCCATCACGATCGCCTTCCGGGCCGACGTCAACGCCCAGGCCGGGGCGTACGCCACCGGGATCCTGGCGATGATGGTCTCCGGAGCGGTGGCGGTGACGATCTCCGCGGCCCGGCACCACCGGCGTGGTTCCGCGATCGGCTTCACAGTGCTGACCCTCGTGCTGCTGTACGCGCTGCTGGAGAACGTCATCGAACAGCCGGACGGGATCACGATCTCGGCGCTGTTCATCCTCGGCATCATCGTGGTCTCGTTGGTCTCCCGGGTCACCCGGACCACCGAGCTGCGCGCCGAGCGGATCGAGTTCGACGAGGCGGCCCGTCGGTTCATCACCGAGTCGCTGGCGCACGACGGGCAGCTGCACCTGATCGCGAACAAGCGGCAGAAGGGGTCGGTGAAGGAGTACACGATCAAGGAGCGGGCGCAGCGCGGGATGAACCCGGTGCCGGGGGCGGCGGATGTGCTGTTCCTGGAGATCGACGTGGTCGATCCGTCGGAGTTCAGTCAGGTGTTGCGCGTGCACGGGATCGAGGTGGGCGGCTTCCGGGTGCTGCGGGCCAACAGTCCGGCCGTGCCCAACGCCATCGCCGCGATCCTGCTGGCGCTGCGGGACGCCACCGGGGTCCGGCCGCACGCGCACTTCGAGTGGTCGGAGGGGAGCCCGATCGCGCACCTGGCGCGCTATCTCATCCTGGGTCGGGGGGACACCCCGCCGGTGGTGCGGGAGATCATCCGACGGACCGAACGGGACCCGCTGCGTCGGCCCGGCATCCACGTGGGCGGGTGACGTCGATGCCGGTCTGACAGCTTTGAAGATGAAAGAGGGCACTATTCACGTTCACACCTTCCTGTCCGTATTACGGACCTATCGTGACGTTTGGTAGCCGGCGAACACGTCGAGCCCCCCGCGCCCGAATCGGCGCGCGGTCACGTCACGTACGCAGGAAGGCAGGCACCGTTGATGTCCACGTACCGAGAGGGAGACCGCGCGACCCGACCCAGACGCCGGTCCCGATGGTTCTTAGCCAGTGGCTTGCTGGCGGGGAGCCTGGTCGTGGGAGGGGCCGGCGCGGCCGCCGCCGCCGACCGCGCCCTCACCCTCCCAGGTCTGGCCCGGCTGGCCCCGGCGGCCGACGACGACCGACGGGGTACGCAACCCGAAGCGGACGACGCGGAGCGGGCCCGCCCGACCACCCCGGGCACCGGCAAGCGGGGCGTGGTGTCGGTGCCCTGCGACTCCGCGAAGCTGGTGGCGGCGCTGGTCACTGCCAACGCCGAGGGCGGCGGCGAACTTCGCCTCGCGCCCAAGTGCCGCTACACCCTCACCGAGGCGTTCCACGAGACCGACCAGTACGACGGTGGGATCCGTGACGCCCGGGAGGCCGCCGACGCCGCGGAGACCCCCGGGGACGCCGAGGCGCCGCCGCACAACCCGGCCGACGACACCGCCGGCCTGCCGGTGATCTACCAGGCCATCACCATCGACGGCGCGGGCGCCACCATCACCCGGGCCGCCCAGGCCGTCGCGTTCCGCTTCTTCACCGTCCGCGACGGCGGCGAGCTGACCCTGCGCGACGTGGAACTGCACAACGGCCGCTCGGCCATCGAGGGCGGCAGCGTGCACGTGGTGCACGGCGCCACCGCCGTGGTGGAACGGGTCACCGTCACCCAGAGCACCTCGCTGTCGCCCGAAGGTGGCGGCGGCGGCATCTTCAACGACGGCAACATGGTGGTCACCGACTCCACGTTCGTCGGCAACAGCGCCGCCGGCGCCGCGGGCAAGGGCGGGGGCCTGCTCAACGGTGGCGTGCTGACGCTGAAGCGCTCGGAGTTCCACCGCAACAGCGCCAACGCCTACGGCGGCGGGCTCGGCAACTACCGTGGGGCCGCCGACGTGGAGAGCGCCTCCTTCACCCAGAACAGCGCCGCCCAGGGGGGTGGGCTGGCCAGCTTCTCGGCCCGGACCAAGGTCTCCGACACCGAGCTGCTGAACAACACCGCGCAGGTCGGCGGCGGCGCCGCCAACTCCGACGCGGTGCTGGTGCTGCGCGCGATGACCATCCGCGGCAACACGTCCACAGTCAACGGCGGCGGCATCTCGACAGTGAAGGGCCTGACGCCGATCGACGACAGCGTGATCGACGGCAACACCACCCACGGCCTCGGGGCCGGCATCTACGCCGAGAAGGCGAACCTGCTGGTCCGCGGCAGCGACGTGACCCGTAACGAGGCCGTCGGCTCCGCGTCGAAGGGGGGCGGCATCTACGCCAACGCGGGCTCGGTGGCGATCTACACCAGCAAGGTCACCCACAACGCGTCGACGCTGAAGCCCGGCGGCATCTTCGGCATGCACGCCCAGGTCAAGATCGACGATGAGAGCGTGGTCGTCGAGAACGAGCCGACCAACTGCGAGGGCAGCCCGGTGCCGATCGCGCACTGCTTCCGCTGAACACACCCGCGCACCCATCCCGAGCGCCAGGCGAACCGCCCCGATGATCAATCGGGGCGGTTCGCCGCTGCTCGTCCCGGTCAGCCGCTGCCCGCCGGTGTCACCCCATCGCGCGCAGACGGCCGGAGAGGTCGCCGGCGAAGAAGTCGAGGAAGCCGTCCGGGTCGGGGCCGGCGTTCTGCAGGACGATGTGGTCGAACCCGGCTTCGACGTACGACCGGACCTTGGCGACGTGCGGTTCCGGGTCCGGGCCGATGGCGAAGAGTTGCCGGATGTGCTTCTCCTCGACGTACGCGCTGGCCGCGTCGAAGTTGACCGGGTTCGGCAGTTCGCTCATCACCTTCCAGCCGGTGACCATCCATCGGCTCGTCTGCAACACCGCCTGCACCGCCTGTTGTTCGTCGGTGGCCCAGGCCAGTGGCACCTCGGCGTAGCGCGGGCCGGAGCCCTGGGCGTGGCGGTAGTGCTCGACGATCGACGCGTCCGGTTCGGTGGCGAACAGGCCGTCGCCCAATTCGGCGGCGAGGCGTGCCGACGCCTCACCGCTGGCCGCCACCGCGATCACGGGCAGGGTGTCCGGCAGGTCGAAGACCCGGGCGTCCTCCAGTTGCAGGTGTCGGCCCTCGTACGACTGGTAGCCGCCCTGCCAGAGCAGTCGGATGATCTCCAGTGCCTCGCGTAGTCGCTCGTGTCGGCCCCGCACGCTGGGGAAGCCCTGCCCGACAACGTGTTCGTTGAGTCGCTCGCCGGCGCCCACTCCGAGGGTGAACCGGCCGTCGGAGATCAGTGCCATGGTCGCCGCGGCCTGCGCGATGATCGCCGGGTGGTAGCGGACGGTCGGGCAGGTGACGCCGGTGGCCAGGCGCAGGGTGCTGGTCTTGGCCGCGATGGCGCCGAGCACGCTCCAGGTGAAGGACGAGTGCCCCTGCGCGTCCAGCCACGGGTGGTAGTGGTCGCTCATCTCGACGAAGTCGAAGCCGGCCCGCTCGGCCAGGACGGCCTGTCGGATGATCTCCTGCGGGCCGTATCCCTCCGAGGCCAACTTGTAGCCGATCTGCATGCCACACTCCCGATCGCGTTCGCTGGCTGAGGCATCGGCGGTTCCCGGCCCTGGCGCGCACAAACGCCGTCAGGCTGCAAGCCAGCCTCCTAGGATGCCTTAGGCGGTGTGCGGTCCGTGACGTCATGCGCCAACGACCGCCTTCACCCACGGGCCGGCGTCAGCTCGGGCCGCCGTCACCGCACCAGCAGATCGATGACGCCCGTCAGGTCCTCCTCGCCGCCGCCCTCCGCCAGGCGGCGGCGCATCAGATCGAAGTAGGGGCTGAGCAGCTCGGGGCTCACGCCCTGCTGTTCGGCGGTGCTCAGAAAGGTCGGCGTGCCGGCTACCTGCATGGCGAGAGTGGAGACGACCCCCCTTGTGTAGTCCCCGCTGCGCAGCTGGTCGGCGGTCTGGTGAATCGCCGGGATCATCGCGACGAGCCAGTCGGCGAGCAGTGGGGCGAGCGCCGCCGGGTCGATGTCCTCCCGACGGATCAGGGCGAAGGCGTGCGCGGCCCCGGCGAACATCCCGTACATGGCGCTGAGCAGGGCCACGTCGTGCAGGGCCGCGAATCCCGCGTCCTCGCCGACGTAGGTGGTGCCGACCGGGACGCGCAGCGTCTCCCGGTGCCGTTCGAACAGCGCTCGGGAGCCGCTGTAGAAGACGTAGCCGCCGGCTTCCGGTACGCCGATCATCGGAGGGACAGCCATGATCCCACCGGCCAGGTAACGCGCGCCGCGGCTGCGGGCCCACGTCGCGCGGGCGCGGGCCTGGGCCGGGGTGCTGGTGGTCAGGTTGACCAGGTCCCGGCCAACCAGGTCGGTATCCGCCAACACCTCGTCGACCGCTGTGTCGTCCAACAGGCAGACGACGACCAGGGTGCTCGCCGCGACCGCCTGGGCGGCGGTGTCCGCGACCCTCGCCCCTTCGGGCACGAGCGCTGCGGCGCGGGCCGGGGTGCGGTTCCAGACGGTGAGCGGGTGGCCGGCAGCAAGCCAGGTACGCGCCAGCGCGGTACCCATCGCGCCGAGTCCCAGCATCGTGACGGAGGGCTTCTCCACAGTGTTCGGTTCCATGCCGATTAGGCTGGTCGTCGGCCCCCAGCTGATCAAGTACGCACTTCGGAGTGCGTGGTTACCCCGGGGTGAGCGAGCACGTCGGAGGGGTGGGTATGGCGACGGTGAACCGGCCGGGCACCGCGGACGGACACGCCTGCGGTATCGACACCGCGATGGAGGTGATCGGCGGCAGGTGGAAGGTGCTGATCCTCTGGGCGCTGCACGAGTACCCCTCGCGTCGCTTCGGCGAGCTGCGTCGACTGCTTCCCGGGATCACCGAGAAGGTGCTGGCCTCCCACCTACGGGAGATGGAGGCGGACGGCGTCGTGCGCCGCGTCTCCTACGACGAGGTGCCGCCCCGCGTCGAGTACTCGCTGACCGAGGACGGCGCGCGCCTCAACGACGCCCTCGAGCCGCTGGCCGCGTGGGGACGCGACAGGTCGACCGGTCCACGGTTGGGGGAGGAGCCGAGCTAGTGCTCTCCTGCGCGACCTCGCCGAACGGCACCGGCCCGTGCCCCCAACGGGGCACGGGCCGGTCCACGTCTGTTGCCTACTTGGAGGGCTCGGGCAGCTTGCAGTCGACCTTCGGGTTGGCGCCGATGTAGTTCAACGGCCCGGCCACGATGGTGACCAGGATGGTGCCGGCCTCGGCGCAGTTGGTGTCGTCGCCGCTGTAGTAACCGCGCTGGCCACCGGCGATCGCGCCGATCACCAACCAGATCACGACGATGACTCCGAGAATCGAGGTGCCGCGCATCGCTGCCTCCTGAGGTATGTGGTGGATCTGAGGTGCAGCCGTTGTACCCAATCGGGTCGCGCGGCTAACGGTTGCGTGCTAGGACCCCCGCCGGATCCCCCATCCGGCCGATGGAGTCCGCCGTTGCGTACCGCCCGGACATCCGCCACCCGCACGGGGTAGCGCCTGTCGGCTATCGGATCGGCGACCGACCTCGCCGCCATCCGGGTGGGTGGACGTAGAACTGCCTCACGGCCCCGCCGAGGAGGACTCATGGACGCCCCGACACCGCCCCTGTACATCGACCGCCCCGAGGACGTCGCGGTCGCGGCCCGCGCGCTGGCTGGCGGCGCGATCGTCGCGGCGGCGTTCGCCAACTTCTACGTCATCGTCACGCGCCCCGACGCGGCCACCGTACGGCGGGTCAACCTGGCCAAGGGGCGGCCTGTCCACCAGGTCGGCAGCATCACCACAGCGATCGGCCGGATCCCGGGAATGTTCGACTGGACGCGGATCTCGCCCCGCCTGCCGGTCGGTCGGGTGCGGGCGCTGATGGACGCCCTCTACGGGGCCGGGCCGTTCGGCTTCCGGGGGCCCGCGGCGGAGCGGCTCCCCGAGCACCTCACCCAGATCGACCAGGGGATGCCGACCACCCAGGTGATCGCACCGGGTCTGACCTGCCCGTCCAACGCCTTCTTCGAGCGGGCGCTCGCCGAGACCGGATCGGATCACCTCTACATCACCTCGGCGAACCGGTCCCGGCATCTCACCGGTGCGGCGGAGGAACCGGCGCACTGGAAAGCGGGCGCCCTCGCCGCCGACTTCGCCCACCTCGACGATCTGGTGGTGCTGGTCCACCGGGACGAGGCCGCCGCCCGCGCCGCTTACCCGGGCTACCTCACCACCTCGGTCACCCTGCTCTCGTTTCACGCCCCGGAGGGTGACCTCGAAGAACCGCCGGTGCTCACCGTGGACCGGCACGGATCGCTGCACGTGGACGACGTCCGCCGGGCCGCCGCGCCGCTGGGCCTCCAGGTGCGCCTGGCCGGCACGGCCCGGCAACGGTTGCAGGTCCGGGGGTACGCCGGGGCACTGGTGTGAGCGGCTATCGGATCGGCCTGGTGGTGCCCAGTTCCAACACCACTATGGAGACCGAGATCCCGACGATGCTGCGCCGACGCGAGGCCGTCGACCCGACGGTCCGCTTCACCACCCACGCCAGTCGGGTACGGCTGCGTCAGGTGACGCCCGACGAGTTGGCCCGGATGAACCGCTCCGCTCTGCGGTGTGCCGCCGAGCTGGCCGACGCCCGCTGCGACGTGCTCGCGTACGCCTGTCTGGTGGCGGTGATGTGCGAGGGCGCCGGCGCGCACGAGCGGGCCGAGCGGCGGTTGGGCCGCGCGGCCGGTCGCGCCGGGCACGACATGCCGGTGGTGACCAGTGCCGGTGCGCTGGTCGCGGGGCTGCGGGCGCTGGGCGCCCGCCGGGTGGCCCTGATCGCGCCGTACCTGCCGCCGTTGACAGCGACCGTCGTCGCCTACCTCGCCGCGTACGGCGTGCAGGTGACCGACTCGGTGAGCCTCGGCGAGCCCGACAACGTGGCGGTCGGACGCATCCCCGCGACGCGCCTGGTCGAGCTGGCCGATCGGCTGGACGTGACCGACGTGGACGCGGTGGTCCTCTCCGCCTGCGTGCAGCTGCCGTCGTTGGCGGCCGTGCCGCAGGTGGAGGCCCGTCTCGGGCGCCCGGTGCTCACCGCGGCGACGGCGACAGTGCATCAACTGCTCACCGGTCTGGGTGTCGAACCGTACGTGCCCGACGCGGGCCGGCTGCTGGCCGGTCCGATTCCGCGGTGAAGGGCGGGTGTGGGTCAGTGCGGCGGTGACGGGGCCTCCGGCGGCTTGCCGTGGCTACGCCGGAAGTCCGCGTAGGCCACGCCGACCAGGACCAGCAGCCCGCCGAGGGAGGCGAAGACCGGCGGCAGGTACAGCAGGGCGGGGGCGATGGTCAGCAGCGCCAGCACCCCACCGGGTCGGGACCACGACACCCGGCTGAACACCTCGTACTCGAACGAGGCCCGGCCGGCCAGGAACAGCGCCGGGCCGCCGAGGATGACCGCCAGCCAGGCCGGCGGCGTCCGCCCGCTCGGCTCGTGCAGCACCAGGTGGAAGCCGGCCGCCGTGGTGACCACGCCGGAAATCATCAACAGGTGGGTGTATGGCGCGCTGAACAGGAACTTGCTGGGCGACTGGGCCGCCTGGATGGCGGTCGGCAGCAGCTCGCCGGACTTGTGCACGTAGATCCGCCAGAGCAGCAGCGTGGTCAGGAACGCCACAGCGAAGGCCCCGATGTTCTCGGCCTCGTTGTGCTCCACGCTGAACATGGTGCCGATCGTCAGGATGGCGTCGCCGAGCGCGATGATGAAGAACTGCTGGTAACGCTCGGAGAGATGCTCCGCGGTGACGTTGCGCTGCTTCTCGGGCACCACCCCGAGCCCCGGCACCGGGTACGCGAGCCGGAAGCCGAGGTAGTCGATGGCGAGCGCGATGGCCCAGCAGACGATCCGGGCGTCGCCGCTGACGAACGCGCCGATGAGCCACGGGATCGCCGACACCGTGAACCAGACGAAGATGCGGGCGGCCCGACGCTGGGTCTGCGGTTCGCGGCGTACGGCCGGCATCAGGAACAGTCCGCGCCCCAGGTGGATCGCCACGTAGGCGCCGGCGAAGACGAGGCCCCGGTCGTTGAACGCCTCCGGGATCGCCGTGGTCATCAGCAGCGCGCCGAACATCACCGCGCTGATCAGCAGCTTGATCTCGGTGCGTTCCGGGTTATACAGGTCGGTGACCAGGGTGGTGATCGCCCAGGTCCACCAGACGGCGGCCAGCATGATCAGCGCTTCGGCGGCGCGGTGCCAGTCGAGCTGGTCGACCATTCCCCGCGAGATGAGCGCCAGTGCGACCACGTACACCAGGTCGAAGAAGAGTTCGAGGAGGGTGACCCGGCGCGGACCCTCCGGGTCGCGCACCGGGGGACCGCTGGCCCGTGGCGATCCGGGCTCCGGCGCGGCGAGGTGCACGGGATACTCCTGCGGAACCGCTCGACTCGATGGACCTGTCCGGTCCACCTCTACGGACGGTAACGGGCGGGCGAGCGCGGCATCCCGCGTTCGCCCGCTCGTCCCCCGACCGGGTCGCGTCGGGTGGTTACCCCGCTTGCGGGGATGTCGACGGCTTCTCGTCGCCGCGAGGGGCGGCGAGGGCGTCGACCAGGCGGCGGGCCGAGCCGGCCAGGTTCCATCGTTGGGCGAGCTCGAGCAGCCGCTCCGGGTCGGCCGGGGCGCTCGGCAGCGCGGTGGGCAGCTCCGGTAGGGGCACGTCCAGGGCGACCCGGACCACCGTCGGCGCGACGTCCAGGTAGTCGCGCGCCGCAGCCAGCTTGGCGCGCAGGCCCGGCGCGAAGGACGAGTCGGAGTCGTCGAGGGCGGCCAGGATGCCGGCGATGCTGCCGTACCGCTCGATCAGCCGGGCGGCGGTCTTCTCGCCGACGCCGGCCACCCCGGGCAACCCGTCACTCGGGTCGCCGCGCAGCGCGGCGAAGTCGGCGTACCGGTCGGCGGGCACGCCGTAGCGGGCCCGCACCGCGGCGTCGTCGCAGTCGTCGAGCTTGGCGACGCCGCGCCCGACGTAGAGCAGCCGGACCGGTCGGGCGTCATCGACGAGTTGGAACAGGTCCCGGTCGCCGGAGACCACCTCGACCGGGCCCGGCTGGGTCACCGAGAGGGTGCCGAGCACGTCGTCCGCCTCGTAGCCGGTCGCGCCGACAGCGGTGATGCCCACCGCCGCGAGGACCTCCAGGATCATCGGCACCTGCGGGGAGAGGGTGTCCGGAACGATCTCGCCGCCCTGCGGGGCGACCCGGTGCGCCTTGTAGGACGGCAGCAGGTCCACCCGCCACGCCGGGCGCCAGTCGTAGTCCAGTGCGCAGACCATCCGGTCGGCGCCCCGCACCCGGATGAGGGTGGCGAGCATGTCGAGGAAGCCGCGCACCGCGTTGACCGGGGTGCCGTCCTCGGCCTTGGCGGCGGACTCCGGAATGCCGAAGTAGGCCCGGAAGTAGAGGCTGGCTGCGTCGATCAGCAGGATCGGGGGTCGGTGTGCCACGCCGGACAGCCTGGCACAACCGTCCGACGATCTGGCGTACGCCCGGCCGCCGGTGGTGTCAGCGTCGCTCGTCGGGCCGGTAGACGGTCTCGCGCCGGGCCAGGTGCTGCACGACGTAGCTGGTCACCAGCAGCAGGATCGCGACGACCACCTCGACCCAGGCCGCGACGCCGTCGGCGACGGTGACGCCGATGACCAGCAGGACCAGGCCGACGAGCGCGAGGACCCCGGCCCACAGTTGGCGGCGACGGCGTGTCGCCGCCCGGTTCGCCTCGTTCCCTGCCACGTCGGCCCTCCCGGTGGGGGAGTCCGGGCGGCTCCCCGCTTCCAGGCTATGGCTCGCGGTGGCGTTCGATCAGGGAAACCGGCGTGCGGACCGTGCCGGTGGTCGATGCAGAGCGTTCCAATCCGGAACGGACTATAGTCGGACGGAACCAACGGAGGTAGCGGGTGCGGCGAGAGGATCTTGCCGATGCGGACTGCGGCATCGCGCAGGCGCTCGGCGTACTGGGGGACTGGTGGACGTTCCTCATCGTGCGTGACGTCGCCGGCGGGACTACCCGCTTCGACGCGCTGCAACGTGAGCTGGGCGTCAGTCGTCGGGCGCTGACCGAGCGCCTCGGCGCGCTGGTCGAGCACGGTGTGCTGGAGCGCCGGCCGTACTCACGACACCCACCGCGCTACGACTACCTGCTCACCGCGAGGGGCGAAGGGCTGTTACCGGTGCTGATCGCGCTACAGGACTGGGGGACCAGGCATCTGATGGGTGACGGTGAGGTGACCGCGACGGCCCACGCCGGTTCGGCCGAGGCGCGCCGCGCGCACGACCTGGTGGGCCGGCGGTTGCCCGAGGTGGTACTGCCCGCCGCCGACGGGCAGCCGGTGGCGGTGGCCGCGACGGACGCGTGGATGGTGCTCTACCTGTTCCCCGGGGCGTACGCGCCGGGGACGCACGGCTATCCGCCCGGCTGGGCGGAGATTCCCGGCGCCCGGGGATGCACCCTGGAGTCGACCACCTACGCCAAGCGCCATCCGGAGTTCCTGACCGCCGGTGTACGGGTGTACGGCATCAGCACGCAGCGGCCCGACCAGCTCGCCGACTTCGCCGCGTACGCCGAGCTGCCGTTCCCGTTGCTGTCCGATGAGGACGGCCGGCTGGCCGCCGGGCTGCTCCTGCCCGTCTTCCGCGCCGGTGGGATGACCCGGTTCAAGCGGTTGACACTGCTGGTGGACCCGCAGGCGGTGGTGCGAGCCGTGCAGTTCCCGGTCACCGACCCGGCCGGCTCGGTGCAGGAGATGCTCATGCTGGTCCGCGAGCACGCAGGGATCCCCGGCTGACGCCTTCGCGTCGACCGGGGACCCTACGAGCCGGCTGGTCCGCGGCCCTACGGGCCGTCGACCGGGGCCGTGCGGGTGCGGTGTCAGGCCGGGAGCGTCCAGCGCTGGTTGGCGCCGGCGAAGCAGTCCCAGATCTGCAACCGGGTGCCGTCGGCGGAGCTGTTGTCGCTGGCGTCGAGGCACTTGTTCGACTGCGGGTTGCGCAGGGTGCCGTTGGACTGCGCCTGCCAGACCTGGGCGCCGCTGCCGTTGCAGTCCCAGAGTTGGACCTTCGCGCCGTTGGCGGTGGAGCCGCTGGTGATGTCGGCGCACTTGCCGAGGGCGCGCAGCGTGCTGTCGCTGGCCACGGTCCAGGTCTGCGCGTTGGTGCCGTTGCAGCCCCAGAGCTGGATGGCGGCGCCGTTGGCGGTGCTGGCCGAGGCCACGTCGACGCACTTGCCGGCGATGCCGGTGATCTGGCCGGTGCGACCGGTCGGCGGCGGGGTGGTGCCGCCCATGATGGTGTCGTACATGGCGGAGAGCAGTGAGGTCGAGCCGCTGGTGTCCTGCGACAGCTCCCAGTTCATCACGCCGCCGGCGTTGGCCAGCGCCCACTGGGTCTTGCGCTTGACCGTCGGGATGCCGTTCCAGCACTGCTGGCTGCCGCCGATGGTCGCGCAGTCCCGGTTGGCGTTCGCCGGGTCGAGTCCGACCAGGTACGAGTAGTTGTAGTAGACGGGGCGACTGTAGAACGGGATGCCGAGGACGGCCTTGCTGGCCGGCAGGCCGCGGGCCTTCCACAGGTTGATGCTGTTGATCGACCAGTCGTAGTTGGCGTGTGGGCTGCCGCCGTCGTACGCCATGATGTTGAGCCAGTCGACCTGGTTGAACACGGCCGTCTGGACGCCCTGGACGCTGCCGCCCTCGGAGACCACGGCGGCGGTGAGCAGCTTGCCGCGACTGTGCAGGGCGCTGCTGAGCTGCGTCATGAGCGCCGTGTAGTTGTTGGCCGAGGCGCCCGCGTCGGGGTACTCCCAGTCCATGTCGACGCCGTCGAGGTTGTACTGGTTGACGAAGTTGACCAGGCTGTTGACGAAGGTGGTGCGGCTGGTGGCGTTGGCGGCGAGCGTCTCGAAGGCCGAGTCGTTGCCGTCGTTCCAGCCGCCGACGGCGATGGAGACCTTGACGTTGTTGGCGTGCCCCTGGGAGACCAGCGAGGAGAGCCGAGCCCCGTCCACACCCTGCAGGGTGCCGTTGCTGTTGGGCAGGATGAAGGCGTAGTTGATGTGGGTGAGCTTGTTGTACTGGATGGTGTTGATGTTGCCGGCCCAGGAGGGCATGTAGCCGACGCTCTTGAAGTTGTTCGGCAGCACGACGGCCTGCGCGGGGGCGCTGGTGACGGTGAGGGTGGCGCCGGCCGTGGCCAGCGCGAGCAGGCCGGCGGCGAGGGCGCGGCGCAGTGGTGAGGACATCGGGGGCCTTCCCGTGGGCGGGGGACGACGCCCGCCCGCGCAGGGTTGTCGCGGGCGGGGGGTGCGGGGACGCAGGGGCGGGTGGGCCTCGAGGCAGCCAAATCTTAAAGAGTGTTAACTGTCCGCGTCAATCAACGTCGATGGATTTTCCGACGATCGGTGTCGATATGGGGTTTGCCCAAACGACCGTTAAGCTGACGGGGTGGGAATCGACGAGCTGTATCCGCCCGACCGGCTGATCGCCGCGCAGCGCGCGACGGCCGCCGCCGGCCTGGACGCCCTGCTGCTCACCCCCGGCTCGGACCTGCGGTATTTGACCGGGTACGACGCCCACGCGGGGGAGCGGCTGACCTGTCTGGTGCTGCCCGCCGAGGGCGAGCCGACCCTCGTCGTGCCCCGCCTCGAACGCCCGGCCGCCGAGGCGTCCCCGGCGCCGGGCACCGGGGTACGCATCGTCGACCACGTCGACGGCACCGACCCGTACCCCCTGGTCGTCGCCGCCCTCGACGGCCCGGTCGCGGCGGTCGGGCTCGCCGACCGAATGTGGGCCGAGCAGGTCCTCGGCCTGCGCGCGGCGCTGCCCGACGCCACGCAACGGCTCGCCGGGGAGGTGCTGCAAGAACTGCGGATCCGCAAGTCCCCGGCGGAGATCGCGGCGCTCGCCGAGGCTGGCGCGGCGATCGACGAGGTGCACCTGCGGATGGGCGAGTGGCTGCGCCCCGGTCGCACCGAGGCCGAGGTCGCCACCGACATCGCCGCGGCGATTCGCGCCGCCGGGCACGTCACAGTCGACTTCGTCATCGTGGCGGCCGGACCGAACGGCGCCAGCCCGCACCACGGCACCTCCGATCGGCCGATCGGCGTCGGCGAGCCGGTGGTGGTCGACATCGGCGGCACGATGGCATCGGGCTACCGCTCGGACTGCACCCGCACCTACCTCGCGGGCGGGTCGGCGCCGGCCGACTTCCTCGACTACTACGCGGTGCTGCGCGACGCCCAGCGCGCCGCCGTCGCGGCGGTACGGCCCGGGATCACCGGCGCGGCGGCCGACGCCGCGGCCCGGGCGCCGATCGCCGCCGCTGGCTACGGTGCCGCGTTCCTGCACCGCACCGGCCACGGCATCGGTCTCGACGGGCACGAGGAGCCGTACCTGGTGGCCGGCAACGACCGACCCCTCGAGGCCGGCATGGCGTTCTCCATCGAACCGGGCATCTACCTGGCGGGCCGGCACGGCGCCCGCATCGAGGACATCGTCGTCTGCACCACGGACGGCGTGCAACGGCTCAACACCACCCCCACGGAGCTCATCGCGCTATGACTGTCGACCGGATCCTCCCCACCGACGAGGCCCACGACCTGTTGGGTCTCGCCACCGAGCTCGCCGACGGCGAGCTCGCGCCGAAGGCCGCGGCCTTCGAGGAACGCGCCGAGTTCCCCCGGGAGGTGCTGCGCACGCTGGGCCGGGCCGGTCTGCTCGGCCTGCCCTACCCCGAGGAGTACGGCGGTGCGGCGCAGCCGTACGAGGTGTACCTGCAGGTGCTGGAGATCCTTGCCAGCCGCTGGCTCGCCGTCGCCGAGGCGGTCAGCGTGCACACCCTGTCCTGCTACCCGGTGGCGGCGTTCGGCAGCGACGAGCAGCGCAAGCTGCTGCCGGACATGCTCGGTGGCGAGTTGCTGGGCGCGTACTGCCTCTCCGAGCCGCAGGGTGGTTCGGACGCGGCGGCGCTGACCACCCGGGCGGACCGGGACGGCGACGCGTACCTGGTCTCCGGCACCAAGGCGTGGATCACCCACGCCCGGACGGCCGACTTCTACAACGTCTTCTGCCGCACCGGCGGGCCCGGGCCGAAGGGGATCTCCTGCCTGCTCGCCGACGCAGGCACTGCCGGCATCACCCCACAGGCGGCCGAGCGGACGATGGGACTGCGCGCCTCCCCGGTGGCGCAGATCGCCTTCGACGAGGCGCGGGTGCCGGCCGACCGGCTGATCGGCGGCGAGGGGATGGGCTTCACCATCGCCATGTCGGCGCTGGACTCCGGCCGGCTGGGCATCGCGGCGTGCGCGGTCGGGCTGGCCCAGGCCGCCCTGGACTACGCGGTCTCCTACGCCCGGGAGCGCCAGCAGTTCGGGCGCTCCATCATCGACTTCCAGGGGCTGGGGTTCCTCCTCGCCGACGCGGCCACCCAGATCTCCGCCGCCCGCGCGCTGACCCTTGCGGCGGCCCGGCTGCGCGACGCCGGCCGCCCGTACGCCATCGAGGCGGCCAAGGCGAAGCTCTTCGCCACCGACATGGCGATGCGGGTGACCACCGACGCGGTGCAGGTGCTCGGCGGCGCGGGTTACGTGGCCGACCACCCGGTGGAGCGGTACATGCGCGAGGCGAAGGTGCTGCAGATCGTCGAGGGCACCAACCAGATCCAGCGGATGGTGATCTCCCGGGCGCTGGCCAGGGACTGACGACGGCACGTCGTGGTGGTGCTGCGGTGGGTGCGTCACTGCCCACCGCGGCCCGCCACTCGGGTACCTCGTCGCCGTGCGGCGGTTTTCCCGGTAGGTTGCACGCCGTGGAGGAGATCGACCGCGCTATCGTCGCCGCGCTGACCGCCGACGGCCGTCTGTCGTACACCGACCTGGCCGAGCGGGTGGGGCTGTCGGTGTCCGCCGTGCACCAGCGGGTCCGTCGGCTGGAGCAGCGCGGGGTCATCAAGGGGTACGCCGCCCGGGTGTCGTTCGAGGCGCTGGACCTGCCGCTGACCGCGTTCGTGGCGATCCGGCCGTTCGATCCGTCGCAGCCGGACGACGCCCCGGAGCGGCTGGCCCACCTGCCCGAGATCGACTCCTGTTACTCGGTGGCGGGGGAGGACTTCTACCTGCTGCTGGTGCGGGTTGCCAGCCCCACCGACCTGGAGCGGGTGCTCCAGGAGATCCGCACCTCGGCGAACGTCACGACCCGGACGACAGTGGTGCTGTCCACCCCGTACGAGAACCGGCCACCGAAGATCAGCTCTGCGGCACCGAGTCGGTCGCGGTCCCGGGCGCCGGAGGAGCCGGCTGGTTCCACCGCAGGATGACCTGCCGGCCGTGTTCGTGACCGAGCGCGCTGACCGTGGCGGTGTCCAGGCGTAGCCGCCCGCCGGCGGACGGGGGCAGGCCGATCCAGCGGGTACCGAGCACCCGCAGGCTGTGCGCGTGCCCGACCAGCGCGACGGTGCCGCGGTCGAGCAGCGGGGTGACGCGGGCCAGCACCCGGTCGAGCCGTTCGCCCACCTGGGCGGGGGACTCCCCGCCGGGGCAGCCGTCGGTCCAGATGTTCCAGTGCGGATCGTCGTCGTGGATGTCGACGGTGGTGCGGCCCTCGTACTCGCCGTAGTTCCACTCGCTGAGGTCCTCGTCGACGGCGTCGACGGTGAGCCCGGCCAGCTGCGCGGTGCGCAGCGCCCGGGAGCGGGGGCTGGTCAGCACGGTGACGAAGCGCCGGCCGGCCAGGAACGCGGCCAGGGTGCGGGCCTGTCGCTCGCCGTCGGGGGTCAGCTCCAGGTCGGTGTACGAGGTGTGCCGCAGGCTGGCGCTCCAGGTGGTTTCGCCGTGCCGGATCAGCAGGAGCTCTCCCATGCGGTCAGTTAACCATCGTGGGGCGGGGCCGACAGGCGACCCTCCCACTACCTATCTTCCTAGGATGCCCTAGCGGATGTGCCGACCGGCACCACCGGTTTCGGCACCCGGAGACCGGGCAAGCGACCCAGGACAACCGCCAGACCGAGGAGGCGCGATGAGCTTCACCGAGAAGGCCAAGAACAAGGTTGAGCAGATGGCCGGCGCCGCGAGGGAGCGCGTCGGCGACATGACCGACAACGAGCGGATGCGTGGCGAGGGCGCCAGCCAGCAGAGCGACGCGCGCGCCAAGCAGGCCGGTCAGAACGTCAAGGACGCTGGTCGCAACGTGAAGGACTCCTTCACGAAGTGACCTGAGCGGTCCACGGTCCCCGGGCGCACCGTCGCCCGGGGACCCGTCGCGCGCGGGGCAGTGAGGTGCTTTCGCGTCTGCCATGATCTGCGGCGTGATCCGACCCCGGCTTCGCCCGTTGTGCTGTGGCGTACTGGTTGCGGCGGCCGTTGCGGGCAGTGTCGCGTGCACGGCCTCCCGGGTGCCACCGTTGGAGCGGCCGGTCTTCGTGGGCTCGTCCGCGTCTGCGGCCGCGCCGTCAGCCAGCGCATCGCAGGAGGTTCCGGCGCCAACGGCCTCCGCCACCCCACAGAGCCTCCCGACGCCGACGGTTCCGGCTGTCCCGGGCGCGACGGGGGTGGGGAGCAGGGCGCCCGTGGTGGATCACGGCCCGCGCGTTGGCGCCAAGGTCGCGCTGACCTTCGACGCGGACATGACCGACGGGATGCTGGCCAGCCTGCGGGCCGGCCGCGTGAAGTCGTACGCGAACCTGCGCATCCTCGACCTGCTGGAGCGGGAGCAGGTGCCGGCGACGTTCTTCCTGACCGGCAAGTGGGTCAAGCGGTATCCGGACGTGACCCGGCGGATCGCCGGCAATCCGCGCTTCGAGTTGGCCAACCACACCTACGGGCACGCGGCGTTCACCGCCGGCTGTTACGACCTGCCGCGGCTGCCGGTCGACGAGCTGGCCGCAGACGTGGCGAAGACGTTCGAGGTGATCGCGCCGTACGGGGGTCGGCAGACCCGGTACTTCCGGTTCCCGGGGTTGTGCCACGACACGGCGGCGCTGGACGCGTTGGCACCGCTGGGTGTGACGGTGGTCGACGGGGATGTGGTCAGCGGCGATCCGTTCGCTACGGCGTGGAAGCCGTTGGTGCGGGCGGTGCTGGACCACGTCCGCCCCGGGTCGGTGGTGATCATGCACGTGACCGAGGCGAACGCGGCGATGACCGATGAGGCGTTGCCGCACATCCTGGCCGGGTTGCGGGAGCGGGGGTTGGTGCCGGCGCCGTTGTCCGAGGTGCTGGCCGGCGGCTGAGGCTCAGCTTTCCCGCACGTCGTCGACAGTCAGGACGATCTTGCCGCGACGGGATCCGCGCTCGGCCGTCTGGTGCGCGTCGGCCGCCTTCTCAAGGGGGAAGGCGGCGTCGATCGGCACCCTGAACCGGCCCTCGGTGAACAGTTCGGCTGCTGCGGGCAGGCCGTGGCGGCCGTCGGGTTCGCCCGCCAGTTGCCCCATGGACAGGCGGACGCCGTGCGTGGGGGCGGTGAAGTCAGCGAGGGTGACGACCGCTGTCGGGTCGCCGGTGAGGTGGAGCAGTTCGGGCAGGGATCCGGCGCCGGCGACGTCGAGGGCGCGGTCGACCCGGGTCACGCCTAGGGCGTCGAGGCGGTTCGTGAGGTCGGGGCCGTAGGTGAGCGGTGTCGCCCCGAGCTGGCGGAGGAGGTCGTGGTTGTCGGCGCGGGCGGTGCCGATGACGTTGATGCCTCGGGCGGCGGCGAGTTGGATGGCGATGCTGCCGACGCCGCCAGCGGCGCCGTCGACGAGGAGCGTCAGGCCGGGCCGTAGGTCCAGCAGGTCGAGGGCTCGGGTGGCGGTCTCGATGCTGGTGCCCGCCGCGCCCGCCTGGGCCCACGGCATGGTGGTGGGCTTGTGCGCCCAGAGCTGTAGTACCGCGAACTGTGCGCTCGCGCCGCCGAGTCTGGCCAGCTCGACGACGCCGAAGACGTGGTCGCCGACTGTCACACCGTCGACGTCGCCGCCGATCTCGTCGACAATGCCGGCCGCGTCGACACCGGGAATGTGGGGCAGCGGTAGTTGGGCGCTCATCGGGGTGCGGCCGGAGCGGAGACCGACGTCGACGGGGGAGACGCCGGCGGCCTGGACGCGGATGCGGATCTGGCCGGCCCGGGGGTGTGGCGCGTCGGTGGTGCCGAGGTGGAGTACCTCGGGGCCACCGAACCGGTCGTACTGGACGGCGAACATCAGGGGCTCCTCTGCCTGGGGTGACGGGGTGGTGGTCGTACCGTAGGCAGGAAACGGAGCAGCTGTTCCGCTGTGGGGTCAAGTGAGAGGGAAGCCGGCCGAGAATGTCTCAGATCCAGCGTGCCGATGCCCGGTTCAACCGTGATCGGGTGGTGGCGGCGGCGCGGGAGGCGTTCGCGTCGGCCGGGCTCGATGTGCCCATGCGGGAGGTGGCGCGACGGGCTGGGGTGGGGGTGGCGACCCTGTACCGGCACTTTCCAACGCGTACGGAGTTGGTCGCGACGGTCCTGGCCGAGCGTGTCGAGGACTGCGGTGTGCGGATGCGCCGCGCGCTTGACGACCCGGACCCGTGGCGGGCGCTGTCGGGGGTGGTGCGGGAGTTCGCTGAGCGGCAGATCCATGATCGGGCGCTGAACGAGGCGTTGTTGGGGCCGGGTGAGGTGAGTGCGGCGTTTCAGCGGGAGCGGGGGGAACACGCGCAGGCGTTGAACGTGCTGGTGGTGCGGGCCCGGGCGGCGGGGGTGCTGCGCGGCGGCGTCGACGCGGACGACGTCCGGGCCGGCCTGTTGGCCATCGCATCGCTTCGGCGGTTGCCGGCAGCGACGAGCGCCCAGGTGATCGGTAGGGTCGCCGATCTCGTGCTCGCCGGTATCCGCGCCTGACCGCGGCCGACGTCGTCGCGGAGACCTTCCTGGTGGCGTGGCGTCGCCGGCAGGACATTCCGGACGGCGGTGAGGCTCGGCTGTGGCTGTACGGGGTGGGGGTGACGTCGCGGGTCGGCTGCGGGTGGATCGCGGAGTGGCAGCGGGCGCGGGCGAGTGGGGACGAGGCCGGGGTGCGGCGGGCCACCGAGGCGTTGCGCAGCAGCCATGGCTGGCGGGTGCTGCGGGATCTGGACCGGGCCGGTGACTGGTCGGAGGTGTTCTGGGAGTACGCCGACGAGGTCGCCGCGGGGACGGTGCGCGCCGGGTACGTGCAGGCGCTGGACTGCCGGTGACGGGGGACGACGAAGCCCCCGGGAATCCTCCCGGGGGCTTCGTCGTGGGTGGGTCAGTCGTCGCGGTGGTCGGCCCACCACTGCTGGCCGTCGACGGGGAGGGTGTCGATCGGGTCGTAGTAGGCGTAGCGCTTGTTGAGCGCCTCCAGGTCGGCGGATTCGATGGAGGTGCGGTAGTTCTTGGTCCAGTAGGAGATGCCGCGCTCACGGTCGTAGTCGGTGAGCATGTGCACCCAGCGCTTGCCGACGAAGGGGACGTCGCAGACGA
This sequence comes from Micromonospora vinacea, assembly GCF_015751785.1. Taxonomy (NCBI): domain Bacteria; kingdom Bacillati; phylum Actinomycetota; class Actinomycetes; order Micromonosporales; family Micromonosporaceae; genus Micromonospora; species Micromonospora vinacea. The sequence goes on along the minus strand of NZ_JADOTY010000001.1, from coordinate 5,549,468 downwards.
TGCGCGGGGTGGCGTAGCCGGGGAGGTAGCCCATGATGTCGTGCTGGAGTTGCTGGGCGTGCCAGACCGGGACCCGCCAGTGTTCGGCGTTGGGGATCATGTCGCACATGTAGAAGTAGTACGGCAGGATCCCGGCTTCGCCTTGCAGGGCGAAGCAGAGGTCGAGCAGTTCCGGGGTGGTGGCGTTGACGCCGCGCATGAGGACGCCCTGGTTGCGGACGTCGCGGACGCCGACGTCGAGGGCGGTCTGGGCGGCCTTGGCGACCAGTGGGGTGAGCGATTGGGCGTGGTTGACGTGGGTGTGGATGGCGAGGTTGACGCCGCGGCGGGCGGCGGTGCGGGCCACCCGCTCCAGGCCCTCGACGACGTCGGGCTGCAGCCAGTGTTGCGGTAGGCCCATGAGGGCCTTGGTGGCGAGCCGGATGTCGCGGACCGTCTCCAGTTCCAGCAGGCGCATGAGGTACGACTCGAGGTTGCGCCAGGGGACGTTGGCCACGTCGCCGCCGGAGACGACCACGTCGCGGACGCCGGGGTGGGCCTTGAGGTAGGCGATGTGGGCGTCGTAGCGGTCGACGGGCTTGAGGGTGAGCTTGAGTTTGTCGACCGCGGGGGTGGAGTTGCCGACGAGGTCCATGCGGGTGCAGTGCCCGCAGTACTGGGGGCAGGTGGAGAGCAGTTCGGCGAGGACCTTGGTCGGGTAGCGGTGGGTGAGCCCTTCGGCGACCCACATGTCGTGCTCGTGGAGGCTGTCGCGGCTGGCGTAGGGGTGTGAGGGCCAGTCGGTGCGGCGGTCGGAGGCGACCGGGATCATGTAGCGGCGGATGGGGTCGGCGAGCAGCGCCTCGGTGGTGAGGGTCGTGAACGGCACCATCGTGTTGATCATTTGTGGGGGCACCAGCATGGACATGGTGGCCATGGCCTTCTGGTCGGCCTCGAGGTCGGCGTAGAAGGTCTCGTCGATGAGGTCGCCGAAGACGGCGCGGAGCTGCTTGGTGTTCTTGACGCAGTTGACGCGCTGCCACTGGGCGGATTCCCACTGGTCGCGGGTGACGTGGCGCCAGCCGGGGAAGCGGGTCCAGTCGGGTTCGACCAGGGGGCGGCGGTGGTACTCGTAGGGCTGCCCGGCGGTCGGTACGGCGACCGGGGCGTGACGGGGTTGAGGGATGGTCTCAACCGGTTGGGTCTGGGTCACGGCCCCTCCTCGGTGTTGCGGCTGATCATCGGAGCCCGAAGGCTACTGGAAAATATCCGGCGAAGAAATTAGTCTGCCGTAAGTTTTCCCGTTACGCGAGCCTTGACCGGGGCTTCGGACGGCTGGGCAGGGGAGGTTGGCGTGACGTCACCGGTGGGACTGCACCGCGTCGTGCAACCGGCGGGGGTGCTGCCGCAGGCGGCCTGGCGCCTGGACACGTCGGCGGCGATCGCGCCGAACGAGGTGCGGATCCGGGTGCAGCGGCTCAACCTGGACGCGGCGAGCTTCCGGCAGTTGTCGGAGAAGCACGGCGGCAACGGTGACGCGGTCCGCGCCGAGGTGCTGGAGATCATCGAGACCCGGGGGAAGATGCAGAACCCGGTGACCGGGTCGGGTGGGATGCTGATCGGCACTGTCGAGGAGGCCGGCCGGCGGTCCCCGCTGGGGCTCAAGGCGGGGGAGCGGGTCGCCACCCTGGTGTCGCTGACGCTGACGCCCCTGGTGATCACCGACGGGCTGGCCCGCTGGGACGGGCGCAGCGAGCAGGTGCCCTGCGACGGGTGGGCGATCCTGTTCGCGCGGTCCATCGCCGCGGTGCTGCCCGCCGACGAGGACCCGCAGTTGTCCCTCGCCGTGCTGGACGTGTGCGGGGCGCCCGCGCTGACCGCCCGGGTGGTGTCGCGCTACGTCGAGGAGCGTCGGCGCAGCGGTGATCCGACGCCGGTGCGTGTCGCGGTGATCGGCGGGGCCGGTAAGAGCGGGTCGCTGTCATTGGCGGCGGCGCGACGCGCGGGCGCCGCCCGTACCGTCGGGGTGGTGCCGGTGGCGTCGGAGCACGACGCGCTGACGGCCGCCGGTCTGGCGTCGGTGGTGGCGTTGGCCGACGCGCGCGACCCGGTGGGGTTGTCCACGGCGGTGACCACCGCGTTGGGTGCGCCGGCGGACGTGACGGTGGTCTGCGTGGACGTGCCGGGGTGTGAGCACGGTGCGGTGCTGGCCACCGCGGACGGCGGCACGGTGATCTTCTTCTCGATGGCGACGAGCTTCGCCGCGGCCGCGTTGGGCGCGGAGGGGTTGGCGGCGGACGTGACGATGCTGGTGGGCAACGGGTACGTGCCGGGGCACGCGGAGTTGGCGCTGGGGCTGCTGCGGGCCGAGCCGGGGGTGCGTCAGCTGTTCGCGGCGCGGGTCGCGGCAGACTGAGGTCATGACGAACCCCTCGACGTTGTATCGCGGCGGAGTGCTGCACTGCCCCGCCGACCCGAGCGCCACCGCGCTGCTGGTGTCCGGTGGGCGGATTGTCTGGTTGGGGACCGACGGTGACGCGCCGCCGGCCGACCGGGTGGTGGACCTGGGCGGGGCGTTGGTGACGCCGGCGTTCGTCGACGCGCACGTGCACGCCACCGACACCGGGTTGGCGTTGTCCGGGCTGGAATTGTCCGGGGTGCGCTCGGCGGGGCAGCTGCTCGACGCGGTGGCGGGCTTCGCGGCGGGTCTGCCGGCGGACGCGGTGGTGCTGGGACACGGGTGGGACGAGTCGGGCTGGTCGGATCCGACGTTGCCGGACGCGGCGGCGCTGGACCGGGCCGCCGGTGGTCGTCGGGTGTACCTGTCGCAGGCGTCGATCCACTCGGCGTTGGTGTCGTCGGCGTTGCTGGCGGCGTGCCCGCAGGCGGCGCAGGCGGCCGGGTACGACGCGTCGGGCTGGTTGCGGCGCGACGCGCACCACGTGGTGCGGGCGGCCGCGCAGGGGTCGGTGAGTCGGGCGCAGCGGGTCGCCGCGCAGCGGGTGGCCCTGGCCCACGCGGCGTCGTTGGGGATCGCGGCGGTGCACGAGTGCGGTGGCCCGGAGATCTCCGACGAGGAGGACTTCACCGGTCTGCTGGGCATCTCCGGCGCGGGCCTGCCGGAGGTGTACGGGTACTGGGGTGAGTTGGGCGGCGCGGCGCGGGCCCGGGAGTTGGGCGCGGTCGGCGCCGGTGGGGACCTGTTCGCCGACGGGGCGTTGGGTTCGCGCACGGCGCACGTGTCGCAGCCGTACGGCGACGGTGACGGCTGCGGGCACGGGTACCTGTCGGCGGAGCAGGTGCGTGACCACCTGCTGGACTGCGCGGCGCATGGCATGCAGGGCGGGTTCCACGCCATCGGCGACGCGGCGATCGGCACCGTCCTCGACGGGTTCGCGGCGGCGGCGCGGACGGTGGGGGTGGAGCGGTTGCGGGCGGCCCGGCACCGCATCGAGCACGCGGAGATCATGAACAAGCAGTTGATCGCCCGGTTCGTGGAGTACGGGGTGGTGGCGAGCATGCAACCGGCGTTCGACCGGTTGTGGGGTGGCGCGGGCCGGATGTACGAGACGCGGTTGGGGTTGGACCGGTCGTTGGAGTCGAACCCGATGGGTGCGATGCACTCGGTGGGGGTGGCGTTGGCGTTCGGGTCGGATTCGCCGGTGACGCCGCTGGACCCGTGGGGGTCGGTGCGGGCCGCGGTGGCGCACCACAACCCGGCGCAGCGGATGAGTGTGCGGTCGGCGTTCGCGGCGCACACCCGTGGTGGGTGGCGGGCGGTGCACCTGGACGCCGAGGGGGTCCTGGCGTTGGGTGCGCCGGCGACGTTCGCGGTGTGGTCGACGCCGGCGGGGGTGGAGCGGGGTCTGCCGGTGCTGCAGGCCGAGGACCCGGAGCAGCGGGGTCCGGACGACCCGACGCCGCTGCCGGTGTGCCGGCGCCTGGTGCTGCGCGGTGAGGTCATCTATGAGGAAGGGCCGTCGTGAGCGAGCGAGCCATCAGGCACAGGAATGAGTGGATGGTCGATGAGCAAGCTTGATCTTGATCCGGTGCTGGTGGCGCGGGCGCGGCAATTGGCGCGTCGGGCCGGGCAGCCGGTGGTGGACCTGGCGCGCAGCCACACCACGGTGTCGGTGGAGCGGGCGGTCCTGCGGTTGGCCGGGGTGACCGGTGCCGACCCGGACGGCATTCCGTGGGTGAACCGGCTCGTCGACGCGGTCGCCGCGGATGTGGGGTTGGGTCACGGGGTGGCGGTGCCGGTGTTCGACGCCCTGGTCCGGGAGGGCAGCACCGATGTGACGTTGCTGGCGCAGAAGGCCGCCGCCGGTTCGGTGCGGTTCACCCAGCCCACCGGGCGGGCGGCGACGGCTGCCCGGTCGGCGGCGCGTAAGGCGGTCGGAGCGGGCATTCGGCGCATCGACCGGCGGCGTGCCGAGCGGGATCGTCTGGTGAAGCGCCACGGTGACCCGGCGCAGCGGCCGTGGATCTACCTGATCGTGGCCACCGGCGACATCTACGAGGACATTCCGCAGGCGCAGGCGGCGGCGCGGGCCGGCGCGGACGTGATCGCGGTGATCCGTTCCACCGGGCAGTCGTTGCTGGACTACGTGCCCGAGGGCGCGACCCGGGAGGGGTTCGCCGGCACGTACGCCACGCAGGAGAACTTCCGGCTGATGCGCGCGGCGTTGGACGAGTCGTCGAAGGAGGTGGGCCGCTACGTGCGGTTGACCAACTACGCGTCCGGGCTGTGCATGCCGGAGATGGCGACCCTGGCCGGGTTGGAACGCCTCGACATGATGTTGAACGACTCGATGTACGGGATTCTGTTCCGCGACATCAACCCGGTGCGCACCTTCGTCGACCAGCGGTTCTCCCGGCAGGTGCACGCCCGCGCCGGGATCATCATCAACACCGGTGAGGACAACTACCTGACCACCGCCGACGCGGTCGACGAGGCGCACACGGTGACGGTGTCGCAGTTGCTCAACGAGTTCTTCGCGCACGAGGCGGGGTTGGCGGACTGGCAGTTGGGGTTGGGGCACGCGTTCGAGATCAACCCTGAGGTGCCGGAGTCGTTCCGGTTGGAGTTGGCGCACGCGTTGCTGGCCCGGGAGTTGTTCCCCGACGCGCCGTTGAAGTGGATGCCGCCGACGAAGCACATGACCGGTGACGTGTTCCGGGGCAACCTGCTCGACGGGTTCTTCAACCTGGCCGGCGCACTGACCGGTCAGGGCATCCTGCTGGTGGGGATGATGACCGAGGCGGTGGTGACGCCGTGGTTGTCCGACCGGGACATCGCCCTGCAGAACGTGCGCTACGTCCTGGGCGCGGCCGGTGGGCTGCACGAGGACTTCGTGCCCGCGCCGGGCGGGTTCATCCGCCGACGCGCCAACCAGGTCCTCGGTGAGGCGCTGGACCTGCTGGACCGCATCGGCGAGCAGACGCTGCTGACGGCGATCGCCGAGGGCACCTTCGGGATCATGAAGCGGCCCGCGGACCGCGGCAAGGGCCTGTCCGGTGTCGCCGCGCACGAGGCCGACTACTGCAACCCGGCCACCGACATCCTGGAGGCCGCCGCGTGAGTAAGCAGATCGTGCGCCCGTACGGGGACACCACCGGTGACGGGATGGTGCAGGTGTCGTTCACCCTGCCGGTGACCCACGACAAGCGCGCCGAGGGCGCGGCAGTGCAGTTGGCCAACAAGATGGGCATCGACCCGGCGATGGTGGTGCACGCCAAACCGATGGGCGACGGGTTCACGTTCTTCGTCGTCTACGGGCGGGTCAACCACCTGGTCGACCTGAGCGCCGTGCAGGTGGTGGAACGGGACTTCGCGCTGCTGTCGGCGAAGGACGTCAACACGGTGATCAAGCAGCGGTTGCGGCGCAAGCTGTCAGTGGTCGGGGCGTGCATCGGCACCGACGCGCACACGGTGGGCATCGACGCGATCCTCAACGTCAAGGGCATCGCGGGGGAGAAGGGCCTGGAGTACTACCGGGAGTTGAAGGTCACCAACATGGGCGCGCAGGTCAGTGTGCCGGAGTTGGTGGAGACCGCCCGGGTGGAGAAGGCCGACGCGGTGCTCGTGTCGCAGGTGGTCACCCAACGCGACGCGCACCTGCACAACACCCGGGAGATGTCCGCGGCGTTCCGGGAGGCGATGCCGGCGGGGCGGCGGCCGCTGCTGATCGTCGGTGGTCCCCGCTTCGACGAGACGATGACCGACGAGTTGGGCGTGGACCGGATCTTCGGTCGGGGCACCACCCCCGGCGAGGTGGCCAGCTATCTCGTGCACGCCCTGATCACGCAACGGAAGGCGATGGCATGACCGACGCACGGCTCGGGGTGACGGTGACGCACCGCCGGTATGTGCCGTACTCGCACGCCCACTACGCCGGCAACCTCGTCGACGGGGCGTACGCCCTCGGGTTGTTCGGTGACGTCGCCACGGAGGTGTGCATCCACACCGACGGCGACGAGGGCCTGTTCGCCGGGTACGCCGACGTGCGCTTCCACGCGCCCATCCACGCCGGGGACGTGGTGCAGGTCACCGCGCGGGTGACGCGGGTGGGCACCCGCAGCCGCACCCTGGAGCTGGAATGCGCGGTGGTGTGCCGGGGCCGCCCGGACCGCTCCGCGTCCGCCGCCGAGGTCCTCGACCCGCCGATCGTGGCGGTCACCGCCACCGGCACCGTGGTCGTCCCCGCCGCCAGCGTGAGTCGCGAGGAGTGAGCCGGGGTTGCGAGCCCCGCAGTCGCGAACAGAGGGCTCACCGTGAGTCGCGAGGAGTGAGCCGGGGTTGCGAGCCCCGCAGTCGCGAACAGGGAAACTCGTGACCCTGGCGGTCTGCGCCGACGTCGGCTCCACGTACACGAAGGTGGCGGTGGTGGACCTGGCCGGCGGTGTCCTGGCCGGCGCGGCGGCGGCGCCCACCACTGTGGGCACCGACGTGCTGCACGGCCTGGACGCCGCGGTCGCGGCGGCCACCGCCGGGCTCGGGGTCCGCGACGTGCCCTGGTACGTGTGCTCGTCGGCCGGCGGTGGGCTGCGGCTGGCCGTGATCGGCTACGAGCCGCTGGTCACCGCCCAGGCCGGCCGGCGGGTCGGGTTGTCCGCCGGCGCGCACGTGGTGCACGTGGCGGCCGGGCGGCTCGGCGCCGCCGACCTGACGGCGCTGCGGGCGGCCCGACCGGACGTGGTGCTGCTCGTCGGCGGCACCGACGGCGGCGACGCCGACACCATCACCCACAACGCCACCCGCCTGGCCCGGGCCCGGTGGCGGCGGCCCGTGGTGTACGCGGGCAACGCCGACGTACGCGACCAGCTGACCGGGCTGCTGCGCGACGCCGGGGTGCCGGTCACCGACGCGGACAACGTCCTGCCGCGCATCGGGGTGCTCGCCCCGGCGTCGGCGCGGGCGGCGATCCGCGCGGTGTTCCTGCGCCACGTCATCGGTGGCAAACGACTGTCGAGGGGTGCCCGGTTCGCGCGGCTGGTGCGGGCGGCCACGCCCGACGCGGTGCTCACCGGTGTGGAGGTGCTCGCCGACACCCTCGGCGGTGACCTCGCCGTGGTCGACGTGGGTGGGGCCACCACCGACGTGTACTCGGTGCTCACGCCCGACGAGCGGGCCACCGGGCCGGGCCGGGAGGTCGCCGGCAGCCTGTGGCGGGCCCGCACCGTGGAGGGCGATCTGGGCATGCGGTGGAGCGCCCCCGGGGTGGTGCGGGCCGCCGCCGAGGAGCGGCTGCTCGCCGCCGGGGAGTCCGACGACCTGAGCGCCGCCGCGGCGCGTCGGGCGGCCGACCCGGCGTTCCTGGCCGTCGACGACGTCGAGCGGGCCGTGGACCGGCGCATCGCCACCCTCGCCGCGACGGTGGCGCTGCGCCGGCACGCCCGGGGCGCGGCGACCGGTGAGCGGGCCGGGCGGGACCTGCGCGACGTGCGGCTGCTGGTGGGCTCCGGTGGGGTGCTGCGGCACGCGCCGGCGGACGTGTCGGGGCAGGTGCTGACGGCGGTCCTGGCCGACCACGCCGGCGGGTGGGCGCTGCCCCGCGCGGCCGCCGCGGTGGTCGACGCCGACTACGTGCTGGCCGCCGGAGGGCTGCTCGCCGAGGAGCACCGGACTGCCGCGCAGGCGCTGCTGCGTCAGCATCTGCGCGCGCATTGAGACTCGCCGACCCGACACGCCGTGTCGCAACACACGACAGGCCGGCTGCGGGTTGACAAAAGACGGGGGTCGGCACGTACCGTCTTTGAGTCCTACCACGGGAAGCGGCTGTTGTTCGCTTCGTCCCTTCGTCCGCTGGCCGAGCGACATTTTTCAGCGTCATCGTCGCGGCGGCCAGGTCCAGCGGGCGGGGGTCGGCGGGGCGGCGCGAACCGGCCGCGGTTACCGGTGTACGGGCAGGGTGAGGTGCACGGCCAGTAGACAACGGCCCGGCGGGGGCAGCCAGTCCACGTCCGGTCGGTCCGAAGGTCGTCGTGCCCCATCCTCGCCACACCGGCCGGGAAGGGCCTGGGAGCATCGGGGCGCGGCGCGAGCCGCGCCCCGATTTCATGTCCCCCGGGCGGTTCGTGCCCGACGGCCCGACGCGGCCGGTGCACCCCCCAGCCAGGTAACCTTCGCCCCGTGATCGAGGTGAAGCGGTGACGACCCTGGACCGGGATGAGACGCACACCCCGGCGGCGCTGCCCCGGCCGGTCGTTCCCGGTCGGCCGCTGCCGCTGCGGGTCGCCGTACCCCTGGCCGTGGCCGCCGGGCTGGCCCTGCTGGTGGCGTTCCCCCCGTACGGGCTGTGGCCGCTCGCGCCCGTCGGGGTGGCGTTGCTGGCCGCCGCCGCGCACCGGCGGCGGTTGCGCGCCGGCGCCGGTCTGGGCTTCCTGACCGGGGTGGCGTTCTTCGCCCCGCTGCTGGCCTGGACGAACCTGCACACCGGTTACCTGCCGTGGGTGCTGCTGTCACTGCTGCAGGCCGGCTACCTGGCGCTGCTGGGCGCGGCCACCGCCTGGGTGTCGCCGCTGGCCGACCGGGCCCGCTGGGCGTGGCCGGCGTTGACCGGGCTGCTGTGGGTCGGGCAGGAGGCGCTGCGCGACCGCACCCCGTTCGGTGGGTTCCCGTGGGGGCGGTTGGCGTTCAGCCAGGACACCTCGCCGCTGCTGCGCCTGGCCGCGCTGGGCGGCGCCCCGCTGGTCACCTTCGCCGTGGCCCTCACCGGCGGGTTGCTGGTCACCGCGGCCTGGCGGGGTTGGGCAACCGCCCGACGCCACGTGCCCGAGCACACCACGCCGCAGCCCGCTGACAGCCCGCTGGACGGCCCGCCACCCGCCAGGGGTGCGTCGGGGCGGCGGTGGGCGCCCGTGGTCGTACCGGCCGTCGTGGCCGTCGCGCTGACCGCCGGGGGTCTGCTGGTGCCGGTCGCCACCGCCGGGTCCGGCGCCACCGTCACCGTGGCGATCGTGCAGGGCAACGTGCCCCGGCTGGGCCTGGACTTCAACGCCCAACGGCAGGCGGTGCTCAACAACCACGTCGACGCCACCATCGAGCTGGCCGCGCGGGTCGCCGCCGGGCAGCAGCGGCAACCCGACCTGGTGGTGTGGCCGGAGAACTCCAGCGACATCGACCCGCTGCGCAACCCCACCGCCGGGGCGCGGATCTCCCAGGCCGCCGACACCGTCGGCGCGCCGATCCTGGTCGGCGCCGTGCTGCTGGGCCCCGGCGCCGGGCAGGTCCGCAACGCGGGCATCCTGTGGCGCCCCGGCACCGGCGCGGACCTCGACCAGCTGTACACCAAACGCCACCCGGTGCCGTTCGCCGAGTACGTACCGCTGCGCGACGTGGCCCGCATGGTCAGCAAGCAGGTCGACCTGATCCGCAACGACTTCGTGCCCGGAAGCACCCCGGGCGTGGTACGCGCCGGCCCCGCCGTGCTCGGTGACGTGATCTGCTTCGAGGTCGCCTACGACGAGGTGGTCCGCGACACCGTCACCGGCGGCGCGCAACTGCTGGTGGTGCAGACCAACAACGCCACCTTCGACGTCGCGGAGGCCCGCCAGCAGATGGCCATGGTGCGGCTGCGGGCGGTGGAGCACGGACGGCCGGCGTTGATGGCCTCCACGGTCGGGGTGTCCGGGTTCGTCGCACCCGACGGGCGGGTAAGCGATGCCACCGGGTTCAACACCCGGGAGGTCGTGGTGCGGCAGTTGCGGCTCGACGACGGACGCACCCTCGCCACCCGCCTCGGCTGGTGGCCGGAGGTGGCGCTCGCCGCGCTGGCCGCGGCGGCCCTGGTCGGCGCGGCGGTGCTGCGCCGGCGGCAGCGGGTCAGGCCCGGATAGCAACAGCCGGTACGCCGGCGGGAGCGGAGGAACCGTGATCCAGGCGACCGATACGATCCGACGCGCGGACGAGGTGCCCGGTGTGGGCCGGGTGCTGGTGGTGATCCCCACCTACAACGAGGCCGACAACATCGCCGTGATCGTGGGCCGGGTCCGGCGCGCCGCCCCGGCGGTGCAGATCCTCATCGCCGACGACAACAGCCCCGACGGCACCGGTGCGATCGCCGACGCCCTCGCCGACGGTGACGCGCACGTGCAGGTGCTGCACCGCCAGGGCAAGGAGGGCCTGGGCGCGGCGTACCTGGCCGGGTTCGGGTGGGCGCGCGAGCGGGGCTACCAGGCGGTCGTGGAGATGGACGCCGACGGCTCGCACGCCCCGGAGGACCTGCCGGCGTTGCTGGCGGCCGCCCGCGACGCGGACGTGGTGATCGGCTCACGGTGGACCAGGGGCGCGCGGGTGCTCAACTGGCCGCTGCGGCGGCTGTTGCTGTCGCGCGGCGGCAACCTGTACGCCCGTCTGGCGCTGGGCATGCCCGTGTCGGACGCCACCGGCGGTTACCGGGTGTACCGGATCAGCGCGTTGGACGCCATCGACCTGGATTCGGTGACCTCGCAGGGCTACTCGTTCCAGGTGGAGCTGTCCCGGCTGGCGCACCGGGCCGGGGTGCGGATCGTGGAGGTGCCGATCACCTTCGCCGAGAGGGAACGCGGCGACAGCAAGATGAGCCCGAAGATCGTGGCCGAGGCGCTGTGGCGGATCACCGCCTGGGGTGTGCGCGACCGGCGTCAGGCGGTACGCCGGGGCCTGCACGGCACGGCCACCGGTCAGGCGCGGTGGCCGTGAGCGCGGCCGTGTCATGCTGGATGAGCGGAACACGTCCGTGGTGTCCGCAGGAATGGCGATGAGGTGAGATGCGCCGAGGACTGAGGTTCGTACCGTTGGCCCTGTTGCTGGCGGTGGTGCTGGAGCTGGCGGTGTTCGTCGGCGTGGGGCGGGCGCTGGGGTTCGGGGCGGCGGTGCTGCTGGTGTTCGCCGCGTCCCTGCTGGGGTTGGTGCTGCTGCGCCGCGAGGGGATGCGCGCCTGGCGGGGGTTCCGCTCCGCGGCGGCGGCCGGGCAGCCCCCGGGCGGGCAGGTGACCGACGGGCTCGTCGGGTTGGCGGGCGCGATGTTGTTGGCGGTGCCCGGCCTGGTCAGCGGGCTGATCGGGTTGCTGTTGCTGGTGCCACCGGTGCGTCGACTGGCCCGCGCCGGGGTGCGACGCGCCACCGAGCGGCGGGTGTCGTCGATGGTCGCCGGTGACCTGTTCGGGCCCCGCACGGTGCGGGTGCGCCAGGGTGCGCCGCAACCGACCCCGCAGCCGGAACAGCCGGTGGTGGTCGACGGCGGTCGGGCCATCGAGGGCGAGATCGTCGAGCCCCGGCACTGAGACCAGGCCCATCCACCGCGCACAGACAGACACGACGACGCCCCCGGGGGTTTCCCCCGGGGGCGTCGTCGTCATGCGTCGTGCGGCTCAGGCGCGGCCGCGGCGGGTCCGAACCTCCTGCAGCCGCTCCTCGAGGATGTCCTCCAGCTCGGCGATCGAGCGCCGCTCCAGAAGCATGTCCCAGTGGGTGCGCGGCGGCTTGGCCTTCTTCTGCTCCGGCTCGCTGCCGTCGACGAGTCGGGCGACGCTGCCGTCGAACTTGCATTCCCAGGTCGTCGGGACCTCGGCGTCGACGGCGAACGGCACCTCGAACTGGTGGCCCTTGGCGCAGAGGTACTCGCGGGTCTGACGCGGCGCGAGCTCCGTGTTGCGGTCGGATTCGTAGCTCACCGCGCCAAGGCGGCTTCCGCGCAGCATACGCTCGCCCATGATCGACTTCCCCTCGTTCGTGGTGCTGGTCTTCTGGGTGTAACGGTGCGTCCCCGTCGAGCCATTCCCGCCCGAGGGCGTGAGGCGTCCACGGGTGGGCCGGGACCAAGGGTAACCGGCCGGGACGCTCACCCGGTGAGGTGATCCCCAGGCGGGTCGGGACAACGGTGTGTGTCCGCTGCCACCGGGGAGGTTAACCGCCCGAGCCTACCGAAGGTTGCGCCACGATCATCAGGTGGCGTCGCTGGGAGTGGCGGCGCCGAGGCGGGCCAACGCCAGCGCCAGGTCACTGACCTGGTCGCCGAGCTGCGCCACCCGCCGCTGGGCCAGGTCCCGGTCGGTCTCGGCGGCCTCGAGTCGTACCGCCAGGGTGGTGCGGTGACCCTCGGCGGTCGCCGCGGCCTGCCGGGCCACCGTCAGCTCGGCGGTGAGCGTGTCGCGCTGGGCGGCCAGCGCGGCCAGCTCCGCGCGCAGCCGCGCGGCCAGCTCCGCGGCCTCCTGCCGGGCCTCGTCGGCCTGCCGGGCGGCGACCTCGGCGCGGTCGCGGGCCCGGTCGGCCTGCTCACGCGCCCGGGCGGCGTCGGCGGCCTCCGCGCGGGTGCGCGCCGCGTCGGCGCGGGACTGCTCGATCTGGCGCCGCACGTCCTGCACCTCGGCCTGCCACCGCCCGGCCCGCTCCGTCGCCTCCGCGGTGGCCCGTTCGGCCTCGGCGCGCAGTGCGTCGCGTTCCACGCCCAGGTCGGCCACCCGCTGCCGCTCGGCGTCGCGTTCGCCGCGCAGGTCCCGCACCTCGGCGCGGGCCTGGTCGCGGTCGCGCTCGGCCTGGGCGCGCAGCGCCTCGGCGGCGCTGGCGTCGTGGCGCGACTGGTCGCGGGCCGCCTCGGCGAGCCGCGCCCGCTCGTCGGCGGCGTCGGCCTGCCGGTGCGCCTGCTCGGCGCGCTGGCGGGCGTCGTCGGCCTCGGCGCGGGCGCCACGGGCCTGTTCACGGGCGCGCGCCGCGTCGGCCGCCGCGGCCTCGGCGTCGTCGCGGGCCTCGTCGCGTTCGGTCTGCGCCGCCGCGATCTCGGTGGCGGCCTCCGCGCGGGCCTGGGCAAGCTGCCGCTGCACACCCACCGGGGACAACTCGGCGTGCAGCGACTCGGTCAACGTCTCGACGATCTGGTCGAGCCGGTCCACCGCCTCCCAGGTGCGGGCCACCTGCCCGGGCAGACCGGGAGCGTTGCGGTGCCGCATCCGGCTGTTGCGGGAGGCGCGCTGGCAGGCGCCGTCGTTGTCGCGGCAGTAGCGAAACGGTCGACCCGCGCCGACACGTTGCGGCACCGGCCGTCCACAGTGGGCGCACGGGCGGGTCTCGGTGGTGCTGGGCTGGGCGTCCATCGAGGGCGAAGTCTAGTGCCGGCCGGTCAGCTCGTCGCCCGGGCCGTCGCGTCCAGGGTGTAGCGGCGTTGCAGCAGCAGCGCCGCGAGCATCGCCACCGCCGGCAGCAACCCGAAGCCGTAGCGGACCGCCGCGAGCGCGGCGTCGGGCTGCACCGGCGACTCACCGGCCGTCGAGGCCACGAAACCACCGACGGTCAGGCACAGCGCGTACGCGTACGGGCCGAGGGCCGCGCCGGTGGCCTCGGTGGCCGTCCACACCCCGGTGTAGGTGCCGGCCCCGGTGCTGCCGGCGGCGCGGATCACGTCGGGCAGCATCGAGAAAGGCAGCAACTGCATGCCGGCGAACGCCACCCCGAGCACCGCCACCGCGGCGACCAGCACCGGCAGGCCGGCCGGGCGGCCCACCGCCAGCACCAGCGAGCCGATCGCGAACGCGCCCTGCGCGCCGAGCAGCGCCCGCTGCTTGCCGACGCGTCGGGCCACCACCAGCCAGGCCGGGGTGACCAGCAGCGCCGGCGCGACGAACGCGGCCACCAGCACCGTGGTCAGGCCGGGCGCGCGCAGCTCGTACTCGGCGTAGTAGGGCACCCCGGCGAGCACCAGGTGGGTGGTGGTGGACATCGCCAGGTACGCGGCGACCAGCCACCGGAACTGCCTGTCGCGCAGCGCCGTGCGCAACGCCCGCCACCCGCCGTGCCCGGCCGCGGTGCTCACCGGCGCGGACCCGCGCAGCCGGGCGATGCCGGCGACACCGACCAGCATGGCCACCAGCATCCCCACGGCGAGGACCACGCCCATCCGCTGGTAGCCGCCCCGCGTCGCGGCGTCGCCGCCGGTGAGCAGCGGGGCCAGCAGCCCGGAGACGAGGATGCCCACTGTCAGCACCATCATCCGGAAGGCCATCAGCCGGGTGCGTTCGTGGTAGCCGATGCGCAGGTCGGCCGGGGTGGCCAGGTAGGGGACCTGGTAGGCGGCGAAGAGCAGGTTGCCGGCGATGAAGAACACCGCCACCCACGCGGCCGCCGACGCGCCGGTCAGGCCGCCGGGCACGGCGAAGAGCGCGGCGAACGCGACCGGCAGGGCGCAGCCGAGCAGCAGCAGGCGACGCCGGTCGCCGCGTCGGGTCTGTTCGACGTCGGCGCGGTGTCCCACCCAGGGGTGCAGCAGGACGTCGGCGATCTTCGGCAGCAGCAGGGCCAGGCCGGCCAGCCACGGCCCGACGGCCAGCACGTCGGTGAGGAAGTAGAGCAGCAGCAGGCCGGGCACTGTCACCCAGACGCCCATGCCGAGCGAGCCGGCGGCGAAGCCCGCCAGGGGGCCGCGTGGCAGCGTCGTGTCGGTGGCGGCCGCGGGCCGCCGGTCCAGCCCGGTCATCGCCGCATCCTCTCCGCAATCCAACGGTTGCTGGATTCTAGGGGCAGAATGACGGTCATGACCATGCCCCGCCGCCGCCCGGGTCGGCCCCGCCGTGACGAGACCCGGCCGACCCGCGAGGTGGTGCTCACCGCGGCGACCGCGCTCTTCGCCGAGCGCGGCTTCGACGCCGTCGGGCTGCGGGAGGTCGCCGCCGCCGCCGGTGTCGACGTCGCCACCGTCGCGCACCACACGGGTACGAAGGCAGCGCTCTACGACGCGTGCTTCGCCCGGGTGTTCGCCGCCGAACGGGACGTGCTGGCCGAGGCCGCCGAGCAGGCCCGCGCCGCTCTCGACGCGGGCCCCGACGCGGCGCGACGGGCCCTGCACGAGCTGGTCGACGTCTTCGTCGACTTCCTGGAGGACCGCCCCGAGACCACCGCGCTGTGGCTGCGCCGCTGGCTGGAACCGCAGCGGCACGCCGAGCTGGACCAGCGCTACGCCGACCCGTTGTACCGGCTGGTCGCGGAGCTGCTCACCGCCGCCGCGGCGGCCGGCGCGCTGGCCGAGCCGACACCGCACATCACCGTACGGAGTCTGGTGTGGGCGACGCACGGGCACGTGGTGGCGTTGGCCGCGGGCGCGCCCGGCGCCCGGGAACGGCGCGAGTTCCGGGCGTTCGTGCATCGCCTGCTCGACGGCCTGTACGGAGCACCGACCCCTTGACGGGCCGCCGCCGCGCGACGATTATCCATCGGACGTTGGATTAATGGGGGCGGCAATGGGCGTACCACAGCGGGTGGCGGTGATCGGGGCCGGCGCCGCCGGGCTCGCCGCGGTCAAGGCACTACGCGACGCCGACGTGCCGACTGTCGGCTTCGAGGCCGCCGAGCAGGTCGGCGGCCTCTGGGTGTACGGGGCGCCCGACTCGCCCGCGTACCGCACGCTGCACCTCAACACCAGCCGTGGTCGTACCCAGTTCGCCGACCATCCGATGCCCACCGACTGGCCCGACTACCCCGACCACCGTCGCGTCGCCGGTTACCTCGCCGACTACGCCACGCGTTTCGGGCTGACCGACACCATCCGACTGCGCCACACCGTCGAACGGGTCACCCGGAACACCACCGGCACCTGGACGGTGACCGCCAGCGGCCCGACCGGCCCGGTCGAGGTCAGCGTCGACGCCGTGGTCGTCGCCAACGGGCACAACCGGGTGCCCCGGCTGCCCGACCCCGGCTACCCCGGCGAGTGCACCGCCGAGCAGATCCACAGCCACGACTACCGGGGCCCGGAGCAGTTGGCCGGCAGGCGGGTCCTCGTCGTCGGCGGCGGCAACTCCGCGATGGACATCGCCGTCGACGCCTCGTACGCCGCCGCCCGCACCCTGCTGTCGCTGCGCCGGGGCGTCTGGGTGGTGCCGAAGTACCTGCTGGGTCGCCCCTCGGACACCCTCAACGGGGCGCTGGCCCGCCGACTGCCGTGGCGTCTGCGCCAACGCATCAGCCAGACGATGCTCAGCGCCACCGTCGGCAACCCCGCCCGCTACGGGCTGCCCGCGCCGACGCACGGTTTCCTCCAGGACCATCCGACGCTCTCCGACGGGTTGCTGTCGCGGCTGACCCACGGTGACGTCGAGGCCCGACCCGGTGTCGCCGCCCTGGACGGCGACCGGGTGGAGTTCACCGACGGGCGCAGCGACAGCGTCGACCTGATCATCTGGTGCACCGGCTACCGGGTGGACGTCCCGTTCCTCGACCCGGCGCTGCTCGCCGGGGGCGCCGACACCCTGCCGTTGTACCGGCACGTGTTCCACCCCGACGCCCCCGGGTTGAGCTTCGTCGGGTTGATGCAGTCCACCGGTTCCGCGTTCCCCCTGGTCGAGGCGCAGGCCAAGCTGATCGCGGCGCACCTCGCCGGCCGGTACGCGTTGCCGGACCCGGAGCGGCAGCGCGCCGTCTGCCGGGCCGAACTGCGGGCCGCTACCGCCCGCTGGGGTCAGCGCCGCCCGGCGATGCGGGTGGATTTCGACGTCTACCTGGCCGAACTGGCCCGGGAGTTGACCGCCGGGACCCGCCGCGCCCGCTCCGGTGCGGCGTCCTCGGTGGGAGCACCCCGGTGAGCGGTCGGTCCCTGGCCGGTCGGCGGGTGCTGGTCACCGGGGCGAGCGGGACGTTCGGCCGCCACCTCGGCGCCGCGCTGAACGCGGCCGGCGCCCGGGTGGTGGGGCTCGACCTGCACGCCCGCCCCGACGACGACGTGCCGGTGCTCGGCTGTGACCTGACCGACCCGGACGCGGTGCCGGCGGCGGTGCGGGCCGCCGTCGACCGGCTCGGCGGGCTCGACCTGCTGATCAACAACGCCGGGGTCGGTGGTCCCGCGCCGGCCGAGTTGCCGCCCGACGAGGTGGTACGCCGGCAACTGGAGGTCAACCTGCTCGCCGCCTGGCGCACCACCGCCGCCGCGCTGCCCCCGCTGCTCGCCGCCCGCGGACGGGTCATCTTCGTGGCCAGCCGGATGGCGGTGCTGCCGCTCCCGCTCGCCGCCGCGTACGGGGTGAGCAAACGGGCCCTGGTCGCCTACGCCGACGCGCTGCGCCACGAGGTCGGCACCCACGTCGGCGTGAGCGTCGTCTACCCGAGCATGGTCGCCTCACCGATCCACGACAGCACCGCCGAGGCCGGGTTGTCCCTGCGGGGGGTGTCCCGCCCCGAGCCCGTCGAAGGGGTCGTCGCGGCGATCCTGCGGACCGCCACCGCCCGGCGGGCGCCCCGTGACGTGGCGACCACCGCACGCGGCCGGCTGGAGATGGCCGTCGGCCGGCACGCGCCCGCGCTGGCCGACCGGCTGGTCCGCCGTACCCTCGCCGCCCGGCTCGCCGCCGGTGACCTGGACGCCGCGCCGCTGGCCGCCGGGATGGTCGACCGCCACCGGGGGCGGTGACCGCCCCCGGGTCAGGGAGTGGCGACGGCCGCGCGCGAACGGTCGGCGGCGATGCGGACGGCCAGCGCGGCGAGCGCGGTGCCGGTCACCCACCGCTGCACCCGCAGCCACACCGGCCGGCGGGCGAAGAACCCGGCCAGCGCGCCGGCGCTGAGCACGATCAGCGCGTTCACGCTCAGCGCGACGGCGATCTGGGTCAGCCCGAGCAGCAGGCTCTGCGTCGCCAGGTGCCCGCGGGTCGGGTCGATGAACTGCGGTAGCAGCGACACGTAGAGGATCGCGATCTTCGGGTTCAGCAGGTTGGTGACCAGGCCCATGGTGAACAGCCGCCGCGGCGGGTCCGGCGGCAGCGGCGCGGGCCGGAACGGCGAGTGCCCGCCCGGACGCAGCGTCCGCCAGGCCAGCCAGAGCAGGTAGCCGGCGCCGGCCAGCTTCACCACCGCGTACAGCGTCGGCACCAGGACGAAGACGGTGGCCAGGCCGGCGACCGCCGCCACCAGGTAGACGCCGAAGCCGGCGGCCACCCCGAGCAGCGAGATCAGCCCGGCCCGGCGGCCCTGCGCCACCGAGCGGGACACCAGGTAGACCATGTTCGGGCCGGGCGTGAGCACCAGCCCCAACGCCACCAGCGCGATGCCCAGCAGTGCACCCGTACTCACCACGACGATTCCCCCGTTCGGTAGTCCCCACACGGACCGTAATCGGGATGAACATCCTGACCCAGGGCCACCTGGGAGGCCGTGGCCTGCGATCCGGGATGATCCACTCGCGTTCGGTGCAACGGCGGGGCCGTCGGCGGGAATGCTCACCGTGGCGGGCGCGCTGACCCCTGACAAGTGCGTGTCGCCGGCCGGAGGCGGCGCGTTACGGTGGCCAGGGAGGTGCCGCACGGTGACCGAGGCGTGGGAAGCGTCAGTGGAGGCGAAGATCCAGGATGCCGTTCAGCGCGGCGAGTTCGACGACCTGCCCGGCATGGGCAAGCCGATCCCCGGTCGAGGGGCGCCGTACGACGAGGCCTGGTGGATCAAGAGCTTCCTGGAGCGCGAGGCACTCCCCAGTGACCTGCTCCTGCCCACGTCGCTGCAACTGCGCCGACGCATCGAGCAGGTCCCCGACGAGGTCCGTGACCTTCCCACCGAACAGTCCGTCCGCGACGTCGTGGGGCAGTTGAACGCGCAGATCGTGGCGTGGCTGCGCTTCCCCGACGACGGCCCCCGGGTCGCGGTGCGCCCGGTGAACACCGAGGACGTGGTCCGCCGGTGGCTCGCCGAACGGGCCCGCCCCAAGGTCACGACGACCGCCGCCGAACCGGCGACCGTTGCGACACCGTCGCGCCGGCCCCGCCGCAGCTGGTGGAGGCGGTGGCGCCGACGGGGCTGACCGCCGGGCCACGACCACGGCAGACTGTGCCGATGCTGATCGAATCGCGGTCACCCGACACGCCCTCGACGCCGGGAGTCACGCTGCGTCAGTGGTGCGCCGACGACCTGGATGAGCTGGTGCAGGCGTACCGGGATCCGGTCCTGCGCCGCTGGACCAGAGCTCCGGTGACCACTGCCGCCGAGGCCCGGCGGTGGCTGGACGGCGCCCTGCGGGACTGGGCCGACGGCCGGCGGTACACCTTCGCCGTCCTCGAGGAGCGGGCCGACGGCCCTCGGCTGGTGGGCAACGTGGTGCTCAAGGGGGTCACGCCGCAGCGCCCGGCCCCGGAGGTGGGCTACTGGACGGCGTCCTGGGCGCGCGGTCGCGGCGTCGCCCCGCGCGCCGTCACCGCGCTGAGCCGCTGGGCGTTCGACCGGTTCCCCGAGGTGACGCGTCTCGACCTGCTGCACCAGGTGGACAACGTCGCGTCCTGCCGGGTGGCGCAGAAGTCCGGCTTCGTGTTCCAGGAGACCCTGCCGGCCCGGCCGCCCTTTCCGCTCGACGGCCACCGCCACACGCTCGACGCCGGCTAGCCGCCCGTCCGCACCTGTCGCGAACGGATCCGAACAGGTCCGAACGCCTGCTCGCGGCCTCGCCAGCGTGAACGCGGATACGGTCTGGCCGAGCGCCCGGACGACCGCCGGCGCGGGAGGGGACGGGGCGAGGTGACCGAGCGCGCCGCGACGTACGCCGAGGTGTTCGCGGTGCGCGAGTACCGCCACCTGTTCGGTGCGTACCTGCTGTCCCTGGCCGGCGACCAGCTCACGGCCGTGACGGTGGCGTATCTCGTCTTCAGCGAAACCGGCTCGGCCGCGCTGGCGGCGGCCGCCTACGCCAGTTCCTACCTGGCCTGGCTCACGGGCGGACCGCTGCTGTCCGGTCTCGCCGACCGGTTCCCCCGGCGAAGCGTGATGATCGCGTGCGACCTGGGCCGCGCGGCGCTCATCCCGCTGGCGGCTCTGCCGGCCCTCCCCGCGCCGGCCCTGGTGGTGCTCCTCTTCGTGGTCAACCTGATGCGGCCACCGTTCGTGGCGGCGCGGGCGGCGTTGATGCCGGAGGTGCTCGACGGCGACCGCTACGCCGTGGCCAACGGCGTGGACAACATCTGCGCCCAGGTCGTGCAGGTGGTCGGCTTCGCCGTCGGGGGGAGTCTGGTGGCGTTGCTGTCGCTGCGCGGTGCCCTGCTGGTGGATGCCGGCACCTTCCTGGTCTCCGCTGTTCTGATCGGGATCGGTGTGCGTTCCCGCCCCGCGCCGCGACCGCCGTCGGGCCCGACCGGCCAGGGCCGGGCGGTCGGGCTGCGGGTGGTCTTCACCGACTCCCGGCTGCGGTCCTACGTGCTCGTCCTGTGGATGGCCAGCGCCTTCACCTACGCGGCCGAGGGGTTGATGGCACCGCTGGCCCGACAGTACGGCGGCGGCGCCGGCACCGTCGGACTGTTGCTGGCGGCGGCGCCGTTGGGGATGGCCCTCGGCGGGGTAGCGCTCACCCGGTTCTGCCCACCGGCGGCCCGGCCACGGCTCATCCTGCCGCTGGCCGCGATGTCGGCCGGGGTGCTGACGGTGACCTGGCTCGTTCCTCCGCTGTGGATGATGCTCCTGCTGTTGGCGCTGGCCGGCGCGGCGAGCGCCTTCGCCATCCCCCTGAACGCGCTGTTCGGTCGGGCGGTGCCGAGGCAGTACCGGGGACGGGCGTTCGGGGTGGCCATCACCGGTCTCAGTGGGTTACAGGGGACGGCGATGGTCCTGGCGGGTCTGGCCGCCGACCAGTGGCCGGCCACCACGGTGATCGGGTTCAGCGGTTTGTCGGGCGCGGTGGCGGTTCTCGCCGTCGCGCCGCTGTGGCCACGGCGACCTGCCTCCACCCCTGTGGCGTTCGGGTCTCCGGTCGAACAGGCCCGAACGACTCCGAACGCCGACATCCCTACCGCCGAAGCAGGCAGTGGCCGACGCTGAGGTCAGTTGGCGGGCACGGGGACCGTCACCGAGGGGGAGGAGAAGGGCATGCGCAGCGTTCGCAACCGTGGCATCAGCTGGACCTGACCGGAACGCTCCCACCGGGTGGTCGCCCGGCAGGCGACCACCCGCCCGTCGACGCTGGTGCGAGTCAGTCGACCGCGGCCCGCCAGCTCCAGGACGTGCGGCGGGCGCGGCCGGGCAGCTCACCGCGGCCGGTCATCCAGAGCAGCACCTCGGGTGCCGCACCGGCCGGGGCGTCCGGGAAGAGTCGGCGCAGCACCAGCGCGCTCAGCCGCTGCGGCGGTTGCCACGCCACAGCGAGGCCGAGGGTGATGTCGTGGGTGTGCAGCAGGGTCTCGGCCACGCCCATGGCGGCGAACCCGGCCGGATCGCACGGGCCCCAGTGCCAGGCCCGCGTGTCCGGCGGGGCGGCGTCGACGGCGGCGGCGAGCAGCCCGGCGCAGGCCCGCACCACTGTGAGCACCTGCGCCGGGCTCGCGTCGGGGGAGACCCGCAGGTCGTACGGTAGGTAGCCGTCATCCGGGCGGCCGGTTACCTGCCCCGCGTACGCGAGGAGGTCGTGCGCGACGTGCGCCGCGGTGGTCCAGCAGCTCCAGCTCAGCGAGCCGGCCGGCACCGACCAGTCGTGGTCCCGGTGTGGCAGCAGCACCCGGGTCATTTCCTCGGCCGCCTCCCGCAGGTCGGCGCCGGTCACCGCAGACATTCGCCAACCCACGGGGCAGCACCGGGTGTGGGAATCCGGTCATGGGTGAAGAGCGTCGAGGCGTGCAAGAATCCATCCTCGCATACGAGGGGAGGCGAGCCGGGTGTTGCCCAACCAGGTGGTGGACACGAGGGTGCTGCCTCCGGCAGAGCGGTTCGCGTTCTGGTATGCCCTGGTCGCGCAGGAGACGGCACCAGTGCACATCAGCAGCGGCCAGTTGGACAACTTCGTCGCCTACGTCCAGGCCATCGATCTCGGTCGCATTCGGATGACCTCGCTGCGGTACCCGTCCCTGGACGCGATCCGCCCCACCAAACTGGTTCGCAGCGCCGAAGGGGACGTGTACCAGCTCACGCTGCCCCTGACCGGTCACAGCACCCTGATCCAGGACCGCGCGGAGTCCACGCTGGAACCCGGCAAGCACTTCACGCTCCTGGACCCCGCGCGGCGGCACGTCGCCCGGCACCGCGCGGACGGCGCCGGTCTCGCCACCACGATCACCGTGCAGATACCGCACGCGGCGTTGCCCCTGGCACCGGATCGGCTGCGCCGCCTGCTGGCCACGCCGATACCGTCGCACCTCGGCGTGGGCGGCCTGCTGGTCCACCACCTGCGCAGCATCGCGGCGCACCCGGAGCAGTTCGAGCCGGCCCAGGCCGAGATGCTGGGTGGGGTGGCGGTGGACCTGCTCACCGCCACGCTCGCTCAGTACCTCGACATCGAGGAAACCCTGTCACCGGAGGCCCGGCACACCACGCTGCGGGCCCGCGTCGTCGACTTCATCGACCGCCACCTCGACAGCAACGAGCTCAGCCCGGGTAGCGTCGCCGCCGCCCACCACATCTCGCTGCGGTCGCTGCACCGCCTGTTCGAGGCGGAGGCGACGACGGTCGCCGAACTCATCCGCGCCAAGCGTCTGGAGCAGTGCCGGCGTGATCTCGGCAACCCGCTGCTGCGGCAGCCGGTCCATGTCATAGCCGCCCGCTGGGGTTTTCCGGACCGGGCCCACTTCAGCCGCCTCTTCCGTGCCCACTACGGACGTTCACCACAGGAGTACCGGACGGGCGTCGCTCGCCAGAACGGGTGACCGCCGCCGACCGCTACCGCCGCCGGTCGGTCGGATCGTCCTCGACGAAGTCACTGACAGCGGCGCGGATGCTCTCGCCGTACGGGTCGTCGGGTAGCCGCACCAGGTGTTCGCGGGCTTGGGCGAGGTGCTCCCGGGCCAGGCCGACGTTGCCCAGGCGTCGGTGGCAGTCGGCCAGGTTGAGGTACAGCGATGGCAGGAACGCCTGGACCTGGAGTGAGGGCAGGTATTCCTGGGCGCGTTCGTCGGTCAGCTCGGACACGGCGGCCAGGGCTCGTTCATCCCAGGCCAGTTCCGCCTCGGTGGTGTCCTGCAGGTCGGCGAGGTAGTGCGCCAGGGTGCAGCGGTGCAGGGCGTCACCGGTGGGGCCGAGCTCGTCCCACAACGCGGTGAGCAGTTCACGGGCCCGGGCAGATGCGCCGCTCTGGCCGAGCTGGACGGCCTCGATGATGCGGGTCATGGTCGGGTCGGCGGTCGCTTGGTCGCTCATGTCGCCGATGGTCGGGTCTCGACCCGGTCGAGGGTCAAATCCACGAGGAACGATGTACGTCGCCACCCGTCGAATGACCCGGACGATGCTGCGCTGACCGGCTCGCGAGCGCGTCAGCGCTGGGCGACGATGGCCTCGATCACCGAGCGGACCGATGTCGGGCGGTGACCGATGACTGTCTCCAGCATCGGGTCGGTCACGGCGAACTCGCCTTCTCGCGCCGCGCGGTACATGCCGAGGGTGAAGTCGGCCGCCGCCGCGGGCATGCCCCGCTCGATGGCGGACGCCCGCCACTGGTCGTCGTCGACGACGACACGTTTGACGGTGCGGCCCGTGACGTCGCTGAGGATGGCGGCCACCGCTTCGAGGTCGAGCATCTCCCCGGCGGTCAGCGGTGCCGTGACCCCGTCGAGCAGCCCCTCCTCGGTCAGGGCGACGGCTGCGGCCTCGGCCAGGTCGGCGTGCGCGGTCCAGGACACCGGGCCGTCCGCCGGCGCCACGAGTCGACCGGTCTCCAGCGCGGTACCGATGGAGAAGCTGAGCGTGCTCGCGTAGAACCCGTTGCGCAGGGCGGTGAAGGGAACCCCCAGCCCGGCGAGGTGCTCCTCGGTGACGGCGTGCGTGGGCTGGGCGGCGAAGAGCGAGTTCCGGGAGGCGGCCTGGTGGCTGGTGTACAGGATCCGCTTGGCTCCCACGGCGCGGGCGGCGTCGATGGCGGCGCGGTTGGCGACGAGCGCGCCGGGGCCGCGGATGGCGGCGGAGACGACGAGGACCTTGTCGGCACCCTCGAAGGCGTGCCCCAGCGTCGCCGGGTCGGTGAAGTCTCCGGCGCGTACCCGCACCCCACGCTCGGCGAGGCCCGCGGCCCTGTCGACGTCGCGCACGCTCACCCCGACGGCGTCGGGTGGCAGCCGGTCGAGCAGCCGGTCGACGATCTGGGACCCCAGCTGGCCGGTGGCACCGGTGACGACGATCATGATGAACACTCCTTGTTATCGGCGTTACGTCGCGAACGCTAGCACCGATAATTCACAGATAACAAGGCGCTGTTAGCATCGGTTCATGGTGACGACGCAGGACACCCGCGACGACGTCCGTGCGGGCATCGTCGCGGCAGCGACCCAACTGCTGCGGGAGAAGGGCGCGAACGCGGTGACCACGCGCGCCGTCGCCCAGGCCGCGGGCGTGCAGGCACCGACCATCTATCGCCTGTTCGGCGACAAGGACGGCCTCATCGACGCGGTCGCCGAACACGTCATGGCCGCCTACGTCAGCGGCAAATCGGCCGCAGCGGACGTCGCGACGGGCGACCCCGTCGCGGACCTGCGCTCCGGATGGCGCGCGCACGTGGAGTTCGGCCTGACAAACCCCGAGCTGTACGCGCTGCTCGCCGCACGGGGGAGCGCAGCGCCCTCGCCGGCAACGGTCGCCGGCCTCGACGTGCTCCGTCGCCGCGTCCGGCGACTCGCCGAAGCCGGCCTCCTCCGGGTCGACGAGCAGCGTGCGCTCCTGATGATCCACTCTGCGGGCAACGGAACCATCCTCACCCTGCTGGGAATGCCCGCCGACCAGCGCGACATCGGCCTGGGCGAGGCCATGCTCGAGGCCGTGCTCACCAGCATTCTGGCGACAGCTCCGGCGACACCCGACACGACCACGAACGCGGTCGCGGTGACCTTCGCGACGGTGCTGCCCGACCTCCCGGGGCTCACCGATGCCGAACGCGCGCTGATGGCCGAGTGGCTGCACCGATCCCTGGCCCACCCGACGCCGTGATCACCTGACCGGGAAACCAGTCGACGGGAGCAGGCCGGGGGAGATAGCTTGCAGCTGACCGCGACACCGCCCGAGGAGGTGAGACCCATGAACGTTGTAGCGATGTGGGTGCTCCCCCTGCCGTCACGGTCGGGCGATTGACGTAGGTGTCGCCGGGAGCGCCTTGCCAACACGGCACTCCCGAGAGGCAACACCTATGCACCCTCCGCAATTCACCGCCGAGCCGCCGTCGACCGACCCGGTCGAGACCGACTCCACCGTCAGCGGCCGCCCATCGTCGTCGACTTCCGGCACCGACAGCGCGTCCCCCGCGTACGACGTGATCATCGCCGGGTGCGGGCCGACCGGCGCGATGCTCGCCGCCGAGCTGCGGCTGCACGATGTCCGGGTACTCGTTCTGGAGAAGGAGACCGAGCCGCCGTCGGCCGCCCGCATCGTCGGCCTGCACATTCGCAGTCTGGAGCTGATGGCGATGCGCGGGCTGTTGGAACGCATCCTCCCGCACGGGCGGCAGCGTCCGGCCAGCGCCTTCTTCGCCGCCATCCCCAAGCCCGCGCCCAAGGGCCTGGACTCCCGGTACGCCTACCTCTTGGGCGTCCGGCAGCCGGTCATCGAACGTCTACTCGAACAACACGCCACCGAACTGGGCGCGCAGGTCCGGCGCGGCCGTGCGGTCGCCGGTTTCGAGCAGGACGACGAGGGTGTGACAGTCGAGCTGGCCGACGGGGAACGGCTGCGGTCGCGCTACCTCGTCGGCTGCGACGGCGGGCGCAGCACGGTGCGCAAACTCCTCGGTGTCGGCTTCCCCGGCGAGGCCGCGCGGACCGAGAGCCTGATGGGCGAGATGGAAGTGGGCGTGCCCCAGGAGGAGATCGCCGTCAAGGTGGCCGAGATCCGCGAGACCCATCAGCGATTCTGGCTCCGGCCGGTTGGCGTTGGGGTCTACAGCGTCCTCGTGCCCGCCGCCGGCGTCGGTGACCGCGCCGAACCGCCCACCCTCGAGGATTTCAAGCGCCAGTTGCGCGCCATCGCCGGGACCGACTTCGGTGTGCACTCCCCGCGCTGGTTGTCCCGCTTCGGCGATGCCATGCGGCTGGCCGACCGTTATCGGGTCGGGCGGGTGCTGCTGGCCGGCGACGCGGCGCACATCCATCCGCCCATCGGCGGACAGGGCCTCAACCTCGGCGTTCAGGACGCATTCAACCTCGGCTGGAAACTGGCCGCGCGGATCCGCGGCTGGGCGCCGGAGACACTGCTGGACACCTACCAGGCCGAACGGCGCCCGGTCGCCGAGGAGGTGCTGGACAACACCCGAGCCCAGACGGAACTGCTGTCCACCGAGCCAGGCCCGCAGGCGGTGCGGAGACTGCTCATCGAGTTGATGGACTTCGACGAGGTGAACCTCCATCTGCTTGAGAAGATCACCGCCATCGGTATCCGCTACGACTTCGGCGCGGGCCCCGACCTCGTCGGTCGCCGCCTGCGCGACATCGACGTGAAACAGGGCCACCTGTACGGTCTGCTGCACCAGGGCCGCGGCCTGCTGTTGGACCGCACCGAGCGCCTGACCGTCGGCGGCTGGTCAGACCGGGTCGATCACCTGGCGGATCCCACCGCGGAGCTGGACGTCCCCTGTGTCCTGCTGCGTCCCGACGGGCACGTCGCCTGGATCGGTGACGATCAGCAGGACCTGGACGAGCACCTCTCCCGCTGGTTCGGTGAGCCCGCCCACTGATCTCAGGCCGGCGTCGAGGTCGAGGAGTGCGAGCAACCATCAGTGACCGCTCGGGACGACGCTCCGGGTCGCTCCGAGCGGTCACTGATGGTGTGAGGCTGGACGCGAGTGTCAATCAGTCAGGTGCTGTTGAACCGCCAACGGGTCGCGGTCAGCCCGTCCGGGCCGTAGCCGAAGGCCCGGACGGGGGAGACCTCGTAGAAGGCGTACTGGGGCGATCCCGGCAGACTTTCGTCACAGACTCGGTCGTCCCTGATGGTGAACGTCCAGTCGTACTTTGTCGCGAAGGCGGCGGCCACCTGGCGTAGCGCGGCGCCGCCCGACACCTGGTGAGCGTCAGCGCTCACCACCAGGTCGAGGTCGTCGCCGCTCACTGTGATGACAGCGCGGGGGTTGCGGGCCAGGTTTCGGCTCTTGCGGGAGTTCGGGCGGCTCGCAATGCACGGCGCCCCGTCCACCAGCACCACCATCACCGGCGCGGCATGGGGACGGCCGTCCGGTGCCACAGTGGACAGCCAACACTTGGGGGCCGACTCCAGACAGGCCAGTGCCTGGCTCCAGGTCTTGAGGGTCGCCACGTCGGTGTTGAAGGGTGTCGCATCTTCCTCGTGGAAGAGGAGCTCGGCGACTGGCGTGTCGACTCTCATGATGGATCCTCGGTCACGTCGTACTCGTCGTGCAGCCGCCACCACTGGTAGGGCTGGGTCTGCGGCCAGCCTTCCGGCGAGTCCTCCCAGGTCTCCTGCCGGCCGTATGGCGTCAGGTCGAGGAAGGACCAGTTACTGCCGAGCCGTTCCACGCCCCGGGCGGTGGTGGTGTACGTGCGGAAGATCCGGTCGTCGGCACGGAGGAACACGTTCAGCGCGAATCCGTCACCGGTTCCCATGTCGGCGTTGAAGCTGTTGTTCAGTGACGAGTACCAGGGCAGTGCCCAACCCATTCGCCGCCGCAGCGCCAGCAGGACGTCCAGTGGGCCCTGGGACGTCAACGCCAGGGTGACGTCGCGAGCGTTGAGGTGGGCCGGGTGTCCGACGTTGTCGGTGAACATCGAGCAGCCGGAGCAGACAGCGTCGACGCCGTGCCACATGAAGGTGTACACGATGAGCTGGCGGCGGCCTTGGAACAAGTCGGTCAGACTGGCAGGCCCGGACGGGCCCTCGAACACGTAGTCCTGCTCGACCGGCGTCATCGGCAGCCGGCGACGTGCCGCGGCCACTGCGTCGAGCTGACGGGTGAGTGCCTTTTCGTGGACGCGCAAGGTGTTCACTGCGTCTTGCCAGTCCCCGGTCGGCACGATCGGCGGATGGTTCATAGGGGCCTCTTTCGGCTTCCATGAGCGCGTGGAGGGGCACAGACTGGTCCGTTCCTTGAGGGGACGGACTGATGTGACGCTAACAGAGTCAGTTCCTTGAAGGAACCACCTTGCGTATCGTGGCGTCATGCAGCGAACGCAATTCGGCGCCATGGCGTGTTCGATCGCCCGCACCCTCGACGTCATCGGTGAGCCGTGGTCGCCGCTGATCTTGCGGGACGTCTACGCCGGCACGCACCGCTTCGAGCAACTCCAGCGGGGACTCGGCATGTCCCGCAAGGTGCTCGCCGAGCGGCTGAACTGGCTGGTCGAACAGGGCGTCCTGGCCCGGAGTGAGTATTCCGCCCGGCCGGTCCGGCACGAATACCTGCTCACCGAAAAGGGCAGGGAGCTATGTGATCTGCTGCTTGTCATGGTGCGGTGGGGTGACCGGTGGACGGCGGGCGAGGCCGGCCCGCCGGTGCTCTACCGCCACCACGCCTGCGGCAAGGTCAGTCATGTGGAACTACGGTGCTCGGAGTGCGAACAGCCCATGCGGGCTACGGACATCGACCTGTTGCCCGGGCCTGGCGCCCACCCAAGATCTTGACCATCGGCGCCGCGACCCGCGTGCGGAGCGGGACGACGAGTCACGTCCCATCGACGGCGGCCACCATGCCACCACCGAACGGCCGCGCCAGGCGGATGTCGGCGTGAGGCGTCGATGAACACGGCGTTGGCGGCTCGGTAGCAGTCCGGGGCGCATGCGGTGCTGGCTGCGGTGTCGCAGTGCGGGGGACAGGCAAGGCCGGGGTCTCAGTGTTTCTGAGGCAACTCGGCCTACGGCTCGCTGGTTTGCGGCGGCCCAACGATCGCGGCAAGGTCGGTGAGAATCGGGCGTAGCCGAGCGGCCAGGGTCGGGTCCGTGCGAGTGAGTTCCGCGGTCAGGGCCGCTGCGGCGGCCGAGAGCGCACGGCGTAACTCGGGCTCGTCAATGGAGCGGACCAGTGTCGGTTCGAGCGGTCCGGTGATCTCGCCGGGCAGTAGGTGCGCGCCTTTGGCGTAGCTGGTGGAGTGGCCCAGTCGTTGGCAGGCGAGGGCGATTGTCTGGGTGCGCAGGGCGCTGATCCAGTGCTCCGCTTGCCAGTATCTGCCTCGTTCGATGCTGATCCTTGCGTGTAGCGCGTGGTGCCATGCCAGGCCGGCCATCTCGTCGTGGCCGCTCGGCGCGGGAGCTGGGGGTGCAGTGGATCGCCCGAATATGAGTCGCCAACTCGGGCCGCGCGCCCCGAACTCGGCCTCCGGGCTGAACGAGAGGTCGACTTCCAGGCAGCGAGGCAGCAGGAACACCCGGTAGATCGCAGACCCGGACCTCAGATCCCAGTGGTGGACCGCCGTGAAGTCCTGATACATCTGTTGGGTCCAGCGTTGCAGGACGGCGTCGAGCGGACCGCTGATCCCGAAGGCCAGATCGATGTCCGACCAGCGATCCTCATCGTTTGTGGCGTGCGAGCCGGTGATCGCGGCGGCGACGACAGCGGGATCTTGTTCCGCCAGGTGCAGCAGCCGCCGCTGGATCAGGTCGCGTTCCTCTACGGAGAACATCAGGTCACGCTCTACTTGCCCCGGCTGCGGAAGACACGCGGCTCAGGCGGCGACGAGCCGTTCTCGCTCGCGCCATGGCTGGCGGACGCGTCCATGAGGACATCATGCCTCGCCACTCGCAACGGGAACTCGCCGGTGCGTCGATCCGGCAGCGGAGGGATCGCATGGCGTTCTGTGGATGCTGGCAGACTCACCGCATGACGGGTTTGACCGCCGAGCTCGTGGTCGATGGTTGCGCTCCACAGGCCCCGGCGCTCGCACCGAACGGTCGCTTGCTCTGCTACGTCCTCGCTCCCAGCAGCCGCACCGGTGACCACAGCGACACCGAACTCTGGCTCATCGACACCGATGCCGCCGTCGCGCCGCGTCGCGCGACCACCGACACCGCAACCGAATCCCGGCCACGCTGGTCGGCCGACTCGGAGACGCTGTTCTTCCTCTCCGACCGCGCCGACCGCGGCATTCCGCAACTACACGGGCTCACCCTCACCGACGGCACGACGGCCACGTTGACCGGCTGGCGCGGCGGCGTCATCGACTACCTGCCGCTCACCGACCCCGACCTGGTGGCCTTGCTCGCCGAGGACGAACCCACCGAGCAGGGCGCGCGTCGCGCCCGGGACCGCGACGACGCCATCGTCGTCGGCGAGCGCGAACCGCGTGCACGGTTGCGCCTGCTCGACCTGCGCACCGGCCGGGTCACCACCCCGAAGGTGTTCGGTGATCGGCATGTCGTGGAACTGCGGCAACGCCCCGATGGCGGTCCACTCGCCGTGCTGACCTGGGCCACCGCCGACAACGACCACGGTCCGCGCACCGGCCAACTGCACCTGTACGACCCGACGACCAGGACCGCGGAGAATCTCGCACCGGTCGAGGCCGACGCACGATCTCTGGCCTGGTGGCCGGGCGAGGACGGTTGGCACCTCGCTTACATCGCGCTCACCCCACCGGTTCTGCAGGCCGGCACCGCCGTGTTCGACCTGGCCATGGACAGCCGCGTCCTGCGCAACCGCACCGCTGATCGCACGATGTGCCCCACCGAACTTCGCCAGACCGACGCCGCCCCGCTGGTGGTGTTCGCCGACGGCCTGAACACGACGCTGGCCCGGCTCGACCCCACCGACCTCACGACCCTGTCGCATCACGCCGGACGCCTCGACAACCTCACCACCACCCCTACCGCCGACACAATCGCGGTGCTCACCGGCACCCGCTATCAGCTCCCGAACGTTCACATCGGAGCGCCAACCGGGCCGCTGCGAAGAATCACCAACGCCCGGCCGGAACTGGACGGCATCACACTCGGCACGCAACAACCGCTGGCCTACCGCGCCACCGACGGCCTGGACCTGGACGGCCTGCTCGTACTGCCTGTCGGAAGAACCGCGTCGGAGGGCCCGTTCCCGCTGGTCACGATCGTGCACGGGGGACCGTACGACCGCTACGCCGACCGTTGCCAGTTGTTCTGGTTCCCCAGCGCGCAGTGGTTGGCCGCCGCCGGCTACGCCGTGTTGCTCCCCAACCCGCGCGGCGGCCAGGGCCGGGGCCACCAGTTCGCGGCCTGCGTCGCCGGCCAGGTCGGCCAGCAGGAGTGGACCGACATCCTGACCGGCATCGACCTGCTCATCGCCGAAGGCATCGCCGACCCCGACCGGTTGGGCATTGCCGGCTGGAGCCACGGCGGCTTCATGTCCGCCTGGGCCGTCGGCCAGACCGACCGCTTCCGCGCCGCGCTGGTCGGCGCCGGCATCATCGACTGGGGCATGCTCGCCGCGACCGGGGAGAACGGCCAGTTCGAAGCCGCGCTCGGCGGCAGCACCGGCTGGTCCGGTATCGGCCCGCACCCCCATGACGCGGTCAGCCCGATCTCCTTCGCCAGCCGAATCCGCACTCCGGTGCTCATCCTGCACGGCGCCGAGGACACCAACGTCCCCCTCGGACAGGCCGTGTACCTCCACCGGGCGCTGCGCCACTTCGACGTCGAGCACGAGTTCGTGATCTACCCGAGAGAGGGCCACTCGATCCGGGAACGCAACCACCAACTCGACGTCCTGCGCCGGACCCGCGCCTGGTTCGATCGCTGGCTCCGCCCCTGAGCGGGCGAGTGGGTCACGCCGGCGGTCGGGTGAGTTTGGCGGCCACGGCGTCGAGGACCCAGTCCAGGCCGGTCGCGAAGGACGTCTCGGCGTCCACCTCCGTGCCGTCGTGCAGGGCCTTGGTCAGCGCCGGGAAGCGGCCCGTGGCCAACATTTTCGTCACGTGGGGGCCGGAGGCGCGCTGCCAGTCGCGCTTGGACAGGCCCGTGGCGCGTTCGGCCCGTAGGTTCGCGATCTCGCGCCTGATCGCGCCGGTGCAGTAGGCGCTGACAGTCTCCACGGCGCGCAGGACGGTGTCGATATCGGCGAGGCCGTCGAGGGCTGCCAGCTTGGCCTCGGTCACGGCGAAGCCGTTGGGGCCCAGGGTCGGGCGGCCGCCGAGCAGGTCAGCCAGCCATTCGTGACGCAGAGCGGCCTGCCTGGTCCGGTGGGCGAGGATGCGCAGCGCCTCCCGCCAGTCATCGGGTCGCTCCCCGGGGAGAATCTCGGCGTAGACCTCGTCGGCCATGAGGTCGAACAACTCGTCCTTCGTGGAGATGTATCCGTACAGCCGCATCGGGCCGGCGTTCAGCCGGGCGGCGACCTTGCGCAACGACACCGCCTCCAGCCCGCCCTCGTCGGCCAGCGCGATGGAGGCGGCGATGACCTGCTCCCGGTCGAGCGGCACGGGGGGATTCGGCGGCTCCGGCCGGTCCCACACAGTCATGGTCACTCCCTACCGTGGCGATGCGTCGTCAGAGCGCGATACGCTGTATCGCCATGAGACATCGTATCGCTGTGGTCGGCGGCGGCCCGGGGGGACTCACCCTTGCCCGTGTCCTGCACCGCCACGGCTACCCCGTCGCCGTCCTTGAACGCGATCCCGCGCCCGACTCCCGCCCCCCAGGCGGCACGCTGGACCTGCACGAAGGGATGGGCCAGCTGGCACTGGACAAGGCGGGGCTGTTGGCAGAGTTCCAGGCGCTGTCCCGTCCCGAGGGGCAGGCCATGCGCATCCTGGACGCTGCTGGGACCGTCCTGCGGGACTGGCAGCCTGGTCCGGATGAGCGGGCCAACCCGGAGATCGACCGCGGGCAACTCCGTGACCTGCTGCTCGACCCTCTCGACGTGCAGTGGGGGCGAGAGGTGGTGCAGGTGGCGCCGGGGACCGGGGATGGCGTACTTGTTCATTTCGCGGACGGGCGGCAGGAGACGTTCGATCTCGTGGTGGGCGCGGACGGTGCCTGGTCCCGGGTCCGCCCGGCAGTCTCGTCGGTGACGCCGCACTACACCGGCGTCACCTCGGTCGAGACCTCCCTCGACGACATCGACACCCGCCACCCTGACCTCGCACAGGTGATCGGCGACGGTTCGGTGGCCGTGTACGGCGCGAACCGATCTCTCGTCGCCCAGCGCAACAGCGGCGGTCACGTCAAGGTGTACGCCAAGTTCCGCGCGCCGCTGGACTGGCACGCGGGCCTGGACCTGGCCGACGCCGAGGCAGTGCGATCGGGCCTTCTGGCTCTGTTCGACGGCTGGGCCGCTCCCGTCCTCGACCTGGTCGGTCACGGCACCGCTTTCGTCCACCGCCCCTTCTACGTCCTGCCCGAATCCCACACCTGGGCCCACGTCCGCGGGGTGACGCTGCTGGGCGACGCCGCCCACCTGATGCCACCGTTGGGGGCAGGCGCGAACCTCGCGATGCTGGACGGTGCCGAGCTCGCGGAGTCCATCGCTGCCGACCCGGAAGATCTGGACGCCGCCGTCTGTGCCTTCGAGGAACGGATGTGTGAACGGGCCGGCAGGTGGGCGAAAATCACGATGGCCGGTCTGGAACGCCTCGTGAGTCCGGACCCTGCCGAAGCCCTCGCCCTCTTCGACCACGTCCAGCCGTCCTGACCGGCAGCAGCACCCGCACGACCAGCTCTCACGGCTTCCCAGGTCAGCAGGGCGCCCGTAGCGCCTTCCGTCGAACCACCCGTTGGAGGAACGCGCGGGTCGCGGGCCTCGCGCGCAGTTGAGGCAGGGACCTCGGCGCCGTTCTCGCTCGAGTCCGGCTCCTTCAACGGATTACTACATTGTCATTATCAA
Source organism: Micromonospora vinacea (assembly GCF_015751785.1). Taxonomy (NCBI): domain Bacteria; kingdom Bacillati; phylum Actinomycetota; class Actinomycetes; order Micromonosporales; family Micromonosporaceae; genus Micromonospora; species Micromonospora vinacea. Next base: position 5,515,362 of record NZ_JADOTY010000001.1, on the reverse strand, counting down.
TAATCCAGTAAATACCTGCCACAAAAGGTGCGAACCGCCCACGCACCATAATGACAGTTCTTGTGCGTAACGACCGAGGATGGTGTACGCGGGGCGAACGTCCGGCCGGTGATCGACCCGCAGGCCCAGGGGCGGCGAAGTGCGGCTGGGTTCAGGCGTTGGCGGGGGCGGCGTCGCCCGCGGGTTGGAAAAGTTCGATGAGGTTACCGGCGGGGTCGGCGAGCAGGATCTGACGGCCGCCGGGCCCGGAGACCAGTTCGCTGCGGAACGCCAGGCCGGCGTCGCGGAGTCGGTCGATCTCGGCGTCCAGGTCGTCGACGATGAGGTGGATTCGGTTGCGGCCGGGGCTGGTGGCGTCGTCCGGAGTGGCGCGGGCGCCGGAGCTGGCGGGTCCGGACAGCAGCAGTCGTAGCGGGCCGCGGACCACGTCGGCGAAGGCGGGGGCGGCGCTGGTCTTGAGGTGAAAACCGAGGTGGGCGGTGTAGAAGTCGACGGCGGCGTGCACGTCGTCGACGAGGTAACGGACGCTGACGTACTGCTCGGCTGTGCTCATGGTGTGGTCTCCTCGGGTTCGGTGGCGAGGACGGGCAGCAGATGCCGCACGCGGGTGTCGATGTCGGCCGCAACCTGCAGGAAGGCGGGATAGTCGTCCCGGGTGCCGGCTGCGGCGGGGTCGGGGATGCTCCAGTGCAGCTGGCCGGCCGGGTTTCCGAAGTCGGGGCAGACCTCTCGGGCCTTGTCGCACAGGGTGATCACGTAGTCGAAGCGGTGGCCGGTGAGCGTGTCCAGGTGCCGCGGGCGACGGTCCGCGACGTCGACGCCGGCGTGGTCGCGCAGCACCCGCACGGCATGGGGGTGTAGCTGCGCTCGGGGGCGGGTTCCTGCGCTGGTCACCTGCACGTGACCGGCGGTGTGGCGTCGGAGCTGGGCTTCGGCGATGGGGGAACGTGCGCTGTTGCCCGTGCACACGAACAGCACGGTTCGCGGCGGCTGGACCGGCGGGGCAGGTGGAGGGCCGCCCAACTGCAGGGCGGGGTGCAGAGCGGTGCCGGTGCCCGCCAGCGCGTGGGCACAGCTGTCGAGGTCGAGGTGGTAGTAGCTGTCGCGGCCGTCGAAGCTGCTGCGGGTGACGGTGACCAGGCCGCCGTCGCGCAGCAGCCGTAGGTGGTAGGAGACCAGGTTCTGCGGCTGGGCCAGCAGACTGGCCAGTTCGCGGACCCGCAGGTCACTGCGGGCGAGTTCGGTCAGCATCTGCCAGCGCAGCGGGTGTGCGGCCAGCCGGACGAACGGCGGCGCGGTGTGACTCGGTGGCCCCATGACCACGAAGATACATCAAATCAGATTGATCGGTCTGGACCGAGCGCGAGTGCCACCACTGTCGAGTTCGCCGACGGCCGAGTCGAGCAGACGGTGCGCTGCCAGGAGAAGGGCTGAGATTACGAGCGGCCGTACGCGGCGCGGGCCTGGGCCACCTCGGCGGCCTCGCGTTCACGCCAACGGCGCTGGGCCTCCCGGTTGCAGGTCCGGCAGACCCGGCGGTACCGGCCGGTCGCCGGGTCGAGCTCACGGTCGTGACCGTTGCGGCACTGTGCCGGCTGGGTCCGGCTGCGGCAGGCCTCGGCCCGGCTGAGCTGGCGCAGATGTGTCGGCTCGATACAGTCGGCGACGCCGCAGGTCTGGTCGACGTCGAGGGCGGGGTCGTACCCACCGACGAAAACCACGTACGCGGCGATGTGTGCCCACGCGCGACCGGCGACCTTCTGGTGCACCCCGCGTCGCCGCCCGTAACCTTCGACGATCAGGCAGCCGTCCTCGGTGCGGTGTGAGCGCTCCAGCAGGTGGGCGCGTAGCGATTCCTCGGTGTGGTACCGGGACAGACCCTTCACGACCGAGAGCACGCTGTCACCGTACCCACGTCCCTCAGCCTCGTCGAACGACGTCGGCGGGCCCGCTCGGTGGCCCGGTCGGCGTCACCGACACATGTCCGGGTCGGTGACGCCGATGACCGTCTCAGGTGCTGACGCGGTAGTGCAGGTAGGCCACCCCGTTGCTGAATCGGCGGGTGCTCAGTAGCTCCAGGTCGAGGCGGGTGCCGCTGGGCAGCCCGGGTTTGCCTCCGCCGGTGAGGATGGGATGGATCAGCAGGTGGCACTCGTCGATCAGCCCGGCTTGGAATGCCTGCGCCGCGAGGTGTGCGCCCCCGATGGTGAGGTCACTGGTGGCCGAGGCTTTGATGGCGCGTACCGAAGCGGGGTCGAAGCTCCGATCGAGCCGGGTCCTGGCGGTCAAGGTCGTGTCCAGCGTGGTGGAGTAGACGATCTTGTCCGCCGTTTGCCAGACGTCGGCGAAGTCGGCAGTGAGCTTCGATCGCGCGGCGAGGGCGGGCTCGGTCTCCCAGACGGCCATCGACTCGTACAGGCGCCGGCCGTAGAGGTAGGTGCCCATGGGCCGGACCAGGTCGGTGACGAACGCGAAGTAATCGTCGTCGGGTGGGGTCCAGTCGAATCTGCCGTGCTCGTCCTCGATGTAACCGTCGAGGGACACGTTCGTCACGTAGATTAGCTTGGCCATGGCGCGCTATACCTCCACGTCGACTGCGATGGGGTGGGCATTCGTCAGTGCCGCGTCCAGCTTGCTGAATGCCTCGTTCCAACCCTGGTCAGCAGGGCCAACCAGCCGTTCCGGGAGCCACTGACGGATCTCGAGTCGCGTCCGTCCATCGGCCTCGTCGTGGAACTCGACCCGCATCCTTGTCTCGTGAGGCTCAATGCCCTCCGGCAGCTGCCCGGTGACGTGCGCGACGCCGTCGATCAGTTCGCCGTCGGCGACGTCGGTGAGGTCGATGTGGACGTCGACTCGAAGGCCGGGTTGGGTCGGGAAGAGTTCGGTCCACCGCTGGTGGCCGCCGGGCCGGATGTCGAAGTCCATCTCCTCGCGGGGCAGCGAGTTGCCGATCGGCCCCCACCATGCCGCCAGGTGGTCGGGATCGGTGAAAGCTCGGTAGACCAGGTCCCGTGGCGCGTCCACCACGCGTGAGATGACGATTTGCGGGTCGTCCCTGTCCATCAATTCTCCTTGTCGTGAGACTTGCCCGGGGATTCGCTGTCGGGCAACGCCGGGCCGTGGGCCGTTCGGTCCGTTGGGCGACCGGCGGCCTGCACGGCCGCGAGGTGGGCGTCGAGGCGGGTGAGGGACGTGTCCCAGAACCGCCGGTAGCGCTCGATCCACTCGGCCGCTTCGCGCAGTGGGGCGGCCTCGATGCGACTCATCCGCAACTTCCCCGACCGGGTACGTGAGATGAGGCCCGCGCGCTCGAGCGCCTTCAGGTGCCGCGACACCGCCGGCATCGAGATCGGGAGGGGAGCGGTGAGCTCGGTGACCGTGGCGTCGCGGTCGGCCAACTCGGCGAGAATCGCCCGTCGAGTCGGATCGGCGAGCGCCGAGAACACCGCGCTGAGTTGATCGCTGCCCGACACCAGAGCCTCCAGTCACTTAACCAACACGTTAAATGTAGTGCCGGATGAACGCGTGTCAACACGCCGAGCCATCGCGCGGCTATCCCCAGTGCGGCAGCCAGACCTCCATGTCGGGTGCCTGTGCTCGCCGGGAGTCGAGGTAGTCGCGCAGTGCGCGCAGTGGCCAGCTGCGCGATCTCGGCCAGCAGCGCCTCGTTGCCGAAGACCGGCCCGATCAGGTCGATGGTGAGACCGAAGGCGGCGGCGAGTTCGTCGTAGTAGTCGGCCCGCTCGGTGCCGCGGGCCATGCCGGGCACCCAGATGCGGTGCTCGGCGAGTTGCGCGGGCGTGACGGTGCGGGCGTTGGCAAGGGCGTGGCGGGGGCCGACGAGCAACTCGTGGTGCTCGTCGATCACGCGGGTGGTTCGGATCGCGGCGGGCAGGTGCCATGCGGCGACGGTGACGGCGTGGGAGGTGGCGTCGACCGTCCCCGCCTCGACGGCAGCCATTGCCGCGTGCACGTCGGCGTCGAGGGTGACGACGTCCAGCTCGATGCGGGGATGCGCGCGGTGGAAGCCCTGGAGCAGCACCGCTGGGGCGATCCGTCGACTGTGCACGTCGACGCGCAGCGCCCGTCGACCGGGGCGTACGGAGGCGTCGGCGCGCGCCACTGGCGCGCGGTGGTACGCGGGTAGGTCCGCTCAGCTGCGTCGAGGCGGCGTGATGTCGAGTAGTTCGGTGACCTCGGCGACGGCGGACGCGCCGGGCCTGACGTAGCCCATGGCGGTGCGGGGGTTACGCCACCCACCCTTGGCCATGATCAGTTGCAGGCCGGCGTTGGCCTCGCCGAGGTGGGTGACGCCAGAGTGCCGTAGCTGGTGTAGGTCCTAGCCGGGCAGGCCCGGCCCGGGTGAGGTCTAGTGGTTCAGGAGTACCCGGGCGCGGTCGTAGCCCAACCTGGCCCGTCCAGTGGCCGGGCGCAGGTCCCTCGCCGCCGGGCGGCGGGCCGGGCCGGGGCGGCGTTCGGACAGGAACACCGGCCCGGCCGTCCGACCGCGTAGCAGGTGGGCAGTGCCGGAGGCCCAGTACACGTATTCGACCGCCCCGCCCTTGGACACCACCTTGGCGCGGCGGGCCTCCAGTTCCAGGTCAGCGATGTCGAGGGCGAGGATCTCGCCAGCGCGGGCGCAGGTCTCGTACAGCATCCGCCACAGCGTCTTCTCCCGCAGTGGCACGTCACGGCGGGTCAGCACGGCCATGGCGTCGGCGATGTCCTGCCCTGTGGTGGCGGCAAGTTCCCGTCCGGGGTCGAGGTGCCCGGCGAGCCGGTCGAGGACCCCGGTGTAGGCGCGGCGGGTGTTCGGGTTGCGGCACCGGGCCGAGCCGAGGAACCGGTCGACCGCGACCCGGACCGTCACACCGTTCTTCACGACCCAGACTTCTGCCGCACCGGCCCGGCGATGTACCGGATAACGTGCGCGAGTCGCGCAGCCGGGCCGAGGTGCCCACAGCAGTCCACGTGGATCACCTCACCGCGCATGTACCGGATAATAAGCTGTTATCCCGTGCATGACAGGGTGCGGTCAGCCGCCCCGGAGCATGTCACGAAGAGCGCTGATTCCGGTGAACTCGGGACCGCGCTCCGACGAGAACGCACCGATCGATCCTCCCAGTTTTTTCAGCGTGAGCGTTGGGCAGCCGTCTTCATGCGCGCCGTAGTCACATGATGTGCGCAGGGACTGCTTGCCGGGTTCAGCGATCAGGAGATCTACCGGGTACAGGCTGAACGGAGGGCCGGCGTGGTTGACCATTGTGGTGCCGGCAATCCCGTTCACAACCCAATCCACGGCGACGGTCCAGGTGATCTCGTTCGCCGCCGTGACGGCCTGCACCCAGAACTCCTCGGGGTCGTCAGGGCTGACGGTCAAGGGGAAGTCGCGTTCGCCCCGCATCCTCATCTGCGGGTTCTCACAGTCGAGGTCGACATCGAAGCGTCGGACGTCGAGTCCGCCCGCAACACCCTTGATCATGCACGCTCGCCGCGGCGGCCGACGGGAGAGCACAACGACCCGCGCGCCGTGCAGGATCACGGCGCGCGGTGCCCTGGCCTCCACGGTGACAACGAAAATCGACCCGCTCGGGGCCACGGCTTGTGGAGGGTTCCCTTCCGCCACGATGACGGTCCTGCCCTGATCCGGCAGGACTCTGGTGGTGGTGATGATCGGATCCTGGATGCGCGGGTCGAAGTCGATATCGGGGTTGGCTACGACCGCGGCGGCGCCCGGTGTCTGACCACCGTTGCCGGTAGCCAGCACCTTCTCGCCGAGGAAGACGATCCGCACGCCGTAAATCTCCTCCAGCAACCCGCGCAGCGCCGAAATCGAGTCGAGCACACGCTCATCGACCCGGCCTACCCCGAGCAGGGCTTTTCGGTGCGCCCTGAGCAGGCCCACATGCCGGTACGCAACAGACAGATCCCCGGCGGGAAGGATCTTGGGTCTGGCCACGCACCGAGGTGTCTGACGACTGTCCTGGGCCTGCGCCAGTTGACCAAGCAGTTGATCGGCGCGGGCTCGCCGGCTCACAACCAGGTTGCCCAATGTTCCAAGGAAATACTTCGCTTGGTTTTCTAAGAAAGCCGCAGCACTCAGCAGGGTGCTGTCGTCCAGACCCCTCAACGAGGACCGGCCAGAGGCGGACACGCACCATGCGGCCTGGTTGTCGCGGATCTGTTTCGCCTCGGCCAGCAGGTCGAGCCACCCCCGGACATCCCGGGGTGCCCCGCGTAGATCCGTGTCGGCTCCGGCGAGTCGCAGGCACAGATGCACCACCTGCAGCAGCAACCGGGTGTCATTGGGCAGATGCGCGCCCTTCTTCCAGTCGTAGAGCGTGTTGCGCGACAGCGCGCCGTTCAGCGCCCGCACCACGCTGTCGGGATTGGCCCCGGCCGCCTCCAGCAACGCGGTGAACGCCGCCCCGAAATCCGCCGGCCCTCGCATCCTCTGCTTCGCTCCGCTTCCGCCGTGCCCTCATGGCGTTCCGCGTGTCCGAACCCTTCGGACACGCCTTACGTGCAGCGGCCGACGTCTTGATCTGGCCGAAGACGCGCCCAGCGGTCCGACCTTGTCCTAACCGGGTGCCGGACCGGCGGTGGCCTCTTGCAACCTACCGCCATGACGCGAACTCGCACCCGCCCTGGCGCCGGTCGGCTGTACGGTCCGGCCGCAGCAACAGGGCACGTCGGCGTGTGGCTGCTCTGGCCCCACCCGGCGATCCTGATCACTGTCCTGGACGTCGGTCTGACCGTGGCCGCCCTGACCGTCATCGCAACGGCGCTCTACGCTCCCGACCACATCAGCGACCGCGCGTTCCATTTGCTGCCCTGGACTACCAAGCCAGCGGCTCACCCGCTGGCGGGGTGTCGCGCAGTTGGTCGGCCTGCTGCGGGTGAGCTGGATGGTGACGCCGAACTCGTCGCACTCGGCCACCGCCGCCCAGTAGGCCAGCCAGGCGCCGAGCCGCCAGTCGCCGGCTAGGTCGCGGGGCCGGTCGCGGGCGGCCTCGCCGCAGGCCCGCATCAGCCGTCCTGGGCGTCCGGGTCGCGCAGCGGGCGGATTCGCTGCTCGGCCGACGGGGCGGGGAAGGTGTAGCGGCCCAGCATGTTGATATGCGCGTACGCCAGTGGCGACAACCGGGCGGCGTCCTCGTCGCGAACCGGGTAGCCCTGCCCACGCAATACCTTGACGGCCAAGTCGATGTAGCGCGTGTTCCAGAGCACCACGGCGTTGAGCACGAGGCCGAGCGCGCCGAGCTGGTCCTTAGCGTTAATTCCTGTGCGAATCTTCCTCAACCCTGGGGTCCGTCTGCTCGTTGCGGTGGAGCGTACGCAAGTGGTCTAGAGTTTGGATCTTGCCGGTCGGCCAGCTTGTGGAGGAAGCCTTGCGCATCGCCGTGGCTCAGCCTGCGGTCGTGGCGTACGACGTCGCCGCGAACGTGGCCACTCATGCGAAGATCGTGCGTACGGCAGGGGCGAGGCTGGTGGTGTTCCCGGAGTTGTCGCTGACGGGGTACAACCTCGACGCGCCAGCGTTGACTTGCGACGATCCGCGACTGGTACAGATCGTGGCGGCGTGCGCTGATGCCGACGCGGTCGCGTTGGTCGGCGCGCCGCTCGCTGATGCTGATGGCCACGCCTACATCGCGACGTTGCTGGTCGACGGCGAGAGCGTGACGGTGGCCTATCGGAAGATCCATCTGCACCCCCCGGAGGACGAGCGGTTTACTCCGGGCGACGAGCACGTCGTGCTCGACCTCGACGGGCGACGGCTCGGGCTGGCGATCTGCCGGGACGCCTCGCTTGCCGAGCATGCGGCCGCGACGGTCACGGCAGGCGCCGACGCATACGTTGCGAGCACCCTCAACTCGCCTACGGACCCGCGCGATGCGCGGATGCACGCGCGTGCGATTACGCACCGGATGCATGTGGTGCTGTCCTGCGGCGCGGGGCCGGACGGGCCGCTGTTGACTGCGGGTGGCTCCGGGTTTTGGGCGCCGGACGGTACAGTCATCGCGCAGGCCGGCGCCACGCCGGGTGAGGTGGTCGTGACCGACCTGCCCTGACATGCCCACTTGGCTTACAGGCCTGGTGACCAACGATCTTGCCGAAACTAGTGCTGAAGGACTCGGCTGGCAGGCTGACGGCCACGCCGCCAGACTGACGTCCACCGTCGAGGATGCCGCACGTCAGCTCGGACGACGCATGCTCATGTTCGGCACCCGGACCGCCAGTCAGGCCGGAGGCTATGGCCATCTCTGAGTCGACGGCAACGGCCACCGCGCGTGGGGTGTGAAACGGCGGCGACATTCCAGCACGGGTCTAAGCGTCGTGCGTGGCTGGCAGCGACGCGTGGGCGCGGTCCCCCATGCGACGAGAGGCTCGTGTTCTCGGAGTCTGATGCCGGCGACGCGGCGGCATCAGGCAAGCTTTGCGCTATGCGAGTCCTGCAGTCGATGGGTGGTTTCGATGGGCATCACTCGTGGACTGGGCCCGTGTCATCCGTTGGAAAGCAAGGCCAGCGTGGGCAGTAACTGCGAGTGCGCCGGTTCGGGTAGGGCGTCGGCGGTGAACCAGCCGAGTTCGTCGAACTTGTGCGGTTCGCCGATAGCGACCGTGGTCGGGTCGACTCGTACGGCGAAGGTCACGGCGACCCAGTGCGAGGGTGGGTCGTCGCGCAGCACATTGCGTACACCGAGGATGGTGATGTCGAGCGGCTGTGTGGAGTACTCCTCCCGGACCTCCCGGCTGACGGCGGCTTCAAAGGTCTCACCGAACTCCAGTGCTCCCGCGCCGGTGTCCCAGGTCCCTGGCTCGTCGCGGGCGCCGCAGCTGCGCCGGGCGAGCAGCACTCGTCCTGAGCCGTCGTGGCAGACAAATACGCAGGAGACCGCCGGGGCGCGATCCTTCGCGTTCTGTTCGGTCATCAGAAGTGCTCCAGCAGGTCGTTGAACGTACGTAGCTGCAGGACCTTGTCGTTGGGGTCGAGTTCGTCGTGCTCGAGTGCCCAGGTGTGCTCGTTGGGGATGAACACGGCATTCTAGCCGGCCTGACGGGCCGGGATGATGTCGGACTTCGGCGAGTTACCGATCATCCATGTCGGTTCGGGGTTCAACCCCGGAGGGCGGCGACGAAGGTGCGGACGGCGTCGAGGTTCACCCGACGAACCCTACCGACACAACCTCTGGTTGTGCCGCGCCGCTCAACCGGTTGTTTGATCCATGGTCACTGACCTTGCTTTGATCGCGGCGGTCAACGACGAGTTGTCGGGAGCGGGAGGTGTGGGGTTGTCCGCGAGGCGATCGCTGGGTCGGCGGTTCGGATGGTTGTGGGCGTCGTACGCGGTCAGCGCCTACGGCTCGGGACTGGGCTTCGGCGCGTTGCCGCTGATCGCCGTGCTGGTGTTGCAGGCCAGCCCCGCTCAGGTGTCCGTGTTGGCCGCGCTGGGGCCGGCGGTGGGCGCGCTGATCGCGTTGCCGCTCGGGCCGTGGGTGGAGTTCCACCGCAAGCGCCAGGTGATGATCGCGATGGACCTGGCCCGGTTCGCGGTCCTGCTGACGATTCCCGTCGCGTACGCGCTGGGCCGGCTCAGCTTCGGGCAGTTGCTTGTCGTCTCGGCCGTGGTCGCCACCGCCAGGATCGCCTTCAACGCGGCCAGCGGCGCCTTCCTCAAGGCCCTCGTGCGGCCGGACGACCTGCTGGTGGCGAACGCGCGGTTCGAGTCGACCACCTGGAGCTCGATCGCGCTCGGGCCACCGCTGGGCGGCGCCGCGGTCGGCCTGTTCGGGCCGGTCGTCACCATCGTGGCCGACGCGCTCAGCTACCTGCTCTCGGCGCTGGGCCTCGCGGCCATTCGCGGCCACGAGGAGGACCACCCCCGGCGCACCGGCGCGGCCCGGGTCCGGGCCGGTGAGCTGCTCGACGGCTGGCGGCACCTGCTCACCCACCCCGGCCTGCGGGCGCTCTACCTCAACCAGTTGCTCGTCGCGGGACTGATCATGGCCACCGAGCCGCTGCTGGCCGTACTCCTGCTCGGTGAGTTGGGTTTTCCGCCCTGGCAGTACGGCCTCGCCTTCGCCGTGCCCTGCGTCGGCGGTCTCATCGGGTCACGTCTGGCCCGTCGGGTGGTGGCGCGCTACGGCCAACACCGGATCATCCGCGCCGTGGGCACGCTGCGCGCGATCTGGCTGATCGGCCTCGCCGTCGTCCAACCCGGCGTGGTCGGTCTTGCCACCGTGATCGCCGTCGAGTTCGCGATCATCATCAGCATGAGCCTGTACAACCCGGTGCTCGCCACGTACCGCCTGGAACAGACTCCGAAGGACCGCATCGTCCGAACCCTGTCGGCCTGGTCGATCGGCAGCAGCGCGGCCATCGCCATCCTCAGCGCGCTCGGTGGGCTGCTCGCGCAGGCCACCAGCCCCCGCACGGCGATCACGGTCGCCGGGCTGCTGATCCTCGCGAGCCCGCTGCTGCTGCCCCGACGCCAGGACACCGATCGGCCGGCACCGGAGCGCCCCGCGCGGGTCTCTACGATCGCGTGATGTTCCAGCCGACCTACCCGATCCGCACCGCACGGCTCGTCCTGCGCCCGGTCACGATCGACGACCTCGACGACGTGTACGCGTTTCAGCGCCGACCCGACGTGGTGCGCTGGATGCTCGGGGCGGAGCCGCGTACCCGTGAACAGTCGCGGGCGTCGGTGCTCGCCATGGCGGGCGAGGACGCGTGGCGCGCCGAGGGTGACTGCCTGACGGTGGCCGCGGTCACCGACGCCGGGGTGATCGGAATCGTGGAGTTGGTGTGGCGCGGCCAACTGGACCGTACCGCCGAACTCGGGTTCGTCTTCCACCCCGACCACGGCGGTCGCGGGTTGGCGACGGAGGCCGCCACGGCGTTGCTGGACTGGGGGTTCGCCGAGGTCGGGCTGCACCGGGTCTACGGTCGGTGCCACGCGCGCAACGCCGCGTCGGCCCGGATGATGACGCGACTCGGCATGCGCCAGGAGGCCCGCCATGTCGAGAGTTACCTGTTCCAGGGGGAGTGGGCCGACCAGCTCGTCTTCGCGATCCTGGCGAGCGAATGGCGGGCCGGGATCAGCACGATGCGCCAGTAACCGGCCCTGCGCCGGCTGGCGCCCTGGTCAGAGACGCAACTCGGGGATACGGCCGAGAGCACGGTATCGCCGTACCCGCGCGTCGCGGCGGCGGTCGATCGCCGCCGCGAGACGCGGGGGTGTGCCTGCTCAGGCCCGGCGCGCGAGCCACTCCCGGTAGGCGGTGGGTGCGATGACGGCGTCGTCGGAGCCGGTGAGGACATCACCGGACACGGCGGCGAACATGCCGGCGGTGTTGTCGGTGGTGACGGTGCGCTGGTCACCGCTTGCGGCGAGGGTGATCCGCCCCAGCTCGTCGAGCGCGAAGACGTCGGGCCCGGCGACGTTGCGGATGCCCTGCAACGGCGCGCCCATGGTGACCTCGGCGACGGCCTGCGCCACGTCGGCGGCGGCCATCGGCTGCACCGGCGTGCTGGGCAGTCGGACGGTGGTGTCGTCGGCCGTCCAGGACAGGATCGCCTCGACGAACTCGAAGAACTGGGTGGCGCGGACGATCGAGTACGGAATGGGACCGGCCGTGAGGATCTCCTCCTGGAGGGTCTTGGCGCGGTAGTAGTCCAGGTCGGGCACCTGGTCGACGCCGACGATGGAGAGGATCACCGCGTGGCCGACGCCCGCGCGGGCGGCGGCGGCCAGCAGGTTGTCCATGGTCGTCTGGAAGAAGGCGGGCGAGGCCTCGTCGAAGGTCGGCGAGTTCGTCAGGTTGACCACGACCTCGGCGCCGGCGAGCCCGTCGGCCAGGCCCTGCCCGGTGAGCAGGTCCACCCCGGTGGACGGCGAGAGCGGCACCGCCTCGTGACCCGCGGCCTGCAGGATCTTGACGACCTGCGACCCGATGAGGCCGGTCCCGCCCAGTACGGCGATCTTCATAACCATGCACCTTCCCGTGACTGTCAGGTCCGACCGCTGAGGTTCAGCCGATACTCGGACCTTTCTTGTCCGAGAACTATACTCGGACACAATGAGTCCGAGTAACGGGGTGACTAGGGTGACGTCATGAAGATGTCCGGCGGGGTCGAGTGGGCGCTGCACTGCTGCGTGGTGCTCACCGCCAGCAACACGCCCGTTCCGGCGGCCAAGCTGGCGGAACTGCACGACGTCTCCAGCAGCTACCTCGCCAAGCAGCTCCAGTCACTGGCCCGCGCCGGCCTGATCCACTCCGTGCAGGGCAAGTCGGGCGGTTACGTGCTGACCCGCGCACCGGAGAGCATCACCCTGCTCGACGTGGTCCGGGCCGTCGACGGGCCCGGCCCCACCTTCGTCTGCACCGAGATCCGCCAGCGCGGCCCGTTCGCGACCCCGGCCGACGCCTGCACCACGCCGTGCCCGGTCGCCCGCGCGATGTGGGCGGCCGAGGACGCGTGGCGTCAGGCGCTCGCCGCCGTCACGATCGCCGATCTCGCCCGCGACGTCGACGCCACCTCCGGCCCCGAGGCCCTGGTCGGCATCCAGGCCTGGCTGACCAGCGGAGCCGGCTGAACCACTGTCAGCCGGTGTGGCGTACCTCGGTGTCCCAGATCTGCGCCCACGGACGCCGCAGCCCCCGGCACACGTGGATCGGGCCGCCGTTCTCGTCGTTCTCCACCTCGACCCGCTGATCCACCCGCCCGGCGAGCGTGCACTGCTCGAACCAGGTGTTCAGCTGGTCGGGGCGCTCCCAGCCGACGGCGATGACCACGTCCGCGTCGGCGGGCGGCCGACCGAAGTCGACCATGCTGTTGTGCCCGGAGTACGCCCGGGGCAGACCACGGGCCGGCCCGTAGCGGGCCACCGCGCCGGCCTCGCCGTAGTTGCCGGTCAGGACGACCGCCCGCGAACGCTCCTGCGGCGGCAATCCACTGTGGACGGTAGCGAGGGAGTCGGCGAACTCGGGCCAGCCGATCGTCTCGCCGGCGTCGTAGTTGACGTCGACCACGAAAGCGGGCAACCGGTCGGCCGGCAGCACCGGCAGCAGCAGCACGACGTTGGGCAGCAGGAACGGCACCACGCCCAGCGCGAGCAACCCTCGACGCCACCAGAGCGACCCGCGCGACGCCCACGCCACGGTGACCAGCGCCCCGGCGGCGGTGAGGACCAGCAACAGCGGCGCGTCGTAGTAACCCTTGCCGCCGGCGATCAGCACGATGCCGACCACCACCAGCCAGGCCCAGCCCACCGCCCGGTAGGCCCGCCACGCCGGCCGGCGCAGCAGCGCGACGAGGCCGGCGATCCAGATCGGTACGGCGTACGGGCTGATGATGACGAAGTGGAGGGTGAACGCCTCCCGACGGCCACTGTAGGAGCTGTCGCCGTCGGAGATGGATGCGGCCACGCCGAGCTGCGGAAAGCCGTGGGCCGCCTGCCAGATCAGGTTCGGCGCGGCCAGCAGCACGGTGATCCCGGCGGCGGCCAGCACCCACCGGTCGCGCAGCAGCCGACGCGGCCCGGCGATCAGCACCCCGGCGACCAGGCCCACGGCCAGCAACGCCGGCAGCAGCTTGCTGAGCATGCCCACACCGAGAGCCAGCCCGATGCCCAGCGCCCAGCGGCTGTCACCGGTGCGCAGCAGCCGCACCGCACACCACGCCGCGACCAACCAGACCAGCAGGTCGACGGTGGTGGTGCTGAGCAGGTGACCACTGGCGAGCACGATGCCGGACAGCGCGGTGAGCACCGCCGCGACGAGCTGCGCGCCCCGGCCGGCGCCCAGCTCGCGGGCGATGGCGGCGACCAGCAGCACCGCGCCGCCGGCCGCCACCGCCGACGGGGTACGCAGCACCACCAGGTTGCCCGGGGCGATCGTGTCCAGCAGCCGGGCCAGCGCCGGGACCAGCGGCCCCTGGTCGACGTAGCCCCAGTCGAGGTGTCGGCCGGCGAGCAGGAAGTACAGCTCGTCGCGGTGATAGCCGTAGCGGTCGGCGAGGAGCAACAGCGTCACTGTGGTGGCGGCGGCCACCAGCCACGGGCCGCGCGTGCGCGCGCCCGGCTCCGGCGGACGCCCCGGCCGTGGCGACTGGGCCGGCCGGTGAGGCCGGTCGATCTCGATCGCGGGCTCGCTCACCCGCTCATGATGACCGGCGAGGTGGCCTCGCGGGTGCCCGTGCCGGCGCCCGGCGGCCTCCGTGTGCAGGTGGCCCAACCGAGTGCGAAGATCGGCTTTGTCACTCGGACCGAAAGGACGATATGCGCTATCGCACTCTGGGCAGCACCGGAACCGTGGTGTCGACCCTGTGTCTGGGCACGATGACCTTCGGCGCGGAGACCGACGAGGCCGGCAGCTTCGCCCAACTGGACCGGTTCGTCGAGGCCGGTGGCACCTTCATCGACACCGCTGACGTCTACTCCGCCGGCATCTCCGAGGACATCGTCGGGCGTTGGCTACGCAGCCGACCCGACCTGCGTGACCGCCTGGTGATCGCCACCAAGGGGCGGTTCCCGATGGGCCCGGGGGCGAACGACGCCGGCCTGTCCCGGGTGCACCTCACCCGCGCCCTGGACGCCAGCCTGCGACGGCTCGGCGTCGAGGCCGTCGACCTGTACCAGGCGCACGCCTGGGACCCGCTGACCCCGCTGCCGGAGACGCTGCGGTTCTTCGACGACGCGGTCAGCGCCGGCAAGATCCGCTGCGCGGGGGTCAGCAACTTCACCGGCTGGCAGTTGCAGAAGGCCGCCCTGCTCACCCAGCACCTCAACCTCACCCCGATCGTGACCCTGCAACCGCAGTACAACCTGCTGGCCCGGGAGATCGAGTTCGAGTTGGTGCCGGTCTGTGAGAACGAGGGCATCGGCATCCTGCCGTGGTCACCGCTCGGCGGCGGTTGGCTGACCGGCAAGTACCAGCGCGACAGCACGCCCACCGGGGCGACGCGGCTCGGCGAGAACCCGCAGCGCGGCGTCGAGGCGTACGCGGGTCGCAACGCCGAGGAGCGCACCTGGCGGGTGCTCGACGCGGTCCGCCAGATCGCCGAGGACCGCGACGTGTCCATGTCGGCGGTGTCGTTGGCCTGGCTGGCGGCCCGACCGCCGGTCACCTCCGTGATCCTCGGCGCGCGTACCACCGAGCAGCTCGACGACAACCTGACCGCCGCCGACCTGGTCCTCGACGCCGAGCAGATGCGGGTGCTGGACGAGGCGAGCGCCCCGCTCGTCGGCGACTACCCGTACGGCGGCGCGGGTGTGCGCCAGCGCGCCCGTGACCTGCCGACCGGGTCATGACGTCGTTCCCCGAGCCCACCACCCCGGCCGGCAGCCGCACCGAGGTCTTCCTGCGCTACCTGGACTACTTCCGGGAGTCAGTGGTGGCCAAGGTGTCGGCGCTGGCCGAGCCGGAGCTGCGGCGCAGCCGGCTGCCGTCCGGGTGGACCCCGCTGGAGCTGCTCACCCACCTGCGCCACGTGGAGCTGCGCTGGATCGAGTGGGGCTTTCAGGGTCGCGACGTGGCCGAGCCGTGGGGCGACCGGCGAGACGACCGCTGGTACGTCGGCCCCGACGAGACCCGCGCGGATCTGGTGGCAGCACTGCGGGCGCAGGGCGCGCACACCACGGCCGTGGTGACGGCACACGACCTGGCCGAGATCGGCGCGCCGGGCCCGCGCTGGAACGGCGCGGACCCGGCGTCGCTGGAGCGGGTCCTGTTCCACCTGGTCCAGGAGTACGCCCGGCACCTGGGTCACCTCGACGTGGTCGCCGAACTCGCCGGCGGCCCGACCGGCGAGTGAGGCCGCCGGGCAGCGGCACCACCAAATCTTGGACAGTTTCCGTTACGTTCTAACGGAAACTGTCCAAGATTTGCGTGCAGAGGCGGCTGGTCCGGATGGTGCGTCGGCATGCTGGTTCTCAGGGGCAACATGATCGCGGTCATGCGGTGGCTTCAGGAGAGCGGATTCCATGAAGTTCCTTCTCACGTCGTCGGGCATCTGTAACCCGAGCATCTCCGACGCGCTCGTCGAGCTGCTGGGCAAGCCGATCGCCGAGTCCACGGCCCTGTTCATCCCCACTGGTGTCTACCCCTTTCCCGGCGGAGCCGAGAGGGCGTGGAAGGCGGTCCACGGCCGGGCTTCGATCCCGTTGTCCCAGCTCGGTTGGAAATCCCTGGGGATATTGGAACTCACCGCGCTGCCGACCATTCGAGAAGAGAACTGGGTCCCGGCGGTCCGGGAGGCCGATGCCCTCCTCGTCTGGGGCGGCGATGTGCTGTACCTGACGTACTGGCTGCGCCAGTCGGGCCTGGCCGACCTCCTGCCGTCGCTGAGTGACACGGTTTATGTGGGGGTCAGCGCCGGGAGCATCGCGGTCACCCCGTACAACTGCGACGCCGAATTCGACATCCAATTCGTCCCTGACGGCAGCGACATGGCGCAGGGTGCCGACCGGGCGCTGGGGCTTGTGGATTTCACGCTGTACCCCCACCTCAACCACCCCGACATGGAGGACACCGGGCTGTCCGACATCCAGAAGTGGGCGTCCGGGATCCCGGTCCCGACCTACGCCATCGACGACAAAACCGCCATCAAGGTGGTCGATGGCACCGTTGACGTCATCTCCGAAGGCGACTGGAGACTGATCAACCCCTGACCGGGACGTCCCTTCAGCCGAAGGCCGTCGGCTCGATAATGGGCGGATGCCGCTGCTCGTCGCACCCGCCCTGCCCGCCGGTAGCCTCGCCGCCCAGGAGCAACCCCACCTTCCGGTACGCCCCGGGCTGGCGCTGCGGCCGTGGCGTGACGACGACGCCCCGGCCGTTCGGGCCGCCTTCGACTGTCCGGTGATCCAGCGATGGCACGTGCGTCGCCTCGACAGCGACGACGAGGCACTGTCGTGGACGGCGCAGTGGGCCGGCCGTTGGCGTGACGAGAGCGCCGCCAGTTGGGCGGTCGTCGACGCCGACGACCGGCCCGTCGGTCAGGTGGGGTTGCGCGACGTGCTGCTGACCGAGGCGTCGGCGCAGGTGTCGTACTGGGTGGTGCCCACTGCGCGCAGCCGGGGGATCGCCACCGAGGCGCTGCTCGCCCTGACCCGGTGGAGCTTCAGCCGGGGCGGGTTTCACCGGCTAGCGCTGGAGCATTCGACCGGCAACGCGGCGTCCTGCCGGGTGGCCGGGCGGGCCGGTTTCGCGGAGGAGGGCGTGGCCCGCCTGTCGGTGCGTCACGCCGACGGCTGGCACGACATGCACCGGCACGCACGGTTGGCGACCTTGATGGAGTCAGGGGCCGACCGGGACGGTGGTGGTCGTTCCGTTGGTGTCGGTGACCCGGACCTCGGTGGAGGTCGCGGGCAGCATCAGTAGGGGCAGGTACGCCCGTCGCGCACCATCTGCGCGTACTCGGCGCCGGTGATGCGCAGCCGGTCGGTCCTGGTGCCGTCCTTGGCCCGACAGCCGTTCAGCGAATTGAGGTAGATCCAGGTGTGGGCCGCGTCGTCCGCGCGCCCGGTCACCTCGAACGGCTTGTCGCCGGGTGCCGAGATCACCATCGTCTGGCGTCGTCCGTCGGCGAGGTAATCCAATTCCAGTCGCCATCGGCAGTGCTGCTTGGCGCTGAGCGCTCGTACCTGGATGACGTTCTTCTCACCCCTGGGCAAGGTGATCTTGTGGGTGGCGAAGAACGGGGCACCGGCATCCTCGCTCTCCGGGTCCTCGACGAGCATCCGGGGATTCGGTCGATCCACATGTGTCACGAGGATGACCTTCTCGGAAGCGCCCTGGGAGTCGTTGGGCTCCCGGATCCCGGTGAGCGGAGGGCGGCAGGGCTCGACGAGGACGGGCCGGAGGTCGACGGCCTCCACGGCCTCGTCCCGGGTGCCGACGAGGGTGATCTCCCAGGTGCTCCGTTCGATGTCGACAGCGCCGGCCTCGACGGTCGGATCGTACGGCCCCCCAGCGTACGGGCGCGCAGCGTCCAAGCGCGCCAGGTCGGCGCCGGCGGGGTAGACGTAGCCGAGCGCGCCCTCCTCCGGGTAGGGGACGTGCTTCAGGTCGAGGACGACGAGTGGTCCCCGGCCGGCCAACTCCTCGGCCAGCTCGTTCGCCGGTTTCCACTGGTTGATCATGCCGAGAACGACGGCGCCGAGCCACGTGGCGACCGCACCGACCACGATCGTCAGCAGCCAGGTGACGGGACGTTTCCACCAGGCGACAGGTGCCGGCGCGGGGGACGACACCGGGGTCAGCGCGGCGACCTTACGGCGGCGCGGACGCTTGTTACGTGGACTCATGGACCGGAGTCTCCCGCGAATCAGTGGACGTGTCGGTGGACGTGTCGGTGTCGAGGAGCCGACGGGCCAGCAGCACGGGCAGCGCGACGAGCCAACCCCAGGCCGCGCCGAAGCGCAGCGCGGAGGTCAATTGCAGGCCCAGGGACTGCCAGGGCGCGCAGCCGGTGGGGGAGTCCGCAACCGCACAGTCGGCCAGGACGTCGGACGTCGCGGTCAGCGCGGACGCCGCGATCGTGGCACCCCAGCAGACGACCACGAGCCCGAGGCGATGCCCGGAGTTCGGCAGGCCGGAGAGCAGCGCCCAGAGCAGGAGCCACAACACCAGAAGCAGGGCGACGGCGAGCACCGACCTGTGCGCCCACACGTCCATCGACAGCGGATTCAGCTCGGCCTCGTGAGTCAGCCGGTACTCCACGTCATCGCGTCCGCGTGGCGGCGCGGACAGGGCGGGGCGATACAGGAACACCCTGAGCAACGTCAGGAATCCTCTTTCGGAATAGCTGTCCCAGACCGCCTGGGTGCCGTTGACCAGCATGAGCACCAGCACCGGAAGGACACCGGCCAGGGCAAGGTTCGCGCTGCGTCCCCGCACGTCGCCGATCAGCGGAACCCACGCTGCCGGCTCGATGTCGTCAACCGATCCCTGAGCCTCGTCGTCGACCGCGTCCGGGGCCTCGTCTTCACCTTCTTCGGTGTCTTTGTTCAGCCGGTCCAGCAGCAGTATCGCCAAGCTGGTGCAACCCACCAGGGATGCGTTCATGCCCGCGAACAGACAGCCGAAGAAGAGGGCGTCGGACGTCCAGCCGGTCAGCGTCAGGTGCGCGCTGGCGAGAAGCGTGGAGTGGTCCAGTGCCTCGTTGGCGTACCAGCCGGTGGGGGAGGTGTGGACACGGAGCACGAAGGTGGCCCACCAGAGCAGGTCCCCGATCGCCGTGGCGGTGAGGGCGGCGGCCGCGCCGGTCATCGCCGCGACGAACGGGTGCGTCCGTCGGGTGACGAGGCCGCAGGCCAGGTACGTCGACACCCCGATCAGCAGGATCACGACCCAACGGATCAGCGGCGCCACCGCGTCCATCATCGGGGCGGTCGTGGGGTCGAGGGGGGCGAAGAAGACGTACCCCTTCGCGACGAGGGTCGGGAAGTCAACGGCGGTGCGCGTGAAGGTGATCGGCTCCGCCATCGAGCGGACCTTGACGGTGACGCTCAGGTACAGCAGCGCGGCGGCCACCGTGGCGAGCACGGCGACGACAATCCTGAATGGGCGGCTCATCTGGCCGGCCTCATCCCGGGGCGGGTCGTCACGCCGTCAGTCTCTCGCATCGCGCTGCCTCGCACAGACCCGTCCGTGCCCCGCTCGGGGGTCTGACGCTGGGTCAGCGGGTTTCCGCCCAGCCGACGAAGCGCGGGGTCAGGTCGGGCAGCGCGACGTCCGGGTTGAGCTTGGCGAGGTCGACCTCGGCTGTCTCCTGGACCTTCGCCAGGTGGATCAACAGGCCCGGCCGATCCCCGCGGTACTCGCCGAGCAGGCGCAGCTTCGCGGCCGAGCACGGCCACAGGATGCCGCAGACCGGGCAGCGCCACGACGGTCGCAACGGGGAGTGCTTCGGACGCTCGGGCATCAGCTCACCGCCACGATTGCGCGACGCCGGTCCGGTGTGGACGTGGGGGGCAGGACCTGCACGCCGTCGCGCCTCACGAACAACTCGTTCTGCACAGCTTCTCCTCCTCGTTGCAGCGCCGTCTACACCGCACTTTGCCGGGGGTTGCTGGACAAACACACAGCGTTAACTAATCTTCTCGGTGCAGCGGTTTTGTTCCAGGGGAGGGACGGCATGAACCACGCCTTTGTCGCGGCGCTGGCCGCTGCGGGTCACACCGCCGAGAGCCTCGCAGGTCAACTCGGTGTGCATCCGAAGACCGTCGCCAGGTGGGCAAACCCGGGGCACATTCCCCAGAGCCGACACCGGGCGACGGTGGCAGGGCTGCTGGCGAAGGACGCCGACGCGCTGTGGCCGGACGTGGTCCGTCGCCGCGAGCCGGTGTGGTTCCGGCCGTGGGTCGACCTCGAACGCGAAGCCGTGACGCTGCGGTCGTTCGAGCTGACGTGGGTGCCCGGGCTGCTGCAGACCGAGGCGTACGCCCGGGCGACCCTGGCCGGCGGGGTGCTGACACCGGAGGCGGTCGCCGAGTTCGCCGAGGCGCGGATCAACCGGCAGGCGATCATCGGCCGGGGCGGCGGCCCGTTGCTGATCGCCGTGCTGGACGAGGGGGTGCTGAGGCGGCGCGTCGGTGACGACCGGGCGTTGATGGCGGTGCAACTGGCGCGCCTGCTCGGGCACGCCGAGGCGGGCTCCGTGCAACTGCACATCGTCCCGGCGGACGCGCCCAGCTACCCGGGGCTCGACGGACCGTTCACCATCGCCGACATGCCGGACGGGTCGCGGGTCGCGCACGTCGACAGCGCGGCACGGGCGCAGATCCTCGATCAAACGTCGGATCTTGTTAGCCTGGAACGACGGTGGGAACGTATTCGCGGCGAGGCCCTGCCCCGAGGGCGTTCGTTGGAACTCCTCAGAGAAGCGGCAGCATCATGGACATGACCGGTGCGCGGTGGCGGAAGAGCACGAAGAGCGGCGGCAACGGTGGCAACTGTGTCGAGGTTGCCGACAACCTTCCGGGCGTGGTCCTGGTCCGTGACACGAAGGACCGCGACGGCGGCACGCTGACCTTCAGCCCGCAGTCGTGGCGTAACTTCGTCGCGATGACCCGCGACGCCGGCTGACCGACCACATCGCACGGAGGCTCCCGGCATCGGCCGGGAGCCTCCGTCGTGGGTGGGCCGGACGTCGGCCGTCGCGCACCGACGATCGATCGGATCAACGGACGACGGTGGGTTCGGCCGGTTGCGGTTGCGGGGTCGCCGGCCAGGTGAGTCGGCGTACGCCGGGCACGAGCGCGGTTCCCGCGCAGGAGGCGAGGACCAGCAGGCCCGCCACGGCCAGCGGCACCGGTGCGCCGAACGCGTCGGCGGCCAACGGCGCCAGCGCGTAACCCAGCGGCATGGCGCCCAGCGACACCAGCCAGTCGTACGAGGTGACCCGGGCCAGGACCTCCGGCGGGAAGTGGTGCTGCACGACGGTTTCCCACACCGGGTTGAGGTAACCGAGGGCGGTCAGCGCCACCGCGTAGGCGGCGATCACCGCGGGGGCGGGCGCGGCGACGGCGAGCAGGAACAGCGGCGCGGCGTAGCAGGCCAGCCCGAGGTTGGCCAGCAGCACCGGCCGGTGCAGTCGGACCCGCCCGGCCAGCAGTGATCCGGTGAGCATCCCGATCGCGCCGGCCTGCAACAGCAGCACCCAGGTCGTCTCGCCGCCCAGGCGCTCGATGGCGACGGCCGGCCCGAGGGTCATCAGCACGGCGGCGGCGCCGTTCCACACGCCGTGCCCGAGCAGGCTGGTCCAGAACCAGTCGCGGGCGCGTACCTCGCCGAAGCCGTGCCGCAGGTCGGCGAGGACGGAACGGCGGGGCACCGGCACGTGGCGGACCCGCACCAGCGCGAGCAGCGTGGCGCTGAGCGCGAACGACGCGCCGTCCAGGATGAACGCCCAGCCGGGCCCGGCGGCCCAGATCAGCGCGCCGGCCAGCGCCGGCCCGGCGAGGCGGCTGGTGTTGGCGGTGATCCCCATCAGGGCGTTGGCCCGCTGCCGGTCGGCCGGCTCGACGGTGCCGGCGACCAGCGGAGACGCGGTCGGAATGGCGAACGCCGAGGCGGTGCCGCCGAGCGCGGACGCCACCACCACTGTGGTCAGCGACGGGTCGCCGCCGAGCAGTTCCACGCCGACCGCGAGTTGCGTCGCGCAGCGGACCAGGTCGGCCAGGAGGGCGACCCGGCGGGCGTCGAACCGGTCGGCCACCACACCGCCGAACGGCAGGAGGACCAGCCGGGGGACGACCGCCGCGGCGAGGACGACGGCCAGCGCGCTGGTCGAACCGGTGGCTCGCAGGACTGCCAGCGCCAGGGCGGCAGGCACCACCGCGTCGCCGAGAGCGGAGATGGTGCGGCCCAGGAAGAGCAGCCGGAAGGAGTGGTCGCGCAGTGGGTGAGCCATGATCAGAAGATACTTCGACATCGAATATTTCGGCAATGAATATTTTGGTGCCGAGTTAAACTGGCGCGGTGACCACCACCCCGGACGCCGTCGACCGGCACATCGAACGCTGGCTGCCCGTGGTGCCCGACCTCGACGCGGACGTCGAGGGGGCGGTGACCAGGATGATCCGGCTGACCCGGCATCTGCGGACCGTCAAGGAGCGGGTCCTGGTCGATCTCGACCTGTCGGCCCACGAGTACGACACGCTGCACGCCCTGGCCGGCCGCGGTGGTCGGGCGGCACCCTCGGACCTCGCCGCGGACCTTGCGATGGCGCCCGCGTCCATCACGGCGCGGGTGGACGCGCTGCTGCGGCGGGATTTCGTACGCCGGATTCCGTCGACAGTCGACCGTCGGCGCGTCGACGTGGCGCTCACCGAGGCGGGTCAGGCCGCCTGGCGCGGGGCGATGGAGATCCAGGGCGCCGAGGAGCACCGCCTGCTCGGCGCGCTCACCGCCACCGAGCGGCGACACCTCTCCGACCTGCTGCGCCGGGTGCTGCTCGTCGCCGAGCAGCCGCAGAGCGCGCCGCAGACCGACTGAGCGGACCGCCGCCGACTGAGCGGGCTGGAAATCGCGTGGCGGTCCGCGTACCGCTGATGGAAGGGTGACCGGCGTGACTGCGCATGCGCTGGCCGGGGCCCTGGCCGACGACGGACGGCGACGGATCTTCGCGGCGATCGTGCTGGGTGCGACCAGCGCGACCGAGGCCGCCGAGCGGACCGGCCTGCCGGCGCGGGTGGTGCTCACCGGGGTTCGCCGGCTCACCGACGCGGGCCTCGTCACCGGCGCGGACGGCGCGCTCGCGGCCGACGAGGCGTCGCTGCGGGCCACCGCGCGCGACGGCCGCCCCACCGACGACGCCGAGCCCGGAGCCGACCCGGTGCTGCGGACCTTCCTGCGCGCGGGCGTCCTGGTGAGTCTGCCGGCGCAGCCGAGCCGGCGGCGGGTCCTGCTCGCCCACATCGCCGAGCGGTCGTTCGAGCCGGGCATCCGCTATCCGGAGCGGGCCGTCGACGACGCGCTCAAGCCGTGGTGCGTCGCGGGAGGGTCGGATCACGTGACACTGCGCCGGTACCTGATCGACGAGCAGTTGCTCACCCGCGAGCGCGGCGTCTACCAGCGGCTCTGATCGTCCGCCGCGCGAACAGTCTCCTTGCGGAGGATCTTGCTAGCCTCGGCGCATGACCTCCTGCACGCCCTCCGATGGCCCGCCGGACCTGTTGTTCCTGCTCTCCTGGGCGAGTCACGCGTTGCAGACCGAGCACGCCGCCGGGCTGGCCGAGCTGGGCATCTCGCCGCGGGCGCACTACGTGCTGGCGCAGGCCCACACCGGTGAGCTGACCCAGCGTGAGATCGGTGAGCGGTGCGGTGTGGACAAGACCACGATGGTCGTGACGCTCGACCAGTTGGAGCGGGCCGGGCTGGCCGAGCGCCGTCCGGCGCCAACCGACCGACGGGCCCGGCTGGTCGCTGTGACTCCGGCGGGGGAGCAGGTGCTGGAGCAGGCGCAACAGGTGGTCCGGCGCATCCAGGACGACCTGCTGGCAACTCTGCCCGAACAGGACCGGGAGGCGTTCCTGCGGGCTCTCCTGGCGCTGGTGGGCGGGCCGCTGGCCAACACCTCCCCGTACGCGCCGGGCGCCCGCTCCGGCTGTTAGTTCCGAGAAAGATAGTTCCGAACAAGACTATCTGCTACGGTCGTACTCGTTCGTTTCCCTGAACGAGGAGCCGTCATGAGCGCTGCCACCGTCACGACCCCCGCGCCCTCACCACTGCGCCGCCGCGCCCTCGGCGTCGCCGCCGCCGTCGTGGCCCCCCTGGCCATCTGGGCAGTCGGTGCGCTGGCCGGCGTCGACTACACCGTCGAGAGCCCGGGCCAGCCCGCCACCGTCATCGGGGCCGGTGCGATCGTCATGATCGCCCTTGTCGCCGCCCTGCTCGGCTGGGCGGTGCTGGCGCTGCTGGAGCGGTTCGCCACCCGGGTCGCTCGACCGGTCTGGATCTCGCTGGCCATCGTCGTGACGGTGCTGTCCTTCGTCCCCGTGCTCAGCGTCGAGGCCACCGGCGGCGCCAAGCTCGCCCTCGGTGCGACGCACGTGGCCGTGGCGGCCGCGTTGATCGCCCTCCTGCCCCGCCCTCGGCGGTAACCGCACTCTGGAATTACCCGCGCCCACCTCGTGTCGCGTCCAGGAAGGTGTTCGCCCGAAGCTGTCAGCGCGATGTTGCACGCAGAGCGACAGGCGTGGCCGTGGGAGATCGTGATCGCTCCTTTGGAGCTGAATCGTTTGCCGACATCAGCGCCCATCGGGCCGACCTCTCGCCGAAGATCTTGGAAGATTTGGCCCCCCGAAGGGGCAATCTCCTTCCAAGATCTTCGGCGACACCGCTTTCGAGGGCCGCAGCCGGCACGGGGTGCTGGCAGGGGGTTACCGGCAGGGCTGATTCGTTTACGACATCAGCTCCACAGGGAACGCGGAAGGTTCTGCCGTCGGCGGGCCTCTGGCCCGGTCAGACCTTGAGTAGTACCTTCGTGCAGTCGTCTTGCTTCTTCTGGAAGATCTTGTAGCCCGACCAACCATCTGTCGTCGAGCGTGGCCAAGGAGTTGACCGCGGCTATCCGCGGCACGAGTGCCGCCGTCGTCGTCGCCACCCACGACGGGCAACTGCTGCGGGACCTGGCCAACTGGGCGCGCCTGCGCGTCGGGGAGCCGTCGAGGTAATGCCGTTGACCGGGCGGTGATGATCAACAGGTGACCGTTACCGCCCGGCCCACCTGGACGACCAGCACCAGTCGGCCCGACCACCCCGACGCTGTGCTCCTGCTCCGCGAGTACATGAGCGAGATGGTGGTTCGCTATCACCGTCGCCCGGCCCTGCCCGGCGAGGTCGACGCGGCCCTCGCCGAGATGCCCAGCGACGACCTGGCCGAACCGTCCGGGCTGCTCCTGCTCAGCCACCACGGCCCCGACCTGGCCGGTTGCGCGGGGCTTCGCTGGCAACCCGGCTGGGCCGAGCTGACCCGGGTGTTCATCCGCCCCGAGCACCGCGGCGCGGGTGGGGGCGCCGCCCTGTTGGCCGCCGTCGAGGAACAGGCCCGTGCGGCCGGGGCGGACCGGATCCGGCTCGACACCCGGCACGACCTGGTCGAGGCCCGCGCCCTGTACGCCCGGCACGGCTACGCCGAGATCCCGGCGTACTCGCACGGCCCCTACGCCGACCACTGGTTCGAGAAGCGGTTGTCCTGAGCAGTTGACGTCGGCACGCGGACGCGCTAAATAAGAAGAGGAAGTTGAGTCACCCCGGCTCAACTCATCACCTTCGGCCAGGAGAACCGAGGAGGCATGACGATGTTGATGCGTACCGACCCGTTCCGCGAGATCGACCGGCTCGCCGAGCAGTTCTTCGGTACGGCGGCCCGCCCCGCGACGATGCACCTGGACGCCTACCGCGACGGCGACCACTTCTACGCGGCGTTCGACCTGCCCGGCGTCGATCCGGACACCATCGACTGCACCGTCGAGCGCAACGTGCTCACCGTCCGCGCCGAGCGTCGCCGGCCCGCCGGCGACGGCGTCGAACTGGTCGCCGCCGAACGCCCGATGGGCACCTTCACCCGGCAACTGTTCCTCGGCGACACACTGGACACCGACAAGCTGGAGGCCGGCTACGAGAACGGGGTGCTGACGCTGCGCATCCCGGTCGCCGAGCGCGCCAAGCCCCGCCGGGTGACCATCCAGTCCAACGGCACCAGCCGCCGAGAGATCAACGCCTGACCCGACACGGTGACGGGTGGGACCGGCGCGCCTGCACGCCGATCCCACCCGAGGCTGAGAGCCTTTTTCACATGGTGTTCTCCGACGCTCCGGTGCTCGCCCGCCCGTCCGCGCCACCGGCGCTGCCGAGCGGGCCGGTCGAGGTCACCGAGGCGTGGCTGCGCAACCGGCGGCTGTCCGAGCACACCCGCGACGCCTACCGGCGTGACGTCACCGGCTGGCTCACCTGGTGCGCCGGCCGCGACCTGGACCCGCTGCGAGCCACGTTCCTGCACGTCAACGAGTACGCCCGCGCGCTGGAGAGCAGCGTCGGCGCCCGCAGCGGCCGCCCACTGACCCCGGCGACCGTCGCACGCCGACTCTCGGCGCTGTCCAGTTGGTACGACTTCCTGGTCAAACTGGGCGCAGTCCCGGCCAACCCGGTCTCCGGCGCCGACCGCCCCCGCGTCGACCGGGACCACTCCGCCACCGTCGGGCTCACCCCCGAGGAGGTGGACGCCCTGCTCAGCGCCGCCGACGCGGACACCGGCGCGACCGCCGTACGCAACCGGGCGGCGCTCGCGCTCCTCGCCGACCTGGGTCTGCGGGTCGGGGAGCTGATCTCGCTGGACCTGACCGACCTCGGCACCGAACGCGGCCACCGCAGCGTGCGCTTCGTCGGCAAGGGCGGCAAACAACGTCGCCGCGCCCTCACCCCCGGCACCGGGCACGCCCTGGACGCCTACCTGGCCCAGCGGGCCGCCGCCACGGGCGTGCCGGTGCCGCAGCTCACCGGCCCGCTGCTGGTCACCGCCAGCGGTGCCCGGCTGGACCGGCACTCGGTGTTCCGGATGGTCCGTCGGCTGGCCCGCGCCGCCGGCATCCCGGCCTGGGCGAAGCTGTCCCCGCACTCGCTGCGGCACGCCTTCGCCACCACGGCCCGCTCGGAGGGCGTGCCGTTGGAGGACGTGCAGGACGCCATGGGGCACGCCGACCCGCGCACCACCCGCCGCTACGACCGGGACCGGCACAACCTCGATCGCGACCCCGCCTACGCGGTGTGGGCCGCCCGGTCTCGTCGTCGCGGCTGAGTGCTACGCGCCCGACGCCGGGTGTCGATCAGTCGAGAACCGCAGTGGCTTCGACCTCGACGAGGAGATCAGGCTCACCCAGAGCACTGACACCCAGCAGCGTGATGGGCTTGACCAGGTCAACTCCCAGCTTCGCACCCGCCCGAGCGACGCCTTCGCCCAACAGGGGCATCTTGTCGGGTGACCAGTCGACGACGTAGATGGTCAGTTTCGCCACGTCGCCGAAGGACCCACCGATCTCGGCCAGGGCGGTGCCGATGTTGAGATAGCACTGCTCGACCTGGGTGGCGAGGTCTCCCTCGCCGACCTTTCGCCCTTCGGCATCGCGGGCCACCTGACCGGCGAGGAAGACCAGCCGGGACCCGGTTGCGATCGACAACTGACGGTAGACGTCCGGCTTCGGCAACCCGTCCGGATTGACGAGAGTGATGGCCATGCTGACTCCTTCTGTCGTTGCGCCGGGCCGTCTCAGCCCTGTGGGCGGGGGCAGATGCAGAACGGCTGCCCGATCGGGTCGAGAAGCACCACCCACCGCTCGCCACCGGGCTGGAAGGCCGGCTTCGACGCGCCCGCGGCGACGAACTTCTCCTCCGCCGCCGCCAGGTCGTCAACGTAAAGGTCCAGGTGGTAGCGCTTGTCGCCGGTCTCGTCCGGCCAGGAGGGCGGTCGGTAGCCCTCGACCAGCCCGAAGCCGATGGAGACGCCACCGGAGCTGATCATCGCGTACTCCGGTTGGCTGTGGGTGACCTCCCAGCCCAGCGCCTCGTGGTAGAACGCGGCGTGGCCGGCGGGATCGGAACTGTCGAGGTTGACCATCGCGAGGTCGGCAGAAGCTGTCACGCCGGCAGTATGCCGCCGGGGCCCGACAACTCCAGCCCGACAACCCCGACCGCGGCCGAGTGTCGGGGCCCCGCTCTACGGTCGGCGGATGAGACACGGTCTGGAGATTTCCTGCGGCGGGGCCTCGGTGGCGGTGTCCACCCTGGTCGAGTTGGGTGAGCTGGCCGAACGCGCCAACTGGGACGGCGTGTTCCTGGAGGACTATCTGATCCACTATTCCGGCGACGAGCCGTTCACCTACGACCCGTGGCTGGTCCTCGCCGCGATAGCCGGGCGCACCGACCGGGTGCGACTGGGCACCACTGTCACCGCGCTGCCCCGGCGTCGCCCGGCGAAGTTGGCGCGGGAGATCCTCACCCTCGACCACCTCAGCGCGGGCCGGGCCACCGTGGCGGTCGGTGTCGGCGACCCCGGCGACCGGGGCCTGGCCGCCTTCGGCGAGCAGACCGAGGTGTCCGTGCGGGCCGCGATGCTCGACGAGGGTCTCGACCTGCTGACCGGGCTGCTCGGCGGTGGGCGGGTCAGCCACCAGGGCACCCACTACCGCGCCGACGGGGTGTCGCTGCGACCTGCGCCGGTGCAGTCACCGCGGGTGCCGGTCTGGGTCGGCGGGAGCACCCAGGCCGGGGCCGTGCGCCGACGGGCCGCCCGCGCCGACGGCATCGTGCCGTACAAGCTCACCGACACCGACGGGTGGTCCGACTTCACCCCCGACGAGGTCCACGACCTGGTCAACGCCCTGCCATCGACGCGCGCCGACGGTCAGCCGTTCGACGTGGCGGTCGGCGGCCGACGGCGCCGCTCCGACGAAAGCGCCGAACGGGCCTACCTCGGTGAGCTGGCCGCCGCCGGCGCCACCTGGTGGCTGGAGTTCGTCCCGGCTGGCGATGCGGCCACGATGCGCGCAGCGGTTGCCCGAGGCCCGCTGCGCTGACCCAGGTCAGCGGGCGTCGAGGGGCCAGAACGTCACCTGAGCCGTGCCGTCGCGGCAGACCAACCCGGGCCC
This sequence comes from Micromonospora vinacea, assembly GCF_015751785.1. Lineage (NCBI taxonomy): Bacteria > Bacillati > Actinomycetota > Actinomycetes > Micromonosporales > Micromonosporaceae > Micromonospora > Micromonospora vinacea. Next base: position 5,486,204 of record NZ_JADOTY010000001.1, on the reverse strand, counting down.
GACCCGCCGGCAGTCGGTCACACCCGCCGGAAGCACCGCTGACACCCGATGACCGTCGCGTCCCACAGTGGCGACCAGCGAGCGCCTGCCGTCCGCCGCCATCCCCAGCACCACCAGGGGTCCCGCGGTGACCCGTGGGCCCGCCACCGTGCGCCAGCGCACCCCGGCCGGCCACGTCCACACCCGCACCCCGGTGCCCGCGTCGATCGCCCAGCGTTCCTGCTCGTCCTGCCCGCAGATCAGGCCCTGGCAGGGCCGCAGGGTCAACTCACCCGCCTGCACCGGTGCCTGCCAGCGCGGCGCCAGCCCGGGCAGGTCGTACCCGGTCAGCGCCACCGCGCTGCCACTCGGGTGGCGCAGCACCAGGTGCGCGCCGACGACCTGGGGGTTGTCCGGCCCGTAGTCGGCCGGCGGCAGCCGACCCCGCCCGCGTTCGGTGCCGTCGCGGGCGTCGAGCAGCCGGGCCAGCCCGTCGTCCTGCAACAGCAGCAACTGCCCCGGCAGCGCCCGCAGCACCGCAGTGGAGGGCACCGGCACCGACCACCGGGTCGCGCCGGTCGCCGGCTCGACGAAGTGCACAGTGCCCTCGACCCGACGTCCCGGCTCGGAGGCGCTGCGCACCTCGCTCACCGCGACCACAGCGTCCCCGACCGCGTACACCCGCTCGGGTCGCCGCCACACCGGCTGGCCGGTCCGCATCGACCGCCCGGTGGTCGCCCGCGCCCCGCGCGCCTGGTCGCGTTCGACAAGCAGCAGCAGGTTACCGGCGACCTCGGCGGACCACCCGGCGGCCGGCGGCACTGTGACCCGCCACCGTGGCGGCCCGTCCGGCGCGGCCCAGTCGTAGGCGCTCAGCGTCGGTGGGTTCGGGTCGGGGTCGACGACCAGCAGCAGCGGCCCCGCGCCGAGCACTGTCGCCCGGGCCGGCACCGCCGGACCGACCTGGGGCGTCAGGCGCGCGGGCGGGGCCGCACCGCCGAGCAGCGCACAGACCGCCACCAGCGCCGCCAACCGCCAACCGGGGGACACCGGCGGCGGTGCCCGGCGCTCGTCCAGGGGCGCGCCCCGGTCGTCACCCAGCTCGATCAGCACCGACATCGGCGCCCACCCGTCCGCTCGCGCCGGCCGGTCAGCAGAGCAGGTCGAGGTGGTGGTGGGCGTCCTCGGCGATCTCCTCGTGCCGCAGCCAGCGGCGCGCCCACAGCCGGGCGGCCAACTCCGCCTGCTCGTCCCCCCACGCGGCGTGCTCGACGAGCAACGCCGCGGTCAGCGCGTACGCCAGGCGCAACGCCAGACCACGGGCGCCCGCGAGCACCGCCGACGCGGTCGGGTCGACGGTCACCGCGGTGATGGTCTCCTCCAACTGCGCGGCGACGGTCGCCAGGGTGTCGGCCAGCACCGGTGACAGCGGCCGAGCGAGGTCGACGGCGGCGGCGAGCCGGCGCAGCAGCGGTGCCCCGGCGTCCTCCCGGGTCAACGCGCGCAGCACGTCCATGGCCAGGACGTTTGTGGTGCCCTCCCAGATCGGCAGCACCTGGGCGTCGCGCAGCAGCCGGGGCACGCCGGTGTCCTCCACGTAGCCGGCCCCGCCGAAGCTCTCCACGTACTCGCTCGCGGAGCTGACGGCGAGTCGGCCGGTGGCCAGCTTCGCCAACGTCGCCACGATGCGCAGCTCCGCAGCTGCCTCCGGGTCGGCGCCCACCTCGACCCGACCGAGCAGGGCGAAGGCGTGCCCCGCCAGGGCGAACGCGCCCGCCGCGTCGACCGCGAGGGTGCCCAGGGTGGCCCGGTGCAGGGGCGAGGACGCCAGCGGGCCGCCGGCGACGTGGCGCACCTCGGCGTACGCGCGGGCGTAGTCGAGACCCCGTCGCATCCCGCCGGCCGCCGCCGCGGCGTTGTGCACCCGGGTCACCACCACCAGGGTCATCGCCCGGACCAGACCGGGCACCGCCGGGTCACCCAGTGGCAGGGCGTACGCGTCGCGCAGGCCGATCTCGGCGGTGGGCAGCGCCCGGGTGCCGAGCTTGTCCTTGAGGCGGTGCACTGTGACACCCGGAGCGGGTGCGCCCGGCGCCGCGCCGTCGGCCAGTGGTGAGTCGACCGCGTACCGAGGAACGAGGAACGGGGCGAGCACCCGGCTGCCCCGCCCGGCGCCCTCCGGTCGGGCCAACGCCACCGCCATCGCCGCATCGGCGGCGGAGCAGAACCACTTCTCGCCGGTCAGCCGCCACGAACCGTCCGCCGCCGGTCGGCCGAGCGTGCTGGAACGACCCAGGTCGGAGCCGCCCTGCGACTCGGTCATCCACTGGCCGCTGGTGATCGCCGTGGCCGGGTCCGTGGAGATCAGCCGGGGCAGCCACGCGTCGCGGACCGTGGCGTCGACGTCGGGCATGCTGAGTAGCGCCGCCGCCCCGTCGGCCATCGCCACCGGGCAGGAGAACGTCGCCGACTCCGGCCCGTACAGGTGCAGCAGGGCGTGCTGCACCACCCGCGCGGCGGCACCCCAGGTGCCCCGGGCGTCCGGCAGGTAGGGCAGCGCTACCACTGCGTGTCGGGCGGCGGCGGCGCGCTGCGCCTGCCAACCGGCGGAGGTGTCGATGCGGTCGACCCGGGCGCCCCACGGGTCGTAGCGGACCAGCGTCGGCGGGTGCGCCTCCGCGTCGGCGTGCGCCACGCGCAGTGGCCCGGTGACGTCGGCGGCCAGGTCCTCGAGACGGCCCTTCGCGGCGGCGTGCCCGCCCGGGCCGAGGTGACGCTCCAGCCAGGACCGCAGCAGGCCATCACCGGCGTACGGGTCGACGGGGGGTGGTACCGGCTGCACGAAGCGGCTCATCGATCGACTCCTGGCACTGCTCGGGGGTGTGCGCCGACGGTAGACGATGCGGGGCCGCCGCGAACAGGGCGCACCCGCCCATCGGGTGCACCCAGTTTCCGGCTTGTCGCCCGTCAGCGTGACGGTCTTCTCTACGGTCGGTAGTCATGGGTGCGGGCCAGTCGTGGAGCCGACCGGCCCGGCGTCACCGCCCGATGCGCACCGGGTTGGCGTTCGCCGGGTTCGGCGTGGCGCTGTGCTGCGTGGGGGTCGCCGGCTTGGGCGCCTGGAACCTGCAGACCGTCCGGCAGGCCGCCGGCCCGATCCGGGAGACCGCCGACAGCTTCCTCAGCGAGGTGGCCCTCGGCGACAGCGACCGGGCGTACGAGCGGCTCTGCGAGGACGCGCGCAGCCGCTGGAGCGCGATCGGCTTCACCAGTTGGGTGCGGACACCGCCGATGGTCACCGACTACGAGATCACCGACGTGTCGGTCGCCACCCGCAGCGGACGACCGCACGGCACGGTGACCGTGAAGGTGACCCGCGACGGTGGGCTCAGCGAGGAACGTCGCCTGCCGGTGGTCCGTGAGGACGGGAACTGGCGGGTGTGCGGTGACCCCTTCTAGGCCCCCGGTCGCCGCTCCGACACGCCCACAGTTGCTGCGACCACGCGAGGGGGTGCAGCCGACCACCTCGACGGAACTCTTCTTCGACCTCGTCTTCATCTTCAGCATCACCCAGCTGTCGCACTACCTGCTGGCGCACCTGGACTGGCGGGGCGCGGGGCGTACGGGCCTGTTGCTGGCGCTGGTGTGGCTCGTCTGGGTCTACACCACCTGGCTGACCAACTGGCTGCAACCGGACCAGGGGCCGGTGCGGACGATGCTGATCGGGGTGGGGCTGGGCAGCCTGCTGTTGTCAGCGACGATCCCGGAGGCGTTCGGCTCGACCGGCCTGCTCTTCGCGCTGGTCTACGTCATCGTGCAGGTGGGCCGCACCCTGTTCGCGTTGTGGGCGGTGCAGGGCAGTCCGTGGTTGGTGGCCGGATTTCAGCAGTCGCTGCCGTGGATCACCGGGACGTCGGTGCTCGTGGTCCTCGGCGGGCTGGTCGGGGGTGCCGCCCGGGACGCGGTGTGGGCGGCGGTGATCGTGATCGAGGTGATCGGCCTGTCGATCGGCTATCCGCTGCCGCGACGGGGACGCAGCCGACCCGAGCGGTGGATGGTGGAGGGTGGGCACCTGGCCGAACGGTGCGCCGCGTTCGTCCTGATCGCGCTGGGAGAGTCGATCCTGGTCACCGGCAGCACCCTCACGTCGCACGTGGACCTGGTGACGTCCGGGGCGTTCCTGCTGGCGTTCGGCGGTTCGGTGGCGCTGTGGTGGGTGTACTTCGCCCGCTCGGCCCCGGCCGCCACGGAGGTCTTCGCCCAGGCCGGGGAGCGCACCGGCGCGTTGAGCCGAGTCGCGTTCAACTTCCTGCACCCGGTGATCGTCGCCGGTGTCGTCGTCACGTCGGCGGCCGACGAGCGGTTGCTGCGGGAGCCCGGCGCGCCGGCCACCGCTGTCGACGTGCTGCTCACCCTCGGTGGTCCCGCCCTCTTCCTGGCCGGGCACGCCGCCTACAAGGCGCTGCTGTGGCGGACCCTGCCGACCAGCCGGCTCACCGCTGTGGTGGTCCTGCTGGCGTTGATGCCGGTCGGTGTGTGGTTGGAGGTGCCCGTCGCGGTGTGCGCCGCGGTGGCGTTGGCGGTGACGGTCGCCGTGATCCTGACCGACCGGTTCCGGTCACTGGCGGCCGCGCGGTGACCGGCGGTCCACTTCATCCGCAGTTGTTGCGCCCGCGCCGTGGCGTGGAGCGGACCACCTCCACCGAGCTCTTCTTCGACCTGGTCTACGTCTTCACGATCACTCAGCTGTCGCACTACCTGGCCAAGAACCTCAGCTGGCAGGGTGTCGGACGGACCGCGGTGCTGTTGGGTCTGATCTGGCTGGTCTGGATCTACACGGTGTGGGCGGGCAACTGGCTGCACCCGGACCGGACACCGGTGCGGACCACGCTGCTGGTGGTGACCCTGGGCAGTCTGCTGCTCGCCGCCGCGCTGCCCACCGCGTTCGGTGCCAACGGTCTGCTCTTCGCCGCGGCGTACGCGGCGGTGCAGGTGGGCCGCACGGCCTTCTCCATGTGGGCGATCCGCGGCGAGCCCTGGCTCGGCGACAGTTTCCGGCAGTGCGTCGTCTGGGTCACCGGCACCTCGGCCCTGGCGATCATCGGTGGGCTGGTGGACGCCCCGGCCCGGGAGCTGATCTGGATCGCGGTGATCGTCGTCGACTCGGTCGGGCTGGCGACCGGGTTTCCGGTGCCCGGGATGGGTCGCAGCACGCCGGAGCACTGGCGGGTGGAGGGCGGGCACCTGGCCGAACGCTGTCAGGCGTTCATCCTCATCGCGCTGGGCGAGTCGATCCTGATCACCGGTGGGACGCTGACGCAGCGGCTGGACCGGGTGACGATCGCCGCATTCCTCCTCGCCTTCGCGGGTTCGGTGGCCCTGTGGTGGGTGTACTTCGACCGGGCGCAGGCCAGCACGGCGGCGTTGGCGGCCGCGGGTGAGCGGGCCGGGCGGCTCTCCCGGCTGGTGTTCAACTATCTGCACCCGGTGATGGTGGGCGGCATCGTCGTCACGGCCGTCGGTGACGAGCGGCTGCTGCACGACCCCGGGGAACCGGTCGGCTGGGCGAGCGCGCTGGTCGTCCTGGGCGGTCCCGCGCTGTTCCTGGCCGGGCACGCCGCGTACCAGATGGCGCTCGGCGAGGCCGGGGTGGTCGCCCGGGTCGCGGCGACGCTGCTGTTGCTCGCGCTGTCCCCGGCGGCGGTGGCGTTGCGGGCGCCGGTCGCGTTGGTCGCCGGGGTGGCGCTGCTGATCACGGTCGGGGTGATCGTGGCCGACCGGGTGTCGGCGCGCCGGGCCGCTCAGTCGCGGGGGCCGAGGTCGCCGCTGCGGTAGTGCCGGCGGCAGAGCACCTGGTAGCGCACCTCGGCGGTGTCGACGGTGTCGCCGATGACGACCTGGGCGCCCTCGCGGACGACCCGCCCGTCGACGACGCGGGCGTTGAGCAGCCCCTCTCTGCCGCACCAGCAGAGCACCTCGACCTGGATGCGGGCCACCTCGTCGGCCAGCTCGAACAGACGTTGCGCGGCGGGGAACATCCGCGAGCGGAAGTCGGTGGCCAGGCCGAACGCGAACACGTCGACGTCGTAGCTGTCGACCAGCTCGGCCATCTGCTCGACGTGCTCGACTGTGTAGAAGCACGCCTCGTCGCAGATCAGGTAGTCGACGCGTACCCCGTCGGCCCACCGGCCGCGCACCAGGGCCCGCAGGTCCAGGTCGTCGGTGACCTCGATGGCCTCGTGGGCCAGGCCGATGCGGGTGGTGACCTGCGGTCCCAGCGACCGGTCGATGCGGGTGGTGACCAGCCCGCGGCGGCCCTGCCGGGCGTGGTTGTAGTTCATCTGCAACGCCATCGTGGACTTGCCGCAGTCCATCGGCCCCCAGAAGAACTTCAACGCGGCCGCGTGCACCGGACGCCCGTCGAGCCCGCGCGCGGCCGCGCACCCGGCCGGGGCGTGTGGCTGGCCGGGGAACGGGTGGGCCAGGCAGGTCGGGGCGGTGGCGGCGTCGTCGGTCACGGTCGGGCAGCCTAGCCCATTGACCGGCCCGGATCGGTTGGGCGCGGGACCAGTGCTCAGAGCACCCGGGGTGGGGTGTTGCCCGCGGCGACGATGGCACGACGGATCGGCACGGCGGCGAGGAGCAGGAACCCGACCACGAAGAAGATCAGCAGTGAGACCAGGCCCACCCGGTATGAGGCGGTGAGTTGGAACACCAGGCCGAAGGCGAGCGGGCCGAGCCAGCTGGTGCCCTTGTCGCTGATCTCGTAGAAGCCGTAGTACTCGCCTTCCTTTCCGGCCGGGATGAGCTGGCTGAACAGCGACCGGCTCAGCGCCTGGCTGCCGCCGAGGACCAGGCCGATGGCCGCGCCGAGGACCATGAACGGCACCGGCGCCTCGGCCGGCAGCCGGAACGCGCCGATGATCACACCGGTCCAGAGCACCAGGCTGAGCAGCACGGTCTTCCAGGCGCCGATGCGCCGGGCCAACGCGCCGAGGCTCAACGCGCCCCCGAAGGCGAGGAACTGCACCAGCAGGATGGTGATGATCAGCGTGCTCTGGTCCAGCCGCAGCTCCTCGGTGCCGTACTGGCTGGCCAGGGTGATGACGGTCTGGATGCCGTCGTTGTAGACCAGGAACGCCAGCAGGAAGAACAGCGTCAGCGGGTACGCCTTGATCTCCCGTAGGGTGCGGCCCAGTTGCCGGAACCCGTCGGTGAGCACGTTGCCCTGCCGGGCCAGCGCCGCCGCCGCGCTGGGGCGTTCCCGTAGCCAGCGCAGCGGCACCAGGGTGAACACCGCCCACCACACCCCGGCGGAGACGATCGACCAGCGGGCCAGGTCCAGGGTGCGCTGCGGGTTGTCGTCCTCGCTGAACACTGTGACCGCGACCAGGTTGAACGCCAGCAGCAGGCCGCCGCCCAGGTAGCCCAGCGCCCAGCCGCGGCTGGAGATGCCGTCGCGTTCGTCCGGGCCGCCGAGCTGCGGCAGGAACGAGTTGTAGACCACGAGGGCCGCGCCGAAGGAGATGTTGGCGATCAGGAAGAGCGCCCCGCCGAGCAGGTAGCGGTCACCGGTGACGAAGATCATCGCCACGGTCGCGCCGGCACCGGTGAACGCGGCGCCACCGAGCAGCCGCTTCTTGTGCGCCGACCGGTCGGCGATCGCCCCGATCACCGGCAGCACGAACACGGTGAGGAACACCGACAGCGAGATCAGGTACGGGTAGTAGGACCCGGCCGCCACCCGGATGCCCAGCGGGTACACGTACCCGTCGCAGGTGTCCGCGCCCAACTCGCACCCGGCGGCCAGCTCGGCGACGGTGGTGATGAACGGGCCGAGGAACACCGTGATGACAGTGGTCTGGAACGCGGAGTTGGCCCAGTCGTAGATGTACCAGCCGCGCCGCTCCCGGCGAGTGCTCGCCGGAGGCGGGGTGTCGTCCACCGTGGGGGTCACGGTCTCGGCCATCGGGGGTCCTTCGACGATCAGGCGGCCCAGTGGCCGCGGCTGCGGTAGACGTCGCGCAGCACGCCGACGTGATCGGTCATGATGCCATCCACGCCACGATCCAGTAACTCGTGCATCTGGGCTGGTTCGTCGATCGTCCAGACGTGCACCTGCAGGCCGATGCGGTGGCAGTAGTCGAGGAACCGGCGGTCCACCACCGGCACCCGCCCGTAGCGCGGCGGCACCTGCGCGGCGACCACCGACGGCGGCAGCCGCAGCGGCCGACCGTGCAGGGAGGCGAGCCGCAGCCGGGCGACGCCGCGCATGCCCAGGCTGGTGGCGACCCGGCCCTCGGTGAGCGCGCGCAGCCGGGTCAGCCGGGCGTCGCTGAACGAGGCGAGCAGCACCCGGTCGCCGGCGCCGGCCCGGGTCACGCTCGCGACCGTTGGCTCGACGCCGCCGTCGGCCTTCACGTCGATGTTGAAGCGGACCTGCGGCCACGCCCCCAGCACGTCGTCGAGCCGGGGTACGACGGCGGCGCCGCCGACGCGTACCGAGGCGAGGTCGGCCCAGCTCATCTCGGCGATGCGCCCCGCCTCACCGGTGAGCCGGCGCAGCGTCGGGTCGTGGAAGATCACCGCCACGCCGTCGGCGGTGGCGTGCACGTCGGTCTCCACGTACCGGTAGCCCAGCCCGATGGCCCGGGCGAACGCCTCGGTGGTGTTCTCGTCGCCCTCGGCGGCGCCGCCGCGGTGGGCGAACGCCAGCGGCGCGGGCGCGTCGAGGTAGCCGAATCGGGTCAACACGCGACGCAGTATGCCCCCGGTTGGTGGCCGACGGGTGGCCGGCGGGCAGATTCCCTTGATCACCGGCTGCCCCGCGCGGTCACCTGGGGGCTGAAGGGGTGCACAGGCCCCAGGCCGCCCCTTTGCTCTGCACCCCAATATGCGCCGGTCGCAGACCGTTGCCGTCGCGTCCGCGGGTGCAGAGCAAAGGACGGGTCGTCAGCCGACAGGCGTGCCGACAGCGCCGTGCTCCAAGGTGGCGCGCAGCAGTGCCAGCGTTTGACCGAGTTCCACGACCTGAGCCGGGGCGATCGACCGACCGATGTGCGTGGCCAGGTGTTCCTGGAAGGTGCCTTCGGCGGCACTGACGAGTTCCGCGCCCTGCGGGGTCAACTCCAGAAGCAGTGACCGGCCGTCGGCCGGGTTCGGCACGCGCCGAACCCAGGCCCGGGCCTCGAGCCGGCCCACGCCCTTGCTGGTCGCCCCGACCCCGATCGCGAAAAACTCGGCGAGATCGGCGACCCGCGAACCAGGATGGTCACGTAGGTAGATCAAAAATTCGAACTGCGAAGCCACGATGCCGTGCTTCCGCCGCAACGTCTCGTTCACGGTGTTGTAGAGCCGCGTCTCGCAGCGGACCAGATCGCTGAAGACCTGAGCCAGTGTGACGGACCCGGCACCGGAAAAAGATGCCGTGGCAGGTATATTAGCTTCCACGGCAGCTACTTTATCGTCTGTGGGAGGCGTCGGACATGAGCAGGGAACAGCGCGCAGCCATCGGCGCCATGCTGGGCGGCGGGCCCAAGGGCTTCGCACCCGAGCCGGTCGAGACGATGCGGGAGAGCTTCGCCACGCTCATGGCGCCGTTCCCGGTTCCTCCGGTGCGGACCTCGGAGCTGACCCTGGGCGGCCGTCCGGCAGTGCTTGTCGAACCGGAGGGCCAGGCCCGCCCGGGCACCATCCTGTATTTTCACGGCGGCTCGTTCGCGCTTGGATCTCCGCGGACCGCGATGGGCCTGACCGCGAGTCTGGTCACCCGGACAGGAGTGCGGGCCTTCTCCCTCGACTACCGACTGGCCCCGGAGAACCCCTTCCCGGCTGCGATCGAGGACTGTCTCGCGGCGTATCGGTCCCTGCTCGACAGCGGCGTCGCCGCCGAGTCGATCGTGTTCGCGGGCGATTCCGCCGGTGGTGGCCTCACGGTGACCACCACCCTCGCCGCCCGAAACGCCGGGCTGTCTCTGCCGAGCGCGCTGGTCGCGTTCTCGCCCGGCCTGGACCACACCCGCACAGGCGAGTCGATGGACACCAAAGAAGGCGTCGACCCGTTCTTCACCCGGGAGGGCATGGCCCACACGGCGGGGTTCTACCTCGGCGGCCAGGACCCGAACCAGGAGCTCGCCGCGCCCGCCGTGCTCGCCGACCTGACCGGCTTCCCGCCGATCCTGCTGCAGGTCGGCACGAACGAACTGCTGCTCGACGACTCGGTCCGGCTGGCGAAACGCGCCCGCGACGCCGAGGTCGACGTCATCCTCGACATCACCGCCGGCGTTCCGCACGTCTTCCAGTCCTTCATCGGTCAGCTCGACGAGGCCGACCACGCCCTGGACCGCGCCGCCCTGTTCATCACGCAGCGACTGCAGACCCCCTGAGCGCCCTGCACGAAGACTGTTTCCTTCGTCGCTCAGCGGGACGCCGGCGTCGCGATCCAGCAGGGCGTGCCGATGCTCGGTGCACGCCACGGTCTTCCACCTCGTGCTTGAGAACTACTTCGACTCGACGCGTCCGATGGGTGTGGTGCTGCCGGCGAGCGCAGCGGTGGCCTGCGTCCAGGCCGGGTCTTCGGGGTAGAGCTCGCTGCGCAGGTAGGCCCAAATGAGCGCGCGTACGGCGGCAACTCGGTCGGGGTTTTCGTCGGTGGTCTCGGCCGCGTCGAAGGTGGAGATGCCGCCGAGTCCGTGCTCGGCGTCGAAGATTTCCAGCCGGGTCTTCGGCCCGGGCGCTGCGGTGTAGGGGTCGCTGCGCCAGTCCTGCCGGTCGGAGAAGAAGGCGTGCCAGTCCTTCTCGCCGACGACGATGAGCGCCTTGGGCGTCATGCCGTCGAAGTTGGTGCTGGTGAGCGCGACGTAGGGCTGCGCTGCCGGGCCGTTCAGGTCTTCGCCGCAGCCGGGGGCGGCGATCATGACGCGGGCGCTGAAGCGGTCGTCGACGGCTCCGACCATTGAACCGTCGCTGGTGTCGGTGATGGTCTGGCCCGAGATCAGGCCGACGGTGTGACCGCCGGCCGAGTGACCGACAGCGGCGATGCGGCCGTCGTCCAAGCGACCCGCGAGTCCTGGAACGACGCGTTCGATCTCGCCGAGGTGGTCCACGACCTGGCGGAGATCGTCGGCGCGTGACTTGAGATACAGCGGCGCGTCCGGGTCGTCGGCCTCTCGCAGGCCGAGGAAGGTGGCGTCGAGGTGCGTGGGCTGGATCACGACGAAGCCGTGCGCGGCCCAGAAGTTGACCAGCGGACCGTACCCGTAGAACGAGGAGACAAAGGTCGACGGGCCGTGCCCGTGCGAGAGAACGATGACCGGCAGCTCACCGCCGACGGCCGGAGCCGTCACGCGAACCGCCAGCGGAACCGGGCGCCCGGGAACATCGATCAGGACGGGGTGGTACGAGTAGACGGGCCTAGGGTCCGTCACCGGGAGACCGGCAGCGTACGTCGACGGGTCTTTCGCAGAGTCGTTGAGTTTCATGGAGTGCTCCTTGCGAGTCGTTCCCAATGTCCAGGTGGATGTCCCCGCGAGCACCTCGTCTGCCGTGGACGCCGCCGTGCAGCCGGAGCCGAGCTGGAATTCCGAGGAGTCGGTCATGCGTCCAGCGTGAGTGAGATCGGACGAACTTTGAATGCTTGACCGTGCCGATTTTCTTCGCGATAGTTCGAGCCGTGGTGGTTGATCAGTTGTCGGAGGTGTTCGATCTACTTGAGGTGCGCGGCCAGGTCTCCGGCGCGTTCGCGGTGCGGGGACGCTGGGTCACGCGGTCGGTGATCGCGAGCCCGCTGAAGTTGACAGTGATGGTGCGTGGCCGGTGCTGGCTGTCGGCCGACGGGCTGGATGCCCCGATCGAGATGGAGGCCGGTGACGTCGCGGTCCTGACCGGCCGCTCGTGGCTGCGTGCCGAGGGCGGAACCGACGACAGCCCGCCCGAGGAGTTCGCGCCCGAGCCGGGACACTATGCCCTGCGCGTCGGCGGCGCGGACTTCGCCGTCGACGACGTCATCCTCGGCGGCCACGTCGAGCTCAACCAGGCCGGCGCGGCGCTGCTGACGCAGGCGCTGCCGCCCGTGGCGCTCATTCGCTCCTGCGACGCCGCCGCGCCCGCCCTACGGGCGTGCGTCGACCGCTTGGTCGAGGAGGTGACGGCCGAGCGGATGGGCGCTGCCTTTGCCGTACGCCAGCACGCCCAACTGCTGATCTTGGAGGTGCTTCGGGCTTACCTGGGCCAGGCCGAACTGCCGCCGGGGTGGCTGCGGGCGCTGACCGACGACCGCCTGCGTCCCGCGCTGACCCTCATGCACGGTGAACCGAGCCGGCCCTGGAGGCTGGAGGAACTGGCCCGTGCGGCGGCGATGTCGCGGACGTCGTTCGCGGTGCGGTTCCGCTCCGTGGCCGGTGTCCCTCCTCTGACCTACCTCAACTCCTGGCGGATGCTGCTGGCCCAACGGGCGCTGCGCGACCGCGACGTCCGGATCGGGGCCCTGGCCGTGCAGCTTGGCTACACGTCGGAGAGCGCCTTCAGCACTGCCTTCAAACGAGAGGTGGGAGAGGCGCCCATGCGCTACCGACACCGGGTCCGGCACCCAGGTGCGGGCCTAGATCAACTGCTTGGCGGATCAACGTGAGTGGCGGCGGTGCGCCCGGGTGAGGTCGGTCGGGCGGCCGGGGTCGACGTGGCGGGGCAGGTCCGGTTCGTCGGGGCGCAGCGGGGCGAGGGTGTCGGTGAGCGCGTCGATGATCCGGTCGGTGGCCCGCCGGGCCGCGCCGGGGTTGCCGGCCGCCGTCTCACCCAGGTCGACGGGCGTGCCGAAGTGCACCCGGATCACCGGGCGGCGCCACAGGGAGCGGGCGATGCCGCGCAGCATTCCGCGCGGTGCCTGGTAGGGCAGCACCTCGTGCGAGCCCCACTGGGCGACCGGGACGACCGGTGCGCCGCAGGCCAGGGCGAGTCGGGCGGCGCCGGTCTTGCCGCGTTCGGGCCACAGGCCGGGGTCCAGGCCGATGCGTCCCTCGGGGTAGATGAGGATCACCGAGCCGCGGGCGACGGCCGTGGCGGCGTCGTCGAGGGCCCGGTGTACGGCGCTGGTGCCCCGGTCGACCCGGATGTGCCCGGCGTGGCGCATGGCGGCGCCGAACACCGGGACGCGGAACAGTCCGGCGGTCGCCATGATCCGCGGGGCGACGCCACGGGTCTGGCAGGCGGCGGCCATGACCACCGGGTCGAACGGGCTGATGTGGTTGGCGGCCAACACCAGCGGGCCGCGACGCAGGTGCGCCGGGACGTCGCCGGTGACCTCGAGGCGGGCGAGCAGGCCGACCAGGCCCCGGGCCAGCAGGAGGGCTGCACGCCAGATCAGCGGCGGCCGCCAGGTGGAGGTGTTCATCAGCGCGCCATCGTCGCACGCGGCGGCGCAGCCGCGAGGGCGGGTCGGGTGATCAGGGTCATTGGTCCCGGGTGTGTTCGGGCCGCCCGGCCCTGCCCAATCCTCTACGACGAGCAGTAGTATTTACTACGTCTTGTAGTACGGATGGTTGGGGGATTTCAGGTGGACGCGTTGGACGTTGCCCGCTGGCAGTTCGGTGTCACCACCGTCTACCACTTCCTTTTCGTGCCGCTGACCATCGGGCTCTCCGTGCTGGTGGCCATCCTGCAGACGATGTGGCACCGCACCGGCAACGAGCGCTACCTCAAGCTCACCAAGTTCTACGGCAAACTGTTCCTGATCAACTTTGCCATGGGCGTGGTCACCGGCATCGTGCAGGAGTTCCAGTTCGGCATGAACTGGAGTGACTACTCCCGCTTCGTCGGCGACATCTTCGGCGCACCCCTGGCCATCGAGGCGCTCGTCGCGTTCTTCCTCGAATCCACCTTCATCGGCCTGTGGATCTTCGGCTGGGACCGGCTGCCCAAGCGGGCGCACCTGGCCAGCATCTGGGCCGCCGCGATCGGCACCAACCTCAGCGCGTACTTCATCCTCGCGGCGAACTCGTTCATGCAGAACCCGGTCGGCTACCGGATCAACCCCGACAGCGGCCGCGCCGAACTGACCGACTTCCCGGCCGTTCTGACCAACAAGGTCGCCCTGATCACCTTCCCGCACACCCTGGCCGGCTCGTTCCTGGTCGCCGGGTCGCTGATCGTCGCCGTCGGCCTGTGGCACGTCATCCGCAACCGCGACTCCGCCGACACCGGCGCATACCGCTTCGCCACCAAGTTCGGCTCCTGGGTGGTCCTGGTCGCCTCCGCCGCCGTGCTGTTCACCGGCGACATCCAGGGCAAGATCATGACGGACGTGCAGCCGATGAAAATGGCCGCCGCCGAGGGCCTCTACACCACCGAGAGCCCCGCCTCGTTCTCCGTGCTCACCATCGGCAGCCTCGACGGCAGCCGCGAGGTGTTCGCCCTCAAGATCCCGTACCTGCTGTCGTACCTGGGCACCGGCGACCCGAACGGCACCGTGCACGGCATCAACGACCTACAGGCCCAGTACGCCACCCAGTACGGCGCGGGCAGCTACACCCCGATCATCCCGGTCACCTACTGGAGCTTCCGCTTCATGATCGCCTTCGGGATGGCGGCCGGCGCGATCGCCCTGCTGGTGCTCTGGAGCCAGCGCAAGGGCCGCACCCCGAGCAGCAAGTGGCTGCTGCGCGCCGGGCTGGCCATGCCGGTGCTGCCGCTGCTGGCCAACTCCTTCGGCTGGATCTTCACCGAGATGGGTCGCCAGCCGTGGATCGTCTTCGGCGAGATGCTCACCCGCAACGGGGTGTCCCGCAGCGTCTCGCTGGCCGAGGTGCTTACCTCGTTCACCGCCTTCACGCTGATCTACGCCACCCTCGCCGTGATCGAGGTCAAGCTGCTGCTGCGCTACGCCAAGGCCGGCGTGCCCGACGTCAGCGAGCAACCCCCCACCGACGACACCGACGACGCCGAGCGCCCGCTCGCCTTCGCCTACTGATCCCGGAGCCCATCGTGGAACTGACCACCATCTGGTTTCTCCTCGTCGCCGTGCTGTTCACCGGGTACTTCATCCTGGAGGGCTTCGACTTCGGCGTCGGCATGCTGCTGCCCGTTCTCGGCCGCGACGACCGGGAACGCCGCGTCCTGATCAACACCATCGGCCCGGTCTGGGACGGCAACGAGGTGTGGCTGATCACCGCCGGTGGCGCCATGTTCGCCGCGTTCCCCGAGTGGTACGCCACCCTCTTCTCCGGCTTCTACCTGCCGCTGCTGCTGATCCTGCTGGCCCTGATCGCCCGGGGCGTCGCCTTCGAATACCGGCACAAGCGCCCCGAGGCGTCCTGGAAGCGCCGCTGGGACGCGGCGATCGTGGTCGGCTCGCTGCTACCGGCGATCCTGTGGGGCGTCGCCTTCGCCAACATCCTGCGCGGCGTGCCGCTGGACGCCGACCACGAGTACGTCGGCGGCCTGCTGGACCTGCTCAACCCGTACGCCCTGCTGGGCGGCGCGACCACCCTCGCGCTGTTCCTCACCCACGGCGCGGTGTTCATCGCCCTGAAGACCACCGGCGACGTCCGGGAGCGGGCGGGTGCCCTCGCGGTGCGTCTGGGTGTGGGCGCCGCCGTGCTCGCTGTTGTGTTCCTGACCTGGACGCTGAGCATCCGCTCCAGCGCGGCCGCCGTCGTGCTTGCCGTCGGCGCGGCCCTGGCCCTGCTCGGTGGGCTGGCCGCCGCCCGGGTGCGCCGGGAAGGCTGGGCGTTCACCGGCACCGCAGTGGCGATCGGCCTGGCCGTGGCGACCCTGTTCGCGGCGTTGTTCCCGAACGTGCTGCCCTCCACCCTGGACGCGGCCGGCACGCTGACGGCCACCAACGCCGCGTCCACCCCGTACACCCTGAAGATCATGACCTGGGTGGCGGTGATCTTCACTCCGGTGGTGCTGGCCTACCAGGGATGGACGTACTGGGTGTTCCGCAAGCGCATCGGCGTGGCCAACATCCCGCAGCACTGACCTCCCGCGGCACTGACCGACAGGGTGCGCAGCCAGTCGGCTGGGAAGATCGCCACCATGTGGAACCGGGATCTCGACGTACTGGTACCGATGTGGCAGGGCGCGGACGACATCCGGGTGCGCGACGGGGCGGCCGTGTTGGGCGCCCTGACCGCGCCGGGGGCGCGGCGGGTCACCGTGCCGGTCCCGGCCGGCGGGTCGGAGCGGGAGAAGGGCGTCCGCCACCGCGCCGCAGTCGTCGACGCGTACCGCGCCCACCGGGACGTGCTCGGGCGGCACCGCCCGCGGCGGCTGCTGACGTTGGGCGGGGACTGCGCGGTCGAGGTCGCGTCGGTGGCCCACCTCGCGGGCCACTACGCGCAGCGGCTGTTCGTGCTCTGGATCGACGCGCACGGTGACCTCAACACACCCGCGAGCTCGCCGAGCGGGACGGCGCACGGCATGCCCCTGCGTCTGCTGCTCGACGCGGACGCGGACGGCACGCTGCCGGCACCTGGTTGCCTCACGCCGGGGCAGGTCGCGCTGGCCGGGGTCCGGGATCTCGACCCCGCCGAGGTCGAGTACGCGCACCGGCACGACCTGACGGTGCTGGACTGCGCAGCGCTGGGCGCGCAGCCCACCCGGCTGGCCGAGCTGCCCCCACCCGGCGCCGCTGTCTACGTGCACCTGGACCTGGACGTGCTGGACCCGTCCGCGTTGCCTGCCGTGGCGGTGCCCACCCGCGGCGGCCTGACCCCCACCGCGTTGGCACTGTCGCTGACCGCCCTGCGCGCCCGCCACCAGGTGGTCGGGGTGGGGATCACCGAGTACGTTCCGCAGCTCAAGCACGACCAGCAGGTGCTCATCGTGGTGCTGGACGCACTCGGCCTGAGAAAAGACCCTCCCACCTGACACCCCCATGCCCGCGCCCCGCGCCCGCGCCCCCGCCGATCTTGCAGTTCCGGTTGCCGGGATGCGCGGAATGCCCCCTACGTCGGTGCAGCAACTGCAAGATCGCGGCCCTTCCCGGTCGATCATGCAGTTGTGGTGCCGGGTTTGGCTCGGTGAGACGTGCTTTGGCGCCCACCACAACTCCATGATCGACCGGGTGGGGGGAGGTGGGGGACGGCGGGATACTGGCCGCAAAAAAATCGGCGGTCGCCGGGAGGCCGTCCCGCTACGGTGTGCCGATGCCCGCCACCGTGCACGTACGCGAACTCACCGCCGACGACCTCGACGCCGCCTGGGAGCTGGGCCGGTTCGCGTTCGGCTCCGACCCGCAGCACCAGGCGCCCACGTCCGCGACGGCACCGGGCCGGACCCGTTACGGCGCGTTCGACGACGCCGGCCGCCTGGTCGGTAAGGCCGTCGACCTGCACCACGACCAGTGGTGGTCCGGGCGGGCGGTGCCGGCCGCCGACGTGGCCGGGGTGGCCGTCGCCCCCGAGGCCCGGGGTCGGGGTGTGGGTCGCGCCCTGCTCACCGGGCTGCTGCGTGGTGCCCACAACCGTGGGGCGGCGATCAGCGCGCTCTACCCGACCGTCGCCGCCCCGTACCGGGCCTGCGGGTGGGAGGCTGCCGGGGTGCTGCGTACCGTCGACCTGGCCACCGCCGCGCTGCCCCGGCACCGGCCCGCGTCGCACCTCACCGTCCGGGCCGGCACGCCCGCCGACCTGCCAGCCGTCGACGCCCTGTACGAGCGGGTCACCCGGCACCGCAACGGCATGCTGACCCGCCGGGGTGAACTGTTCGACGCCGCCGACCGCGGCCTGCCCGGCGACGGGGTCACCCTCGTCGAGGCCGACGGTGAGCTGGTCGGCTACGCCACCTGGCAGCGGGGTCGGGGCTACGGGGCCGACTCGGTGCTCACCGTCGACGAGGCCCTAGCGGTCACCGCCGAGGCCGCCCGGGAACTCGTCGGGGTGCTCGGCAGTTGGGCCAGCGTCGCGCCGACAGTGCGACTGTGCCCACTCGACGGTGACGCGGTCAGCGTCCAGCTGCCGTTGGAGTCGGCCCGCGAGCACGAGCGGGACCTGTGGATGCACCGGCCGGTGGACGTGGCCCGGGCGGTAGGCGCACGGGGCTGGCCCGCCCACGCCCGGGGCGCCGTCGACTTCCACCTCACCGACCCGCTCGCCGACTGGAACACCGGCACCTGGCGGTTGGCGGTCGCCGACGGTGCCGCCGAGCTGACCCGCGTCGACGGCGAGGCGGGTCTGCGGCTGGACGTCCGGGGTTTCGCGTTGCTGTACGCCGGGGCCGCCCACGCCCGGTCGGTCGCGCAGGCCGGCCTGTTGCGCTGTGCTGGTGACGCCGACCCGGCCGCCCTGGACCTGCTGGGCGTCGGAGGTCCGGCGCAACTGCTCGACTACTTCTGACCCGACCGGGCCCGCACCCCGTCGGTATCGCACCCGGCGGGCTCATGTCCGTCAGGTCGGGGTCGCGGCCAGTTCGGCGTTGGCGCGCTGGGTGACCACTGTGAGCGCGCGGGCGGCGGCGCTGGCCTCGTCGGTGGGGATGTCCGCGTAGAGGCGGGCACTGATGTCCGCGACAGCGTCGGCGATCCGGGCCTGCACGGCGTGGCCGGCGTCGGTGAGCAGCAGCCGCGGTGTGTCGGCGTCGTGGTCGACCTGGGCGAGGTTCGCGTCGACGAGGGTGGTGAGCACCCGCTGCACCTCCCGCTCGTCAACCTTGAGGGTGCTGGTGATGCGCTGCGTCAGTTGTGCCGGTTCGGTCGGGCCATTGGCGAGAACGTTGAGGGCGAGCACCTGGTTGAACTCGACGCCGAGGGGAGCGACGGCTCGTTCGAGCAGGGCCCGGGTGGCGTAGTGGGCCTGGCCGATGACCTGACCGTTGAGGGTGGGGACTGTGGACATGACGCCTCCTTCGATACGTTGGCTTAACCAACGTTGGCCGGACCAACGTAACATCCGATCGTGGGTCGCGCCAACGATTCCTGGTAGGCTGCAACTCATGGACAACGCGGCCCCGCAGTCACCCGCCGGGCTCAGCACCACCGGGACCTGGCTGCTCAACCAGACCGCCAGCCATGCCACCCGCCTGCTCAGCGAGGGCTTCGCCGCGCACGACCTACGCGGCTACCACTACCGACTGCTCGCCAGCCTGGCCGAGGACGGGCCAGCGAGCCAGGCCGACCTCGGCCGTCGCTGCGGCATCGACCGCAGCGATGTGGTGGCCGCCATCAACGACCTGGCCGGCCGAGGGCTCGTGGTGCGTGCCCCCGACCCGGCCGATCGCCGCCGCAACGTCATCAGCGTCACCGACGCCGGCGCCGACGAGGCCCGCCGCATGGGCGCGACCCTGGATCGCGTCCAGGACGACCTGCTCGCCCCGCTGTCCACCACCGAACGCGAGCAGCTGACGCGCCTGCTCACCCGGCTGCTGCGCCACCACAGCCAGCGCTGACCCGCCTCAGCGGGCCTCGCGCAGCTCCGCCAGCCGGGCCTCGATCTCGGCCAACTCGGCGCGCAGCTTCTCGGCCTGCTGCTCCGCCTCGGCCCGCTCGGTGCCGAGGATCTGCTCCACCGCCTCCTGCACCCCCGGCACGTCGACCAGGGCCACCATCTTCAACGCCTCCGCCGGCTTCACCACGTACGGCTTCGCCAGGGCCTTGCTGCCCTGCTGCGCCGCGACGGTCCACTCACCGTCGGCGTACGCCAGGGTGACGGTGAGACCCGCGGGGCCCTTCGGCTTGACGGCCTTGACCGCCCGCCGCGCCGGCGGCTTCTCCGTCTGCTCCACCTTCGGCTCCTCCTGTCGCTGCGCGGGCACCCGCGGCGTGTCCAACACGAACTCCGGCGCGGCCACCGCGGGCGGCTCCGGCTCGGGCTCCGGCTTCGGCTCCACCACCCGACGCGTGACGCCCTTGGGTGCCACCGCCAGGTCGGCGGGGGAGAACGGCAACTCGTCGCGACCGAAACGCACCACCACGAACTCGTCGGACACCTCGGGGTCGGTCAGCTCGATCACCTGACCGACCTGACCGGCGATCTGCCCCGCCGCCGCGGTGAACACCACCCGCGGTTTGCGCCCGGCCGCCAACGCCTCCCGGATGCTCTGCACCTCGCTAGTGGACAAACCCTGGCCGGCATCCATCACAACCCTCTTCCGTACACCTGTTTGATTGCTGTCTTGATACCAGCCGGCTGCGACACCCGGCGCACGGGGCTCACACCCCGCTCAGCCTCCCAGCGCCCGCAGCGCCCGGTCCGCGTGGTCGTTCATGCTGACCTCACTGTGGATCACCTCGATGACCCGCCGGTCGGCGCCGATCACGAACGTCATGCGCTTCATGCTCAACGGCCCCAACGGCACCCGCCGCTTGACCCCGAACTGCTGCGCCACCGCGCCGTCGGCGTCCGACAGCAGCGGATAGTCGAAGCCGTGCAGCTTCGAGAACTCCGCCTGCTTCGCCACCGGGTCGCGGCTGATGCCCACCCTCGACGCGCCCAGCGCCGTGAACTCCGCAGCGAGGTCGCGGAAGTGGCAGCTCTCCGCCGTGCACCCCCGGGTCATCGCCGCCGGGTAGAAGAACAGCACCACCGGCCCGCCCGCCAGGAACTCCGACAGCCGCCGCGGCGTGCCCGTCTCATCCGGCAGCTCGAAATCCTGCACCTCGTCGCCGACACCCACACCCGCCACCGCGCACCTCCGTCGTCTGATCGACCGCGCGGTGAGCGTAAGCGATCACTCCCAGAGCGCCGCCACCTCGTCGGCCACCACGTCGGCCTGGGCCCGCCCGGCCCGCGCCGCGCCCGCCCGCCGCGCCGGGTCCAGCACGTTGCGGCCGATCGCCGTACGCGCCGCCGCGTCCGGGGTCAGCACCACGACCCGCGACCCGGCCGCCCGCAACGCGTCCACCTGCGCCGACAGCCGTGGCATCGGCCCGAACGCCGCCGACGTCGGCGCGAGCACCAGCACCCTGCGCGCATCCGCCGCCAGGTCCGCGTTCACGCTCGAGCGCATCCCACCGTCGACGAAACGGCGCCCGCCGATCGTCACCGGCGGCCACACCCCGGGCACCGCGCAACTCGCGCCCACCGCGTCCACCAGGGACACCCCGCTGTCACTGTCGAACACCACGAACTCACCGGACGACGCGTCCACCGCCGTGATCAGCAGCCGCCGCTGCGGCCACTCCCGCTCCGGCAGACGGGCCTCGATGACCGCGCGCCGCGACGCCTCCGACTGGGTACGCGCCGCCACCGCCATCGCCCCGATCCGCGCCCGCGAGCGCACCGCGTCGCGGGTCCGACCACCGGCCCAGATCAGCCGCGCCAGCGTCGCGAAGCCCAACCGTGCCGCCAGCTCACTCGACGGCGGCGCCAACTGCTCGGCGTAGAAACGCTCCACGGGCGACCCGGAGCACACCTGCGCGCCGACCAACGAACCCGCCGACGTGCCCACCACCAGGTCAGCCTCGGTGACCGGCACGCCCCGCTCGACCAACCCGGCCAGCAGCCCCAACTCCCAGGCCACCCCGGTCACCCCGCCGCCGCCGAGCACCAACGCCCGCTGCATGTGACGCTCCTCTCGACGACCGACCCGCGCCGGTCACGGTAGCGTCGGCACGACCATCGCGCAGCCGTCAGACCCGCCGGGAGGCACCGTGGCACCCGTCACCGTCATCACCGGCGGCGGCCGGGGCATCGGCGCGGCCACCGCCCGCCGGCTCGCCGGCGCCGGTCACCACATCGCCCTGTGCTACCGCCGCGACGAGGCCGCCGCCACCGCCGTCCTGGCCGACCTGCGGGCCGCCGGCGCGCAGGCCATCGCGGTACGCGCCGACACCACCGACCCCGAGCAGGTGCACGCCCTGTTCGACGCGGCCGCCCAGCTCGGCCCGCTCACCGGCCTGGTCAACAACGCCGGCGTCACCAGCCTGATTGGGCCCTTCACCGAGCTGCGCGTCGACGACCTGCGCCGGGTCGTCGACGTCAACCTCGTCGGCTACGTCCTCTGCGCCCAGCAGGCCGCCCGGCGGCTCACCGACGGCGGGGCGATCGTCAACGTCTCCTCGGCGGCCGCGACCCTCGGCAGCCCGGGGGAGTACGTGCACTACGCCGCCGTGAAGGCCGCCACCGACACCCTCACCGTCGGCCTGGCCAAGGAACTCGCCCTGAAGGGCATCCGGGTCAACGCGGTGGCCCCCGGCATCGTGCGCACCGACATCCACGCCGACTCCGGGGTGCCCGACCGCGCCGAGTCCGCCGTCGGTCGCATTCCGCTGGGCCGCGCCGGCGAACCCGACGAGATCGCCGCCGCGATCGCCTGGCTGCTCGGCCCGGACGCCTCGTACGCCACCGGGACCGTGCTGCGCGTCTCCGGCGGCCTCTGACCACCCGTCTCCGGCGGCCTCCGTCGGGCGTTCACGCCGGTCGGAGACCGCCGGATCCGGTTCAGTGGGTGAACAGCTTCGCCGCGGTCACCACGGTCTGCGCCACCCCATAGCCGAGCAGCGCCGCCACCACCAACCAGGAGATCCACAACCGGGCCTGCTGCCCGGGTCGGCTGTCCTCACTCATCGCGTACCGCTCCTCTGCGCCGTCGTGTCCTCGTCCACGTCCCGATCCTGATGTGCGTCCTGCTCCGCCGCCGGTTCGTGATAGCCCTGTGGCACCGGCCGTACCAGCAGGTTCGCCAGGAAGCCCACGGCCAGCACCCCCACCATCGTGAACAGCGCCGGGCGGTACGCCGCGGCCGTCAGCGAGCCCGGCTCACCCTGCGCGTCGAGGAACCCGTTGACGATCAGCGGACCGGCGATCCCGGCCGCCGACCAGGCGGTCAGCAACCGACCGTGGATCGCGCCAACCTGGAAGGTGCCGAACAGGTCCCGCAGGTACGCCGGCACTGTCGCGAACCCACCGCCGTAGAACGACAGGATCACGCAGGCCAGCAGCACGAACAGGGCCGTCGAGGTCTGCCCGACGAGCGCCAGCAGCGCGTACAGCACCATGCCGACACCGAGGTACACCAGGTAGATCGGTTTGCGGCCGATGACGTCCGAGGTGGACGACCACACGAACCGGCCGGCCATGTTGAACAGCGACAGCAGACCCACGAACCCGCCGGCCGCCGCGACGGTCACCGCCGAGGTGCCGTTGTCGCGGAAGAAGTCCTGGATCATCGGGCTGGCCTGTTCCAGGATGCCGATGCCGGCGGTCACGTTGCAGAACAGGACGACCCACAGCAGCCAGAAGGAGCGGGTCTTCACCGCGTTCGCCGCCGACACGTTCGCCGTGGTGACCAGCGGCTTCGCCGCCACGCTGGACGGGTCGAAGCCGGCCGGCCGCCAATCCTGCGCCGGCACCCGGACGTTCGCCACCCCGAACATCATGATCACGAAGTAGCCCAGGCCGAGCGTCACGAACAGCCACACCAGGGCGCTGCCCGACGCGGTCGACCCCGCGTTGGCCGGGTCGTAGCCGGCGTCGTAGAACGACAGCAGTTGCCGCGACAGGGGAGAGGCGACCATCGCCCCACCACCGAACCCCATGATCGCCAGCCCGGTGGCCAGGCCCGGCCGGTCCGGGAACCACTTGATCAGGGTGGAGACGGGGGAGATGTAGCCGATGCCCAGCCCGATGCCGCCGAGCAGCCCGTAGCCCAGGTACAGCAGCCACAGCTGCTTCGTGGCGATGCCCAGCGAGCCCACCAGGAAACCGGCCGCCCAGAAGCAGGCCGAGACGAACATGGCCTTGCGCGGCCCGTTCGCCTCCACCCAGGTCCCGGCGACGGCGGCGGACAATCCGAGCATCACGATCGCGATGCTGAAGATCACCCCGATCGCCGTCTGGCTGGTGTCGAAGTGGGCGATCAGCGAGTTCTTGTAGACGCTGGTCGCGTAGACCTGACCGATGCAGAGGTGGATGGCCAACGCCGCCGGGGGGATGAGCCACCGGCTGTAGCCGGGTGGCGCGACGGTGTGCCGACGATCGAGTGCGGAAAGCATGCGCTGCTTCCTCTCCGATGAGGACGAGAAACGTCGCCCCCAACGTGCCCACACCACTCGTGAGCGGCAAACCTCACCGTCGCCGGACGGTCGTTCCGCTGAGCTGAGCGGTCAGTCAGCGCCCGCCCGGCCTGGGCCGCGACTACCGCAGCTCCGGGAGGTGCCAGCCGCCGGCCAGCGCGTCGGCGTCCGCCGGACCCCAGCTGCCCTTCTCGTACGACTGCACCGCCGCCGGCAGATCCAGGATCGGCTCGACGATGCGCCACTCCTGCTCGATCGTCTCGGCACGCGCGAAGCGCAGGTGCTGCCCGTCCATCGCGTCGTCGAGCAGCCGCTCGTACGCCTCCTGCCGACGACCGAGAGCCGAACCGAAGTCGACGGACAGGTCCACCGGACGGCTCGCCACCTCGGCACCGGGGCTCTTCGCCTGGATCGACATGGTGATGCCGTCACCGCGCCCGAGGCGGAACCGCAACAGGTTCGCGGCCCTCGCCGTGCCCCGCTCGGCCGGGATCAGCGAGCGCTGGGGCTGCTTGAACTCGACCACGACCTCGGTCGCCGTGCCCGGGAGGGACTTACCGGTGCGCAGGTAGAAGGGCACGCCCGCCCAGCGGGGGGAGTCGACGGTCAACCGGGTCGCCACGAACGTCTCCGTGTTCGAGTCGGGTGCCACGCCCGGCTCGTCGAGGTAGCCGGCGTACTGCCCCCGGACGGTGGACTCCGGCGACAGCGGCGCGACCTGCCGCAGCACCGCGGCCTCCGCCTCCCGGAACGCGGTGGTGTCATCGCTGGCGGGCGCCTCCATCGCGATGAGGGCGACGACCTGGAGGATGTGGTTCTGCAGCACGTCCCGGGTCGCGCCCACCGTGTCGTAGAACCCGGCCCGGCCCTGGGTGCCGAAACCCTCGGCGAGGGTCACCTGGATGTTGTCGATGTGCTCGTTGTTCCACAGCGGCTCGAACAGCCGGTTGGCGAACCGGAAGGCGTAGAGGCCCTCGACGGCTTCCTTGCCGAGGTAGTGGTCGATGCGGAACACCCGCTCCGGGGCGAAGGCCGCGCCGAGCGTGCGGTCCAGCTCGCGGGAGGACTCCAGGTCACGCCCGAACGGCTTCTCCACGATCACCCGACCCCGGTCGGCCAGACCCACGGCCGCCAGGCCCTCGACGACGGAGCCGAACACCGCCGGAGGGATCGCCAGGTAGAACACCGGCCGCTCGGCGTCGCGCAGCCGCTCAGCCAGCCGCTGGTACGTCGTCGGGTCCGCGTAGTTGCCGGAGATCATGGAAAGGTTGTCCGCCAGCCGATCGAAGATCTCGTCGTCGGTCTCGTCATGGGCCTCGGTGACCGACTTGCGGGCCATGGTGACCAGTTGCTGATCATCCCAGGGGGAGCGGGCCACGCCGATCACCGGAACGTCGAGGCGGTCGCGCCGGGTCAGCTCGTACAGCGCCGGGAACAGCTTCTTCGAGACGAGGTCTCCCGTGACGCCGAACAGCACTACCGCGTCTGAGCGCATGTGCATGGCACTTCCATTCGATCATCCGAACCTGATCTTCCGAACGGACAACCCCACGACCCGCTCCAGGAATTCCCAGCGTGCGACGTACGTGAGGTCGGCGACAGCACCGGCTCGACGAGCCCTTATGTTAAGGAAGGTTTACAGTACAGGCGGAACGCCGGTAGCCTGCGATTCTCATCTCTCATCGACGAATGTCGATCATGACGAGGCCTGGAGGTACCGTGCGTCGCCGACACACCACCACACGGCTGCTGGCCATAGCCGCACTCGCGCTACCACTCACCCTGCCCGCCACCCCCGCGCCCGCCGCGGCGGCCCCCACACCAGCCCGACACCTCAGCGACGTCATCCCCGCACCTGTCGAAACCCGCCCCGACGCGCACAACGCGTTCCGGATCAGCCCCCTGACCGTCATCCGCACCACCCCCGGCTCAGCCGCCGCCCGGCGCATCGGCCACCAACTCGCCACCACACTGCGCCCCGCCACCGGCCACCCCCTGCCCGTCCTGCCCGTCCGCTCCACCCCGCTACCCGAGATCGCCCTGCTCATCGGAGACGCCGACACCCGCATCGGCCAGCAGGGCTACCAACTCGACGTCACCCGCCGCGGCGTGACGATCCGCGCCAACACCCCCGCCGGACTCTTCGCCGGCACCCAGACCCTGCGCCAACTGCTCCCCGCCGACATCGAGGCACCCGACCGGCAGCGGATCACCTGGACGGTCCCCGGCGGACGAATCATCGACTACCCACGCTTCGCCTACCGCGGCGCGATGCTCGACCTCGCCCGGCACTTCCACACCGTCGACGACATCACCGCCTACGTGGACCTGCTCAGCCAGTACAAAATCAACTACCTGCACCTGCACCTCACCGACGACCAGGGCTGGCGCATCCAGATCGACTCCTGGCCCCGCCTCACCACCGTCGGCGGCGGACCCGGCACCGGAGTCGACGGCGTCGGCCCCGGATACCTCACCAAAGCCGACTACCAGGCCGTCGTCGCGTACGCCGCCGCACGACACATCACGATCATCCCCGAGATCGACATGCCCGGGCACACCAACGCCGCCCAGTCGACATACCCCGAACTCAACTGCGACGGCGTCGCACCGCCCCCGCGCACCGACATCGCGGTCGGCTACAGCTCCCTCTGCATCAACGACGAACTCACCTACCGCTTCGTCGAGGACGTCATCCGCGAACTCGCCGCCATCACTCCCGGACCATTCCTGCACATCGGCGGCGACGAAGCCCACGCCACCACCGACGAGGACTACCGCACCTTCATGAACCGGGTCCTGCCCCTGGTCGCCAAGTACGGCAAGCGCGCCTCCGGATGGAACGAGATCACCCAGGCCGACCCGTCCACCGACGTCGTCGCCCAGTTCTGGGGCACCGGCACCACCAACGCCAGCCTCGCCGCGGCCGCCGCCCGCGGCAACAAGGTAATCATGTCGCCGGCGAACAAGACCTACCTGGACATGAAGTACGACGCCAACACCCGCCTCGGCCTGCGCTGGGCCGGCCTGATCGAGGTGTCCGACGCGTACGGCTGGGACCCCGCCACCCGGGTCACCGGCGTCGGCGAGAACGCCATCCTCGGCGTCGAGGCCCCGCTGTGGTCCGAGACGCTCCGCACCCTGGACGACATCGAATACATGGCCTTCCCCCGCCTACCCGCGATCGCCGAACTCGGCTGGTCCACCACCGCCAGCCACGACTGGGAATCGTTCCGGACCCGACTGGGGGAGCAGGCACCCCGCTGGCGACTGCAACAGGTCGACTTCTACCCGTCCCCGCAGGTGCCCTGGATCTGAGCCGCACCCGTTGACAGTGGGCACCGGCCGGCGCGGCCGGTGCCCACACGACGATCAGCGACCGCAGACGGTGTCCAACGCCTTCAGCGGCGGGTCGAGATCCGGCGCCTCGACCTCGGTGGCCTTCGGGCTGGCCAGGTGCTTCTCGACCCCTGCGGCCAAGGTCTCCAACGCGGTGCGAACCTGCGGATCGGCAGCGGTCGGCGCCGCCGTCCGCAGGTCCTGCAACAGCGCCGTGTAGTGGCCACGGACCTTCGCGCCCGCCTCCTTGGCGCTGACCGGCTTGTCGATGGCGGCGATCGCATCGTCGGCCATCGCCACGTAGTGCTTCTTGACAAAATCGAGACTGGCGTCGCAGACCTGCTTGCTGTTCGCCGCCACGTCGACGGTCGGGCTGGGCGCCACGGTCGGCGTCGGCGCGGCGCTCCCCGCGCTCTCCTTATCGGCAGGCTGGCAGCCCACAACGAGACCCACGGTCGCGACCAGACCAACGACAATACGGACAGGCTTACTCGTCAAGGTGTTCCCCCGTGGTGATGTGCGGCCCCGCCGTTCGCGGTGAACACGCGGCGGCCAGAACGCACCACTGTAGACATCGCCCGCCGGCGACGCACACCGCTTTCACGTCCGGTATCCCTGCTCAACCTCGCCGGGCATGAGACGTTGGAGCGCACGCCCATCTCCAGCGAGGACTCCTCCATGCACCTGGCCTACGACCAGTCAGCAGACACCGGACCAGCGGTGGTGTGCCTACCCATGTTCAGCATGAGCCGCACCGCCACGGCCACCGCCTACAGCCCCGCCCTGGCAGGCGCGGGCCTACGAGAGATCTACCTGGACCTGCCCGGCCACGGAGACACCCCCGCACACTGCCCACCCACCTCCCAGGCGGTGCGGGACACCGTCTGCGCGTGGCTCGACCACCACCTCGACACGCCAGCCCTGCTCGCCGGCGGCTCCTACGGCGCGTACCTGGCCGCCGGCATCGCACGCCAACGACCCGACCTCGTCCGCGGCCTGCTCCTCATCTGTCCCGGCGTCACCATCGCCCGCGACAGCCGGGACCTGCCCGACGAACCACCACTCGAAGCGCCCACCGGCTGGCTCGACGCCGCTCCCACCGCCCTGCACGCCCACCTCGACGCCGCCCTGGGCCACCGCACCCCAACCGTCGTCGCGACGGTGCTCGACGCACTGAACTCCGGCGGCCCCGGCGACGCGACATTCCAACAGGAGTTGCAGAGCGGCCCCGGCTACGCGCTACCCGACGAGACCGCCGAGGTCACCTTCGACGGCCCGGTCAGCGTCATCACCGGCCGACAGGACCATATCGTCGGGTACGCCGACCAATTCCGCGCCATGCGCCACTATCCCCGCGGCACCTACACCGTGATCGACGCGGCCGGGCACTACCTGCCGTACGAACAACCCACCCTGCTGCGATCGCTCACCCAGGACTGGCTGCGCCGCACGCACGCCTGACAGCCCGAACTGGGGGAGCGGGCCTTGTCCACGCCCATTCACATCGATTAATGTTCTCTGCGGTGCCAATCAATACGGGGAGCGGCACCAACCAACACGGGGAGAACTGAATGACGCGTACAAACGCGCGCCGCAGGTCCATCTCTGCGGCGGCACTGCTGGCTCTCGCGCTGGCGGCCTCCGGTCTGACCTCCATCCCGGCGAACGCCGCCGCACCGACCTCCACCGCGACACTGGGCATGGCCCTGGTCGGCTTCGACGCCGAGGTCGCCAACGCCCACGGGCACCGGATCGTGACCCTGCCCGACGGATCCCAGGCCTCGGTGCCCGCCGACAAGGCAGAGGCAGCCACCAAAGGCAGCTACGTGCCCCAACAGGGCGTTCTCAAGAAGGGCAGCTCCTTCTCGACCAACAGCTACGGCCAGGCAACGGGTGACTGCGGCACCTCCTGGGTCGGCCTCGACCCGAGAGGCGGCGGTCGTGCCGTACTGACCACCGGCATGACTCTCGTGCACGACTCCGGCGGCCCGTGGGACATTCACTGGCACGTCGAAATCGCCGACAACGGCGGTTACTCCACCCAGAACTACGACGAGTACGACGGCTACTACTCGGGCCTCGGCCTCGGCTGGGCCGCCAAGGCCCGCACCCTGAACCTGACCCGCGGCTGGGCGAACGCCACCGTCACCTGGGGCAGCTTCACGATCACCGCGAACGGCTGGCTCTGCTACTCGTACTCGCCCACCACCTCCACCACCATCACCTGAGCGGAAGAGACCCTGGTTGCTGGCCGGGCCACACCCAGCCCGGCCAGCACCTTCGCCCAACCTCGCCCGCTACCAACCGCACTGGCACCATGATGAACGGCAGCAGGGGACAGCCCGTACCGACGAGGAGGCCGGGATGAGACGCGACCCGTCGCCCGACCCGGACGAACGCTTCGTGCAACAGACCGAACGCGTCCGCCGGGAACTGCTGGACAGCGCGACACCGGTCGTTGCCCTCACCGGCCCCGACCGCCCGGCCACAGAATGCTTCGCCGGCACCGAAACCTTCAACAGCACGATCACCGTCGTCCGGATCGTGCACGGCGACCCCACCGCCGGACCGTGGGCGACCGTCGACACCGCCCGCTGGGCCGACCTCCCGGTCAACGCCGGACCGTTACGCACGCACCTCGAACACCACATGCGACTCGCCGGAGACCGGTTCTCCGACGTCGAATGGACCGAGAGCGACACGACTGTCCTGGTCGACGAGCAGCCCGTTCCCGGCCGCACGGTACGAGCCGGCCACCGGTGGTGGGCGACCCGCTGCGAACGCGATGGTGTCGAGATCACCGTGACGGCCCGCGACTGGCACCCGGCCACCGTCCACCTCGGCGCGGTCACCGACCTCACGCCACTGCTCGACGCACTGGGCAGCAGACGTCTGGCGGAGACACCGCCCACGGCACCGGTCGCCCTGCCGCCCGGCCTGGCCCGCGAACCACACCGGGCGCTCATCGACGCCGCACTGCGCACCCGTCGGGACCACAACGCCTGGATGGCCGACGGGGGAGCACCACCGCAGCTGCCCCCGTACTGGTCGACACTCTGGCAGGCCGCCGTACGCCGACAAAGGCAACTCGCCGATCAGGACGAACCCGACGCCGACCGTGCGGTCAGCGACATCGTCGCCCATGTCACCAGCCTCGCCGACGTCACCACCTGGTTCCAGGAGCACGCGACGCTGCGTGCCCGCGCCATCAACGAGATCCTGCTGTACGGCACCCGGGTGGGTGAAGGTGTGTCCAGCCAGCCGGCTCAACACGCCTGGCGCGAACGGCAACACCTCATGCCCCGACAGGGCGCGCCCATCAACGAGCGCGAGGCGGTCGACCAGCGCTGGCGTGACGCCTGGGCCAGGTGGGCCGACACCGCCGCCGAGGAGTTCTGATCGGCCGCCCACCGGCCAGCCGCGCAGATAATCCCGATTCGATAATGTACATTATGTAAAGTAGCGCGTTCCGGGGGTCCCCTGATCGGGGTCAGTCGCGGGCCAGGCCGGGTGGGCACGCGTCGTCGTCCGGCCCGACGAGACGCGCGTTCACCAGCGGGTTGCGCCGCAGGCCCGCGAGCACGGCCGCGCTGGCGCCGATGTCGGTCCAGGTGTCGTCCCACAGGGCCGAGACCAGCCAGGAGCGATCCGCCGGGAAGAACAGATCCGGCAGCGCCCCGTCGCCGCGCATGTGCCCGGTCCGCCAGCTGAGGGCCTGTTCCGGCCCGGCCTCGACGAGCACGTACGACCAGTCCCAGTAGAGGGACACCCTCGGGACGTGCGGGAAGACCACGTCGTGGGCGCCGGTGTCGAGGAAGCCCAGCCACCAGGGTTGCGCGGGCGTGCACGCCGCCAGTTCGTCGATCACCGCGTGTTCGTGCGCGTGGAGACCGACCCCGGCAGGTGGGTGGAACGTGCCGTACGCCTCGAACACCGGCGGAATCGCGGTGGTGACCGAGAAACCCTGCGTGGTGCGCCCAGCGAGCCAGGCGACGTCGGTGGCCGTGCCGATCCGCCAGCTCCGCCCATCCTTGTCGACCTGGACGGGGCCGGTCCGGGTTGTGGTGTCACTGGCGTCGCGGGGTGCGGTGACGGCGGTGGGCGTCGCCCATGGAGACCACCCGGGCCGGTCGGTCGCCCGCCACCGGTGCCCCTCGGGACAGACCCAGGCCATGGGATCGTCCGGATCTCGGTACACGGTGGGTGTGCCGGGTTGACCACATTCGGGGCAGGTGGCACCGGGCGACGTCATGTCGCGCACGATACGTGTTCCTCGATCAGGGCCACCCGTGTCCGCACCGGTCCGGCTGGCACATCGACCAGCTGGTGCCCGTGTTCCTCGTACACCTCCTGGTGCAGGCGGGCGAAGGTCAGCGCGTCGGCGTAGCTGATTCGGCGCGCCGCGGTGTGGCGGATGAAGCCCAGCGGGCTGATCAGGAACACCGGGCGTTGGTACGTGCGCTCACGCATGATGCGGTCCACCTCGGCGGTCAGCGCCGGGCCGATCGGTCTGCCCAGGTGGCGGGCCAGTGCCAGGGTGTACAGCGGCGACCGGTCGTAGAACTGGACCGGCTGACGCGCGTCGGCTCCGACCTGCCGGTGGTGTTGCAGCGCGACGACGGCGTCGACGAAGTCGCTGTCGTGCCACGGCTCGGCGTACCCCTGTGCCTGCCTCTCGGCGATGAGGTCGGTGGCGGCTTCTCGGACGGTGACGTGTCCCCTGTGGTGCAGCGCCTCGATCGTGGTTGTCTTGCCGGCGCCGGGCGCTCCCGTGAGGACGTACCGCCGTGGTTCTGGCATCTTCTCCCCCTCTCTCGGCCCCCTTCCGGGAAACCCGAAAATGCTGCATAATATCCCTTATGCATGACAAACAGGACGAATCGCTCGCAGTGCTGATCGAGGAGTTCCTGACCGCGCGGGCCACCCGCAAGCCCTCCCCGCACACCCTGGCCGCGTACCGCAGGGATCTGCACGCGGTGGCCACCCTGGTCGCGGAGGCTGCCACCCCTCCCCTCCCCCTCGACGCGCTGTTGATCACCGACCTCTCCCCCCGGGTGATGCGGGCGGCCTTCGCCCGGTTCGCCGCTCCCCGGGCGCCCGCGTCGGTGCATCGAGCCTGGTCCACCTGGAACAGTTTCTTCACGTTCCTGGTCGCTGACGGGTTCGTGGCGGGCAACCCGATGCCGGCGGTCGGGCGTCCTCGGGCGCTACTCCCCCAGCCGAAGCCGTTGCGCGGCGCGGACACCCCCGAGGTGTTGCTCGCGTCCGTCGCGCGCGACGACGGTCGGCAACGCGACCCGTGGCCGGAGCGGGACGTGGCGGTGTTGGCGGTGGCGCTCTGTGCGGGGCTGCGCCTGTCGGAGCTGTTGGCGTTGCGCGTCGACTCGCTCGGCGGTCGGCCCGGTGAGCGGCGGGTCGAGGTGGCGGGCAAGGGTGGGCGGCCTCGGGTGGTGCCGATCGAGGCGGATCTGGACCGGGTGCTGCTGGACTACCTGGACAGTCGGGCGCGGCGCTTCGGTTCGCGGTCGGTACGCCCCGACTCGGCGTTCCTGGTGGATCGGCGTGGTGAGCCGTTGCGCCGTGGTGGCCTTCAGTATCTCGTCGAGTCGTGTTACCGGCGGGCCGGCATCGGTGACCGGGTGCCGCGTGGTGCGCGGCTGCACGCGCTGCGGCACACCTTCGCGACCCGGTTGGCGGAGGACGGTGCGAGCGCGGCGGAGATCATGCGGTTGTTGGGGCACGCGTCGTTGGCGTCGTCGCAGACGTACATCGAGGTGACCGCCGGGCAGCAGCGTGACGCGGTCCGCGCCAACCGGACCAACCGCGCGCTGGCGGGTCTGGTGCCGCCCGGGTGAGGGTGGTCAGTGTGCGCGGTGGCCGGTGCCGTCGGCGGTGACCGGCAGTGGGCCGAGGACGGCGTCGATGATGTGGATGCGGGCGTTGGTGGCCTGGTAGTCGGCGCAGACCGCGTCGGCGCGGTCGCCGAGGCGGGCGGTGGGCCCGGTGTGGGTGACGGTGACGGTGACGCCGTCGAGGGTGGTGGCGGTGCCGGCGTCGACGAGGTCGGCGATCGGGTGGGTTCCGCTGATGAGGTGGGCTTTCAGCAGGGTGCGGAGCTGGTCGGTGTGGTGGGTCATGAGGTCGTCCCAGTTGTCCTCGGAGAAGGTGGCGGCGAAGGCGTCGTCGGAGGGCGCCAGGACGGTGACGCCGGTGGGCAGGTCGGTGAGGACGCCGCTGGTGCGCAGGGCCGCTTCGAACGTGGTGAGGGTGGGGATCCAGCGCAGCGCCTGGTCGACGGGTTGACCGGCGAGGAAGCTCGGGTTGCCCGGCTCGGTGCCGGTGGGCAGGGCGGCGCAGAGTGGACCGGTGACCTGCGGTCCGGCGGTCGCTGCCACGGTATCCGTGCGGGGAGCCGCGGAGGTGCCGGTGCAGGCGGCGAGCAGCAGGGTCGGTAGGAGCAGGCCGAGTGCCAGTCGGGCGTTGTCCGGGCCGCGGAGCCGTCGGGGGTGGCGTGGTGGGGTGGCGGGTTGCGACACGGCGGCCTCCACGGGTGCGGGGTGGGTGGTGAGGTGCCGGCGGCGGGGCGTTGGCCCGCGCCGCCGGCACGACGGTTGGCTAGTCGTCGGTCACAGTGCGGCGCACTGGGTGGTGCGGGGGCCGTGGACGGTGTTGGCGATGCCGAGGTTGTGCGGGGTGGGGTTGTTGCCGGTGCAGCTGAGAGGGCCGCGGATGGTGGTGCCGGCGAGCACCGGTGCGTCGGTGCCGGTGGTGTTGCTGGAGAGGTCGGTGGGGCCGGCGATGGTGGCGTCGATGATGGAGATCGTGTCGGTGGTGTTGGCGATGCGGACCGGGCCGTTGATGGTGCTGTCGGCGAGGAGGACGCCGGCGGCGCCGGTGGCGGTGAGGGGGCCGCTGATGGTCGTTGCGGTCGTGACGAGCGCCGCGCCGGCCCGGACGGTGACCGGGCCGTTGATGGTGGCGTCGTCGGCGCAGGTGAAGCCGGTGACGACCAGGGGTCCGTTGCGGCGGCCGGTGAGGGTGGGGTGGATGCGTTCGCCGTCGGTCAGCTTCTCCACGCCCTTGGGGTCGAGGAGCAGCGGGATGAGGCCGCGTTCGGGTTGGTTGAGGGGGACGTAGTGGTCGTCGCCGATGGTGATGACCTTCCAGCCGTGGGCGGCGATGCGCTGGGCGACGGTGGTGCCGACGCCGCCGGGTCCGTCGGTGCGGGCGCCGTTGTACTGCGCGTCGGTGAGTTTGTAGGCGCAGGGCGGGGTGTCGAGGATCAGGTCGGCGGGGGGCGCGTCGAGTGGTGGTGGGCTGTCGCCGGGGTGTGGTGCCGGGTGGGCGGGGATGGGGCGGGAGCCGCGGAAGACGAGTCGGCCGGTGTTGGCGGCCTGGGTTTCGATGGCCTCGGCGCGGGAGTTGAGGATGTCGGCGCGGTCGGCGCGGTGGTAGTCGAGGAACTGGTGGAACGTCCACAGGGCGGAGTAGGTCTTGCGGCGCCGGTTGTTGGCGGTGTTGCCCTCGTCGGGGCGGGTCTGGCCGCCGGAGCTGCGCAGTTCCAGCAGGGAGTTGGTGACGTTTTTGAGCCCGAGGGTGTTGCGCAGGATGGTTTCCTCGCTGAGGCCGACGTTGCCGCCGCCTTCGCAGCCGTAGGGGCAGGCCCACCAGCCGGCTTCGGCGCCCTTGGCGTACATGTGGCCTTCGATCATGTCCTGGGACTGGTCGAAGATGGGTTGGGCGACGTTCTGGTGCCGTGGGGGCAGCATCGGTAGGTCGCCGGCGCGGGAGTTGCCGAACTCGTGGCCGTCGTAGCCGGCGACGGGTCGGTAGTCGCGGACCATTGTGATGTACGCGGTGGTCTCGGGTTGGCGGATCAGGGAGTAGTCGCGGTTGAGGTCCTGGCCGGTGGAGTTGCCGCGGGTGTTGTTGGCGCGGCCGTCTCCGTTGATGGTGGGGACGATCAGGACGGTGGTGTGGCTGAGCAGGTCGGTGATGCGGGGGTCGGTGCTGAAGGCGAGTTGGCGGGCCATGATGAGGCAGGCTTCGCGGTCGCCGGGTTCGTTGCCGTGCACGTTGCAGTTGATGGCCACGGGTGCGGTGGCGGCGACGGCCGCGGGGGTGGCCGGTGGGGTGGGGTGGCCGATGACGAGCATGTTGATGGGTCGGTTCTGCACGGTGCGGCCGAGTTCGACGACGCGGACGCGGTCGCTGAGGGCGTCGATGGCGGCGGTGTAGGCGTACTCGTCGGTGTCGCTGGTGTATTGCGCGGCGTGGGTGGTTTCCCAGCCGGTGCGCAGGCCTTCGCCGGGGGTGTCGGGGTTGCCCCAGGGTGCGGTGGTGGTGGCGGTGACCGGGTCGGAGTAGGGCTGTTCGGTGGTGCCGGTGCGGGCGCGTACGCGCCATTGGAAGGTGTCGCCGGGGTTGTAGCCGGCGTCGGCGAAGGTGGGTGCCTGTTGGTTGATCTGGCGGTTGGGTCGCCAGATGCCGACGATGGTGGGTGCGCCGGTGGGGGTGCCGTTGGCGTCGACGGGGGTGCGTTCGATCTGGTAGTCGGTGGCGCCGTCGACGGGTTGCCAGGCGAGGGTGGTGTATCCGTCGGCCTGGTGGGCGGTGAGGGCGGTGACCTGGTCGGGTGGTGCGGCGGTGGCGGGGGTGGGTGCGGCGGTGGTGAGGGTGATGGCGATGAGGGTGGACACGGCGATGAGGGTGGGTCGCTGGCGTCTCATGTGGCCTCCGACGAGTTGATCGTGGCGCGTATCGACCAGCATGATCGTCGGAGTTCGTCGATGCAATGATCTTGAGGGAATCTTGCGGCTCGGCGGTCCGCTCCCCCGCCCGTGTCAGGCGTCGATGGTGGTGGGTTCGCCCGGTGGGAGCCAGTGGATGCTGTCGCGCACCGGAGGCGGTGCGGCGGTGAACACCCGTTCGATGGCCTCGCGGGGTTCCTGGAAGTGCTGCCAGCCCTCGTAGTGCACCGGGATCACGGTGTGGGGCCGAAGCTCGGCGCACAGTTTCGCGGCTCGCCGGGCCGTCATCGAGTAGCGCAACGGCCCGGTGACGGGGAATCGCACCCCACCTAGGTGCAGCAGCACCGTGCCGACCTGGATGCGGGTGGCGACTCGGCGTACCCGGCGGGTCAGCACGGTGTCGCCGGTGACCCAGAGCGCGCCGTGTTGTTGCCCGGCCCAGCGCAGGGCGAAGCCGATGACGGTGCCGACGATCGGGCCGCTCAGCGGCGGGCCGTGCCGGCACGGCGTGGCGGTCACCTCGATCGTGGGTCGCCGGGGGTGCGTGAGCCGGGTGCTCTGCCCGGCGCGCAGGCCCCGGGTGTGGGGGCCGAGCCGGCGTGCCCCGGGCACGGTGGTGAGGACCGCGCCCGCACCGCTGAGGAGCGCCCGGCCGTCGTCGTCGAGGTTGTCGCCGTGGTGGTCGTGGCTGAGCAGGACCGCGTGGACCGGCCCGAGGTCGGCGGCGGGGATCGTCGGGCCGGTGAGCTTGCGCGACGAGGTGCCCCAGCCGAACGTGTAGCGCCGCCCGGGTGGGTCGAACGTGGGGTCGGTGAGCAGCCGCCACCCGCCGACCTCGATCAGCGTGGTGGGGCCGCCGATATGGG
Source organism: Micromonospora vinacea (assembly GCF_015751785.1). Taxonomy (NCBI): domain Bacteria; kingdom Bacillati; phylum Actinomycetota; class Actinomycetes; order Micromonosporales; family Micromonosporaceae; genus Micromonospora; species Micromonospora vinacea. The sequence continues at coordinate 5,449,323 of NZ_JADOTY010000001.1, read as the reverse complement.
TGATCCGCACCTGGTGTGCGGTGCTCACCGGGCGTGCCGCAGGGCCCAGTCGAGGGCGACGTCGGCGATGCGCTGCCAGCCCTGCTGGGCGGGCAGCAGGTGCGCGTACCCCTCGAAGAGCTCGACCTCGGTGATGGTGTCGCCCCGGTAGAGCGCGGCGTTCGCGCGTTGCACGCTGGGCGGCATGATGTGGTCTTCCGAGCCGGAGATGAACAGCAGCGGCGCGCGCTGCTCGTTGTGGTAGTCGACGGCGATGTCCTGGGGGCCGGGCAGCAGGTTGGCCAGGACGCTGTCCCAGAGGATGCCGCCGGCGGCGGGGATGGCGTAGCGCTCGTACAGGGCGCGGGCTTCCTGCTCGTCGAAGGTGTTGGTGAACGCGTAGTTCCACTGCTCGAAGGTGAACCCGACGGCGCGGTGCCGGTTGGCGGGGTTGCGCAGCACCGGGAAGGTGGAGCGCAGTTGCGAGAAGGGGATGTTGCGGACCCCTTCGGTGGGTGCCGAGTTGAGCACGACCGCTGAGGCGCCGTACCCCCGGTCGAGCAGCACCTGGGTGAACGCCCCGCCGGCGGAGTGGCCCATCAGGATCGGCGGCGTGGGCAGTGCGGCGACCACCTCGGACAGGTGCGCGATGACCTGCGGCGCGGTCAGTGTCTCCAGGGGGCTGGGGTCGGCGTTGATCGCCTCGACCTCGCCTTCCAGACCGGGGTAGGTGGGGGTGAGTACCCGCAAGCCCTTGTCCTGGTAGTGGGTGACCCAGTTTTCCCAGCTGCGGGGGGTCACCCAGAATCCGTGGATGAGCACGATCGTGTCCGGCGTGTCGCTCATGGTCAGCTCCGTGATCGTCGGGGGTGGCGATGGCGCAACGGCGGTGGTGTCGGTGAGCCCACCCTAGACATTGGTGAGCCGCGATGTGGCCGGTTGGGCGATGATGCTCAGCCGAGGTCGATCATCAGGGGGCGGTGGTCGGAGATGGTGGACGCCGGCGTGGTGACGGCGCGTACCGGTGGGAGGGCGGAGAGGGCGTGCCGGTCGGCGAGGATGTGGTCGAGTTGGACCCGGGGCTGCCCGGAGGGGTAGGTGGGGCGGCGGCCCAGGGGGTGCCAGCCGGAGATGAGCCGGGCCGCGCCGGCGGGCAGGTTGAGGTCGCCGAGCAGGACGCGGGGCCCGGGTAGGGCGCGCAGGGCGCGGACGGTCTGGCGTAGTTGGCGGGCGTTCCAGCCGGGCACGAACGACAGGTGGGTCGCGGCGACGGTGAGGGGGCCGTGCGGGGTGTCCAGGACGGCGGCGAGGACCACGCGGGGTTCGTCGTGCAACAGGATGAGACCGCCGCGGGGGCCGGGCACGTAGACCGGTGAGCGTACGGGCGCCGGCTTGAGTCGGGTGACCTGCCAGCTGCGGACGGGGTGTCGGCTGATCAGCCCGATGCCGTAGCAGGGTTCGCCGTGGCCGTCGTCGTCGTGGCGCAGCGGGCGGAACTGTTCGCCGGGGGTGCCGACGACGGCGGCGGCGAAGCGGTGGTGGGGGGCGTCGAGGGCGCGGGCGGCGATGGCGGTGAGGTCGAGGTTGCCGCTGCGGCGTTGGTCGCGGTCGACCTCCTGCAGGGCGAGCACGTCGGCGTCGAGGGCGCCGATGGCGGCGGCGAGCCGGTCGGAGTCGACGAGCCCGTCGGTGAGGGACCGTCCGTGCAGCAGGTTGAAGGTGGCCAGGCGCACTCCTGCACCTTACGTGCCCGTGGCATGGTTGCCGGGTGGTGAAGGTGTTGCTGTGCTCGGTGCTGGTATTCGTGGCGGTCGGGGCGTTGGGGGTGTGGTTGCGGCGTACGCGGGGTCGGTGACCCGGTGAGGCTGGCCACTCGGGTGCCGCTGCGGCGCGTCGGGTGGGCAGAATTGCCGCCCGTGGACGCCGTGACTCTGAGTACCCTGCTGGCCGCCGCCGCGATGGCCGGGTGGGTCGATGCCGTGGTCGGTGGTGGCGGGTTGTTGCTGCTGCCGGCCTTGCTGGTGGCCGCCCCGGGGTTGCCGGTGGCCACCGCGCTGGGCACGAACAAGCTGGCCGCGATCTTCGGTACGGCCACGGCGGCGGCGACGTACGCCCGCCGGACGAAGGTGGACTGGCGGGTGGCGGGCCCGGCGGCGGGGTTCGCGGTGCTCAGCGCGGGTGTCGGCGCGGCGCTGGCCGGGTCGGTGCCGGCGTCGGCGTACCGGCCGGTGGTGCTGGTGGTGCTGGTGTCGGTGGCGGTGTTCGTGCTGCTGCGTCCCCGGATGGGGGTGGTGGCGGCGCCGGCGAAGCGCACCCCGCTGCGGGTGGCGGCGGTGATCGCGGTGGCCGGGGTGGGCATCGCCCTGTACGACGGGTTGATCGGCCCGGGCACCGGCACGTTCCTGGTGTTGGCGTTCACCGCTCTGGTCGGCGCGGACTTCGTGCACGGCTCGGCGATGGCGAAGGTCGTCAACGCCGGCACGAACCTGGGCGCGCTGGTGGTGTTCGGGGTGACCGGGCACGTGTGGTGGCTGCTGGGCGCCGGCATGGCGGTGTGCAACATCGCCGGTGCGGTGCTGGGGGCGCGGATGGCGTTGCGCCGCGGCTCGGGGTTCGTGCGGGTGGTGCTGCTGGTGGTGGTCGTGGCGCTGGTCGCGAAGCTGGGCCATGACCAGTGGGTGGCCCGCTGATGCCGGTGCGGGCCGAGCACGACCGGATGGTGCTGGCGCGGTTGCTGGGGCGTGACCCGGTGCTGCACGCCTACCAGTTGGGTGATCTGGACGATTTCTTCTGGCCGTACACGTCGTGGTTCCGCCGCGATGACCAGGTCGCGTTGCTGTACCACGGGAGCGACCTGCCGACGTTGTTGGCGTTCGCCGCGCCGGCGGACACCGCGGCGTTGTCGGTGTTGCTGGCGCAGGTGGCGCCGGTGCTGCCGGCCCGGCTGTACGCGCACCTGTCCCCCGGTCTGGCCGACGCGTTTTCCGGGTCGTTCCGGTTGGCCTCCGGCGGTCGGCACCACCGGATGGCGTTGACCGACCCGGCGCGGCTGGGCACTGTCGCCCCGGCGGGCGTGGTGCTCGGCACGGCGGACCTGCCGCAGGTGCGTGCCTTGTACGCGCAGGCGTACCCGGGCAACTGGTTCGACGAGCGGATGATGCAGACCGGGCAGTACCTGGGGATACGCGACGGGGGTGCGGTGGTCGCGGTGGCCGGGGTGCACGTGTTCTCGCCGGCGTACCGGGTGGCGGCGCTGGGAAACGTCACGACGCATCCGCGCTGGCGGGGGCGAGGGCTGGGCGCGTCGGTGGTGGCGGCGTTGTGCGCGCGTCTGCGGGAGAGCGTGGAGCACGTGACGCTGAACGTGAAGGCGGACAACGTGGCAGCGGTGCGTCTGTACGAGCGGGTGGGTTTCACCCGGGTCGCCGACTACGACGAGTGGACGTTGACGGCGCTAGGGCCTGTTTCATAAGAACTGGCCGGCCTGCGGCAGGCCCGGACGACGACCGGCGGCGTTGCGGTTTCGTCCGGATACAACACCGGTATCCGAACAAAACCGCGCCTTGCCGGATCGCCGCCCGGACCCCGCCTCGGCTCGACCGCCCTTATGAAACAGGCCCTAGCCGCGGCGGCTGGGTGAGTCGAAGCGCCCGGCGCGGATCTCGCGCAGGGCGCGGCGGCGGGTGTCGCCGCGCAGGGTGTCGACGTAGAGCTTCCCGCCCAGGTGGTCGGTCTCGTGTTGCAGGGCGCGGGCCAGGAACCCGCTGCCGGCGATGGTCAACGGCTCGCCGTGCTGGTCGACGCCGTGGGCGGTGGCGTGCAGGGCCCGCACGGTCGGGAAGTACAGCCCGGGGATGGACAGGCAGCCCTCCTCGTCGTCCTGGAGCTCGTCGGACAACTCCAGGGTGGGGTTGATGAGGTGGCCGCGGTGCCCGTCGGCGTCGTAGACGAACACCTGGGCGCTGACGCCGATCTGCGGTGCGGCGACGCCGGCGCGGCCGGGGGCGCCGAGCAGGGTGTCCATCAGGTCGGTGACCAGGGCGCGCAACTCCGCGTCGAAGGTGGTGACCGGTTCGCATCCGGTGCGCAGAACAGGGTCGCCGATGATCCGGATGGGCCGCATGGTCATGGGAGACAGCGTATCGCCGTGGGGTGCCGGGGTCAGCGCCCGGCCAGGGTGGCGCGGATCGGGGTGGTCTTCGCGGCGGCCTCGGCGACCTCGGCGCGTGCGTCGCTGTCCCAGGTGATGCCGCCGCCGGCCCAGGTGTGCAGTCGCTGGCCGTCGGCGGCGGCGGTGCGGATGGTCAGGCCGAGGTCGACGTGGCCCGGGGTCACCCAGCCCAGCGCGCCCATGCTGGCGCCCCGCCCGACGGGTTCGAGGGCGCTGATCTGGGTCAGGGCGGCGAGTTTCGGGGCGCCGGTGACGGAGCCGCCGGGGCAGGTGGCGCGCAGCAGGTCGGCGAGGCCGAGGCCGTCGGCGGCGGCGGCGCGCACTGTCGACTCGGCCTGCCACAGGTCGCACCAGCGGCGGACGGCGAACAGGTCGTCGACGGTGACGGTGCCGGTGCGGGCGATGCGGGCGAGGTCGTTGCGTTCCAGGTCGACGATCATGATGTGTTCGGCGCGTTCCTTCGCGCTGGCGAGCAGTTCGGCGCGGCCGGCGGCGGTGGCCGGGCGGGTGCCCTTGATCGGTCGGGTGATCACCTGCCCGTCGGTGACCTCGACGAGGGTTTCCGGGGAGGCGCAGCCGATGGCCCAGCCGTCGCCGGTGAGCACGCCGCCGTAGCGGGCGCCGGGGAGCGCGCCGAGGCGGCTCAGGGCGGGCAACGGGTCGCCGGTGTAGGGGGCGGCGGCGTGGCCCACGAGGTTGCTCTGGTAGACGTCCCCGCGGCCGATGGCGGCGCGGACCGCGTCGACGGCGGCGGCGTGCTGGTCGGGGGTCCAGCTCTCGACCCACTCGCCGAGCCACCACTGTCGCGGCGGGCCGGGCCGGGTGACCCGGGTGGTGTCGTGCTGGTAGACGACGACGGCGAGGTCGGGCAGGGTCGGCGCGGGCTCCGGTGCCCCGGTGGGGGCGCCGGCCAGCAGCGCCCCGGCGGCGGCGGACAGGTACAGCGCCGCGCCGCAGACCCCGGTGCCGTGCGGCCCGGTGGCGGGTCGGGTCAGGTCGTGCAGGGGCAGGCCGTGCGCGGCGAGGAACTCCTCGGCGAGGGCCGCGGGGTCGCCGCCGTCGCCGCGGGACCAGTGCAGGCGGGCGCGTTCGGTGAGCGCGCCCCGGCACGCGGCCGGCGCCGCGGGTACATCGACCAACCACTGTGGGAGCGTTTCCACGCCGTACGGTCCAACCTTCCTCATCCGTTCAGTGGATTTCCCGGGCACCAGGCGGGGACCTGCTCGATGCTGGACACTTTCGCTTGGTACTGTGCGTCACTGGTCATGTGAACCATGACACAGTGCCCCCACAGTCCGGAGAACCCGATGTGCCAGCACCAACCGACCTGCCCCTCCGCTGAAGCCACCGACCGGGAAGCCGCGCGGGTCCTCGCCTGCTTCCGTGAGCAGGGCTGGAGCCTGCTCTGCAACGGTGTCATCGTCTTCGAGGACACCGGCGAGCTGCTCCCCGACGGCAGCAGCATCGCACCGCACCGCGGCCCCGCCCGCCACGCCCTCGTGGCCTGACCGACCACTCAGCGTCACCGTTTAGCCGCCGTCGACCCAGGCTAGTCCCCCGGTAGGGGACGTCCCCGCCCAGGTCGCAGCGGCTGCCGGGGCAGGCCGTACCGCCCGCCCCGGCGCGCCGTCGTCAGTCCTCGACCGGCTGCGGCGTTGTCAGTCCTCGAACGCCTCCGGCGACGGGCACGAGCAGACCAGGTTCCGGTCGCCGTACGCGCCGTCGATGCGCCGCACCGGCGGCCAGTACTTCCCGGCCCGGTCCACCCCGGCCGGGTACGCGCCCACCGACCGCGGGTACGCGTGCGACCACTCGTCACCGCTGACCATCGCCGCGGTGTGCGGCGCGTTCGCCAGGGGGTTGTCCCCCGCCGGCCACACCCCGGAACCCACCTGCTCGATCTCCGCGCGGATCGCGATCATCGCGTCGCAGAACCGGTCCAGCTCGGCCAGGTCCTCGCTCTCGGTCGGCTCCACCATCAGCGTCCCCGCCACCGGGAACGACATCGTGGGCGCGTGGAAGCCGTAGTCGATCAGCCGCTTCGCCACGTCGTCGACGCTCACACCGGTCGCCTTCGTCAACGGCCGCAGGTCGAGGATGCACTCGTGCGCCACCAGGCCCTTGTTGCCGGCGTACAGCACCGGGAAGTGCCCGCGCAGCCGCGCCGCCACGTAGTTCGCCGCGAGGACCGCCACACCGGTGGCCCGGGTCAGCCCCTCGGCGCCCATCATCCGCAGGTACGCCCACGGGATCGGCAGGATGCCCGCCGACCCGTACTTCGCCGCCGAGATCGCCGGCGTGGCGTCGGCGTGCGCGCCCAGCGGGTCACCGGGCAGGAACGGCGCCAGGTGCGCGCGGACCGCCACAGGGCCCACCCCGGGGCCACCGCCGCCGTGCGGGATGCAGAACGTCTTGTGCAGGTTGAGGTGCGACACGTCAGCGCCGAACTTGCCGGGCTTGGCGAACCCGACCAGGGCGTTGAGGTTCGCCCCGTCGACGTACACCTGCCCGCCGGCGTCGTGGACCTTCGCGCACAGCGACGCGATGCCCGTCTCGTACACGCCGTGCGTCGACGGGTACGTCACCATGATCGCGGCGAGCGCGTCGCGGTGCTTGTCGATCTTCGCGTCCAGGTCGACGAGGTCGACGTTGCCGTCGTCGTCGCAGGCCACCACCACGACCCGCATGCCGGCCATCACCGCCGACGCCGCGTTCGTGCCGTGCGCCGACGACGGGATCAGGCACACGTCGCGGTGCGTCTCGCCCCGCGACGCGTGGTACGAACGGATTGCCAGCAACCCGGCCAGTTCCCCCTGCGAACCGGCGTTGGGTTGCACGCTCACCGCGTCGTAGCCGGTCACCTCGGCCAGCCACGACTCCAGCTGACCGATCATCTCCCGGTACCCGGCGGTCTGCGCGTCCGGCGCGAACGGGTGGATGTTCGCGAACTCCGCCCAGCTGACCGGCTCCATCTCGGTGGTCGCGTTCAGCTTCATCGTGCACGACCCGAGCGGGATCATGCCCCGGTCCAGGGCGTAGTCGAAGTCCGACAGCCGCCGCAGGTAACGCAGCATCGCCGTCTCCGAGTGGTGGCTGCGGAACACCGGGTGGGTGAGGAAGTCGCTGCCGCGCGTCAGGTCGACCGGCAGGGCCGCGTCCACGGCCCCGTCGAACGCGGGCACCCCGAACGCCGCCCACACCTCCCGCAGGTGCGCGTCGGTCGTCGTCTCGTCGCAGGACACCCCCACCCGGTCGGCGTCGACCAGCCGCAGGTTCACCCCCCGCTGCGCGGCCGCCGCGACGACCTGCGCCGCCGCGCCCGGCACTGTCGCGGTGACGGTGTCGAAGAACGCGACGTCCGCGACGTCCACGCCACCGGCGCGCAACCCGGCCGCGAGCCGCGCCGCCATGCCATGGGTACGCGTCGCGATGTCCCGCAGCCCGTCCGGGCCGTGGTAGACGGCGTACATGCCGGCCATCACCGCGAGCAGCACCTGCGCGGTGCAGATGTTGCTGGTCGCCTTCTCCCGCCGGATGTGCTGCTCACGGGTCTGCAACGCCAACCGGTAGGCCGGGTTGCCGTCCGCGTCGCGGGACACCCCGACGAGACGCCCGGGCAGCATCCGCTCCAGGCCCGAGCGCACCGCCAGGTAACCGGCGTGCGGCCCACCGAAGCCCATGGGTACGCCGAAACGCTGGGTGGTACCGGCGGCGATGTCCGCGCCGATCTCCCCCGGTGCGCGCAGCAGCGTCAACGCCAGCAGGTCCGCCGCGACGGTCACCAGGGCGCCGACGGTGTGCGCCGCCTCGACCAGGCCCGCGTGGTCGCGCACCGCCCCGGACGCCCCCGGGTACTGCAGGTGCAGACCGAAGAACTCCGCCGGCAACTCGTCACGCTCGACGTCGAGGACCCGCACGTCGATGCCGAGCGGCTCGGCCCGGCTGGTGATCACCGCGATGGTCTGCGGCAACGCGTCGGCGTCGACGACGTACACGGCGCTCTTGCTCTTGGAGGCCCGCCGCGCGAGGGTCATCGCCTCCGCCGCCGCGGTGCCCTCGTCGAGCATCGAGGCGTTCGCGGTGGTCAGGCCGGTCAGGTCGGTGACCATGGTCTGGAAGTTCAGCAGCGCCTCCAGGCGGCCCTGACTGATCTCCGGCTGGTACGGCGTGTACGCCGTGTACCAGGCCGGGTCCTCCAGCACGTTGCGGCGGATCACCGCCGGGGTGTGCGTGCCGTGGTACCCCAACCCGATCATGGAGACGGCGACGGTGTTGCGGGACGCGAGGGCCCGCAGCTCGGCGATCGTCTCGGCCTCGGTGGCCGGGTCGGGCAGGTCGAGGGTGCCGTGCCAGCGGATCACCTCGGGGATCGCGGCGTCCATCAGCTCGTCGATCGAGTCGTGACCGACGACCTCCAGCATCCGACGCTCATCGTCGGGGCCGGGACCGATGTGACGGGTGGCGAACTGCTCTACGGTCATCAGGGGCACTCCCGGGGCGAGGTCGACGTGTCGGCCTCCCCCTCTGTCGCACCCACAGGGGCACTCCACAGTGCCTACCCACGAGGTCCTTTTGCCTGAGAGGTTCCGGGGAGGATTTGCCCCTTCGGCGCCGCCCTGCGTGCTGTCGGGCGGTCTCTCCCACGTGGGTGTTACCGGCGCGCTCAACGCTACCAGCGTTGGTGTTTCCGGCGGATGTCCTCCCCCCGGGGCCCCAGGGCCCTGCCGTCACACCTTGAGCGGGGCTCCAGCGGCGACCCGGGCGGCCAACTGCGGCAACACCGCGCCCAACGGGGCGTCGACGCACACGGTGGCGTGGCCGTCACCCCGGGTCGGCCCCTGGTTGACGATCGCGACCGGGATGCCCTGTTTCGCGGCCCGAATCACGAACCGGCGCCCCGACATGACCGTCAACGACGACCCGAGCACCAGCAACGACCGGGCCTGCCCCACGGCGGCGAAACACCGCGACACCCGCTGCGGCGGCACCGTCTCGCCGAAGAACACCACGTCCGGTTTCAACATGCCGGTGCCGCAGATCCCGCAGTCCACCGGCCGGAACGCCGCCACCTGCTCATCGGGGAGATCAACATCACCGTCCGGGTTCACCGCGGCGACGCGGGCCACGAAATCCGGATTGGCCTCACGCAGCCGCCGGTCAAGCTCCTCCCGGGAGGTCAGGTTGCCGCAGTCCAGGCAGGTCACCTCGTCCAGGCGGCCGTGCAACTCGATAACCGACGGGCTGCCGGCCGCCCCGTGCAGACCGTCGACGTTCTGAGTGATCACCGTGTCGACCAGACCAGCGTGTTGCAGCGCCGCCACCGCCCGGTGCCCGCCGTTGGGCGCCGCGCCCGCGATCAACCGCCACCCCAGGTGGCTACGCGCCCAGTAACGCCGCCGGGCCAGGGGGTCCCGGGTGAACGCCTGGAACGTCATCGGCGTGTGCCGTCGCGCCACCCCGCTGGGCCCCCGGTAGTCCGGAATTCCCGACTCGGTGGACAGGCCGGCGCCGCTGAGCACCACCACCCCACCACCGGCCACCAGCGAGGTCAACGCGTCGAAACTCTCCATCACCTCTCCATGCTGCCTCAACCCGTCCGCCGACGCCGAGCCCCGCGCCGGGTGGGCGACCCCACCCGACGCGGCCCGACGTCGACGACCCTCTACGCCGCGACGACGTCGGCGACGACGCAGGCGACGTTGTCCGGCGCCCCCTCGGCCCGCGCCAGGTCGATCAACGCCCGCACCGTGTCCCCGGGATCGTCCGTCGCGGTCAACGCCGACAGCAGGTCGCCCCGGGCGACGACAGCGGACAACCCGTCGGAGCACAACAGGTACCGGTCACCGGGCAACGCCGTGCGCAGCGCCAGATCCGCCTCGACCTGCCGACCGCCGCCGAGGGCGCGCACCAGCACCGCCCGCTGGGGATGCGCCGCGGCCTGGTCCCGGTCGAGCCGGCCCTGATCGACCTGGGCCTGCACCCAGGTGTGATCCTGCGTGAGCAGCGACAGCTCACCACCGCGCAACAGGTAGGCGCGGGTGTCACCGACGTGCACCAGCCCCAGCCGGGAACCGCTGAACAGCAACGCGGTCAACGTGGTGACCGGCTGGTCGACGTCGGTGGCCAACCCGTGCACGGCACCGTCGGCGTCGCTCACCGCGCCGGCCAGCATCGTCAGCAGGTCGGCGGCCGGCACGCCGCTCAGTGCCAACGGCTTCAGGGCGTCGACGGCGGCGGCGCTGGCCGCCGCGCCGCCGGGCCCCCGCATACCGTCGGCCACTGCCAGCAACCGCTCGCTGGCGTACGCGGTGTCCTCGTTGCTGTCACGCACCAGCCCGGTGTCAGCACCGGCGGCGCAGCGGACGACAACGACGGAATTCGGGTCAGACATGGTGGTGCCCCCTTCAGAGAGGTGATCCACGAGGAGGGTGGCGAGCCGGGCGCGCGCCGCGGTGTCCGCGCTGACCTGCCGCCAGTACGCGCTGATCGCCTCGGCCGCCGCCGCGGGCTCCAGGCCACACACGACCCGGACCGTCGCCAGCGGCATACCGAGCCGACGCAACTGGGCCACCAGCCGGGCCACCGGCAGCTGAGCCGGGTCGTAGAGCCGGTAACCGGACTCCGGATCGACAGCGGCCGGCACCAACAGCCCACCCCGGTCGTACAGGCGCAACGCCTTCGGCGTCAGCCTCGCCGCCCGGGCGAACGCCCCGATGGTCATCAGCCCCACGTCGACATCCTCCTCGCGCCGGTCACGGCGACCGGCACCCACCAGGCTCAGGGTTACCCGAAGGTCAAGGTCAAGCCGGCGCCGCCGCCGGCACCCGCGGCGCCGGTAGGTTGGGCGCATGCGCGTCGTCATCGCCGGAGGCCACGGCAAGATCGCCCTGCTGCTGCAACGTCACCTCGTCGGGCGCGGCGACACCGCCGTCGGCCTCATCCGCAACCCCGAGCAGACAGCGACGCTGCGCGCCGCCGGCGCCACCCCCGTCGTCTGCGACCTGGAACACACCGAGGTCGCGCAGCTCGCCGACCACCTGCACGGCGCCAACGCGGTGGTCTTCGCCGCGGGCGCCGGCCCCGGCAGCGGCGCCGCCCGCAAGGACAGCGTCGACCGGGCCGCCGCCGCGCTCCTCGCCGACGCCGCCACCCGCGCCGACGTCCACCGCTACCTGCTCGTCTCCTCCATGGGCGTGGACGACCCACCCGCCCCCGGCGGCGACGACGTGTGGGCGGCGTACCTGCGCGCCAAACGCGCCGCCGAGGACGACCTGCGCGGCCGCGACCTGGCCTGGACGGTGCTACGACCCGGCCGGCTCACCGACGACCCACCCACCGGGCGGGTCACCCTCACCCCACACGCCGGTCGGGGCGCGATCAGCCGCACCGACGTCGCCCACGTCCTCGTCGCCCTGCTCGACGAACCGCGCACCACCGGCGCGACACTGGAACTCGTCGACGGGCCCACCCCGATCGCCGAGGCCGTCCGCGCCGCCGCCAGCTGACCGACCGTCGCGCCGAGGAGAGCCATGGACCCGCAACCACTGGACTACCACTTCACCGCGCCCATCGAGAAGGACGGCGCGTTCGCCACGTACGTGACAGTGCCCGACTCCGCGAACCTGCTCGGCACCCGACGCGCCGTCAAGGTCACCGGCACCATCGACGGGCACCCGTTCAACGCCACCCTCATGCCCTCCGGCGCCGGCCCCCACTGGCTGCCCATCCGCGCCGCCCTGTGCAAGGCCATCGGCAAGAGCGCCGCCGGCACCGAGGTCACCTTCCACCTCGACCAACGGCTCAGCTGAGCCGAGTGGGGTCCGCTGACGTGCGCGGACCCCACTCGGCGACGACTCAACGCTGCTGGTGGCGCGGCAACGCCGACTGCCCCACCACACCACCCACGAACGGCGCCCCCGGCGTCTCCGCCGCGATCCGATCCATCGTGCGCGCCAACTGCTCACTGCCGTCGTCGAGATGCCGCGCCGCCGCCTGCATGTGCGACACCATCATCTCCCCGAAGATCCGCAACGCCTCCCGGGTCGCCACCGTGTCGTCGAAGCTCGGCCCCGCCGCGCTGCGGTACTCCGCCACCGCCCGCTCCGCCTCCTGCTTCGCCTCCGCCTCCGCCGCCTGCAGGTAACTCTCGTACTGCACCCGGGCGTACTCGGCGACCCGACGCGCATAGTCATGCGCCTGCGCGATGATCTGCTCGGCCTCCCGCTGCGCCGCCGACAGCAGATTCACCTCCCGCGCCGCCGGAACCTTCGCCGCCGCACCCGTACTCGGAATCACCCCGTGCCGGTGCAACTCCACCCGGTCGGTCAGCCGCTCATTCTCCGCCCGCAACGTCGCGATCTGCGTCGCCAACAGGTCCAACTCGTCAGCGACCTGCATCCGGAACCGGTCCACGTCGGCGTTGTCGTACCCACGCCGGGCGAACGACGCCGCACCGAACTCCCACCGCCGAACCCGATCGGCGGTCATCCGCACCTGCACACCGCCGGAAACCTGCACCCCGTCATACCGACTGATCGGTGTCGCGCTCACCTGTGCAGACCTCCGTTCGCGACTGCGGGGCTCGCAAGCTCACTCCTCGCGCTCACCTGTGCCCACCTCCCGAAGCGTCACCCGCAACCGACTGCTGCACCGCCGTCCGCCACGCCGCGCCGTACCACTGCGCACCCAGGCCCTCGTGGTGCACCTGACCCTCGTGGTAACCCGCCTGCACCAACGTCCGCACCGCGTGCGACACCATCTCGTCCGACCCACACACGAACACGTGCCGGGAACGCCAGTCACCGTCGGCCAACGCCCGGTCCACCGCCTGCACGAACTCACCCGGCCGGTGCACGTCGGCACCCACCACGTACGTCACCGTCAACCACGGATACGACGACGCCAACTTGTCGATCGCGTCGCTGTCGTAGAACTCGCTACGGGAACGGGCCCCCACGTAGAGGTCCACCCGCCGGCGGGAACCCTCCGCGGCCACCTGCTCCACCAACGCCTTCACCGGCGCCCAACCGGTGCCCGCGACCAACAGCAACAGGTCACTGGAGCCCGCCGACCGCAACCCCAACCGGTCCCCCACCGGCGCCGCCAGGTGGATCCGATCCCCCACCGCCGACCCGTACACCAGCCGCGACGACACCGCGCCACCCGGCGCGGCCCGCACATGCAACTCCAACGTGCCGTCCGCCCGCGGCGCGTTCGCCGGCGAGTAGTACCGCCACGACCGCACCGACGGGTGCGACACCCCGATCGACTGACCCGGAGTGAACGGCAACAGGTACTGCGGACGCACCGTCAACACCGCCACGTCGAACGCCCGCCGCTCGTGCGCCACGATCTCCGCCACCCACCACGGCGGATTGACCGCCTCAGCGGCCTGCGCGGCCTCGATCATCACCTGGGCGACCAACCCGTACGCGGCCGTCCAGTCCGCGGCCAACTCGTCGGTCCACTGCTCGGCGAGGAAATGCTGCAACGTCGCCACCAGCGCCTCACCGACCGCCGGGTAGTGCTCCGCGCGGACCGCGAACTTGCGGTGATCCGCGCCGAGGTCCTGCAGGAAACCCACCAGCCGATCCACCTGGTCCACGTTGGACACGATGTGACCCAACGCGGTCACGAGGCGGTCCCGCTGACCGGCCATGTTCGTGGGGAACATCTGCCGTGTCTCGGGATGAGCGAGGAACAACGTCGAGTAGAAGTAGAGCGGCACCTGGTCACCGTGACCGGCGACCACCGACCAGCTCTGCTTGAGGCGAGCCGCGTCCACGCTCAGACGCCCGACCTGTTCCCGGCAGCCACCACCTGGCCCTGCACCTGCCCCAGCACAGTCTGCACGTCAGCGAGGATGTCCGCCGGCACCCCCAACTCGGTCAGCGTCACCGTCAGGTGCTCGCCCACCTTCGCGTAGTGCTCCACAGTGATGTTCAACGGCTGGTGCGCCTCGGCCAACCCGCGACCCGTGTACTCGTTCGGGCCACCCAGCACGACGGTCAACATCAACGCCAGATGCCGCCGCTGAGCCGCCATGTCC